>DENB01000002.1:21744-84658 GCA_002359495.1 Enterobacteriaceae bacterium UBA2655
GGCGCGGACGGCAGCTGGAGCGTCAGCGTGCCTGCCGACGCGCTGGCGGCGCTGGCGGCCGGAACCGCGACCTTCAGCGTCAGCGTCAGCAACGCGGCGGGCCTAAGCGCCAGCGCCAGCCATAGCTTCATCGTGGAACCCGCGGTGGGCGAACCTGGCCTGATCGCCATCGTCGAACCGCTAAGCGGCGACGGCTACCTGAACGCGCAGGAAGCGACGGCGGATCTTGCCGTCAGCGGCCGCACCTTCGGCGTGGCGCAGGGAACCCTCGTCAGCCTTAACTTTAACGGCAATAACTACAGCGGCACGGTGAATGCCGACGGCAGCTGGAACATCACTATTCCCTCCGCCGCGCTGGCGGGCATCGCCGACGGCACGCAGACGCTGACCGTCAGCGTGATCGACAGCAGCGGCAACGTGCTGGCCGACAGCGCATCGCTGATCGTGGCAGTCAATACGCTGCCCTCGGCGTCAACCGATACGCCGTTCGGGGATGGCGTGCTGAATGGCGGCGAGGTCGCTGGCGGACAAACGCTGAGTGGCAACACCGGCGTTGTAGGCGACAATCAACAGGTGCAGGTCACGCTGAACGGGCAGACCTACAGCGCCGCCGTCAACCCGGACGGCAGCTGGAGTCTCGATCTGCCCGCCAGCGCGCTTCAGCTGCTGCCGCAGGGGCCGAACAGCCTGACGGTGACAGTGACGGACGCGGCGGGCAATAGCAGCAGCCAGACGCAAAACTTTACCGTCGACACCCAGACGCCGGCGCTGACCGTTAACCCGATCGCTGGCGATAACGTGCTCAACAGCGTGGAAGCGGGCAGTGATCTCGCTGTCTCCGGCACCGCCGCGCCCGGCGGGCTGGTGACCGTCACCCTGAATAATCAGAACTACAGCGCCACGGCGGACGACAACGGCAACTGGAGCGTCACGGTGCCTGCCGCCGCCCTGGCCGACCTCGCCGACGGCAGCGCCTATGCGGTGAGCATCACCAGCAGCGATGCGGCGGGCAACGTCGTCACCAGCTCGCAGACGCTCGCCGTCGATACCCAACTGCCGCCGCTGGCGGTGAACGCCCCCGGCGGCGACGGCGTGCTGACCAACACCGATCTCAGCCAGCCGCTGATCCTGAGCGGCAGCGGCTCGCCGGGCGATACCGTGACCGCGACGCTGAACGGCGAAACCTATAACGGCGTCGTGGCCGATAACGGGCAGTGGACCATCGCCGTGCCCGTCAGCGTGCTGGGCGACCTGCCCGCAGGCAATAACCCGGTTACCGTGACGGTCACCGACGCCGTCGGCAACAGCGCCAGCCAGGAGAGCAATCTCAACGTCGTGGCGGCGACGCCGACGTTGCAAATCGATCCGCTGGGCGGCGATGGGGTGATCAACGCCGCTGAAGCCTCGCAGCCGCTGGCGATAACCGGCAGCGGAACCGCAGGCGATACCATCAGCGTCAGCCTGAACGGACAGACCTATACCGCCACCGTCGACGGCAACGGCGACTGGAGCGTCTCCATTCCGGTCAGCGATCTCGCGCTGATCCCCTCAGGCGACCAGCCGCTGCCGGTCACCATTACCGCTACCGATCCGCAAGGCAATATCAGCAGCAATAATGGCGAAGATACGCTGGTGTTCAACACCACGCCGCCGGTAGTGACCATTACCCAGCCCGCCAGCGACGGTTATATCAACAATACCGAGAGCGGCCAGGATCTGGTGCTGAGCGGCAGCGGCGGCACGCCGGGCAATGAGGTCTCGGTCGGTTTCGCCGATGCGACTTATTCCGCAACCGTCGATGAAAACGGCAACTGGAGCGTTACCGTTCCGGCCGCCACCGTAGGCGCCCTGGATGACGGCATCTATCCGGTGACCGTCACCGTGACCGACAGCGCAGGCAATGCGACCACCAGCGTTTCCGACGTGACGGTGGCGGCGAATGCGTTGCCGACGCTGACCCTTGATCCCTTTGCTGGCGACGGCGTGCTGGATCGCGCCGAACAACTCAGTGATCTGCAGGTCACCGGCACCACTACCAACGTCACGCCCGGCCAGACGGTTACCGTTAGCATTAACGGCTCCAGCTATGACGGCGTGGTGCAGCCAGGCGGCGGCTGGAGCGTGACGCTGCCAGCGGGCGCGCTGTCCGGGCTTACCGGCACGCAAAGCTATACCGTGACCGTTGCCGATGTGGCGGGCAACACGGCGGGGCCGGTGACAGGCACCTATACCGTCCTGGAGACCCTCGATCCTCTGCTGGCCGTTTCGCCGATCGCCGGCGACGGCACGCTGAACGCCCTTGAGGCGGCGGTGGACCTGACGATTAACGGCAGTTCGGCCAACCTGCCGACCGGAACGCAGGTCAACGTAGTACTTAACGGCATCACCTATACCGCCCTGACGCAAGAGGGCGGCAGCTGGACGCTCACTATCCCGACCGCCGATCTCGGCGCGCTCGCTCAGGGCGACCAGACGCTGACCGTTACCGCGCCCGGCGTTGAAATTACGCAGACGCTGAACGTAGCGACCGCGCCGCTGCCGATGCCGACGATTGAAACGCCCTTCGGCGACGGCGTGCTGGACAGCGCCGAAGCCGCCAGCGTTCAGACCCTGAGCGGCAATACCAACCTGACCGGCGCCGGACAGGGCGTGCAGGTGGTGATCGGCAACGTCAGCTATGCAGCGACTGTCGACGACCAGGGCAACTGGAGCGTCGATCTTCCCCCCAGCGCGCTGCAGGCGCTCGCCCAGGGCAACAACATCCTGACGGTGATCAGCAGCGATGCGGCGGGCAACAGCAACAGCGCCACGGCAACGGTGCTGGTGGATAGCGCCGCGCCGACCCTTGTCGTGAATCCGGTAGCGGGCGATAACCTCATCAGCGCCGACGAGGCGCAGAACGATCTCGCCATTACCGGCAGCGTCGCGCCCGGCAGTACGGTAGCGCTTGAGTTGGGCGGCACGACCTATTCCGCCGTTGTGGCGGCAGATGGCAGCTGGAGCGCCACGATTCCCGCTGCGGATTTGCAGGCGCTGAACGACGGGCGCTACGATCTGAACGTCACCGTCACCTCGCCGGGCGGCAATGAGGTTACCAGCGCTTATCCGCTGACAGTCGACGCCACGGCGCCGGACTTTAGCGTGAATACGCCAGCCGGCGACGGGACGCTGAACGCCAGCGAACAGAGCGCGCCGCTGATCCTGAGCGGCACCGGCAGCGACGGCGATAACGTCAACGTCGAGCTGAACGGCGTCAGCTATAGCACCACCGTCGACAGCACCGGCAACTGGTCGGTTGAAGTGCCCGCCAGCGACCTTGCCGCACTGAATAACGGCAGCAACCCCATCAACGTGACCGTCAGCGATGCGGCAGGCAACAGCAGCACGCAGCAGATTCCGTTAACCGTCGACACGACGCCGCCGCCTGCGACCGTCGATCCGGTCGGCGGCGACGGCACGCTGAACAGCAGCGAACTGACCCAGCCGCTGATCCTGAGCGGCAGTGGACAGTATGGCGACAGCGTACAGGCTGAGCTGAACGGCAGATTCTACCGCACGCTGGTCGCCGTGAACGGACGCTGGACCTTGCAGATCCCGGAAACCGATTTGGCGACGCTGCCCAACGGGCAGAATCCGCTCACCATTACCGTGACCGATGCGCAGGGCAACCAGACCGTGCAGACCTCGACGCTGTTCGTGGATGCCGATCCGGCCACGCAGCCGACGCTGAGCGTGGACGGCGCCGCCTTCGCCGTCAATGGCATTGTGGATGCCGCCGAGCTGCAGCAGCCGCAAACCCTGACCGGCACCACCACTAACGTCGAGCAGGGACAGCAGGTGATTGTGACGCTGAACGGCGCGAGCTACAGCGGCGTAGTAGACGCCAGCGGCGCCTGGAGCGTGACCCTGCCTGCCGGCGCGTTCGCCGGCCTGAACGACGGCAGCCAGACGCTCAGCGTGAGCGTCGATGACGCCGCCGGAAACAGCGCCAGCGCCGACGTCGCCTATCAAATCAATACCAGCGCCAGCAGCATCGCCGTGGCGCCGATCACCGGCGATAACTACCTGAACGCGGCGGAAGCGGCGGCGGGCTTCGCCATCAGCGGCAGCACCAGCAATGTCGCTGCGGGCACGTTGGTCACGGTCACGTTGAACGGCGTGGCCTACAGCGCCGCCGTTAACGCCGATGGCAGCTGGAGCGCTGCCGTGCCCGCCGGCGCGCTGAACGGCGTGCCTGACGGCGCCCTGACGCTCGCCACCAGCGTGGTCGATGCGGCGGGCAATACCGTCACCAGCAGCGGCACGCTGAATCTGCTGGTGGCGACGCCGCCGCAGCCGACGCTCAATCCCGCCTTCGGCGACGGTTCGCTGAACGCTCAGGATGTCACCGCCGTCGGCACGCTGACCGGCAGTTCCGGCATCGCCGGCGACGGCCAGAACGTCAGCGTGCTGCTCAACGGCGTCAGCTACAGCGGCACGGTCGACAGCGCAGGCAACTGGAGCGTCAGCCTGCCCGCCGACGCGCTGGCCGCGCTGCCGCAGGGAAATAACGCTTACAGCGTGACGCTGACCGATATCGCCGGCAACAGCGCGACCGCCGACGGTAGCGTGCTGGTGGATACCGCCGCGCCGACGCTCAGCGTCAATCCGCCGTCGGGCGATGGCGTGCTCAACGCCGCCGAAGTGACGCAGCCGCTCGATCTGACCGGCAGCAGCGACCCGAACGCGCAAATCGTCGCTAGCTTTAACGGCGCGACCTACAGCACCACCGCCGACGCCAACGGCAATTGGACCCTGACGCTGCCTGCCACGGCCTTCGGCGGCCTTGTCGACGCCGCTTATCCGCTCTCCGTCAGCGCCACCGACGGCGCGGGCAACATCACCAGCAGCGACACCACGCTGGCGGTGAAAGCCAGCGCCGCCAGCCTGCCGGTGCTGACGGTTGACGCCTTCGCCGGCGACAACATCATTGACGGCGCGGAGCGTCAGACCGATCAGCTGCTGAGCGGCACCGCCGCTAACGTCGAACCGGGACAAATCGTTACCGTGACGCTGGGCACCCAGGTGTTTACCGCCCAGGTGCAGGCGAGCGGCAGCTGGAGCCTGACGGTCAGCGCCGGCGCGCTGCAGCAGATCGCCGACGGCACTTCTACGCTGAGCGTGGCGGTCACCGACGCGGCGGGCAACCCCGCCAGCCAGGATGTGGCCCTGACCTTTAACAGCATCGCTTCCGGCCTCTCGCTGGATGCGGTCAGCGACGATAACTACCTGAACGCGCAGGAGGCGGACCAGCCGTTGATCGTCACCGGCAGCTCGGCGAACGTGCCGGAGGGTAGCGTCGTTACGCTGCTGCTTAACAACCAAACCTACAGCGCGCAGGTCGCGACGGGCGGACGCTGGAGCATTATCGTGCCTGCCGAGGCGCTGAGCGCGCTGCCGGACGGCGCGAATGCACTGACCGTCACCACCACCGATACGGCGGGAACCCCTCTCAGCAGCAGCAGCACTCTGAACGTATTGGTGAGCAATCTGCCCGATCCTGCTGTGACTTCCGCCTTCGGCGACGGCACGCTTAACGCCAGCGAACTGACCGCCGCTCAGACGATCGCCGGGACCACCGGCGTCAGCGGCGACGGACAGACGGTGAGCGTCGCCTTCAACGGCGTTGATTATCCGGCTACCGTCGACGTGAACGGCAACTGGAGCCTGACGCTGCCGACGAGCGCCCTGACCGGGCTGACCGACGGCCCGCTGACCTATACCGTCACCGCCACTGACGCGGCCGGCAATATCAGTACGGCTGACGCCAGCGTCACGGTAGACGTCACGCCGCCGACCCTGACCATCAACGCGGTCGCGGGCGACGACATCGTCAACGCCGTGGAAAGCAACGCGGTGATTACGCTGAGCGGCGACACCGACGCCGGCGAAGGCCAGATCGTGACCATCACCCTGAACGGCCAGGTCTGGACGACTGCGGTCGGCGCCGACAACAGCTGGTCGTTCGATCTGCCCGCCGGCGCGCTGGCGGGCATCGCCTCCGGCACCTATGTACTGACCACCACGGTCAGCGACGCGGCGGGCAACGCCTTTACCGAAACCCGTGATATCACGGTGGCGACAGGCGCGCTCGGCGTACTGATCGATACGCCCTTCACGGATAGCTATCTGGGCAGCGACGAAGCCGCCGCAGGCCAGACGCTCAGCGGCTCCACCGGCGTGACAGGCGCGGGCCAGAGCGTGGTGGTTAACCTGAACGGCATTGATTACGATGCCGACGTGGATGCGCAGGGCAACTGGTCGCTTCTGCTGGATAGCGGCACGCTGCAGGCGCTGCCGGAGGGCACCACTGCCATTGTGGTGACCGCGACCGATGCGGCGGGCAATACCGGCAGCATCGACAGCAACGTCATCGTCGATTTCACGGCGCCCGGGCTGACGCTGGATCCTGTTTCAGGCGATAACGTTATTAACTCGCTGGAGGTGGCGCAGGACGTCACCATCAGCGGCACCGCGTCGCTGGAGGATGCGGGCCAGCCGGTCAGCGTCACCTTTGTGTTTAACGGACAGAGCTACCAGACGCAGGTACTGAGCGACGGCACCTGGAGCGTTATTTTACCCGCCAGCGTGATGCAGGGGTTGCCGGATGGCAGTTATGATATCGATGTTACGCTGACCGACGCGGCGGGCAACAGCACCACCCTGACGGAAACCCTGACGCGCGATGCGGATCTGGTCGACCTGCCTGTTCTGACGCTCGATCCCATTAGCGCCGACGGTTACGTGAATGCCCAGGAGGCGGGTGCCGCGCTGGAGATCAGCGGCGGCAGCACCAGCCTGGAAGCCGGGCAGATCGTGACCGTGACGCTGAACGGTCAGAACTACAGCGACACCGTGGCGCAGGATGGCAGCTGGAGCATTTCCATTCCGGCCGATGTCGTCGGCGCGCTGGCGGATGGCGAGCAGAGCCTGACGGTGACGGCGGCTGACGCGACCGGCAACCCGGCCAGCGTCAGCGGCAGCTTTACCGTGGTAGCCAGCGCCGCCGTGCAGCCGACCATTACCTTTAACGTCATCGCCGGCGACGACGTGCTGAACGCCCAGGAAGCGGGGCAACCGTTGACCCTCAGCGGCACCAGCACCAACCTGGATGGTCGTCTGATCACCGTGACGCTGAACGATATTGAGTACAGCGCGACGGCGGATGCGGATGGCAACTGGAGCATCAACGTGCCCGCCGCCGATCTGGGCAATTTGCCGCAGGGCCTCGTCGACATTAGCGCCAGCGCCACCGATCTGGCGGGCAATCCGGCCTCGGTCGCCGATGATTTTACCGTCAACAGCGATGCGCCGGCGCTGACCGGTCTTACCCTGAGCGCAGGCGCTGACCTCAGCCTGGCGGAGGCACTGGCGGGACTGACGGTCAGCGGCAGCAGCGATCCGGTGGCGGCGGGCGATGCGCCCACGACGGTAACGGTCGCGCTGAACGGCGTCAGCTATACCACCACGGTGGGCGCTGACGGCGCCTGGAGCCTGACCATTCCGCCGGCGGATCTGCAGCAGTTGCAGGATGGCGCGCAGACGGTAACGGTGCGCATCGTCGATGCGGACGGCAACGCCATCGACGGCAGCGCGCCGCTGAACGTCATCATTAATAACCTGCCGACGCTGACGCTGAATACCACCGGTACGCCGTTCGCCGACGGCTTCCTGAGCCAGAGCGAGTCGACCGGCGAAACCACGTTGACTGGCGCCGCCACGAACCTGGCGGAAGGTACGCCGATTACCGTCACCATCGGCACGCTCTCCTATGACACCACGGTGGTGAACAGCGCCTGGAACCTGACCATTCCGGCCGGCGATCTCGCCGCGCTGACCGATGGCGTGACTGAGATCGCCGTCAGCGCCAGCGACGCGGCAGGCAACCCGGCGCAGGCGACCAGCGGACTGGAAGTGCTCTTTACGCCGCCGGCCGATCCGGTGATTACCGCTCCGCTGTTTGGCGATAACACGCTGAACGCCGGCGAAGCGGCGACGGCCCAGCAGGTTAGCGGCACCGCGACGCTGGTCGACGGCCAGACCCTGACGGTGAGCGTCGACGGCACGCCGGTGGCGGTCACGGTCGATCAAAACGGCAACTGGACCGCGACCCTGACGCCGGAACAGCTCGGCGCGCTGCAGGACGGCACCCATACCCTGACGGTCACCACCACCGATCTCGCCGGCAACAGCAGCGACGCGACGCAGGACTTCACCGTGGCGACCGCGGCGATTACCCCGCCGACGCTGGATACGGCGTTTGGCGATAACATTCTCAACTTTAGCGAAGCGCAAACCGACGGCGTGCTCTCCGGGCAGCTGGGCGCCGACAATGCGCAATCCGTTACGGTCAACATCAACGGCACGATCTATAACGCCGCTATCGATACGGCGGCCGGCACCTGGTCGCTGACGATCCCGACCGCCACGCTGCGCGGATTGCCGGACGGCACCTGGCCGGTAACCGTCACCGTGACCGACGACGTGGGCAACAGCAACGCCTTCAGCTCCGCGCTGCAGGTCGCTATCAATACCCTGCCGGACGCCACCTTTACGCTGCCGTTCGGCAACGGCGCGCTGAGCGCGGCTGAGGCGACGACGCCGCAGCTGCTGAACGGCAATACCGGCATCACCGGCACGGGGCAAGCCGTTAGCGTGGTGATCAGCGGTCTGAACGACGGCGCGGGCGACACCCCGTTCAGCGCCACCGTCGACGCCAGCACCGGTAACTGGTCGCTGGAACTGACCCCGGCGCAGATGCAGTCGCTGGCGAACGGCCAACATACCATTACCGTCACCGCCACCGATTTTGCGCAAAACAGCGATACCGTGACCCAGACGGTCACTACCGGCACGCAGCCGGTGACGCCGACCTTTGACGACACGGCATCGCTTGGCGCCGACGGCGTGCTGAGTATTGCAGAAGCGACGGCTGGCGTGACGCTGACCGGTTCTACCGGTTCGACGGGCGCCAGTCAGGTCGTCAGCGTGACGGTGGATGCCAACGGCGCGCGCTATCTGGGCACGGTAGGGGAGGACGGCACCTGGAGCGTAGATATCCCGGCGCGCGCGCTGCTCGCCATCGGCACCGGCCCGCATACCTTCAACGTCACCATTACCGATGCGGCGGGCAACACCACCACTACGCCGTTCAACTTTGACGCGGCGCTCACCGCGCCGACGCCGACGGTAGATCCGGCGTTTGATACTGGCTATCTCAACGCGCAGGCGGTGGATAACGGCTTTACCTTAACCGGCACCACCGGCGTAACCGGCGACGGCCAGTCGGTAGTGGTGACGATGGGCAACCAGAGCTACGGCGCGGCTGACGGCTTAACGGTCGACGCCGACGGCGTCTGGTCGCTGCCGCTGACCAACCCGCAGCTGACGACCTTTACCGACGGAACCTATCCGGTAACGGTAACCGCGACGGACGCTTACGGTAATGCCGCTACCATCACCAACACGCTGACGGTCGATACTACGCCGCCAGCGCTGAATAACGTCGCTTTCGCCGGCGACAACGTTCTCGATTACGTCGAGTCGCAATCGCCTCAGTTATTGAGCGGCAGCGCAACCGGCGCCGAGCCGGGCTCGCTGGTCAGCGTCGCCTTTAACGGACAGACCGCCTCCACTACGGTTAACGGCGACGGCAGCTGGAGTATTCTGCTGAACGCCGCGCAGGTCGCTACCTTTACCGCCGACAGCACTATCCAGGTCACCCTGACCGATCTGGCGGGCAACCCGGTGACACTGCCGGTGGACGTAACGGTCAACCTGACGCCGCCGGTGGGCCTGTCAGCGGTACTGAATCCTATCAGCGACGATAACCTGATTAACGCCGCCGACGGCACCAGCACCACGCTGACCGGTACGGTATCCGATGCAACGGCGGCGGTAGCGGTGACTATTAACGGCGCCACCACCGCCGCCACGGTAAATCCTGACGGCACCTGGAGCCTGACGGTCGATACCGCCGTGTTCGGCGATAACGCCACCGTGCCGGTGACGGTAACCGCCACGGATACTACCGGCACCTTTACCACCAGCAGCAACGTGGTGGTGGATCGCACCGTTCCAACGCTGACCATCAACGCCTTTACCGGCGACGGCTATGTCAACGCGGCGGAAAGCGAAACCCGCCAGTTCATTACCGGCACCGCCGATCAGGCGGACGCAGGGCGCTTCGTGCAGGTTTCGCTTAACGGCAGAACCTATAGCGCCGTGGTCCAGACCGACGGCAGCTGGTCGGCGACCGTGCCTGCCGCCGACATGCAGGCGTTGCCGGAAGGCGCGCAGCAGATCAGCGCGTCACTCAGCGATGCCGCCGGCAATACCGGCACGGCGACCCAGTCGGTGACGGTAGATACCGCGGCGCCGCTGATCCAGGTTGACGCCATCCTCGGCGATAACATCCTGAACGCCGCGGAAATCGCGCTGGGCACGGTGCTTAATGGCCGGGTGATCAACGCGCAGGGCAATGAGACGATAGGGCTTTACGCCGGTGACGCCAATCCTATCGCCACCGCCACGGTTAACCCCGACGGCACCTTCAGTTTTGACCTGACGCCGGGCGTGTTGGGCAGCCTGACCGACGGCACGCTGCTGTTCGGCCTGCGCGTCAGCGATCCGGCAGGCAACCAGACCGACGCCACCGTCACCATCAACAAAGTGGTCAACAGCGCGCTTAACGTGGTGGTGGACTCCATCTTCGGCGACGGCTTCCTGAACGCCGCCGATACCGCCGTGGCGCAGACGATTACCGGTACGGTGGCGTCGGTTGGCGCCGGTTCGGTGGTCAGCGTGGCGCTGGGCGATATCACCCTCAGCACCACGGTGGCGCAAGATGGCCGCTGGTCGATCACCGTGCAGCCGGAAGTGCTGCAAACCCTGACGGACGGCAACCTGACGGCTAACGTGACCGTGACTGACGCCAACGGCAACGTCGCCAGCACCACCGGCGCGCTGACCACCATCGTCGACAACCTGCCGGTGGTGAATGCCCTGACCGGGCTGTTCGGCGGCGATAATCTGCTGAACATTGCAGAATCGCTGGTCGATCAGACGGTGAGCGGCACCGTCGGCAATGCGGCGGCGGGATCGCAGGTCACCGTCTCGCTTGGCAGTCGAACTTATACTGCCACCGTCCAGGCGGGAGGCAACTGGAGCGTTACGCTGCCGACAGCCGATCTCGCTTCGCTGCTGAACGGTAACCTGACGCTGGGCGTCAGCGTCACTGATGTGGCTGGCAACGTGGCGTCTACCTCCGCCAACGTCGGCATCTTTACCGCGCAGCCGACTATCAGTCTGACCTCGCTGTTCGGCGACGGCATTCTGAATGCGGCCGATATTCTGACTAACCAGACCATCAGCGGCGTGGTGAACAACGTGGCGGCAGGCAGCACCGTGAACCTGACGATCGGCGCCACCACCATCGGCACCGCCACTGTGGGCGAAAACGGCGCCTTTACCGCCACCGTCACGCCTGACATTCTGGGCGCGCTGGCGCAGGGCAATTTGACCCTGGGCGTTAACGTGCAGGGTCTGGCGGGCAACACCGCCAGCGCCAGCGCCACGGTGCAGGTCGACACCATTCTGCCAACGGTCACCATCAACCCGCTGTTCGGCGACGGTTTACTGAACGTAGCGGATGCGCTGGTTAATCAAACGATCAGCGGCGTGATCGGCAACGCAGAACCGGGCTCGCGCGTGACGGTCTCCGTAGCGGGCCAGCAGCTGGCGACCACCACCGACGCCAACGGCGGCTTCAGCGTGACGCTGACGCCAGCCATTCTGCAGGGCATCGCCGACGGCAACCTGACGGTGAACGTCAGCGTGACGGACAGCGCAGGCAACACCGCGACCAGCACCGTCGGCGCGCTGGTTGGCATTCACAACCTGCCGCAGATCACGCTGAACCCGCTATTCGGCGACGGCGTGCTTAACTTGGCGGAATCGTTGGTGACGCAGACCATCAGCGGCACCATCTCCAACGTGGCGCAGGGCACGGCGGTACGCATTAATATCGGCAACACCACGCTGAACGCCACCGTCGGCACCAACGGCGCCTTCAGCGCACAGGTGACGCCGGATCTGTTGGGCACGCTGCTGGCGGGCAATCTGACCGTCGGCGTAGCGGTGACGGACGCTGTCGGCAACACCAGCAGCGTCAGCGCCGGGGTACAGCTGGGCCTGACGCAGCCGACCCTGACGCTGAATACGCTGTTCGGCGACGGCGTGCTGAGCGCCGGCGATCTCAATAGCAACCAGACCATCAGCGGCACCAGCACCAACCTGGCGGCGGGCACCACGGTAAGTACCACGCTGAATGGCGTGACCTACACCAGCAAAGTCACCAGCGGCGGCAGCTGGAGCATCAGCGTGCCGCGTACCGATCTGGCGGCTATCGCCGACGGCACCCAAACCGTTAGGGTGAGCGCCAGCGACGCCTGGGGCAACCCGGCTTCCGCCAGCGGCAACCTGAGCGTCATCAGCCACACGCCGCCGACGGTCGCCATCACTTCACTGTTCGGCGATAACGCGCTGAGCGTGGCGGATGTCAGAACGGCGCAAACCGTCAGCGGCACCGCCACCAACGCGGAAGGCTCGCTGGTGCGCGTGACCGTCGGCGGCCAGACCTTCAGCACCACGGTAAACAGCAGCGGCGTATGGAGCCTCTCCATACCGGCGGCTAACCTGGCGACTATCGCCGACGGCAACTATACCGTAACCGCCAGCGTCACCAACGCCGCAGGCGTCAGCGGCAGCGGCTCGTCGACGCTGACAGTGCTCAGCCACTCGTCGCCGACGGTGGCGCTAAACAGCTACTTCGGCGGCGACGGCTATCTCAACATCGCCGAAGCCAACAGCGCGGAGACCATCAGCGGCACCACCACCCATGCGGTCGGCAGCACGGTGAGCGTCAACGTGGCGGGCAACATCTTTACCACCACCGTGACCAGCAGCGGCACCTGGAGCGTCAGCGTGCCATCCTCGACGCTGGTCGCCATTCCTGACGGCAGCCATAGCCTGGTGGTCTCGGTCACCGACGCGGGCGGCAATACGGCGACCACCAACAGCACCTTTACGTCGCTGTCGCATAACACGCCGCAGGTGGGTCTCGATCCGGTGCTGAGCGTTGTCACCTCGCTGTTGTTGGGTTTGAGCATTACGGGCGGAACCGCTAATGCGGCTCCAGGATCAAGTGTCACGGTCACGCTGTTGCTGGCGAATGGGAACCCCGGTCCGAGTGTGACGACCACGACTGATGCGCTGGGCCGTTTCGGCGCGCTTTTCTCGCCAACGCTGCTTTCGGTGCCGGGTCTGCTGCTTTCGCTGAACACGCTGGCGCGGGTGACGGTAACGGACATGGCGGGCAACAGCGCCACCGCCACCAACACGCTGCTGCTGGGTGGCCTGATTCCGGTCGCGACCACCACCGCGGCGGTGACCACCTTCTCCGCCGAGGATACCGCCATATCGGCCGCCTCGGTGGATGACAGCGCCTCAACCACCAGCACCGGCACCGGCGAAGAGACTTTCGCCCGCGTGGCGACGCTGGCGGCCGCGACGACGCCGGATTCCACGCTGACCACCGATGCGGATGATACCACCAGCAGCATGGCGACCACTGCGGCCAGCAGCGATGAGTCAACCAGCGCCACGGCCACCGCCGCGGTCGCGGATGACCAGAGCTACACCATCGGCGGCGTGGTGATTACGCTGGCGGACGGCAGCAACGCCGAAGGGCCTTCGGTCACCGGCAGCGCCGGAGCGGATACCGTGACGGTGAGCGATTTGCACTTTACGCACATCGACGGCGGCGCCGGTACCGATACGCTGGTGCTGAACGGTGAAAACATGACGCTGGATCTCACCTCGCTGGGCCTGAAGGTTGAACATATCGAAGTTGTCGATCTGGGCAAATCGGGCACTAACGCCCTGAAGCTCGATCTGAACGAGGCGTTGAATATCACCGATACGCAGAGCGAGGATCTGGTGATCAAGGGGGCCGACGGCAGCCAGGTGACGCTGGCCAACGCCAACGGCGGAGTATGGGAAAACACCGGACAGCGCGCGCTGGATGGGCAAACCTTCGATGTCTATCACAACTCGGCGCTGACCAGCGACAACACGCTGGGCGATGTGCTGGTGCAGCATAACCTGCAGGTGCATGTGGTGTAAGTCAGGCGACGGGGCTTAATAACCCCCGTCAAGCTTAAGGTATTTTTATTAAATCAGCAGGGGCGCAGGCGTCTGCTGCATTTTCTTTTTTATCGCCGGAGTAAACGGAACGGCGGCGTTACTTTTCAGGATTTTCCTTGGTAGTAAATTCATATCAGGAGGTTTAGGGTAGAGGCTGCGCGCGTTGCATCAATCTGTTGCGGCGTTAAGCGATCAAAACAGATCTTAGAGTAATGACAGCGGCCTGGCTTTTCGGGCCGAATTTTGCACGATTTTGCTTCCTTGTTGCCGCGTCGGTAACCCGTAAACCAGGTGAAACGGGCGTATTTACTGCGTCCTATAAAAAATACCTGCCGTCTGACCCTTCAGTTTTTATGAAGGGATGGCGGTGTGCGAGGCATTCCCTGCTACGAGGTTAACGATGGCTAACAACGATCAATTACGTAACACCCGACTGGCGCAGGCCGTAAACGCGCCGGGAACCTTACCTGACGAGTCGACGCTCGCCGCCACGGCGGCAAACGCGGCGGCAATTGCGCCGACCCCCCTTGCCGAAGCGGAAACGACGAGTGCAAGCGCGCCGGTCGCCGCCAGCAGCGTCAGCGACACCCAGACCTTTTCCACGCAGCAAGTCGCCGCCGCGCAGGATGTCACGCCGCCTGCCGCGCTGCGCATCTACGAGCCCGTCGCCGCCGATGGCGTCATCGCCGCCTGGGAGGCGAATAACCGGGTGCATGTGCGCGGCCGGGCGGAGGATGAGCCGGGCGCGACCGTCACCCTGACCTTCGGCGATCAGAGCTGGCAAAGCACCGTCAACCAGTGGGGGTACTGGAACGCCTCGATGCCGCCGGAAGTGCTGAAAGACTTGCCGGACGGCTACTACAGCATGACGCTCACTATCACCGACAAAGCGGGCAACAGCACCGATACCATTGTCGATTTCGGCCTGTTCGTCGACTGCTCTGTCAGCCCGACCCTGACGCTCGACCCCATCATGAAAGACAATGCGGTGGGGAACAGCGAGGCGATGTACGGCATGGAGATCACCGGAGTTTCGACTCACCTTCCGCAGGGTGCGGTCGTGACGGCGACGATTAACGGCGTCAGCTATCAGGGCAGGGTAATCGATAAACAGGGCCACTGGTCGGTATCGCTGAACGACACCGAACTGAGCGCCATTCCCGACGGGATCTACAGCGTGCAGGTAAGCGCCACCGATCCCAACGGCAAGGTCGGCGTCGCCAGCGCCGACGTCACGCTGATCACCCACTGGAGCAGCCTGCCGACGATCTACTTTGATAATGTCACCAGCGACAACGTGGTCAACGCGCTTGAGATGCAGCAGGCGCTGACCCTGACCGGCCATCTGAGCAACCTGGTGCCCGGACAGACGCTCTGGATCAACGACGGCGGCGGCAAAGATTATCAGGCGACTATTCTGGCCGACGGCAGCTGGACCCTCACCATCCCGGCGGCGGAAGTGGCGGATTTCATCCATCGCGGCGAACTGCAGGCCTGGGGCCTCGACGGGGCGGGCAACTACGTTGACGGGCAGTTTGAATTCAATATCGTCACCACCCTGCCGCCGATTTATTACGAAATGGATATCGGCGGCGACATGGTGCTCAACTATGAAGAGGCGCACAGCGATCTCAGCTTTTATATTGAAGGGATCAAAAGCGTGACCATCAATGATAAAACCTACGAGCCGGTCGCGGGCATGGTCACGCTGAGCAGCGAGGATCTACTGGCGCTGCCTGAAGGGCCGGTCACCGCGACCGTCTGGCAGGAAGATCAGTATGGCAACAGCGCCAGCAACACGCTGGAGGACTTTTTCACCGTCGCCACCCACAACCTACCCACCTTAACCCTCAACACCGCCTTCGACGATAACATTGTCGACAGCGGCGATGTGAATAGCTGGCATCTGATCGAAGGCAGCTCCACCCATCTCGACCAGGGAACGCTGGTGACGCTGACCCTGGGCGATCAAAGCTACAGCGCGGCGGTTAAGGCGGACGGCGACTGGTCGCTGACGATTCTGGCCGGTCAGCTGGCGCCGCTGGACGACGGCGATTACGCCATGACCGTGACGGCGCAGGACAGCAACGGCAACGTCGCCAGCGCGACGCAGAATATCGTCGTCGCCTCGCATGACGCGGCCATCACCACCCTGGCCGCAGAGAGCGGCGGCGACGAGCAGATCGCGACGCTGCTGGCGGCGAACGAAGACGACCTCGATAGCTGGCTGAGTACGCTCACCGGCAGCGACGAGACGGCCAACGCCGCCGCCTTGGCCAGCGAGCCGGTTTCCGACAGCCTGCTGGCGCAGCTGAAGGGCGACGCGGCAAACTGGCAGCCCGCGACGTCACAGGCGTTAGAGACTCACGCCACGACCGAGATGACCACGACGCTGGCGGATCTTCTGCATCAGCAGAGCGGGATGCACGCGCTGGCCTGAATAACTCTTTTATTAATTTATATAACTAAACAGCAGGCGGCTCAGTTCAGTCCGCCTGCTGTTTTTAATGAATTTTAGTGACCGCTGCTATTTTGCACACAAAGAAAAATAATAAAATATTCATAAGCTTTTTGCAGGACGAAGCGGAATAAATGATCTAATAATGTTAAGGGTTGCTAAGCCGCGCTTCGCTTACGACCTCCTGACTAATAAAAAAAGATGTTCTATTTTAGGCTGCGCCACTGGCGCGTCCAGACTCAGTTAACCGGGAAAACATAATGACAAAAAGATCTCTTGTTGGTGTTAATAATGAACAAAGTATTGTTTTCTCTCTGTATATTGAGTTGCTGGAGCGTCGCGCTCCCGCCGTCGCAGGCCGCCGAACCTAAAGCGGAATTTAACTGGCAGGCCGCGCCGACCGAGGAGCAGATCGCGACGCTGACGTTGCGCGACGCGATTTTACGCGCCTTCGCCCGCAATCCGAAAATCGCCGAGGCGGCAGCGCAAATCCATGTGGGACAAGGGGATCTCGACGCCGCGAAAAGCGCCTGGTATCCGCAAATCTCATTGCAGGCCTCCGGCGGACGGTCGCACCAGACCGACTCCGCCGGCAGTCTGAACAACGCCGGCTCGGGCGGCGTCACGCTGAGCCAGCTGCTGTATGACTTCGGTCGTACCGGCGGCGCCATTGACGAACAGCATGCGCTTTCCG
Source organism: Enterobacteriaceae bacterium UBA2655 (assembly GCA_002359495.1). Taxonomy (GTDB): domain Bacteria; phylum Pseudomonadota; class Gammaproteobacteria; order Enterobacterales; family Enterobacteriaceae; genus Pantoea; species Pantoea superficialis. Next base: position 39,141 of record DENB01000002.1, read on the forward strand.
ACGCGTATCGCTTCAGCCTCTTCGACACCATGACCACCGTCGCACAGGATACGCTGCAGGCCTATCTGCAGGTAAAGCGCTACCAGGCGCTGGCCGACGCGGCGCGCGCCAACATCGCCTCGCTGCAGCACGTGCGCGAAATCGCCAAAATGCGCGCCGATGCCGGGCTTAATTCCCAGTCAGACGTACTGCAGGCCGAAACGCGCCTCGCCGGGATGCGCGCCACGCTGGAGCAGTACCTCGCCCAGCAGCGCTCGGCCAGGGCGCAGCTCACGGTGCTCACCGGGGTGGTGGCGAACGCGCTGCCGGAACTGCCGCAGTCGCTGCTCACTCAGCAGGTCACCCTCGATAAAATTGCTTATGAACGCAGCGCGGCGGTGCGCAGCGCGCAGGCGAAGCAGGAGGCGGCGCGCGAGCGGGTGCGTCAGGCGCAGGCCAACCACTGGCCGACGATTAAAATAGAGGCGGGCCGCACGCGCTACCAGAACGACAGCCGCTCCTACTGGGATGACGAACTGCAGCTGCAGCTCGAGGCGCCGCTCTATCAGGGCGGGCTGGTCAGCGCTCGCACCCAGTCGGCGGAAGGGGAGCGGGAAGCGGCGCAGGCGGCGGTTCAGCAGGCGAAGCTCGACATTAATCAGAACGCCTCCACCGCCTATGCCGATATGATCGGCGCGCAACAGCGTCAGCTGGCGGGCGAAAGTCAACTCGCCAGCGCCGATCACACCCGCGACGTCTACGCCGACGAATACCGCTTAAGCAAACGCAGCCTCAACGATCTGCTCAGCGTGGAACAAGATGTGTTTCAGGCGGACAGCATGCGTCTGACGGCGCTTTATGACGGCTGGGACGCCACGGTGCGTTACGCGGCTGCCGTCGACAATCTGCTCGACATCATGGGCATCGACCGCGAAAAGAGCAGCGGTGATCTTCTTCCTTCTCTGCAATAGCGTGGCGCAAGCGCAACAAGGTTACGACTATGACTTCACAAACGCTCAATACTGACAACTGGATTGCCGCCATGCTGCGCGTGGCGGCCCGTTTCGGTAAGCCCGCCGACGGCAAAACCCTGCGCCAGCAGATGCGCTGGTTCGAACATCTTCCGGCGGGACAACAGCTGGAGCGGCTGGCCGGTCTGCTCGGCCTGCATCTCACCATGACGCCGCAAAACAAACTGCGCTGGCGCCAGGAGATTACCCCAGTGGTGCTGGTGCTGGAGAACGGCAGCGTGGCGGTGGTGGAAGCCATCGACGGCGAGAATAACGTTCATTACTGGCTGAGCGAAGGGGGCGACGTGGTGCGCGAAAGCGAACTGGCGCCGCTGCTGGCGCGCAGTCAGCCCAACGTCGGCGTGATCGGCGTCGCGGCACGCGGACGCGACGCCCGCATTGACGAATTCGTCCAGCCCTATGAAGAGCACTGGTTCTGGAAAAATTTTCGCGGCATGGAACGACGCATCGCGGAGATTTCTATGGCATCCATCGTCGGCAACGTGCTGGCGCTGGCGGGCATTCTCTTCTCGATGCAGGTTTATGACCGGGTGATCCCGGCGCAGTCGCAGCCGACGCTGTGGGTGCTGTTCGCCGGCGTGCTGCTGGCTGCCGCCATTGAGTACCTGATCCGCCTGATGCGTACCCAGGTCTCCGACCTGATGGGCAAACGCATCGATCTCAAGGTTTCTTCAATGCTGTTCGCCCGCGCGATGAATATCCGCAACGAGGCGCGGCCGAAATCCACCGGCTCGTTTATTTCGCAGCTGCGTGAAATCGACCAAGTGCGCGAATTGCTGACCTCCACCACCGTGGGCGCGGCGGCGGATATGCCTTTCGTCATTCTTTTTCTGTTTATTATGGCCTTTATCGGCGGCTGGCTGGTGCTGATCCCGCTGCTGGCGATCCCGCTGATCGTCATTCCCGGGCTGCTGGTGCAGATCCCGATGGCGCGGCTGGCGAAAGAGGGGCTGCGCGAAGGGGCGCTGCGCAACGCGGTACTGGTAGAGACCATTGAAGGCATCGAGGATATCAAGGCGCTGCAGGCGGAACCCTATTTTCAGCGTCAGTGGGAGCAAACCCATGAGGTGAGCGCCGCTATCAGCAATCAGCAACGGTTATGGGGCGCGCGCCTGACCGGCTGGGCCTCGACGGTGCAGCAGTTGACCTACGCCGGCATGCTGGTATTCGGCGTCTATCTGGTCCTCGACAGCCAGATCACCACAGGTACGCTGGTGGCGAGCAGCCTGCTTTCGTCGCGCACCATCGCGCCGCTGATGCAGCTCACCATGGTCTTTTCCCGCTGGCAGCATGCCAAAAGCGCGATGAAAGGGCTGGATGAACTGCTGAAAAAACCGCTCGACCAGCCGGATGCCGCCACGCTCGCCCACTGTCCCACGCTGACCGGCCACTACGATCTGCGCAACGTGCACTACACCTACGACGAAGAGAACGAGAAGAACGTGCTTAACGTGCAGAATTTGCAGATCAAGCCGGGCGAACGTGTGGCGATTCTGGGCAAGGTCGGCGCCGGCAAGTCGACGCTGCTGAAAATTCTCGCCGGGCAGGCGCAGGCGACGCAGGGCAAAGTAATTGTCGACGGGGTGGATATCAGCCGCATCGATCCGGTCGATTTGCGTCGTCAGCTCGGCTGGCTTTCCCACGATTCGCGCCTCTTTTTCGGCACCCTGCGGCAGAACCTGATGCTGGGCAATCCGCACGCCAGCGAACAGGAGATGTTGCAGGCGCTGCGCATCAGTGGCGCGCTGTCGCTGGTGCAGCAGGACGCCGCCAGCCTCGATCGCATCATCAATGAAGGCGGGCGAGGGCTGTCGGGCGGCCAGCGGCAGATGGTCATGCTCAGCCGGCTGATTTTGCGTCAGCCGCAGGTGGTGCTGCTGGATGAGCCGACCGCCGCGATGGACGAACAGCTGGAAGAGCACGTGATTCGCCAGATGCAGGGATGGATGAACGGGCGCACGCTGGTGCTGGTGACGCACCGCCCGGCGCTGCTGAAAATGGTGGACCGTATCCTGGTGATGGATAACGGACGTATCGTCGCCGACGGCCCGCGCGATGAGATCCTGCGTCGCGCCACCGTCAATACCACTAAACAGGGGGATGTCGCATGAGCCTGGTTATGATCGATAAAGATCTTTCGCGCCACGAACGGCGCACCTCGGCGATTATCTGGATCTGCAGCGCGGCACTGCTGATTTTTCTGGTCTGGGCGCACTTCGCCATCCTCGACGAAGTGACGGTCGGCACCGGCAAGGTGACGCCCTCCAGCCGCGCGCAGATCATCGACAGCCTGGACGGCGGCATCGTGGAGCAGCTGAATGTGCATGAGGGCGATATCGTCGAAAAAGGCCAGGTGCTGGCGAAGCTCGACCCGACGCGCTTTCAGTCGACCTTCGGCGAAGCGCAGGCGAAGGCGCGCACGCTGCGCGCTTCGGCGGAGCGTTTGCACGCCGAACTCTCCGGCGAACCGCTGAAATTCAGCGCGGAGACGCTGAAAGAGCCGGAGCTGGTAACGCGCGAAACCCAGCTTTATCAATCGCGTCGCCGCAACCTGACCGAAACCATCAGCAACTTACAGCAGTCGCTGCGGCTGGTGCAGGACGAGCTGCGGATGACCGAACCGCTGGTGGCGAAAGGGGCAGCCGGGCAGGTGGAGGTGATCCGTCTGCGCCGTCAGGTCAGCGACCTGCGCGGCAAAATCGACGAGGCGCGCAACGATTATCTGGTGCGTGCCCATGAAGATCAGGTCAAAAACAACGCCGATCTCGACGCGCAGCTGCAGGTGCTGGCGGGCAAAGAGGATCAGCTGACGCGCGCCACCCTCTATTCGCCGGTGCGCGGCATCGTAAAGGATATTCAGGTGACTACCGTCGGCGGCGTGCTGGAGCCGGGCGGCAAGCTGATGGAGATCGTGCCGCTGGAGGATCAGCTGCTGATCGAAACGCGCATCAATCCGCGCGATATCGCCTATATCCGTCCCGGCCTGCCGGCGGTGGTAAAGGTTACCGCCTATGACTCCTCCATCTATGGCGATCTGACCGGCGAGGTGGAAACCGTGTCGCCGGATACTCTGCAGGATGAAGTGAAACGCGATCAGTTTTACTACCGCGTCTGGGTAAGGACGCAGAAAGCGGAACTGACTAATCGTGCGGGCAGGAAATTTCCTATTGTTCCTGGCATGGTGGCGAATGTGGAAATTAAAACCGGACAGAAATCCGTGATGGATTATCTGCTCAAGCCGTTAAATAAAGTGAAAGAAGCGATGCGTGAACGATAAAATATAAGTCCATGCATAAATAAAGCACGCTTGGTTTCATGAAAAAAATAAGTCCATTATTAATGCCCTGATAATTAAACGAAGCGTGCTAAATTTGACGAATAGTGCGTTTCTCTTAAGTGTCTTATTTTAAGGGGCGATAATAAGCTTACACAAGCAGGCAAGGGGTAAGCGGAGCGGAAATAAAAAAAGCCGGACGATTAAGTCCGGCAGGAATAAGGGTAAACATCTCATTCGGGGTGAATGAAGGTAATAATGAAATAAATGATGATAGCGGGATCTATTGTATTCTCTGATAGCACATAAGTTTTATCATTCAGTGCTCAGAAGCCTGATTTTCTAAGTTGTTGATCTCTGGTGCTCACCGTTTCGCTTACCATAACGTGCGATATTTTTTAGCTATGAGTGCTTGTTAGGAGTTCCGTCTTGTTTACATTATGAAATAACTAATTCATACAATGAAACACTTTTGGAAATTTCGTAGCACATTCGTGATAGCTTATTGCCCTTCTTAAATTAACAATGAGTTGCCGGCTGAATATTTATCGTTCAGCACGCAGTGGCAAATATAAAGCACATAACAGAGGGTAATAAAATGAAACTTCGCGTTCTATCCCTGCTCGTTCCTGCATTGCTGGTTGTCGGCTCCGCAAGCGCAGCCGAAATCTATAATAAAGATGGCAACAAATTAGATCTGTACGGCAAGTTGGATGGTCTCCACTATTTCTCTGATAATAACGGCGCCGATGGGGATGTGTCTTATGTCCGCTTCGGCTTCAAAGGTGAAACTCAGGTAACCGAACAGCTCACCGGCTACGGCCAGTGGGAGTATCAGGCTGCGCTGAACAACGCAGAGTCGGAAGGCACGGCCGACAGCTTTACCCGTGTCGGCTTCGCCGGTCTCAAGTTCAGCGACGGCAGCTCCTTCGACTATGGGCGTAACTACGGCGTAGCGTATGACGTCGGCGCCTGGACGGACGTTCTGCCGGAGTTCGGCGGCGATACCTACGGCGCGGATAACTTTATGTTCCAGCGCAGCAACGGGCTGGCGACCTACCGTAACACCGGCTTCTTCGGCCTGGTCGACGGCTGGGATTTCGCCGTGCAGTACCAGGGCAAAAACGGCAACGGCGAAGAATCACCGAACGGCCGCGACGTGCTGGGACAGAATGGCGACGGCTGGGGTCTGAGCACCACTTATGATATTGACGATTCGGGCGTGAGCGTGGGCGCGGCGATGTTCCAGTCTGACCGCACTAACGATCAGAACGGCGATGTCGCCGGTATCCTGGGACGCGGCGACAAAGCGGAAGTCTATACCGGCGGTCTGAAATATGACGCCAACAACGTTTACCTGGCGGCGATGTACAGCCGCGGCTATAACGCTAACCGCTTTGGTTCCAGCAGCTCAACCGCCTTCGGCTACGCTGATAAAACGGATAACTGGGAAGTGGTCGCGCAGTATCAGTTCGACTTTGGCCTGCGTCCGTCACTGGCGTTCGTTACCTCGCGCGCGACCGATATTCAAGTCTATGGCAAACAGAACCTGAAGAAATATGTCGACGTTGGCGCGACCTACTACTTCAATAAAAACATGTCCACCTACGTTGATTACCAGATCAACCTGCTGGACGACAACGAGTTTACTGACGCGGCCGGCATTAACACCGATGACGTCGTCGCGCTCGGCCTGGTTTACCAGTTCTGAGTGCAGGGGAGCGCGGCCATCGGCTGCGCTCCCGTTTTTCGCAAAACGGCGTTACTCTCCCGACGCCCGCCACTTTTTCGCCTGCGGCGGCGCGTTTTCGTTTTGCGGCGGCATGCTGCCTTCCATCGCCACGCCGCCCAGCGTAAAGGCAGAAAAGCGTAGCCAGCGTTGCCAGGACGATTGCTTCGATTGTGACTTTTCCATCTTCTACCTCTCCAGAATGTAAACCTCGCTTCAACCGTGCAGAATCCATGCCATTCCGATCGCTCTGACAGCCACGGATTTTTCCCTGAGTTTGCTACACTGCGCCCGCTTCAGACTGGTGCGGCTGTCCATTTTTGGTGCGTCAGACGAGAAAGAACCCGCCGGCGTACGCCCGGCCAAAGAGTAAAAATCGATGAGAAAAATAAGCCAACTGTTCCGACCGGCCTTTATTCTGCTGACGAGCGCGATGCTGCTGAGCGGCTGCGACAAGCCCGCCGCCCCGACGCTGGTGCTGGAAGGCAAAACCATGGGCACCCTCTGGCGCGTCAGCCTGGCGAACGTCGACGCCAGCCGTAAAAGCCAGCTTCAGCAGCGCATTCAGCAACTGCTCGACGGCGATGACGAGACACTTTCCACCTGGAAAGCGGATTCGGCCCTGTCGCGTTTCAATCGCTATCAGGGCATTGAGCCGCAGCCGGTCAGCGCCGGTATGGCCGATATCGTCACCGAAGCACTGCGCATCGGCGCGAAAACCTCGGGGGCGATGGATATTACCGTCGGACCGCTGGTAAACCTGTGGGGGTTCGGGCCGACGAAGCCGCCTATGCATACGCCGTCTGCCGCGCAGATCGCCGCAGCCAAAGCGCAGACCGGTTTGCAGCATCTGCGCGTAATTCAGGGCGTGGCGGGGCAGTGGCTGCAAAAAGATCTGCCCGGACTTTATGTGGATCTCTCCACCTTGGGCGAAGGCTACGCCACCGATCATCTGGCGCGGCTGATGGAGCAGGAGGGGATCGATAACTATCTGGTGTCGGTGGGCGGCGCGGTGCTCAGCCGGGGCAAAAACGTTGGGGATCGCCCCTGGCGCGTGGCGATACAGAAGCCGACCGATCGCGAAAACGCGGTACAGGCGCGGGTCGATCTGCAGGGGCACGGCATCAGCACCGCCGGCAGCTACCGCAACTATTATGAACTGGATGGCAAACGCATTTCCCACGTTATCGACCCGGTCAGCGGTCGGCCGATTGAGCACAAGCTGGTGTCGGCGACGGTGATCGCCACCACTGCGCTGGAGGCGGACGGCTGGGACACCGGACTGATGGTGCTGGGCACGGAAAAAGCCAAGGCGCTGGCGATCAAAGAGAAGCTGGCGGTCTATCTGATCAGCAAACAGGGCGACCGGTTCGTCAGCTGGATGTCGCCGCAGTTTGCCGCCTTTTTGATTCAGCAATAGGCGATTAGCGGAGAAAATACTATGCTCGATCTGTTCAACGATGAGGCGCCCTGGCAGGAGCCGCTGGCACCGGGGGCGGTGATCCTGCGCCGCCGCGCGCGGGATCAGGGCGAGGCGCTGCTGGCTGAGATCGCCGCCATCGCCGCGCAAAATCCCTTTCAACATCTTATTACGCCCGGCGGCTATCGCATGTCGGTGGCGATGACTAACTGCGGCGATCTCGGCTGGTCGAGCGATGCGCGCGGCTACCGCTATAGCGAAGCGGATGAAAACAGCGGCCGTGAATGGCCGGCGATGCCGACGCGGTTCCGGCAGCTGGCGCAGGAAGCGGCGCGGGAAGCCGGATTTGCATCGTTCAATCCCGACGCCTGCCTGATTAACCGCTACGAGCCGGGAGCGAAACTGTCGCTGCATCAGGATAAGGATGAGAAAGATCTGCAACAGCCTATTGTTTCGGTATCGCTCGGCTTGCCGGCGGTGTTCCAGTTCGGCGGCCTTAAACGCGGCGACGCGACGCAGCGCATTCTGCTGGAGCACGGGGACGTGGTGGTGTGGGGCGGCCCGTCGCGCCTGCGCTATCACGGCATTCTGCCGCTGAAGGCGGGCGTGCATCCGCTGGCGGGCGCTTACCGTTATAACCTGACGTTTCGTCGCGCCCGATAATCGCGCCGCCGTTTCGTTGGCAATATGAGAATTATTATTGCTATCATTTCGCATCGCATTAAACTGCAGGCTGCTTTGTTAACAGCTGGAATGTTTTAATGGCGTTGCTTAACGTTGTGTTCCGCCAGTATCGCTGGCCCTTTATTTTTGTCGTTCTTTTGACGCTGCTCAGCGCGGCGCTAGGCATTGGCATTATCGCCTTTATTAACCGCGAGATGATCGTCTCGGTGAATGCCTCGCTTGCCGTGCTGCCGGAGTTTCTGTTGCTGCTGCTGCTGCTGATGGCGGTGACGCTGGGTTCGCAGCTGGCGCTGACGCTGCTGGGCCACCACTTTGTCTGGCGGCTGCGCGGCGAATTCATCAAGCGCATTCTTGATACGCAGGTCGAGCGCATCGAGCAGGTCGGCAGCGCTCAGTTGTTGGCCGGGCTGACCAGCGACGTTCGCGCCATTACTATCGCTTTTGTACGCCTGCCGGAGCTGATTCAGGGGATCGTGATTACTCTGGGTTCGGCGGCCTATCTCGCCTGGCTGTCGCCTGCAATGCTGCTGGTGACTACGCTCTGGATAGCGGTCACGCTGATCGGCGGCTGGCTGCTAGTGGCGCGCGTTTACCGCCACATGGCGAAGCTGCGCGACGTGGAAGACCACCTTTACCGCGATTACCAGACGATAATCGAGGGGCGCAAAGAGCTGCAGCTTAACCGCGAGCGCGCGCGGTTGATTTACGACACCGTTTATCAGGAAGACGCGCGCAGCTATCGCCACCACATTGTGCGCGCCGATACCTTTCACCTGAGCGCGGTGAACTGGTCCAATATCATGATGCTCGGCGCGATAGGGATGGTGTTTTTCATGGCCAATACCCTCGGCTGGGCCAATACCGCCGTCGCGGCCACTTACTCGTTAACGCTGCTTTTCCTGCGCACGCCGCTGCTGGCGGCGGTCGGGGCGCTGCCGACCTTGCTCAGCGCCCAGGTCGCCTTTCGTAAGCTGAACAGCTTCCATCTGGCGGAGCACCAGCCGGAATTCAGCGCGCTGCCGCCGGTAAAACCCTGGCAGACGCTTGAGCTGCGCGATGTCACTTTTCACTACGGCGAGCACGGCTTCACCGTCGGGCCGATTAACCTGACGCTGCGTCGCGGCGAGCTGGTGTTCCTGATTGGCGGCAACGGCAGCGGCAAATCAACGTTGGCGATGCTGTTGACCGGCCTCTATCAGCCGCAGTCCGGTACGCTGCTGCTCGACGGCGAACCGCTCGACTGGCAGCATCTGGACGTCTGGCGCAAACATTTCTCCGCCGTGTTTACCGATGTGCATCTGTTCGATCGGCTGATTGGTCGCGAAGGCCAGCCGGCTAACCCGGCGCTGGTTCAGCAGTGGCTGGAACGCCTGAAAATGCAGGATAAGCTGAAGCTGGAGGGGAATCGCGTACTCAACCTTCAGCTGTCGAAAGGGCAGAGCAAGCGCCTGGCGCTGCTGCTGGCGGCGGCGGAAGAGCGCGAAATCCTGTTGCTGGATGAGTGGGCTGCCGATCAGGATCCCCATTTTCGCCGCGTGTTTTACCGCGAAATCCTGCCGTGGCTACAGGAAACGGGGAAAACCGTTTTCGCCATTAGCCATGACGACCACTACTTTATCCATGCTGACCGGCTGCTGGAGATGCGCGACGGCAAACTCAGCGAGCTGACCGGCTCGGAACGCGAGATGGCGTCGCTCGACGCGGTGAAACGCACCGAAAACGCCTGTTAGCGCCAGATGGCAAAGCTTAGCGAAAAGGGTTATTGGGCAATGCGCAGTTAACGCGTTAGGTTTAACGACGACAGAAACGCTGTTTCTGTCTTCCCTGGAACTGTTTCTTTCGTCTTGTGTTGTATCCGGCTCAGCTGAGTTCATGGGCCGGTTTTTTTTCGTTCGCCTCACAGCTCACCAGCGTGATTACCCGATCGTCCTGACAGTGAAAGCGGCCCTCCAGCAGCCTGCCTGAGCAGAAAGTCTCGCTGAAGTCGTGCGTCAGCCTGAGCCGAGCCCGCAGGCCCGCCAGATCCACCTCGACCAGCTCTGCCTGATGAAAATCCATCGGCTGATGCAGCACCGGCCAGAGCGCCTTATAGAGGCTCTCCTTTAGTGAAAAGAGCAGAGTGGCGGCTTCGGCAAAGGGCAGCGCCAGCTGCCGCAGGCGCTGCTTTTCCGCACGCGTCATTAAAATGTCCGCGGTCTCTTCCGCGCTTTCTGTTGTCATCGTTCGCTCGACGTCAATGCCGAGGCAGATCGGCTGCCGCGTCGCCGCCAGCACCGCAATGCCGTCGCTGTGGGAGAGCGAGGCGGCGATGCCGTCAGGCCAGCAGGGGGAGCGATCGGCGGCGTTGCCGAGGATAAAGCCGGGACGGCCGAGCCGCTGTATCACCTCGCGGGCCAGGTAACGGCTGGCAAGGTATTCTGCGCGGCGTTTTCTTACCGCCTGCGTCAGCGGCGCAGGAAACGGCAGCGCCAGCGCGTCGCTCAGCGCATCGTAAAAACAGCGGGAATCGAAGCGACAGCAGCCGATCAGCGGCTCGCCGAAATCGAGCGCCAGATCGGTGATAAACCCCTCTGTTGCTACAGCAGGAACGGGACGGAATTCAAACACATGTCAGACGCTGGTCAGGGGAAAAAAGCATTTAACCAGCAGAGATGTGCAAGGGCAAGTTTAATGGGCTATCCCTGCCCGAATGCTCAGTCGTTAGGCGGAATCGCAAAGCCTTTTTGCGACACGATAAAATGCCGCTGGCCCTTGCTGATTTTCGCACCGCGATCGCACCAGTGCGTGGCGAGATGAAAGAAATCATCGCTGCCGATGTTGTAGGCCAGTTCAACTTTGCTGATACCTGAATGAAGCAGCTCTTCAGCATCCTGCAGATTTTTCGCTTTGGTAATCATCAAGGTCTTCCATCATGAAACGGGAAGCATCAGATTAAGTTAATTCTGTGACAATTTTGTTGCAGTTAGATGAAGAGTAGCGCAGCGACGCAATAAACATGACAAAAAGCCGCTAAGGCTGCACGGAATGCGCTGTTGCAACGGCGAATCTTGTCGCGAACGCGCAAGCGGACGGCAGGAAAAAATCGGAAGAAGAGCAGATAAGGGAAAGGCCGCCGAAGCGACCTTTCTGACTGACTATTTCTTATCGGGCCCAGGTTTTTTATCACCCGATTCCGGTGCTTCATTCGGATCGTCTTTTTCCACTCGATACATTGATATCTCCTCTTGTTGCCCGTTGATAATTAACAGTATAGACCATCCTGCGGATATGCGACCGGCGGGATTAGCGCAGCGCGCCCGAAGTTGCCACCGGCGTTTCGCAAGGCTCCAGCAGAATGGGAATGCTTTTATACGCCGGGATGCCGCTTTGCGTGTCGTGGCTGTCAAGCGGCACCATGACGTTGGCTTCGGGGTAATAGGCGGCGACCGAACCCGGCGCCATGTCATAGATCACGATGGTCAGGTTATCCAGGCGACGCGAGGTCGGCTTCCCTTCAGGATCAAGCGCCACCATATTGACTCTATCGCCTACGCGCAGCTGGCGTCTTTCCGCCTCGTCGGCGTTGATAAACAGTACGTCGCGCCGTCCAGTGACGCCGCGATAACGATCGTTCAGGCCATAGAGCGTGGTGTTGTATTGGTCGTGACTGCGCAGCGTGGTCAGCACTAAATCATGGCATTTGAGCGAACGCGGATCTTCGTTGATGCCCTCCATAACCTGAAACTGCGCCCGGCCGCTCGGCGTCAGCCAGACGCGTTCCGAAGCGGCGTTATAGAGACGGAAGCCGCCCGGCTGCTGGATGCGGTGATTAAAGTTTTTAAAAGCAGGGAATACCGCTTCGATAGCCTCGCGAATGAAGCTGTAGTCGCCAATCATTTTGTCCCAGTCAACCCGGCTATTCGGCAGGGTGGCTTTCGCCAGCCCGGCGACCAGCGCCGGCTCCGATTTCAGCCAGGGCGAGGCGGGCTTCAGGGTGCCGCGCGAGGCGTGAACCATCGACATGGAATCTTCCACGGTAACGCTCTGTTCGCCCGACGCCTGACGATCCGCTTCGGTGCGGCCCAGTACCGGCAGCAGGTAGTTGTGTTTCCCCAACAGCAGATGAGAACGGTTGAGCTTGGTCGCCATGTGCACTACCAGGTCAAGCTTGCGCATCGCCGCAAAAGTCACCTGCGGATCGGAGATCGCTTCCGCCAGGTTGCCGCCGAGACAGAGCAGCGCCTTCGAACGTCCGTCGCGAATCGCCTGAATCGCCGCGACAGCGCCGTGTCCATGTTTACGCGGCGGCGTAAAGCCGAACACTTTTTCGATGCTATCCAGCAGGGTATCGGACGGGATCTCGGTGATGCCTACGGTGCGGTCGCCCTGCACGTTGGAATGGCCGCGCAGCGGACAGATGCCGGCGCCGCGCTTGCCGATATTGCCGCGCAGCAGCAGCAGATTGGCGATTTGCTGAACGTTCTGGGTGCCGTACTGATGCTGGGTGATCCCCATGCCGTAGCAAATAATGGTTCTTTCCGAGGCAGCGTAGAGGCGGGCGATATTTTGGATCTCCTTATACTCCATGCCGGAAACGTTGAGAATGTGCTGCCAGTCGGTGGCGTCCAGATCCGCCTTCAGCGCCTCGAAACCCTCGGTGTGCTCCCGGATAAAGGCTTCATCCAGCACCGGAGGCTCGCCCGCCGCCAGCGCTTTGTCATGCAGCGCCAGCAGAACTTTCATGATCCCTTTCAGCATCGCCGCGTCGCCGCCGACGCGTACCTTGTAGTAGGTCGACGCCAGCGTCGTCGAGCTGAGCGATAGCATTTCAATCGGGCTTTGCGGTGAAGTAAAACGCTCCAGGCCGCGTTCGCGCAGCGGGTTGATGGCGACGATGGTCGCGCCGCGCTTCGGCACTTCACGCAACGTGCCCAGCATGCGCGGATGGTTGGTGCCAGGGTTGTGACCGATGCAAAGCACCAGATCGCAATGATCGAAATCTTCCAGCTCAACGGTGCCTTTGCCTACGCCGATCGATTGCGGCAGGCCGACGCTGGTAGGCTCATGGCACATATTGGAGCAGTCGGGGAAATTGTTAGTGCCGTATTCGCGGGCGAAGAGCTGCCAGAGAAAAGCCGCCTCGTTGGAGGCGCGGCCGGAGGTATAAAACTCCACGCTGTCGGGGTCGTCGTAGCTGCGCAGCTTTTCGCCGATTTCGCGCAGGGCGGTTTCCCAGTCGATGGGCTGATAGGTATCGCTGGCCGCATCATACTTCATCGGATGCGTCAGCCGTCCTTCGCCCTCCAGCTCAAACGCGTTGCGATGCCAAAGCTCGCTGACGGTATGGGCTGAAAAAAATTCTGGCGTGGTGCGCTTGCTGGTCGCCTCCCATGACACCGCTTTCGCGCCGTTTTCACAAAATTCAAAGGAGGAGGCGTGTTGCGGATCGGGCCATGCGCAGCCGGGGCAGTCGAACCCCTGCGGCTGGTTAACCTTAAACAGCGCAATCACATCCTGTTTGACCGACATTTGCCCGCGCAACGCATCAGCGACCGCTTTCAATGCGCCCCAGCCGCCAGCTGAGCCGCCATAAGGCGCAATACCCCTGTTTTTGTTTTGATGTTTCATACGTTTCCGCAACCAGTTTTAAGCAAGGTGCTTAAAAGGGTAGGTCAGCCAGACGGGAGCAACGGCGCTAATGTGAAAGAGTTTTATTTTTTTATGTACAGAATGTTACCAGAATGCGTACCGTGCCCGCTGCGCGGTTTAACAAAGATGGAATAGGCGTATCGATCGGTATTTTTAAAACGGCGAACTTTAAAAAATGTTCAGCGATATTCAAGCGGACACGAGGCGATGACGCACTGATGAATATAGGCGCAGCGGCCACCCCTAAGATATTTATCGCAGCCGCAATATTTTTTCAGGTTTCGCCAGGATTCCGCGTTATAAACATCCGATTTAATTACGCTAACGATGTGTATTTTCCCGGTTCCCTTTACCCAGACCTTACGGTCGCGGTAGATAATCTCTTTGCCGGGTGAGATATGACGATTGTAGGCATGCCAGACGATAAGCTGGTTCTTTCTTGCTGTGCTTAACCGGGAGAAGGAGGTACCCGTCTCAGGACTGATGACGGTATCCAATAAAACCCACCTCATGTCGAACTCCTCGAACTGTAACGCTTCGCTTTTATGTTTATGCCAGTTTGCATGATTTTAATGAGCAAACTTTATTAGCGTTTTGCTTTGCCTGCTTTTTATTTCCAATGCTAATTAATGTTAGTCAACTTTGACATGAAGTGGTAATGACAGGACTCTTTTTGTTCAAAACTCGCTGTTTATCAGCGGGAGTAACACTAAGCTTAAAAAGTACGGATGAGTTTGTAGTTAATCTATACCTCCCTCAGGTCGCTGCTTATATTATACCTATCGCTATCATCAACAAAGTGCAGTGCCACTAAAAAATCATAACGTCTAAAGTTAAGTTTATTTTTCAAATTATTAGGTGGCTGCAATAATTCAAATAGTTAGTAAATTAATAACTTACTATAAAAAGTCAAGGGAAATAAATTGACGCAATGGATAAAGAATAACCAAATAGTTATTTTTTTATTTTCTACCTAATAATATTTCGTGATTGACCTCACGATCTCTTTAAAAATATTATGTTATTAGTGAAAGTTAAGCAGTATTGGCTGCTTATATAGCAAGTTAAATTGATTTTTGTCGCGTTATATAAGGAAATTATTATGTATATACTGGATGAGAACGATTTAGTTAAATTCAGCGGCGCAGGAGCCAATGGGCGCGATGTTGGCAATGGATCAGGAGGAGTGAGCAAAGGAAAAGGTGGCGCTTATGGCGGCGTTAATTCATGCGGTGCGGGTATATTAGGAGGACTTGTAGCTGGCTCAATCGCTGGACCCGTAGGAATGACTGTAGGTGTTGTTGGCGGAATGATTGCCGGTCAGTGCAGGTCCGATAGTTTTAGTAAAGGTGGTAATGGTGGTGCGCATAACGCATCAAGCAATTCTGGGGGGCAATGTACCTGGTAATGGATAAAATTTATTACCAGTTTTGCAAAATAATTCATGAAATCTTTCTTCTATTATGTAACTTACCTAGCTTTATTTATTTTAGCATTTACTCTATTAAAAAATGCTTCAATTATGGATTTAGATAACTCGTCAAGGAAGGTGGTAATTTCTAAATTTGTTATTATGATCGTTGTCCTTATCGCCGTGACCCGTTGGGGCGTTTGGCTTTATTCCCGGCTTACGGGTTATAAGAAGTAGGGATTAAGTGAGGGTCAGCGTAACCGATAACGTCGTGAGGCTTTCAGCCTGTTAAAGATTTAAAATAAAAAAGCAGCCATAACAGGCTGCTTTTTTTAGGGAATTTTGGTCGGCACGAGAGGATTTGAACCTCCGACCCCTGACACCCCATGACAGTGCGCTACCAGGCTGCGCTACGTGCCGAACTGTGGAGGGATATATTACTGGTTATTCGCCAGATTGCAAGACGCTAACCGACTGATTGCTTTATTATTAATCAGTTAGCGATAAATCGCTTCTCTTCGGTCAGCACCTGCAGCAGCAGCGCCAGCTGCGGCTTATGATCTTTCAACGGCTTACCTTCAGCGCTATAGGCTTTGTAGTTGCCGTTATTATCCAGCACCAGCGTGATTTGCGGCGTGGTCACCACCAGCTTATTGCCTTCGCTGCTGGCCACCCAGTTATGACGACGCTGAGCGGCGAACAGATCTTCCCCCTGAGAATAGCTGTCAGGGTTGGTACGCACATGCAGCAAGCGCTGCATCAGCGTCGCCATCACATCCTGATGATCCGTCAGGCGATCCACCTGTTGCGCAGGCGTATTCGGCCAGTGAATCACCAGCGGCACCTGCAGCGCGGCGCGGCTGGCGGGGTTATCCTGGTCTTCGCTCAACGCCACGCCGTGCTGTGCGGTGATCACCACCACGGTATTTTTCAGCAAATCGCGTTGTTGCAGCACGTTAAGCAGGTTGCCGATCTGTTCATCCAGTGGCGCAGCCTGGCGCAGATAGCTGCGTTGGCGCGCTTTGACAGCATCGCCGCTGACGTCGATGCCGCTGAACGCCACCCAAGAGAACCAGGGCGCGGCTTCCGCTTTCTGGCCGTTGAGCCAGTTTTGCCACTGCGTAAAGGTTTCGGCGTTCGACTGCTTGCCGGTCGCGGGCAGGGTGTAGTCCGCTAACAGCGCCTGACGGTAAAGCGGCTGATTGAAGCCGTTCGAGGAGAAAAGACCGAACTGATAGCCCTGACTGCTTAGCGCGTTGAGCAGCGACGAAGGCATACGCGCCGCCAGCACGCCGTTCATATAACTGGACGAAATGCCGTAAAACAGACCGAACAGGCCGCTTTCCGGCGAGCTGCCGGCGCTATAGTGCTGGGTGAAGCGTACGTTGTCCGCAGCAAACTGCGCCAGCGAAGGCAGCGCTTTTTGCTCGCTGGCGTTGTTCAGGCCATCCACGGTCACCACCAGCAGGTTATGCCGCGTGCCGGCGTCGCGGAAGGTGATGTCGCTCAACGGATACTGCACGGAAACGGCTTCAGGGTCGCCCTGTTGCATCAGCCGACGCTGATACTCCTGAGCATCCAGCAGCCCGTGCTTCTCGAGAAAGCGGCGCGCCGTCATCGGATAGGAGAGCGGCAGGTTGGCGCGCTGCATAGTAATAGGGCGATAGAAATTCGCGTCGGCCCAGATATACATCAGATGGCTGGCGAAAAAGGCGCTAATAAACAGCGCCGCCAGCGGTTTGCCGAAGCTGCGTCGGTTAAGGCTGCGCAGCTTCTGCCAGCTCCAGGTGGCAAACAGCATCTCGATCAGGAAAATCACCGGCACGCTGATAAACATCAGCTGCCAGTCGCGCGCCATTTCGCTCTGATCCGGGTTGATCACCAGCTCCCAGACCATAGGATTGAGGTGCAAATGGAAACGGTTGAAAACCACGCTGTCTACCATGACCAGCGTCAGCCCCGCGGTGGCGAGGATCGCCGAGAAGACCCGCAGCAGACGCTGCGACATCGCGATAAAGGTCAGCGGGAAAATAATCAGCAGATAGGCGGCGAAAACGATAAAGCTGAAATGGCCGATCCAGCTGCTATAGGCGTAAATGCGGCCCGCCAGCGAAGCGGGCCAGTCGGCCACCAACAGGTAGCGGCTGCCCAAAATCAAGGCGAAAAAGATGTTAAACAGGGCAAACCAATGTCCCCAGCTGATCATCTGGGAAACTTTTTCACGGTAGCGCTGCCGGTTGGTTACCATATTATGCAGTCAGATCACTAAATTAATGGGCGTTGTCTTCGCGTACCGAAGCCTGCAACGCCTCAGCGAAAGAACGGGCCAGCGAGCGGCGCTGAGCAGGCGCGATGCTGGAATTAATTAAATTGGTCACCATGTTTCCCAACACCATCAAGGAAAGATCGGTGGGTGCCTGGTCCTTTTCCAGAACCTGCACCAGTTCCGCGAGGAGTTTCTCCACGCGTTCGTCACTGTAACGGGATGATTGAGGCATATCGTCAACTAATCAAGTTTCAAAAGACGATATATTACCGTAACAACGCGCTTTTTTCTGCACTTTTATCGTAAGGAGTCGGCGCGATATGCGTCCGGAGTTGAAAGCAGCTGCGGGCGGTGTTTGAATACGCGCCTGAGTTTAAAGGAGAGTCTATCATGAGTCTGGATATCGACCAGATTGCCCTGCATCAGTTAATCAAACGCGATGAAAACAACCTTGAGCTGGTGCTGCGCGACTCGCTGCTGCCGGCCAACGCCACCGTCGAAGCGATGGTAGAAGAGCTGCACCGCGTCTACAGCGCGAAAAGCAAAGCTTACGGCCTGTTCAACGCGGATAGCGAGCTGGCGGAAGCGCTGCGCAACTGCCGGAAAGGGGAAGATGATTTTCTCGCCTTCAGCCGCGCGGCGACCGGACGCCTGCGTGATGAGCTGGCGAAATATCCCTTCGCCGAAGGCGGCGTGGTGCTGTTTGTTCACTACCGCTATCTGGCGGTGGAGTATCTGCTGGTGGCGGTGTTGAACAGTCAGTCGAGCATGCGCGTCAATGAGGAGCTGGATATCAGCAGCACCCATTATCTTGATATCAATCACGCCGATATCGTGGCGCGCATCGACCTGACCGAATGGGAAACCAACCCGGAGTCGACGCGCTACCTGACCTTCCTGCGCGGACGGGTAGGGCGCAAGGTCGCCGATTTCTTTATGGATTTCCTCGGCGCCGGCGTCGGCCTCGACGCCAAAGCGCAAAACCGCGGGCTGTTGCAGGCGGTGGACGATTACTGCAGTGAGTCGAATCTCGATAAAAACGAGCGTCAGAACTACCGGCAGCAGGTCTACAGCTATTGCAACGAACAGCTGCAGTCGGGCGAAGAGATCGCGCTGGAAGATCTGTCGAAGGAGCTGCCGCCGCTGGGTGAGAAAAGCTTCCAGGCTTTTACCCAGGAGCAGGGTTACGAGCTGGAAGAGCACTTCCCGGCGGATCGCGGCACCCTGCGCCAGCTGACGAAATTCGCCGGCAGCGGCGGGGGACTGACGCTAAATTTCGATGCCATGCTGCTGGGCGAACGCGTTTTCTGGGATCCGGCGACCGATACCCTGACTATCAAAGGTACGCCGCCTAATCTGCGCGATCAGCTGCAGCGCCGCACCGGCGGCGGAAGCTGAATCGCAGCCATAAAAAAACGCCGCAAATGCGGCGTTTTTTTCAACTTTCGTCAGGCGATTAAGCGCGAACGAAGTCGATGTGGTGCAGTTTCGGCTTGAACGGGTGACGCTGAATAGCCTGCACTTTAACTTTGGTTTCTTTACCGTCAACAACCAGAGTCAGCACNNNGCTGCGCGCAGGCGGCGGCTCGCACCCTTACCCTGCTCTTTACGTTCTACTGCATTGATAGTGAACATCGTAATGTCTCTTTTATGACGTCTGTTACAGGCGACCCAGCAACAGACAGGTTATTCAACAAGGCTTTTGCGGAGGCAAAAGCGGGCGGCATTATAGCGGCATTGCCCTGCGCGGGCAAATGATTCCGTGTTTTAACGCAGCTCGTTGGCGCGGCGAAAACGTCCCTGATAATCGAACAGCTTCTCGCGCACCTGCCAGTACTGGCCTTTGGCGCGCGCCACCACGAAATCGGGATGACGCAGCAGCGGTTGCATGGCGACAACGTCCGCCGCGCACTGCCAGCCGAGCGGCACGCCAGGCGCGCGCTGGTGGGGGCGCATAAAAAGCTGCTCGAAAGCTTTGCGCTGGGCCGGGCTTTGCAGACGAAAGCGCTCGCTGACGCTGGTTCCGTCCTCATCGAAATAGGTCGCCTTCAACCATTCCCCTTTCTCATCGCGTCCCTGCGTCAGCTCCATGCCGCCGCAGCGCAGCACCAGCGCGTCTTTCAGCTTCAGCGCCGCTTTCAGCATATCATCGGGGTCGACCAGGATTTTGTCGCACTGGTGACAGCGGCGGGCGGCGATATCGTTTTCCGCGCCGCAGTCGGGACAGTTTTTGAAGCGAAAGCGAAAGTCGCACTGGCTGCGCTCGCCCTCGTCATTCTCCAGCACCCCCTGACAGCGACGGCCGAAGTGTTCGATCACCATGCCGTCAGCCGTGGCTTTGCCCCAGAAGGTATTGGCGAAGCCGCAGGCGGGGCAGAATACCTGTACCGGCTGGTTATCGCTCGCCCCTTTGGGCGCGCCCACTTCGGGCGTGAAAATATCGTGCGGATTGCCGGCGTAATCGAGGATCAAGCAGTCGGTTTTTCCTGGCGCCAGACGCAGGCCGCGCCCAACGATCTGCTGATAAAGGCTGACCGACTCGGTGGGACGCAATATCGCGATCAAATCCACATGGGGGGCGTCGAACCCGGTGGTCAGTACCGCGACGTTCACCAGAAATTTCAGCTGCTGCGCCTTAAACGCCGCAATCAGCCGGTCGCGATCTTTCGCCGCCGTTTCGGCGGAGACCAGCGCGCTCTGCGTCGGCAGTAGCGACAATACTTCACGCGCATGCTCCACGGTGGAGGCGAAAATCATCACGCCGCGGCGATCATCGGCGAACTCGACGATCTGACGGATAATTTGCGGCGTGACGCGCTGCTGCCGCTTCAATTCGCGATTCAGATCCGCTTCGCTGAACAGGCCATTAGCCTGAGCGGTAAGGCGACTGAAATCGTACTGGACGATCGGCATGTCGAGCCGCTCGGGCGGCACCAGAAAGCCATGCTTAATCATGTAGCGCAGCGGCAGCTCGTAAATACAGTCGCGAAACAGCGCTTGTTCATCGCCGCGCACCATGCCGTGATAGTGAAAGCGATAAATCCACCCCTTGCCGAGGCGAAAAGGAGTGGCGGTTAGGCCCAGCAGGCGCAGCTGCGGATTGTGCTGGCGCAGATGAGCGAATATTTGCTGGTACTGGCTCGCTTCATCGTCGCCGATACGGTGGCATTCATCGACGATCACCAGCGAAAAGGCGCTGTCGAACAGCGCCAGGTTGCGCGCTACCGACTGTACGCTGCCGAACACCACTTTGCTGCGGCTCTCTTTGCGCTGCAGGCCGGCGGCGAAAATATCCGCCTCCAGGCCGTACGCCTGATATTTGCTGTGGTTCTGTGCCACCAGCTCCTTGACGTGCGCCAGCACCAGAACCCGGCCGCGCGCCAGCCGCGCCAGTTCGGCGATCACCAGACTCTTTCCGGCGCCGGTCGGCAACACGATAACGGCGGGTTCGGCGTGGCGGCGAAAATGCGCGATGGTGGCATCCACCGCCTCCTGTTGGTAGGGGCGCAGGGTAAACGACATGGATCTCTACTTTTCTGTAAACCAGCGCCTATTATGCCATGAAAGCGCGGCGACCGCAGGATCGGCACTGTTAGCGCTCTTTACTTCGGGCTATACTGCGCGCACTTTTTTAACGGTTAAAAACGCCGTTTTAGTCTCCTTCCGTAGCAACAGGCAAAGCGAATTAATGCGACTCGACAAATTCTTATCTCAGCAACTGGAAATCAGCCGTGCCATCGCCGCGCGCGAACTGCGCGCGAAAAAAGTCACGGTAAATGGCGAAGTGGTGCGCGACGGCTCTTTTAAACTTCTGCCGGAGCATGAGGTGGAGTATGAAGGGAATCTGCTGCAGCAACAGAGCGGGCCGCGTTATTTTATGCTGAACAAGCCGCAGGGCTATGTCTGCTCCACGGACGATCCCGATCATCCTACCATTCTCTACTTTCTTGAAGAGCCGATGGCGTGGAAGCTGCACGCGGCGGGCAGGCTGGATATCGACACCACCGGGCTGGTGCTGCTGACCGACGACGGTCAGTGGTCGCACCGCATTACCTCGCCGCGCCACCATTGCGACAAAACCTATCGCGTCATGCTGGAAGAGCCGATCGCCGACGGGGTGGCGGCGCAGTTCGCCGCCGGCGTTCAGCTGCACGGCGAGAAAAACCTCACCAAACCGGCGGTGCTGGAAGTGGTTTCGCCGCATGAAGTGTTGCTGACCATCAGCGAAGGGCGCTATCACCAGGTGAAGCGGATGTTCGCCGCCGTCGGCAACCATGTCGCGGCGCTGCATCGCGAAGCGGTCGGCACCATCAGGCTGGATGCGGATCTGGAGCCGGGCGAATACCGTCCGTTGACGGAAGAAGAGATCGCCAGCGTCGGCGTGCCCGATGAGATAAAACAGATTCAATAAGCAGGAGCAGAGCGGTGCGTAAGGAAAAAAATTCTTCTACCGGATTGGTGGTAATTCTCGGACTGCTGGCGATGCTGATGCCGCTCTCCATTGATATGTATCTGCCGGCGCTGCCGCAGATCGCCAGGGAATTCGCCGTATCGGCGGGCAGCGTTCAGATGACGCTCAACCTCTATATTTTCGGTTTCGCTATCGGGCAGCTTATCTACGGCCCGCTGGCGGACAGCTATGGCCGCAAGCCAGTGATCCTGCTCGGCACGCTGATTTTCGCGCTGGCCGCCGGTTCCTGCGCCCTGGCGCAAACCATCGATCAGCTGATTTTCATGCGCTTTCTGCACGGCCTCTCCGCCGCCGCCGCCAGCGTAGTGATCAACGCCCTGATGCGCGACAGCTACTCCAAAGAGGAGTTTTCGCGCATGATGTCCTTTGTGATGCTCATTACTACTATCGCGCCGCTGATGGCGCCGATCGTCGGCGGCTGGCTGCTGCTGCTGTGGAGCTGGCACGCCATCTTCTGGGCGCTGTCGCTCGCCGCCGTGGTCACTACCGTGCTGGTGGTGACGCAGATCCGCGAGACGCTGCCGCCGGAAA
Organism: Enterobacteriaceae bacterium UBA2655; assembly: GCA_002359495.1. Taxonomy (GTDB): domain Bacteria; phylum Pseudomonadota; class Gammaproteobacteria; order Enterobacterales; family Enterobacteriaceae; genus Pantoea; species Pantoea superficialis. Next base: position 61,565 of record DENB01000002.1, read on the forward strand.
AGCGCCAGCCTTTTCATATGCGCACCATGCTCGGGAACTTTGTGGCGCTGTTCCGCCACCGGCGCGTGTTTAGCTATATGCTGGCGAGCGGTTTTTCCTTCGCCGGCCTCTTTACCTTTCTCAACGCCGGTCCTTTCGTCTATATCGAACTTAACCATATTTCGCCGCAGAACTTCGGCTACTACTTCGGCCTGAACGTGGTGTTTCTGTTTGTGATGACGCTGATCAACAGCCGTTCGGTACGCCGTTTCGGCCCGCTGGCGATGTTCCGCTGCGGGCTAGTGATCCAGTTCTGCACCGGGCTGTGGCTGCTGGCGGTAAGCGCGTTCGATCTGGGCTTTCTGCCGCTGGTGCTGGGCGTGGCGATGTTTATCGGCTGCGTCTCAATGGTGTCGTCGAACGCCATGGCGGTGGTGCTGGACGAATTTCCCCATATGGCCGGCACCGCCTCTTCGCTGGCGGGGACTCTGCGTTTCGGCGTGGGTGCGCTGGTCGGCGCGCTACTGTCGCTGCTGAGCTTCAACAGCGCCTGGCCGATGGTCGGCACCATCGCGCTCTGCGCGACGATGTCGGTGCTGCTGTTCTATTACGCTTCCCGTCCCCGCAAAAAAACCGCCTGATTTCAGGGCGAACGCCGGTTCGCCCTTCAGATTTTCCTCAGCGTTATCCGCATCGCCTTGCCAGAGGGCAATGTTTCCACTATGTGAAAATTAATTTACAAAAAAGTAACTTGGTTGCGTCTAAAATGATTGTTAACTGAACGTGAACGCGGTACATATAGCGATAAAGTGCGATTTCACTCGCAAATAATAATTTTACCGCCTGGCAGGATTACAAAAACGAGATGGCAAACCTTGACGTCACGCTTTGCGGACGCTCAGCCAGGGTTCAGCGCAACAGGCCATTTATTGTGAATATCGTTATCGTCTCTGGGGGTTGTTGTCGTGAATATGCCGCAATTTTCCGTTGTGCATCGTCTGCCGCAGCGCTACCGCTGGTCCGTGGAGAATCCGGGCGCGATCGAAGCGCATAAGGCGGGGGACGCCGCTCATGAACAGGATCTGATCGCGCTGCGTCTGTTAAGCCATGACGGCCATCCCGCGTGGGAAATCCTGCGCCAGCTGCAGGAGACGCTGGCGGAAATTCAGGTGGATTGCCGCATCGCCGAGTGCGAAGGAGAGCCTTGCCTGTTCGTGCCGCTCAGCGACGAGAGCGCCACCAACTGTTGTCTGAAGAATCGCGGCGTCGCCATTGCAGAAAACTTCGACGGCCTGTAGCCGCGTTTTAGCGGGAAAGCGTCAGCAACTCGCGGGTATAGGCCTGCGCCGGGTCAGCGAACAGCGCTTCGCATGGACCCTGTTCCACCACTTCGCCCTGACGCAGCACCACCAGCTGGTGACAAAGCGCGCGCACCACCTGCAGATCGTGGCTGATAAACAGATACGCGAGCTGGCGCTGCTGCTGCAAACGACGCAGCAGAGTCAGAATCTGCTTCTGCACCGAGCGATCCAGCGACGAGGTCGGCTCATCCAGAATCATCAGCTCAGGTTCCAGAATCAGCGCGCGGGCGATGGCGATACGCTGACGCTGACCGCCGGAAAATTCCGCCGGATAACGATGGCGGCTTGCCGCTTCCAGCCCGACTTCCTCCAGCGCCGCGATCACTTTCTCTTCTTGCTGCGCGGCGCTCAGCTGCGGCTGGTGCACCTGCAAACCTTCGGCGATGATCTGCTGTATTGTCATGCGCGGGTTCAGCGAGGAGTTAGGGTCCTGGAATACCACCTGAATGCGCTTGCGCAGCGGCAGCATCTGCTGGCGGTTCATCTGATGCAGCGGCTGGGTGTCGAACCAGATTTCGCCTTTCGAGGCGATGAGCCGCAGCAGCGCCAGTCCGGCGGTGCTCTTGCCCGACCCCGATTCGCCGACCAGGCCGAGGCTTTCCCCCGGCCGCAGAGTAAAACTCAGGGCGCGCAGCGCATGATGTTCCGCCACGGTACGCTTCAGCAGACCGCGCCGCACCGGAAAGGCGACTGACAAAGTGTTGACCTGCAACAGCGGCGGCGTCTTCTCATCGATCGGTTGGGGGGCGCCTTCCGGCTCCGCCTGAAGCAGCTCGCGCGTATAGGGGTGTTGCGGGGCGCTGAACAGCGTCCAGCAGCGGTTGTGCTCGACTGCTTCGCCCCGGCGCATCACGGTCACGTCATCCGCCAGCTGACGCACAATGTTCAGGTTATGGGTAATAAACAACATGCCCATGTTCATCTCGCGCTGCAGTTCGCTCAGCAGCGTTAAAATTTGTGCCTGCACCGTCACGTCAAGCGCGGTGGTTGGCTCATCGGCGATCAGCAGTTTCGGCTGGGTCAGCAGCGCCATGGCGATCATCACGCGCTGACGCTCGCCGCCGGACAGCTGATGCGGAAAATCCTTCAGGCGCGACGCCGGCTGGCGGATGCCCACGCGATCGAGGCAGCTGAGCATTTCGCCGCGCGCCGCTTCCCGCCGCATGCCGCGGTGCAGCGACAGCACTTCATACAGTTGCTTTTCCACCGTGTGCAGCGGATTGAGCGACACCATCGGCTCCTGAAAGATCATCGCGATCTGGTTGCCGCGCACGCCTCGCAGCGCGCGCTCGTCGGCGCGCAGCAGATCCTGACCGTTAAACAGGATCTCGCCGGCGGGATAGACCACCGGCGGCGAGGGCAACAGACGCATCACCGACAGCGCGGTCACGCTTTTGCCGGAGCCCGATTCGCCTACCAGCGCCAGGGTTTCGCCCGCCTCGATGCGCAGCGAAATATCGCTGACCACGCTGCGCTGCCGATCGCCCTGACGAAAGGCGATGGCGAGATGATTCACGGAGAGCAGCGGCGTCGTCATTCAGACTCCTTTAGCGGGATCGAAGGCGTCGCGCACCGCTTCGCCAATAAAAATCAGCAGCGACAGCAGCAGCGCCAGGGTAAAAAAGCCGGAAAGGCCGAGCCAGGGCGCCTGCAGATTATTCTTGCCCTGCAACAGCAGCTCGCCCAGCGACGGCGACCCCACCGGCAGACCGAAGCCGAGAAAATCGAGCGAGGTGAGGGTGGTAATCGACCCGCACAGAATAAAGGGCAGAAAAGTCAGGGTGGCGACCATGGCGTTGGGCAGCATATGGCGCAGCATGATGCGGCCGTCGCTGACGCCCAGCGCCTGCGCGGCGCGAATATAGTCAAAGTTGCGCGTGCGTAAAAACTCGGCGCGCACCACGCTGACCAGGCTCATCCAGCCAAACACCACCGTCACCAGTAGCAACCACCAGAACCCGGGCTGGATAACGCTGGAGAGCAGGATCAGCAGAAACAGCGACGGCATGCCGGACCAGACCTCAATCACGCGCTGGCCGATCAGATCGGTTTTGCCGCCGAAATAGCCCTGCGCCGCGCCGACCACGATGCCCGCCACGCTGGAAAACAGCGTTAGCAGCAGGCCGAACAGCAGCGAGATGCGCGTGCCGTAGAGCAGGCGCGCCAGCACATCGCCGCCGTTAGCGTCGGTGCCGAGCCAGTTTTCTCGCGACGGGGGCGACGGAAAGGGCACCTCGGTAGCGAAATTAATCGTACTGTCGCTGAAGCGAATCGGCGCCCAGAGCGCCCAGCCCTGCTGCGCGATGCGCTGTTTCAGCCAGGGATCCTGGTAGTCTGCCGCGGTCGCCAGCGGGCCGCCGTAGTCGCTTTCGCTGTAGTCCACCAGCAGCGGCAGGTACCAGCGCTGCTGATAATGCACCAGCAGTGGCTTATCGTTAGCCAGCAGCTCCGCCGCCAGCGAGAGCAGGAAAAGAATCAGGAAGATCCAGAGCGACCAGTAGCCGCGTCGGTTGTGGCGAAAGCGCTGCCAGCGCGCCTGATTAACGGGAGACAAGCGCATCAGCGGCCCTCGAAATCGATACGCGGATCCACCAGCGTATAGGTCAAATCGCTGAGAATATTCATCAGCAGGCCAATCAGCGTAAAGATATAGAGCGTGCCGAACATCACCGGATAGTCGCGCTGAACGGTGGCGTCATAGCCCAGCAGGCCCAGGCCGTTCAGGGAGAACATCACCTCTATCAGCACCGAGCTGGTGAAAAACATACTGATAAAGGTGGCGGGAAAGCCGGCGATCACCAGCAGCATGGCGTTGCGAAACACATGATGATAAAGAATGCGTCCCTCATCCACCCCCTTGGCGCGCGCGGTGACCACGTACTGTTTGCGCACCTCATCGAGGAAGGCGTTTTTCGTCAGCATCGTCAGGGTGGCGAAACCGCCGATTACCGTCGCCAGCACCGGCAGGGTGATATGCCACAAATAATCCACTATTTTGCCGTACCAGGGGAGGGTATCAAACTGCGGCGACGTCAGCCCGCGCAGCGGAAACCAGTCGAGATAGCTGCCGCCGGCGAACAGCACGATCAGCATGATACCGAACAGAAACGCCGGCACCGAGTAGCCGACGATAATAAAGGCGCTGCTCCAGATGTCGAACGCGCTGCCGTTGCGCACCGCTTTTTTAATGCCGAGCGGGATGGAGACCAGATAAATAATCAGCGTGCTCCACAGACCGAGGCTGACGGAGACCGGCAGACTCTCTTTGATCAGCTGAAGCACCGAGGCACTGCGAAACAGGCTGTCGCCGAAATCGAAGCGCAGATAGTTCCAGAGCATCTCAACGTAACGCCGCCAGAGCGGTTTATCGAAGCCGTAACGGCGGGTAATTTCCTGAATAACCTCGGGATCGAGGCCGCGCGCGCCGCGATACTGGCTGTCGCCGGGATTGCTGCCGTTCAGGTTGGCGTGACCCGCCGCCTCGCCGCCGCCGGGAATGCCGCTGGTCTGGCCGAACTCAATATTCGCCAGCGCCTGATCCACCGGACCGCCCGGCGCGATTTGCACAATAAAGAAATTGAGCGTGATGATCGCCCACAGCGTCGGGATCACCAGCAGCAGTCGGCGCAGAAAATAGGCACCCAAAGCATTTTCCTCAGCGTCGTTCAGCCGGCAGACGCGCGGCTTTGTTGACATCGTACCACCAGTTTTCCAGTCCGGTGCTGAAGGCGGGCTTGACGGCGGGATGAGAAAACTTGTCCCAGTAAGCCAGCCGCTGTTCAGCGCTATACCAGAGCGGGATCATATAGTGATTCCACAGCAGCACCCGATCCAGCGCCTGGCCCAGCGGCAGCAACGCCTGCTGGTCGCCCTGATGCGCCACGATCTGCTTAACGAAATGATCGACGACGGGATCTTTTACCCGGGCGGTATTCCAGGTCGACTCAATGAAATCAGATTGCCAGACATACTGCAATGAGGTGGAGGGCCAGGGCATGGCGTAGTAATTCGCCAGCACCATATCGTAGTCGCCCTGGCGCAGACGCCGCAGATACTGCGAGTTGTCGACCTGACGCAGCGTGACGTCAATGCCGAGGCGCGCCAGACTGTGCTGAAAGGGCAGCGCCCACTCATTGCTGGTGCCGCCGCGCAGCAGCAGCTCAAAGCGGAAGGGCTGGCCGGTTTTGGCGTTGACCAGCTTGCGCTCTTTAATCGTCCATCCCGCCTTCTGCAGCAGCGTCAGCGCATGCAGCAGGTTTTGCCGATCGTAGCCGCTACCATCGGAGCGCGGCGGCGTCCAGGCCTCGGTAAACAGCGTCGCCGGCAGCTGCGCGCTGAACGGTGCCAGCAGCGCGTGCTGGGCCGCATCCTGCAACCCCTGCGCGGCGTAGTCGGTGTTCTGAAAATAACTTTGCGTCCGTTTCCAGGCGCCGTAGAAAAGCGCTTTGTTCATCCATTCGAAATCAAACGCCAGCGTCAGGGCTTCACGCACGCGCCGATCGGCGAACAGCGGTTTTTCATTATTAAAGGCGAGCCAGCGCGTATCGGTGGCGGCGTCGTTGGGCGTCACTTCTTTGACGATCTCGCCGTCGTCGAAGCGGCGGCCGCGATACTGGGTCGCCCACTTTTTCGCGGAAGACTCTTCGCGCAGATCGAACGCGCCCGCCTTAAAGGCTTCAAACGCGACGTTATCGTCGAGATAATAGTCGTAGCGCAGGGTATCGAAATTAAACCGTCCCCGGTTCACCGGCAGGCTGGCCGCCCAGTAATCCTTCACCCGGCTGTACTGGATGAATTGTCCCACTTTCCAGGCGGTGATGCGGTAAGGCCCGCCTGACAGGGGAGGGTAGCCCAGCGGCTCGTTAAAAGGTTTATCACGCCAAAACTTTTCAGGCAGCACCGGCAGCGTCAGCCAGCTGAGAATCAGATCTTTGTCCGCTTTCGGCACGCTAATGCGCACCGTCAGGCGGTTCAGCGCGCTAACCTGCACCCCTTTAAAGGCCACGCGGAACTGCGGCACCCCTTCGGTCATAAATTTTTGAAAGGTAAAGGCGACGTCGGCGGCGGTGACCGGCGAACCGTCCTGAAAGCGCGCGTGCGGATTCAGCGTCACCTCCATCCAGCGGTAATCGTCGGGATAGCGCGCCGACTCGGCGATCAGCGGATAATAACTGCCTGGCTCGTCATCCGAGGTGGCGAACAGGGCGTCGTAGAGGGTGTCGGTCGCGGCGCCCGGATTGCCGCGCGAGGCGAAACGGTTGAAGTTGTCATAGGTGCCGGTGACGGCCAGCGTCATTTTGCCGCCTTTCGGCGCGGCGAGATTGGCGTAATCGTAGTGGGTGAAACCCATCGCATATTTGGGCGTGCCGACTTTGGAAAAGGTATAGCTCTCGTTGATGATATCGGCATGCAGTGGCGCAATCTGGCCACAGAGCAGTAAAGCGGTCACAATGCGCAGCAGCATAAGCGTGGCACTCTTCTGATAATTATCCGCACTTTATGGTAGCAGCTGCGCAGCAAACGGAAATCACAGGGGAACCGACAGCTGACGATAATAGTCGATCAGTTTTTCCGGCTTCAGCGGTCGGCTGAATAGATAGCCCTGCAGATGGGTGACGCCCCGGCTCACCAGCCAGCTCGCCTGATCGCCCGTTTCCACCCCTTCCGCCACGGTTTTCAGGTTCAGCTTTTTCGCCAGGTGCAGCACCGCGTCCAGCACCGGCGACGTCACTGTTTCCGTGCCGATGCTCTGCACGAAGCCGCGATCGATCTTCAGGTAATCGAACGGATATTTTTCCAGATAAATCAGGGCGCTGTGACCGGTGCCGAAATCATCGATGGCGATTTTAATCTCATGTTTATGCAGCCAGGCGAAAATCTCGCCGGCATTTTTTTCCCGCACCATGGTGCGCTCGGTGATTTCAAAGATGTAGTTGAAGTGGCCGGCGGGCATGGCGTTAATCCACTGCATAACGTCGCGACGAAACTCATCCGAGGCGAGGTGCAAAGGCGAGAGGTTAAGCCCCATGCGCGTGCCCTGCGGCAGATGCTGACACAAGCGATGCGCATCACGTACCACCAGCTGAAACAGGTGGCGCGTCAGGGGGATAATCAGATTTTGCGCTTCGGCGTAGCTGATGAAGGCGTCCGGCGAAATCGTCCCCTTGGTGGGATGATTCCAGCGCAACAGCGCTTCCAGGCCATAAGGCTGATTGGTCAGCGTCGCGATCAGCGGCTGGTATTCGACGTGGAATTCGCCGCGCCGGATGCCCTGCATGATCTCCTTGCCTGGCCGCAGCCAGAGCGTGAGTACCAGCCAGCAGCCGCAGCTCGTCAGCAACGCGAATAAAAAGCCGCTGAGCGCAATCCCGCTGTAGTCCCGGGCGGTCAGCACCGAGCCGTACAGCACAAACTGCACGGGATAATCCGGCAGCGCGGCGCGCGCCAGCGCTGCGGCAGGCAAATCGCGGGCGCTGACCAGCCCGGAACGCCAGCTTGTTATGGCGTAATCCTGCGCCACTATCGCCATGCCGCTAATTTCAGGATGGTAGGAGGCCAGCAGCTGATAAGGGGTCAGCGTCAGGTTCATGGCGGCCAGCACGCCGGTTTGCGCTTCGCCGGCGGCTTTCAGCCACAGGGAGACGGCCGGTTTGCCGGGTTGCAGCGGCGTACCGTTCAGCAGCCGGAAATCTTTATCGCGATCGAGATCGATCTCAGAAGCGAATGCATTCACCGGCAGCGAAAAAGCACCGGTGATGGAAGAGCAGTAGGCGTTGCCGTCGCGCACCAGCAGTATCGATCGGACATTGCCGGCGAAGGCGGCGCGCGTCGTCAGCTCCCGGCCGATGCTGTCACAGTCGAATTGGGTAAATTGCAGCAGCGGATTAAGGGTTTTAATCAGCGTGTCCAGCGCCTGATGCAGGTCGTGCTGGCTGTAGCTGACTAATTCTTCGTGCTGGCGCGCACGCTTGTGCCAGGCCAGCATGACTACCAGCGAGACGAAAAGTACAAAGAACACGATACCAATAATCGCGCTGCTCCAGGCGATACGGCGCGGATAGGTTGCATGACGCATCAGCGTCCCGGACAGTGGCATGGAGTGCATTCTCCTGTCTTGCCTTTTTATTATTAAACTGCGCACAACTGCTCTCTGGTGTAAGGCATGAGAATATAACGAGATCCGGGGGAATGTCTCGATATAATTATGATTGTTAATTGCTTTTCAGAGCAGGAGAAAGGAAAGTCAAGATTTAAGGGAAATAAAAAACGCTGCGAAGGCAGCGTCTCTCATTTTATCTGGCTGGAAGAACGTCCGAAGGCGACATTTTTTTAGCTGGGGTTGCGCGCTAATACGCGACGGGCTTCCCGATAACGTGTTTTCCAGTAGCTCTCATTCAGACTGGAAATCATCACGCCGCTGCTGGTGGAGGCATGAACAAAATTATCATTGCCGAGATAAATGCCGACGTGTCGACCGGTTGAGCCAGCGCGAAATAAAACCAGATCGCCGGGACGCAGCTTATTACGTGAGACTTCTTTACCCGTATCGCGCTGTTCCCAGGTTGAGCGGGGAAGATCTAAACCAAATTGTTCGTGGAAAGTCCGCTGAACAAAGGCCGAGCAGTCGATACCGCGTTTCGTGGTGCCGCCCAGACGATAACGCACGCCTTTCCAGTCGTCATACTGCTCCATGATGCGGGATTTAATATCCACATTCCGCACCATCTGTTCGAATTCATCCTGAGACGCCTGAAGTAAAAAACCATTCTGGTTGTTAACTTCATGATTCTCGTTTTTCGCATTCTGACTGTTATGAGTACCGCTACATGCTGACAGGAGAGTGGCTAACGCAACCGCAGGCACAATCCGCCAGATATATCTCAGAAGTGGTTGAGACTTGACCATTATGGGTGTTTTCCTTCGAAGTCCTTACGACATGATTGTCGCCAGCCAGATGACAAAACGGAATAAGATTAATAAGCGAATCAGCCTAAGACAATTCCTTAATTAATAAAATGTGTAACTGCACACATTTTATCTGCGAAAAAACCTTATTTTCTGCTAAGCCTTGTCTTACTGCGACTGAGGTTAACTGATAAAAAGCCCCGTGGCGAGGGGTTTTACGAAAAAACTTATAGGTTTTTTTGATGTGAGATCAGTCTGTAACACACTGGTTACTTTATCGACAATTATGGGTAAATAATGGCGAGAATAAGAGGAAATAAAGAGGCTAATTCGCGGTATGAAGGGAATTTTCAGAGATTTTCCACTGGACGGCAGCTAAGCACGCTTATTGTGAAGAAAAATTATCCATAATTTTTTCTTTTAAAGCGTCTATTAGTTAGCAAGCTAATAATAATTAAATTGGATTCATTAACGCGGGCGCGCTTTTTACCGCCGACATCGCCCGCGCTAAACATTCAGGGCTGGGGTTTATGCTTGCCCGGCAGGGTACGATAAAACCAATTCACCAGCCTGTCGCTCGCAGGCGTCAGCAACCACCAGCTCAAACCCACCAGCACCACCGACAGCGAACCGACGGCGATATCAGTAAACCAGTGGGCGCCCGCCATCACGCGCGGCAGCGCGAAGATGACGACGATAGCCGCGGCAATAAGAAAAGGGCGAAAGCCGAAATAACGCCAGATAAAGCAGGCGAAGATCATCAGCATCATGCCGTGGTCGCCGGGAAAACTGTCGCTGGACGCATCTTTAGCCGGAATACCGGTCAGTTCGCTAACGCGGTGAACCTGCCTGAAGTATAGCGTTGGGCTGACGTGTTGAACCGGCAGCAGATGGCCGAGCTGATTCAGCGCCACGGCGGTGAGCAGCATGGTGATGCCGATCGCCAGCAGCCGACGACGGCCCTGCGGCGTTTCGCGACGCCAGAACCAGAAATAAAGCAGACTCATCGCCAGCAGCGAAACCAGATCGAAGCCCCGGAAATTCGTCACTGCCACCAGCACGGCGAAAGCGGGATGGTCAGCCATACGATCGTTAAAACCGAAAAAGATCGCTTTATCGACCGCCGACCAAAAGCCGTGCTGCGGCGGCAGGAACCAGGAGAAAAACAGGGCGATGCCCAGCGCATTCAGCAGCAGGATTGTAACCAGACGAGTTGCACGCATCTTTTCGACTCAATGTGAAAAATAACGGCAAAACCTACCCTAATTAGCTTAAACGAAGCTTCAACAATGCGGTCTGCAGGCTGTTCCAGTCGGCCTGGCTGTCGTGAATAATCTCAATCCGGCTGTCCGGCGGCGTGGACTGGCGCGTTTCGATCTGCAAATCAAGTCCCTGCCGGTTAATGCTCACCAGCCCTTCCGCGATACGCAGCACGCCTTTCACCCGATCGACCGGCGCCAGACGCGCCCACTCCAACAGCCCGATGGTATCGAATACCGTCTCCTGATCGAAAACCCAGCCGCAGGCGTAATACCCCTGGCCCTGATTTATCGCCCGGCGCCAGCGCGCCTGGCCTTCAAGCTTCAGCGCGGCCAGCCCTGACGCAGGCGCGGCGTGGGCATGATGGTGCTGCGGCTGCGGCAAATCGCGCGCCGGGCCGCGCGGCGTATCAAGCAGCGCCGGATCGATTTCACCATGCTGAGTCGCGAGCAACGGACGTCCCTTTCCCTGCGCCCGTAGCCATTCGGCAAGTCGGGCTTCGTCCTGCTCGCTCCAGCGGTCGCGCTTATTGGCGATAATGATGTCCGCCGCCGCCAGCTGATCGCGAAAATTTTCATTTTCCACCACGCGGGTATCGCCGAGCTGGCGCGGATCGAGCAGCGTCAGCGTCGCGTTCAGCGTCAGCCAGGGTTCGTAGACGGGCGAGGTCAGCATCGTCAGCAGCTGGCGCGGATGGCCCAAGCCGGTAGGCTCAATCAGCAGCCGGTCCGGTTTCGCCTGTTTCAGCAGCATATTCAGGCCGACCTGCATCGGTAAACCGTTAACGCAGCACATACAGCCGCCGGGTATCTCTTTCAGAATCGCGCCGCCTTCCGCCAGCAGCGCGCCGTCGATGCCGATTTCACCAAACTCGTTAACCAGCACCGCCCATTTTTCATGTTCAGGCTTATGAGCTAACAGATGGAGCAGGGTGGTGGTTTTACCGCTGCCGAGAAAACCGGTGATTAAGTTGACTTTCGTCACCCTTCGCCTCCTGTTTGAAAGTTGCGCAGCGCGGGGATGGGCGTCCCGCCGCTGCGGAGAAGTGAATTGTTATAATATAACAATCAATAGCGCCGAAACAGGCTTTAGTCGGCGCGGCTCATGTAGCGGCGTTCAGGAACGTGAATACGGATGCGATCGCCGTTGCTCAGGTATTCCGGCACCTGCACGATCAGACCGGTGCTCATGCCGGCAGGCTTGGTGCGCGCGCTGGCGGAAGCGCCTTTGATGCCCGGCGCGGTATCGACGATTTCCATATCCACCGTTTGCGGCAGTTCCAGCGCCAGCACCTGGCCATCCATCGTCAACACCTGAATGCCCGGAATGCCGCCTTCAGGAATAAATAGCAGCTCATCTTCAATCTGATCTTTTTTGAAGCTGTAAGGGGTATAATCTTCGTCATCCATAAACACGTACTCGTCGCCGTCTATATAAGAGAAGGTGACGGCGCGGCGGCTCAGAGAGATTGCGTCCAGGATATCGTCGCCTTTGAAACGCTCTTCCACTTTCAGTCCGGTGCGGACATCAGTGAAGCGCATTTTGTACAGCGTGGCGGCGCCGCGCGCGCTGGGGCTTTGAATATCAATATCTTTCACCAGCAACAGCTTGCCGTTCCAGGTGACGGCCATCCCACGTTTGATCTCATTCGCTTTTGGCATAGCATTTCTCGCTCAGTCATAAACAGTGCGCGCAACGTTACTCGCGCGGCGTACAACAGGCAAGATGTGCCGCGGGAAATTTTGCGTGCGGCATGGCGTAAATCAAGAGAAGCATGGCAATCCCCGGGCGGGGCTGCTATTGTCGCCGGCGAATCTTTCTCAGGAGCGCCTTATGTTGTGCCGAAGCCAGTGCGGCGCCTGCTGCACGGCGCCCTCGATCTCCTCGCCTATTCCTGGCATGCCGCAGGGCAAGCCCGCCAATACGCCCTGCGTCCAGCTGGACGAAACGCTGCGCTGCAAGCTGTTCGGCTCGCCGCTGCGGCCAGCAGTCTGCGCCGGTCTGCAACCCTCAGCCGAAATGTGCGGCGCGACGCGCGACGAAGCGATGATTTACCTGCTTAATCTGGAGGCGGACACCGCCCCCTGAGCGTCAGCTGAACGCTGGCTGACGAACCGGTCCATTTATTGCTTTCTTTACAGCAGGCTGTTCAGCCTCGCCCATGACGATTCCGAAAACTTCTTTGAAGTGTGCGTAACATCAAATATCTGCTACGCGATTTGCGCATTTTCTTGCCAGCGAAAACGGGCTGTACCAGAATTCTTGAAACGTTTCAGCGTTGTCTGCATCGAACTTATTTGACTGCGACAACCTCTTTTTTCGCCATCAGGCTGAAACGATTCACGTTCAGCAAGCGAGGAGAAATATGTTCCAGCTCGATCTGCAAGCCATCCATACCGGCGCCGATGCCCAAAACAAAGAAGAGGCTATTCGCAAAGTTGCCGCCGCGCTCGCCGCTGCCGGCAACGTCAGCGAAGGCTACGTCGAGGGCATGTTGGCGCGCGAACAGCAAACCTCCACTTTTTTAGGCAACGGCATCGCCATTCCTCACGGCACCACCGACACTCGCGACATGGTGTTGAAAACCGGCGTACAGGTTTTTCAGTTTCCGCAGGGGATCGCCTGGGGCGAGGACCAGACGGCCTATGTGGCGATTGGCATCGCCGCGAAATCGGATGAACATCTGGCGCTGTTGCGTCAGCTGACCCATGTGCTCAGCGACGACAGCGTGGCGGAGCAGTTAAAAAGCGCGTCGGCGGAAGATCTGCGTGCGCTGCTGATGGGCGAAAAACAGTCGGCGGAATTCAAATTCGACACCTCGCTGATCGCCGTCGACGTGGCGGCCAGCGATCTGATGACGCTGCAGGCGCTGAACGCCGGTCGTCTGCAGGCGGCAGGCGCGGCGGATGCTAGCTTTGTCGCCAGCGTGATCTCCGCCGCGCCGCTCAGCCTGGGTCAGGGCATTTGGCTGAGCGACAGCCAGCAGGGCAACCTCAACAGCGCCGTGGCGGTAAGCCGCGCGGCGGCGCCTTTTCAGCATGAAGGCGAAGCGGTCAATATGCTGATTACCGTCACCGCCGTGGACGATCGTCCGCTGGAGGTGCTCGGCTATCTCAGTGACCTGCTGCTGAAGCAGAAGGCGGAGCGGCTGCTGAAGGCGGACGCGGCGGGCGTGCTGGCGCTGCTGACCAGCGAGGTCGACGAGCAGGCCGACGTGCTGACCGCCGAATTCACTATCCGCAACGAACATGGCCTGCATGCTCGTCCGGGCACCGCGCTGGTCAGCATCATCAAACAGTTCAACAGCGACATCACCGTCACTAACCTGGACGGCAGCGGCAAGCCGGCCAACGGCCGCAGCCTGATGAAGGTCGTGGCGTTGGGCGTGAAGAAAGGTCATCGCCTGCGCTTTACCGCCAGCGGCGAAGACGCTTCTCAGGCGCTCTCCGCCATTGAGGAGGCGATCAACAGCGGCCTCGGAGAGGGGGTAGCATGAGCAGACGCGTAGCGACGATTACTCTTAACCCGGCTTACGATCTGGTCGGCTTTACGCCGGAGATTGAGCGCGGCGAAGTCAACCTGGTGAAAACCACCGGCCTGCACGCGGCGGGCAAGGGCATCAACGTCGCCAAGGTGCTGAAAGATCTCGGCATCGACGTCACCGTCGGCGGCTTCCTCGGAAAAGAGAACCAGGATGGCTTTCAGCAGCTGTTTAGCGAGCTGGGCATCGCCAACCGTTTTCAAGTGGTGCCGGGCCGTACGCGCATCAACGTCAAGCTGACCGAGCAAAGCGGCGACGTGACCGATCTTAATTTCTCGGGCTTCGACGTCAGCAAGCAGGACTGGGAGCGCTTTACCAGCGACTCGCTGACCTGGCTGGGGCAGTTCGACATGGTGTGCGTCAGCGGCAGCCTGCCGGCGGGCGTCGATCCTGACGCCTTTACGCGCTGGATGAGCGATTTGCGCAGCCATTGCCCCTGCATTATTTTTGACAGCAGCCGCGAAGCGCTGGTGGCGGGGCTGAAGGCGGCGCCCTGGCTGGTGAAGCCGAACCGCCGCGAACTGGAAATCTGGGCGGGGCGCAAGCTGCCGACGCTGGAAGATGTGATCGGCGCCGCGCACGAGCTGCGCGAGCAGGGTATCGCCCATGTGGTGATTTCGCTGGGCGCGGAAGGCGCGCTCTGGGTGAATGCGTCAGGCGAATGGATCGCCAAACCGCCCGCCTGTGAAGTGGTCAGCACCGTCGGCGCTGGCGACTCCATGGTCGGCGGCCTGATTTACGGCCTGCTGATGCGTGAATCAAGCGAACACACGTTACGACTCGCGACCGCCGTCGCCGCGCTGGCGGTCAGCCAGAGCAACGTTGGCGTAACCGATCGTACCCAGTTGGCCGCGATGATGGCGCGCGTCGACTTACAACCCGTTAACTGACAGCAGGAGAGGCATAATGAAAACGCTGCTGAAGATCGATCCTTCACTGGGGCTGGCCTCCGGTTATATGGCAAAACAGCGTATGGTTGCGGCGGCGGAAAAAGCCGGACTGACGCTGACTGACAACCCCGACGCCGCCGATCTGGTTATCGTCGCCGGGAAAAACGCCCCTGCCGATGCGGCGCTGAACGGTAAATCGCTCTGGCTGGGAGATATTCAGGAGGCGCTGCGCGACCCGGAGAATTTCCTCAATCGCGCCAAAGCGGAAGCCAAACCCTGGCAGGCCGCCGCGCCAGCTGCGGCGACCGCCGCCGCCGTCCCGACCCCGTCGACCGCCGCCGACACGCCGAAACGCATAGTCGCGGTCACCGCCTGTCCGACCGGCGTGGCGCATACCTTTATGGCCGCCGAAGCCATTCAGACGGAAGCGACGAAGCGCGGCTGGTGGGTGAAAGTGGAAACCCGCGGCTCCGTCGGCGCAGGCAACGCCATTACGCCGGAAGAAGTGGCGGCGGCGGATCTGGTGATCGTAGCGGCGGATATCGAAGTGGATCTGGCGAAGTTCGCCGGCAAGCCGATGTACCGCACCTCGACCGGCCTGGCGCTGAAGAAAACCGCGCAGGAGCTGGATAAAGCGGTCGCCGAAGCGAAACCTTTCCAGCCCTCGGGCGCGCAGGCGGCGGCTGGCGGTCATGAAGAGAAAAAAGAGAGCGCAGGCGCCTATCGTCACCTGCTGACCGGGGTCTCCTATATGCTGCCGATGGTGGTGGCGGGCGGTCTGAGCATCGCGCTCTCCTTCGCCTTCGGCATCACCGCGTTTAAAGAGCCGGGCACGCTGCCGGCGGCGCTGATGCAGATCGGCGGCGGCAGCGCCTTCGCTCTGATGGTGCCAGTGCTGGCGGGCTTTATCGCCTTTTCCATCGCCGATCGTCCTGGCCTGACGCCGGGCTTAATCGGCGGCATGATCGCCACCAGCATTAATGCCGGTTTCCTTGGCGGCATCATCGCCGGCTTTATCGCCGGTTACGCCGCGAAGCTGATCAGCACCCGCGTGAAGCTGCCGCAAAGTATGGAGGCGCTAAAACCGATCCTGATTATCCCGCTGATCGCCAGTCTGATTACCGGTCTGCTGATGATTTACGTGGTGGGCAAACCGGTTGCGGGCATCATGACCGGCCTGACGCACTGGCTGAGCAACATGGGCACGGCGAACGCGGTGCTGCTGGGCGCTATTCTCGGCGGCATGATGTGTACCGACATGGGCGGTCCGGTGAATAAGGTGGCTTACGCCTTCGGCGTAGGACTGCTGAGCTCGCAAACCTACGCGCCGATGGCGGCGATTATGGCCGCCGGCATGGTGCCGCCGCTGGCGATGGGCCTGGCGACGCTGGTGGCGCGCCGCAAGTTCAACAAAGGTCAGCAGGAAGGGGGCAAGGCGGCGCTGGTGCTGGGCCTGTGCTTTATCTCCGAAGGGGCGATTCCGTTCGCCGCGCGCGATCCGATGCGCGTGCTGCCCTGCTGTATCGTCGGCGGCGCGGTGACCGGCGCGATTTCAATGGCGATCGGCGCGAAACTGATGGCGCCGCACGGCGGTCTGTTCGTGCTGTTAATCCCGGGCGCGATTACGCCGGTGCTGGGTTATCTGCTGGCGATTGTTATCGGCACGGCGCTGGCCGGATTCGGCTATGCGATCCTGAAACGCCCGGAAGAGGAACTGGCGACAGCCTGAACCGGAGGTTAACGGGTATAGAAAAGGGAGCCGTCGGCTCCCTTTTTGTTGTTAACAATCTGCGCCTTGAGCGCCTGAGCCGTTTGCCGGAAGTCGCCTGCGACGCCCTTTTTTACGTTATCGTCAGGCGACCTGCTGCGACTTCAGCCAGGCGATCTCATCTTTCCAGATATCCGGGTCGATGGTTTCCAAAATCATCGGAATATTGTCGAAGCGCGCATCCTTCATCATCCAGCTGAATACCGTTTTGCCGATATTGCCTTCGCCCAGGCTGTGATGCCGGTCGACGCGGCTGCCCAGCATGCTTTTCGCATCGTTAAGATGCACGCCGCGCAAATAGTTAAAGCCGACCACCCGTTCGAATTCCGCGAAGGTCGCTTCGCAATCCGCTTCGGTACGCAGATCGTAGCCGCCGGCGAAGGTATGGCAGGTATCGATGCAGACGCCGACGCGCGACTTATCTTCCACATGCTCGATAATGGCGGCGAGATGCTCAAAGCGAAAGCCGAGGTTGCTGCCCTGGCCAGCGGTATTTTCAATCACTGCGGTCACGTTGCGGGTTTTATCCAGCGCGACGTTTACCGACTCCGCGATGCGCTTCAGGCAGGTTTCCTCATCGATTTTCTGCAAATGGCTGCCGGGATGGAAATTCAGCAGCGTCAGGCCGAGCTGATCGGCGCGCTCCAGCTCATCAATAAAGGCGGCGCGCGATTTCTCCAGCGGCTCGCTTTCCGGGTGGCCCAGATTGATCAAAAAGCTGTCGTGCGGCAGGATCTGCTGCGGCCCAAAATTATATTTTTCACAGGCGCGGCGAAAAGCGGCGATCGTCTCTGCGGATAGCGGGGCGGCGCGCCACTGACGCTGGTTTTTAGTAAACAGGGCAAACGCGGTGGCTTCCAGTTCGTGGGCGCGGATAACCGCCTGCTCTACGCCTCCCGCCGCGCTGACATGTGCGCCGATATATTTCATGCCGGTTCTCCCGATTGTGGCTCGTCTCGATTGCAAGCCGTGCATCATACCCGATGCCTCTACCCCATGAAACGATGAATCAGTAGATTGATCGCGCCGCCGCCGACCATCAGCCAGAGGAAAACCATCAGCCCCAGTAGCAGCGGCCGGATGCCCGCCTGCTTCAGCGCGCTGAAGCGCGTGGTCAGGCCGAGCGCGGTCATCGCCATCGCCATCAGCAGATTATCGAGCTGGTTGATCAGCTGCAGCGCGCGCAGCGGCAGCAGATTGAGGGAGTTGAACAGCGCCACCAGAATAAACAGCAGGGCGAACCAGGGGAAAGTGAGCGGCTGACGCTGGCCGCTCTGCTGCGCGGCATCGCGCCGTAGCCAGGCGCCCAGCAGCACTAAAAAGGGCGCCAGCATCATCACCCGCAGCATTTTAGCGATAACTGCGGCGTTTTCCGTCTCGGCGCCCAGCGCATGGCCCGCCGCCACCACTTGCGCCACCTCATGCAGGGTAGAGCCGGTATAAATGCCGAAATCGCCGGCGGTGAGCGCAGGAAACAGAGCCTGAACGTAAGTCCAGAGCAGCGGATAAATAAAGATCGCCAGGGTGCCGAACAGCACCACGGTAGCGATGGCAACCGCCGCCTTCGCCGACGATGCCCTGACCACCGGCCCGGTGGCGAGTATCGCCGCCGCGCCGCAAATGCTGCTGCCGGCGCCGATCAGCCAGACGGTTTCGCGATCCAGCTTCAGTAATTTGCGGCCTAGAAAGCAGGTCAACAGAAAGGTTGAGCTGAGAACCAGCAGGTCGATCGCGACGCCGCTCAGGCCGACGTCGGCAATCTGTTGCAGCGTAATACGAAAGCCGTAGAGGATAATGCCCAGCCGCAGCAGATGCTTTTTCGCCAGCAGCACGCCATCCTGACAGACCGGAGCCAGCGCGGGATAAAGCGTGTTACCGCCGATCACGCCCAGCACTATCGCCAACGTCAGCGCGCCCAGCCCCAGCCCGGCAAGCAGCGGCTGGCTCGCCAGCAGCGCGGCCAGCGCGGCGATGGCCGCAGTCAGCAGCAGACCCGGCAGCAAGTGCTGCAGAAAACGGGGTTCTTTTATTACGCTCAGTTCCATCATCGCCTCCTTAACTTACCGGAGCGATCCTGCATGGCGCTGGCTTAAAAGTGAAATTGATAATATATTTATAATTAACCAGAATAACCGGTAAAGGGTGAGGTAATGTTGTTTACGCGTTTACGCCGTTGGGCCACATTGATCAAAAAGGATGTGTTGACGTTATGGTTCGCCTGCCGCGATCCGCGCACGCCCTGGTGGTACAAGCTGCTGGCGGCCGGACTGGTGGCTTACGCTCTGAGTCCCATCGACCTGATCCCCGATTTTATCCCGATTCTCGGCCTGCTGGACGACGCCATCCTAATCCCGCTTGGCGTGATGATCCTGCTGCGCCTGCTGCCGCGCGAGGTGCGCATCAGCAGCGCCGAACGGGCGGAAGTGCAGCGCGCCCGGGGCAAAAAAGTGGTCAGCTATTTCGGCCTGATACTGATGCTGCTGATCTGGCTCGCCGTCATTATTTATCTGGTCAATCACTACGCGATGTAAGGAGCGGCGATGCACATTACGCTGCGTCAGATAGAAGTGTTCACCGAGGTGCTGAAAAGCGGCTCAACGACTCAGGCCTCGCAGGTGCTGGCGCTGTCGCAATCCGCGGTCAGCGCCGCGCTGGCGGACTTGGAAAATCAGCTCGGCGTCCAGCTGTTCGACCGCGTCGGCAAGCGGCTGGTGCTGAATGAGCACGGGCGGCTGCTCTATCCGCGCGCTGTCGGCCTGCTGGAGCAGGCGAACGAGATCGAGCAGCTGTTCAAAGAGGACAACGGCGCGATCCGCGTTTTCGCCAGCAGCACCATCGGCAACTACCTGCTGCCCGGCATGATCGCCGACTATCGCCGCGATTTTCCCACGCTGCCGCTGGAGCTGAGCGTCGGCAACAGCCAGGACGTGATTAACGCGGTGGCCGATTTTCGCGTCGATATCGGCCTGATCGAAGGACCCTGCCATATGAACGAGCTGGTGAGCGAGCCCTGGCTGGAGGATGAGCTGGTGGTGTTCGCCGCGCCGGATGCGCCGATCCTGCGACAGCCGGTAACGCTGGAAAGCCTTGCCGCCGCCCCTTGGATCCTGCGCGAGCGCGGCTCCGGAACGCGCGAAATCGTCGATTACCTGCTGCTGTCGCACCTGCCGCAGTTTCATCTCGGCATGGAGCTGGGCAATTCAGAGGCGATTAAACACGCGGTGCGTCACGGCATGGGCATTAGCTGTCTGTCGCGTCGGGTGATCGCCGATCTGCTGGAGGCGGGCACGCTGACGGAGCTGCCGGTGCCGCTGCCGACGCTGTCGCGCACGCTTTATCGCATTCATCACCGGCAGAAGCATATTTCCAAGGCGCTGAGTCGCTTTCTCTCGTACTGCCGTGAGTAAGCGCGCCCCGGCTTCTAATAATCGCCGCGAAATTATGAAGGTAACTTATAACCGCGCAGCTAATGCTATACAGCTCAGGATGAGCTGCTACAATCTCGCCTCATTTTTACCTGGCGTAGCGTTTACACATGCATAACGACTCAAATACAACACAACAACCTGCGTTACGACGCAAGTTAAAGGCACGTCATCTGACGATGATCGCCATTGGCGGATCGATCGGCACCGGCCTGTTCGTCGCTTCCGGCGCGACCATCTCTCAGGCGGGGCCGGGCGGGGCGCTGCTCTCCTATGCGCTGATTGGCCTGATGGTCTATTTCCTGATGACCAGCCTCGGCGAGCTGGCGGCCTTTATGCCGGTTTCCGGCTCGTTTTCCACCTACGGATCGAAATATGTGGAAGAGGGCTTCGGCTTCGCACTCGGCTGGAACTATTGGTACAACTGGGCGGTCACCATCGCCGTGGAGCTGGTCGCCTCGCAGCTGGTGATGGCTTACTGGTTCCCGGAGGTGCCTGGCTGGCTCTGGAGCGCGCTGTTCCTGGCGTTGATGTTCCTGCTCAACTTCATCTCGGTAAAAGGCTTTGGTGAGGCGGAATACTGGTTCTCCCTGATCAAAGTCGCTACGGTGATCATTTTTATCGCCACGGGCGTACTGATGATCGTCGGGATTTTACGCGGTGCGGAGAGCGCAGGCTGGCATAACTGGCAGGTGGGCGAAGCGCCTTTCGTCGGCGGCTTTTCCTCGATGATCGGCGTGGCGATGATCGCGGGCTTTTCGTTTCAGGGAACTGAGTTGATCGGGATCGCGGCGGGCGAGTCGGAAGATCCGGCGAAAAACATTCCGCGCGCGGTGCGCCAGGTATTCTGGCGTATTCTGCTGTTTTATATTTTCGCCATTCTGGTGATCAGCCTGATCCTGCCGTACACCGATCCCAAGCTGCTGCGCAACGATATTACCGATATCAGCGTCAGCCCCTTTACGCTGGTGTTCCAGAACGCGGGCCTGCTTTCCGCGGCGGCGGTAATGAACGCGGTGATCCTGACGGCGGTGCTCTCAGCCGGCAACTCCGGCATGTACGCCTCGACGCGTATGCTGTTCAACCTGGCGCAGGAAGGCAAAGCGCCGCGCATTTTCGCCAAACTCTCTCAAGGCGGCGTGCCGCGCAACGCGCTGATTGCCACCACGGTGGTGGCGGGGCTCTGTTTTCTTTCGTCGAAGTTCGGCAATCAGGAAGTTTATCTCTGGCTGCTGAATACCTCGGGGATGACCGGCTTTATCGCCTGGCTGGGGATCGCCATCAGCCACTATCGTTTCCGTCGCGGTTACGTAGCGCAGGGACGGAGTCTGGCGGATCTGCCTTACCGTTCAGGCTTTTTCCCGCTGGGACCGATTTTCGCCTTCGTGCTCTGCCTGATCATTACGCTCGGCCAGAACTATCAGGCATTCCTCGCCGACAGCATCGACTGGTACGGCGTGGCGGCAACCTATATCGGCATTCCGTTGTTCCTGGTTATCTGGTTCGGCTACAAGCTGACGCGCGGCACGCGCTTCGTGAAATACAGCGAGATGGAATTCCCCGCTTTTAAAGAGTAAGCCACATCAGGCGCGGTTTTTACCGCGCCTTGCCTCACCTCTCCCTGTGTAACAGCATGTTTTATTTGCTGTCGTGAGTCCTTTTATTGTTTCCATCCCGGCTTTTCGCCCGCCCGTCGCGCGGAAATATGTTAAAAAGAGGCCGCGCTTCATCACAAAAAATCACAACACGGATTCAATAATGAGAGTAACCGATCCCTTGCACGACGGCGACGCCGTAGCGCGCTACCGTCAGCTGCTGCGCCGTCGTTTGCTGCTGCTGAGCGCGCTGGCGCTGGCGATCCTGGCTTCGCTGCTGCTCGATTTCACCTTAGGCCCGGCGGGATTATCCTTCTCCACGCTCTGGCACACGCTGATTCATCCCGCCAGCGTCGATGAGGGCACCCGCACCATCGTCTGGCAAATTCGCCTGCCTTACGCGCTGACGGCGGTGGTGGTCGGCCTGGCGCTGGGCCTGGCCGGCGCCGAAATGCAGACCATCCTGAATAATCCGCTCGCCAGCCCCTTTACGCTGGGCGTCTCGTCGGCGGCGGCGTTCGGCGCCGCGCTGGCCATCGTGCTCGGCATCGGCATTCCCACCCTCTCTGCGCGCTGGTTTGTCCCGGCTAACGCCTTTCTTTTCGCGCTTTTCGCCGCGCTGCTGCTGGACGGCGTAACGCGCTGGACGCGCGTCGCCAGCTCCGGCGTAGTGCTGTTCGGCATCGCGCTGGTGTTCACCTTCAACGCGCTGGTCTCGATGATGCAGTTTATCGCCACGGAAGATACGCTGCAGGGGCTGGTGTTCTGGACCATGGGTAGCCTGGCGCGCGCTTCGTGGGAAAAGCTGGCGCTGCTCAGCGCCGCGTTCGCCATTCTGCTGCCGTTTTCGCTGCTCAGCAGCTGGAAGCTGACGGCGCTGCGGCTCGGCGAGGATCGCGCGGTGAGCTTCGGCATCGACGTGCGCCGTTTGCGCCTCGCCACGCTGCTGCGCATCAGCATCTTGTCGGCGCTGGCGGTGGCGTTTGTCGGGCCGATCGGTTTTATCGGGCTGGTGGCGCCCCATATCGCCCGCCTGCTGTTCGGCGAGGATCACCGTTTCTATCTGCCTGCCAGCGCGTTAACCGGCGCGCTGGTGCTGTCGGCGGCGTCGGTGACGTCGAAGAACCTGATCCCTGGCGTCGTTATTCCTGTCGGCATCGTCACGTCGCTGACCGGCGTGCCGTTTTTTCTCAGTATTATCTTGCGACACCGGGGGAGTTTGTAATGCAGCAGGGAGTGGTTTTACGCCATTTTTCCGCCGGCTATCCGAAGCGCAGCGTCATTGAAAACCTTAACGTCGAACCGCTGCCGCGCGGCGGGATCAGCGTGCTGCTCGGCCCCAACGGCTGCGGCAAATCGACGCTGCTGCG
>DENB01000092.1 GCA_002359495.1 Enterobacteriaceae bacterium UBA2655
CACCAGCAGCGGCAGCGCGCCGCCGAGCAGCAGCACCGCGTGCCAGCCGTAGCGCGGCAGCAGCCAAGAGGCGGCGAAACCGCCGCTCGCCGCCCCGAAGGTAAAGCCGCAAAACACCACGGTGATAATAAAAGAGCGGCGACGCTCCGGCGCGAACTCGGCGACCAGGGTGCCGACGTTCGGCATCGCCGCGCCCAGCCCGAGACCGGTTAAAAAACGGAACAGCATCATCTGCTCGACATTTTGCGCCAGCGCGGTAGCCAGCGTCCAGAGACCAAAGAAAAAGACGCTGAGGATAATCAGGAGCCGGCGACCGTAGCGATCGGCGAGCGGGCCCGCCACCATCGCCCCTAACGCCAGCCCGATCAGCGCGGCGCTGATCACCATGCCCAGTTGATGATTGCTGACGCCCCAGGCGGCCTTAAGGGAAGGCGCGATAAAGCCCATCAGCGCGATGTCCATACCGTCGAGCGCAACCACGATAAAGCAGAGCGCGATTAATTTTTTCTGCCACCGGCTCAGCGCGCACTGGTTAATTAACTGGCGAACATCTACCGCCTCGACGCTGCTCACGAGAGAAGCTCCTTGTTTTAGCATTCAGGCATCAGCTATCAGTTTTGGTAAAAAAAACGGCGGCTATCATAGCTCATCGTTAACAAAATGGCGCAGAAATTTAGATGATAGTGAGAATTATTCACATAATGCCATTTTAACTGGCTGAATTTCAATGCCCTGTGCGGAAGCGCAACTGGCCTGAGGCAGTGAAATCAGCAAATACAGGCGTTTATCTGCAATATCCGCTTAAGCGCTAACTTTGTTAAATAAATTTTGCAGCAAAGTTAACAAATCCAGCATTTGCCCGTTGCCTCTCTCTGCATATTCTCACTAAGTTGAAGCCATGGACAAGAATATCCTCTTTAATCAGCGCATCCGTTTGCGCCATTTACATACCTTCGTCGCCGTGGCGCAGCAGGGTACGCTGGGCCGTGCGGCAGAGACGCTTAGCCTGAGTCAGCCCGCCCTGTCGAAAACTCTGAACGAGCTGGAAGAGCTGACCGGCACACGTCTGTTTGAACGCGGCAGGCTGGGCGCGCAGCTTACGACGATGGGCGAGCAGTTTCTGACCCATGCCGTAAAGGTGCTGGACGCATTAAACCATGCGGGACAGAGTTTTCACGCGCCGGTCAGCGATCGGCCGGTGGTGATCCGTCTGGGCGCGCTGACCACGGCGGCGATGGGCATGCTGCCGCAAATTCTGGATCGCTTTCATCAACAGCAGCCGAACACCACGGTTCAGGTCGCCACCCTGCATAACAACGTTCTGCTGGCTGGCCTGAAGGCGGGCGAGTTTGATATCGGCATCGGCCGCATGGCCGACAGCGAAATGATGAATGGACTGATCTACGAACTGCTGTTTCTTGAGTCGCTGAAGCTGGTGGTGCGCCCTGAGCATCCGCTGATGAGTGACAACGTCACGCTATCCCGCGCCATGCTGTGGCCGGTCGTGATTTCGCCAGAAGGTACGGCGCCGCGCCGTATCGCGCAGCAGATGCTGGATGAACAGGGTTGCAGCTTGCCGACGCACTGCGTGGAGACATCGTCGACCTCGCTGGCGCGTCAGCTGGCGTTACGTTACGACTATGTCTGGTTTGTGCCTTCAGGCGCGGTCAAAGAGGATCTCGCCCACAATGCCCTTTGCGCCCTGCCGCTCAGCGCGTCCGGGCCGGGCGAACCGGTGGGGATCATTACCCGCACCGGCGATACCCTCTGCCTTAGCGCAGAGATATTAATGGCGACGATCCGTAAGTTTCACAGCTAGCGGCTGCGTTTGGCGTGCCGCTCGCGGTTGTCGAGCCGCGCCTTAGCGGTTTTTCGCATCCCGATATAGAGCGCGCCCGTTCCGCCGTGCTGTTTCTGCGCGACGCAGTAGGTTTGCACATCGTCGAACTGCTGCAACCAGCGCGCCAGATAGCTGCGCACGATGTTGGCATGGGATTCATCATCCCGCCCTTTGCCGTGAATGATCAGCAAATTGCGTAGACTCTCTTTCCTCGCCTGCTGAATAAAGTTGAACAGCGCCTGGCGACAGGTTTCAATTGGCTGACGCAGCAGATTGAGGCTGGCGTCCAGCGGATATTTGCCCTGGCGCAGCTTGTCGAGAACGCCCTGCTGGATACCGTCCGCTTTATACTCCAGCGGCGTCGCCAGCGGAATGACATCAAGGTGACCGAGCGTCAGGATATTCTCCTGCTCATCCTGAAATTCAGGTTGTCTTGGCGCTTTGGTTGAAGGCGATTTCAGCCAGTGAATGTTGGCACAATCTTTCAGCGGTGTGACATCGTCCATGGCGTCTCGAAAAAGGTCTTTATCATCAAGGTTCATGGTTATTTCTCACGCCAGATTCTCGTCCACGCGCAACATGCGCCGCAGACGGGCAAATTTTATCAAAAGCTTGCTTAAGCGTAACCTCTCAATTCGGTTTTGCCAGCTTTAAGCGGAACCTGGCGACGACTGCCGTTTGCACAGCCCGCCGCGTCGCAGAGCAGAGCGTTAACTGGTGCCGCGCCCTTTTTCGCCTGTTATTATCCTGATAATTGATTTTTTGTGAGAAGTTTATCGCAGCGCCGATGCGGTTGTGAGATAATACAACTGAATTTAGTATGCCTGTTACTGCTCTGATGAGTTCCATTCACAGCTAAAAATGTTAAAATTGACTCCAGTCAATAATCGTCGAGCCACTATTATGATCCCGGAAAAACGCAGTATTCGTCGCATACAGTCTGGCGGTTGTGCTATTCACTGCCAGGATTGCAGCATCAGTCAGCTCTGCATCCCTTTTACCCTTAATGAACATGAGCTGGATCAGCTGGATAATATTATTGAGCGTAAAAAGCCTATTCAAAAAGGCCAGACGCTGTTTAAAGCGGGGGATGAACTGAAATCCCTTTACGCGATCCGTTCCGGGACCATTAAAAGCTATACCATCACCGAACAGGGCGACGAACAGATCACCGGTTTTAACCTTGCCGGCGATTTAATCGGCTTCGATGCCATTGTTACCGGCAACCATCCCAGCTTCGCCCAGGCGCTGGAAACCGCGATGGTCTGTGAGATCCCCTTCGAAACCCTGGATGATCTCTCCGGCAAAATGCCGGCGCTGCGCCAGCAGATGATGCGTCTGATGAGCGGTGAGATCAAAGGCGATCAGGATATGATCCTGTTGCTGTCGAAGAAAAACGCCGAAGAGCGTCTGGCGGCGTTTATCTGGAACCTGGCGCGCCGTTTCGGCCAGCGCGGTTTCTCCCAGCGCGAATTCCGCCTGACCATGACGCGCGGCGACATCGGCAACTACCTCGGTCTGACGGTGGAAACCATCAGCCGCCTGCTGGGACGTTTTCAAAAAAGCGGCATGCTGGCGGTGAAGGGAAAATATATCACTATTGAAAATCATGAGAAGTTGACCGAGCTGGCCGGACAGAGCCATCAAGCCGCCTGATCCTCAGCCGGGTCTGTAAAAGTTATTTTATTGATCCGGCTGGAACTTTTTCGCTTTTTCCCGTCGATGACTTAGGCTATCTTTAAACCAGACTCGCTTTGGTTTAAGGAGAAATTCCTATGTCCCGTTACCAAAATATTCTGGTCGCCATCGATCCGCAGCAGGATGACCAACCCGCCCTGCGACGAGCGGTTTATCTGAATCAACGCATCGGCGGCAAAATTAAGGCCTTCCTGCCGATCTACGACTTCTCCTATGAGATGACCACCCTGCTTTCTCCCGATGAGCGCACCACCATGCGCCGGGGCGTGATCAGCCAGCGTACCGAATGGATCAGAGAGCAGGCGCACGCCTATCTGGATGCGGGCGTGGAAATCGACATTAAGGTTATCTGGCATAACCGCCCTTATGAGGCGATTATCCAGGAGGTGCTGAACCATCAGCACGACCTGGTGCTGAAAATGGCGCATCAGCATGACCGGCTGGAAGCGGTCATTTTTACCCCTACTGACTGGCATCTGCTGCGTAAATGTCCCTGCCCGGTCTGGATGGTGAAAGATCAGCCCTGGCCGGAGGGCGGCAAGGCCGTGGTGGCGGTTAACCTCGCCAGCGAAGAGCCGCATCACGACGCGCTGAATCAAAAGCTGATTCGCGAAACCGCTCTGCTGGCGGAGATGGTCAACCATACGGAAGTCCATCTGGTCGGCGCTTATCCTATCACCCCGATTAATATTGCGATTGAACTGCCCGACTTCGATCCCAGCGTTTACAACGACGCCATTCGCGGCCAGCATCTGGTGGCGATGAAGGCGCTGCGGCAGAAATTCGGCATCGGCGAAGAGTTTACTCACGTCGCGAAAGGGCTGCCGGAAGAGGTGATCCCGGAGCTGGCCTCCCAGCTTGACGCCGGCGTGGTGGTGCTGGGCACTATCGGCCGTACCGGCATTTCAGCCGCGTTCCTCGGCAACACGGCCGAGCAGGTTATCGATCATCTGCGCTGCGATTTGCTGGCGATTAAGCCGGACGATTTTAAATCGCCTATCGGTCTGGATAACGACGATGAAGAGGATGACGACGAGTAAGCGGGCGGATGAAAAGTAAAAGGGGCGAAAATTCGCCCCTTTTTAATTACAGCGATTTCAGAATTGCCTCTACGCTGGCCTTGGCGTCGCCAAACAGCATATGGGTATTATCTTTAAAGAACAGCGGGTTCTGCACGCCGGCATAGCCGGTGTTCATCGAACGCTTAAAGACGATGACATTTTGCGCTTTCCACACTTCCAGCACCGGCATGCCGGCGATCGGGCTGCGCGGATCTTCTTGCGCCGCCGGGTTGACGGTATCGTTCGCGCCGATCACCAGCACCGTGTCGGTATCGCTGAAATCATCGTTGATCTCATCCATCTCCAGCACGATGTCGTAAGGCACGCGCGCTTCCGCCAGCAGCACGTTCATGTGTCCCGGTAAACGGCCAGCCACCGGATGGATGCCGAAGCGCACCTTAATGCCGCGCGCGCGCAGCTTTTCGGTAATTTCCGCGACCGGATATTGCGCCTGCGCCACCGCCATGCCATAGCCGGGCGTGATCACCACCGATGAGGAAGCCTTCAACATCTCGGCCGTCTCTTCGGCGCTGATTTCACGGTGTTCGCCCGCTTCCTCGCTGTCGCCGCCGCTGCTGCTGTCGGTGCCGAAGCCGCCGGCGATCACGCTGATAAAAGAGCGGTTCATCGCCTTACACATAATGTAGGAGAGAATCGCGCCGGAAGAACCTACCAGCGCGCCGGTCACGATCAGCAGGTCGTTATTGAGCATAAAGCCCGCCGCCGCCGCCGCCCAGCCTGAATAGGAGTTGAGCATCGAAACCACCACCGGCATATCCGCCCCGCCGATCGACGCCACCAGATGCCAGCCAAACGCCAGCGCGATGACTGTCATCAGCAGCAGCGCGAAGACCTGCGCGCCGCTGCTGTCGGTGCGTACGAACCAGAGCAGCAGCAGGAAAGAGACCACCAGCGCCAGCAAATTGAGCTTATGGCGATGCGGCAGCATCAGCGGCTTTGACGAAATCTTGCCGCGCAGTTTGCCAAACGCCACAATCGAACCGGTGAAGGTGACCGCGCCGATGAAGATGCCGATAAAGACTTCGCTGAGATGAATATTCTCCAGCACCGCCGCCAGGCCGGGCGCATGGTCGATATAGCTGTTGTAGCCCACCAGCACCGCCGCCAGACCGACGAAGCTGTGCAGAATGGCCACCAGCTCCGGCATTTCGGTCATCTCGACCTTTTGCGCCAGCCGTACGCCGATCGCGCCGCCGATCACCATCGCCAGCAGAATCCAGGCGACGTGACCCGAATCGGGGCCGAAAATGGTGGCCAGCAGCGCAATCGCCATGCCGCTCATGCCGAAAATATTGCCCTGCTTCGAGGTCTCATGCTTTGAAAGACCGGCAAGGCTGAAAATGAACAGAATCGCGGCAACAATATATGCTGCAGTAACTAATCCGCCAGACATGTTGCTACCCCTTAATTCTTACGAAACATTTTCAGCATGCGCTGCGTTACGGTGAAGCCACCGAAGATATTGATGCTGGCGATGAGGACCGCGACAAAAGCGAGAAAGGTCACCCAGCCGCCGTGCCCCATCTGCAACACCGCGCCCACCACGATAATGCCGGAGATGGCGTTGGTCACGGACATCAGCGGTGTATGCAGCGCATGGCTGACGTTCCAGACCACGTAGTAACCCACCACGCAGGCAAGCGCAAATACGGTAAAGTGCGACAGGAACTCGCTCGGCGCTACGTTCGCCAGACAGGCGAACAACACCACAGCCAACGCCAGCAGCATGTATTTGCGCCAGGTCCGAGCCGGTTTTTCCTCAGCTTTATGAACCGGCTGTGCGGCGGGCTGAGCGGCTTTGAGGGCTGCCGACACCTGAATCGGCGGCGCAGGCCAGGTCACTTCGCCCTGTCGGATCACCGTCACGCCGCGGATCACCACGTCGTCGAAATCAATGGCGATTTCGCCGTTTTTCTCTTTGCACAGTAGCTTCATCAGGTTTACCAGGTTGGTGCCGTAAAGCTGAGAGGACTGGGTAGGCAGGCGGCTCGGCAGATCGGTATAGCCGATGATTTTCACGCCGTTATTCGTCAGCGTCACCCGATCGGCGACGGTCAGCTCACAGTTGCCGCCGGTCTGCGCCGCCAGATCGACGATAACGCTGCCCGGCTTCATGGCGTCGACCATGTCCGCAGTAATGAGTTTCGGCGCCGGCTTGCCTGGGATCAGCGCCGTAGTGACGATGATATCCACCTCTTTCGCCTGGGCGGCGAACAACGCCATCTCCGCCTTGATAAAGGCTTCCGACATCACTTTGGCGTAGCCGTCACCGCTGCCGGCTTCCTCTTCGAAGTCCAGCTCAAGGAACTCCGCGCCCATGCTCTGCACCTGCTCTTTCACTTCCGGGCGGGTGTCGAAGGCGCGAACAATTGCCCCGAGGCTGCCTGCCGCGCCGATGGCGGCCAGACCGGCCACGCCGGCGCCGATCACCATCACCTTCGCCGGCGGTACTTTGCCCGCAGCGGTGATCTGGCCGGTAAAGAAGCGGCCGAACTCATGCGCCGCTTCGACAATGGCGCGGTAACCTGCGATATTCGCCATCGAACTCAGCGCGTCCAGCGACTGGGCGCGGGAGATGCGCGGTACGGCGTCCATCGCCATCACGTTGATGTCGCGCGCCGCCAGTTTTTCCAACAGCGCCGGGTTTTGCGCAGGCCAGATAAAGCTGACCAGCGTGCTGCCAGCGCGCGTCAGCGAAATCTCGTCGTCGTCAGGCGCATTGACCTTCAGCATAATGTCCGACTGCCAGACTTGCTGCGTATCGCTGAGCGTAGCGCCTGCCGCAACAAAGCTGTCGTCGTCAAAGCTGGCGGCTTTACCCGCGCCATGCTCCACGGTCACGCTGAATCCCAGCTTAATCAGCTGCTCGACGGTTTTCGGCGTTGCCGCCACGCGAGATTCGTTGGACAACCGCTCTTTGGGTATCCCAATTAACATACTGTTCCTTTTCACCGGTTAATGATGATGGCCTGTACCTGCATAACGACGCAGCGTATGAAACGCTGTTTCACCCGCTTATGAACGAAATGCACATGTATCAAAGTGTTTATAACCTACTGAAAATATGTTTATCGATCCACAGCGATAAGTCGCACTTATGACATTCACACAAATATTCAGGCGAAAGGCGAAAATGCCCTTATTTGGCGCTGCGTTTTTGCCGCTATAAGAAATATTCCTCCATGCAAAATCGTGTCACAAGGAATTAAGTTTCAATAAAAACTTTTATTTAACAAAGCATTAACTGTTTGTCCGCTAAGCCTTACCCGCAAAAGTGGTAACCAGAATATAAAAAAGCCATAGCAGACAGGCATGACAGAAAGATTATTTTGTTAGTCGACTTGTCGATTTATGTCGCAGAAATTGACTGAGACAGCGTCATTATTACATGCAATAATCAGCGGCTAATCTGTTATACATCAAGAGTCCAGCACGTTTTCGTTCTCATTTTTGCGTAAGGCGAAGGATTATTTTTATGAAGCTGAAGATCACTATTCTGGCGTCTGCCCTGTTATCCCTGCTGACGGCAAATGCCTTTGCCGCTCAGGAGCTGACGCCGGAAAAAGCGGCCGCGTTGAAGCCATTCGAACGTATCAACATCACTGGTCGCTTTAACGCGATCGGCGATGCGGCAGATGCCGTTTCTAAACGTGCGGACGAGCTGGGCGCTGCGGCTTACTATATTCAGGGCATCAACGACAGCACTGGCAACAGCGGCAACTGGCGCGTAACGGCGGACCTTTATCATCAGGATGCGCCGAAAGCGGACGATACGCCTGCGCTGCGCACCTTTAACGGCGTGAAAGAGCTGCCGAAAGCGGAAGCCTATCGCCTGGAACCTTATGACACGGTGTCGGTCAGCGGCTTCTTCGCCAGCCAGCCCGATGTGAACGAAGCGATTTCAAAAGCGGCGAAGAGCAAAGGCGCAGCCTCCTTCTTTATTGTGCGCCAGATCGACGCCAATAACGGCGGCAACCAGTACGTCACCGCTTATATCTATAAAGCCGATGCGAAAGAGCGCAAGGTCCAGAGTCCGAACGCTATTCCAGCCAACTCCGAAGCAGGAAAAGCGGCGCTGGCCGCCGGCGGCGAAGCGGCGAAGAAAGTGGAAATTCCGGGCGTCGCCTCATCGGAAACGCCGAGCGCCAACGTCGGCCGCTTCTTTGAAACGCAAACCTCTACTGGCCAGCGTTACACCGTCACCCTGCCGAACGGTCAGAGCGTTCAGGAAGTGAACGCCATCACCGCCGCGCAGATGCAGCCGTTTGATACCGTCTCCTTTAGCGGCCACTTCGGCACCCCGACGGAAGTGTCGGAAGAAGCGGCGAAACGCGCGGCGAAGAAAGGCGCCAAGTACTATCACGTCACCCGACAGTGGCAGAACCAGAGCGGCGGCAACCTGACGGTAACCGCTGACCTGTTCAAGTAACTTGCCAAAGGGCGACGCCCGTCGCCCTCTGCTTTTGCATAATTCCTGCCTGCTTTTGCATAGCCACGCATTGCGCTCCGCCGCTTCTCTCCGTAAAATCTGCCGCCTGTTTTCAGGGTATTCCGTTTAACTTAACGCGAAATGACGCGTTAAAATTCGACGGCAGGAAAGTTAACCAGCAAGTTATGCTGACAGAGGGTGGCGTTTTGGAGAAAAAATTAGGCCTCGGTGCGCTGACCGCACTGGTGCTCAGTTCAATGCTGGGCGCAGGGGTGTTCAGTTTGCCGCAAAATATGGCGGCGGTGGCCGGTCCGGCGGCGCTCTTGATCGGCTGGCTGATCACCGGCGTGGGTATCGTGTTTCTTTCTCTGGCGATGCTGTTGCTGACGCGCCTGAAACCGGAACTCGACGGCGGCATCTTTACCTATGCCCGGGCCGGTTTCGGCGAGCTAATGGGATTCTGCTCCGCCTGGGGCTACTGGCTCTGCGCGGTGATCGCCAACGTCTCCTATCTGGTGATCGTCTTCTCTGCCCTGAGCTTTTTTACCGATACGCCGGACCGCGTAATGTTTGGCGACGGCAATACCTGGCAGGCGATGCTCGGGGCTTCCGTTCTGCTCTGGCTGGTGCACTGGCTGGTGCTGCGCGGCGTACAGACCGCTGCGGCCATCAACATGCTCGCCACCCTCGGCAAGCTGATTCCGCTGCTGCTGTTTATCGTGCTGGCGGTGATGGCGTTTAACCTGGATCGTTTTCGTTTCGATTTCAGCGGCCTGAGCCTTGGCCTGCCGCTCTGGGAGCAGGTGAAACAGACGATGCTGATCACCCTCTGGGTGTTTATCGGCGTGGAAGGCGCGGTGGTGGTCTCGGCGCGGGCGCGTCAGAAAAAAGATGTAGGCCGCGCCACGCTGCTGGCGGTGCTGTCGGCGCTGACGGTCTATCTGCTGGTGACGCTGCTTTCATTGGGCATCGTGCCGCGCGCCGAGCTGGCGGCGATGCGCAACCCGTCGATAGCGGGGCTGATGACGCATCTTATCGGCCACTGGGGCGACGCGGTGATTGCCGCCGGCCTGATCGTTTCCGTTTGCGGCGCCTATCTCAGCTGGACCATTATGGCGGCGGAAGTGCCTTATCTCGCCGCGCAACAGGGCGCGTTTCCGCGCAGCATCGCCCGGCAGAATCGGCGTAACGCGCCCGCCGCGTCGCTCTGGCTGACCAACGGCAGCGTTCAGGTTTGTCTGATCCTGATCGCCCTGACCCATGCGGATTACAATACGCTGCTGAACATCGCCTCGGAGATGATTCTGGTTCCCTATCTGCTGGTGGGGCTTTATCTGATTAAGGTGGCGCGCGGAGAGAACAAGCCGGTGGCGATGCTGACCGGCGTAATGGCGAGCCTGTATGGCCTCTGGCTGCTTTACGCCTCCGGCCCGCTGCATTTACTGCTGTCGGTGGTGCTCTACGCGCCGGGCGTGCTGCTGTTTCTCTATGCGCGTCGGGGCGGACGCGCCGACGTTACACTGTCACATCTGGAGCGGGTGGCGATAGTGCTGTTGATTGCGGGATCGCTGCCGGCGCTCTGGCAGCTGACGGCTTAGTGCGCGAGGCCGGGAATAATGACGCACAGCAGGTCGTTCTGCTGTGACAGGTTCAGCGGCTTGCGGTATTCATTGTGAATCGCCTCAAGCTGCTGCTCAGAAAGCGGATAAGGCAGCTGGATATCGAAGCGGTCGATCTGCTGTTGCTCCGCCAGCGTGATGAGACGGGCAATATTGATCTCGTCGCTGACCTGGGTTGAAATGATTTGCAATGCTAATTCTTTCAGGTGCTCGTCGCTGGCCTGTACACTGTGGGCGGATTTACGCGTCACCATGCCGAAAATCGGCATAACGCCGTAAATGGCGTCGACGAAGCTCCAGCGTTTTTTGCAAGATGCGGAAAGAAAATCACTGTAATTGAAGCAGATGCGGTCACTGTATATGGCTGAAGCCAGCTCTTTATCAGACACCCTCAACTCCCCCTGTTTTTCAATTGATTCCGAATCTTGCGCAAAGGCGCAATAGTTATGATGGCACATTTTGCCGTGTGGATACCAGTGACCCGTGGATATTTAGTGCGGTGGCATAGAGCTGAAATGCAGGAAAAGCTATGCTGCTGGCCATGCTTACCTGTCGCAGTGAATTATGAACAGAATCGTTTTTGTGGAAGATGAGCCGGAAGTCGGCGAACTGATCGCCGCTTACCTTGGACGTCACGATATCGACGTGATGGTCGAAACCCGCGGCGACCGCGCCGAAGCGGTGATCGCCGAGGTCAAGCCTGACCTGGTAATGCTGGATATCATGCTGCCCGGCAAAGACGGCATGACGCTCTGTCGCGATTTGCGCGCCAGCTGGCACGGCCCGATCGTGCTGCTGACCTCGCTCGACAGCGATATGAACCATATTCTGGCGCTGGAGATGGGCGCCAACGACTACATTCTGAAAACCACGCCGCCGGCGGTATTGCTGGCGCGTCTGCGTCTGCATCTGCGTCAGGCGCAGCAGGGATCGGCGGAAGAGACCGTGCTGCCTGCGCAGAAATCGCAGAAGGTGCTGCGCTTCGGTTCTCTGACCATCGATACCCTGAACCGTCAGGTGACGCTGTTTGACGAGCAGATCGCGCTTTCCACCGCCGATTTCGATCTGTTGTGGGAGCTGGCGAGCCATGCCGGACAGATCCTGAATCGCGATGCGCTGCTGAAAAACCTGCGCGGCGTCAGCTACGACGGCCTTGACCGCAGCATCGACGTGGCGATCTCCCGGCTGCGTAAAAAGCTGCACGACAGCGCCACCGAACCCTTCCGTATCAAAACCATTCGTAATAAAGGCTATCTGTTCGCGCCACAGGCCTGGGAAACCCGCTCAGCATGAGAAAGCTCTTTATCCAGTTTTATCTGTTGCTGTTTGTCTGTTTTCTGGTGATGACGCTGCTGGTCGGCCTGGTGTACAAATTCACTGCCGAGCGCGCAGGCCGCCAGTCGATGAACGACCTGATGGCCAGTTCGCTTTTTTTAATGCGCAGCGAGCTGCGCGAAATCCCGCCGCGCGACTGGAATAAAACCATCAAGAGTCTCGATCTCGATCTCTCTTTCGATCTGCAAATCGAGCCGATAAGCAAATATCAGCTGGACGAAGAGGATATGCGCCGTCTGCGTGCGGGCGGCATCGTCGCGCTGGATGATAAATACACCTTTTTGCAGCATATTCCGCGCAGCCACTATGTGCTTTCCGTTGGACCGATCCCCTATCTGTTCTATCTGCACCAGATGCGGCTGCTGGATATCGCCCTGCTCGCCTTTATCGGCATGTCGCTGGCGCTGCCGGTGTTTATCTGGATGCGTCCGCACTGGAAGGAGATGCTGCGCCTGGAGAAAGCCGCCCAGCGCTTCGGCCGCGGCGAGCTGGATGTCCGAACCCATTTCGACAGCACCTCCAGCCTGTTCCGCCTGGGCGTCGCCTTTAATCAGATGGCGGACAACATCAATACGCTGGTTGCCAGTAAAAAACAGCTGATCGACGGCATCGCCCATGAATTGCGCACCCCGCTGGTCAGGCTGCGCTACCGGCTGGAGATGAGCGATAACCTGAGCGAGAACGAATCGCTGGCGCTGAACCGCGATATCGGCCAGCTGGAGAGCCTGATTGAAGAGCTGTTGACCTACGCGCGCCTCGACCGTCCGCGCGTCGACCTTAATCTGCAACGGGTCGATCTCGCCGACTGGCTGCGCGAGCGCATCGACGATATGCGCGCCCTGAATCCGCAGGCGGCTATCGCGCTGGATATTCCGCAGCGCGAAAATCACGGCTTCGCCGATCATCGCCTGATGGAGCGCGTACTGGACAACCTGGTGAATAATGCGTTGCGCTATGCTCAGCAGCGGCTGCGCATCAGCCTCTGGTTTGACGGCACGCTGGGCTGCCTGCAGGTGGAGGATGACGGCCCCGGCATTCCCGCCGACGAGCGCGAACGCGTGTTCGAACCCTTTGTCCGGCTCGATCCCAGCCGCGATCGCGCCACCGGCGGCTGCGGCCTCGGCCTGGCGATCGTCCACTCCATCGCGCAGGCGCTGCGCGGCAAGGTGACGATCGAAAGCAGCCCGCTGGGCGGCGCCAGCGTTCGCTTTTGCTGGCCGGTTGATTTACCCTTGCGGGAGATCCCGTCGCGTTAACATTAACAAGGAGCCCCGCGTGACCTCAGCTTATCAACAGCTTAGCGCTACTTTTTTACGACTCTCCCGTTTTGGCCATCTCTCCGCCGTCGCCGGCTGGGATATGCAGACGATGATGCCAGCCGGCGGCAGCCGCGCGCGCGGCGAAGCGCTGGCCGAACTCAGCGTACTGCAGCATGAGATCCTGACCGACAAACGCGTCGGCACGCTGATCGCGGCGGCGGAGCAGGAATCGTTGAATGACGTCGAGAAGGCCAACCTGTTTGAAATGCGCCGCGCCTGGCAGCAGGCGTCGCTGCTGCCCGCCTCGCTGGTGGAGGCGAAATCGATCGCCGGATCGCGCTGCGAGCATGCCTGGCGTCAGCAGCGTCCGGCCAACGACTGGCAGGGTTTTGCCGCCAATTTAAAAGAGGTGGTGGCGCTGAGCCGCGAAGAGGCGCGCCTGCGGGCGGAAGCGAGCGGCGGCACGCGCTACGACGCGCTGCTGGATCTTTATGAGCCGGGCATGACCAGCGCCAGGCTGGACGCGATTTTCGGCGAGCTGAAAAGCTGGCTGCCGGACCTGCTGCAACAGGTGGTGACCAAACAGGCCGGCCAGCCGCTCTCTCCACCGGTCGGTCCCTTTGCCGTGGAATCGCAGCGCCAGCTGGGGCTGAGCCTGATGAAGCTGCTGGGGTTTGATTTCAACCATGGCCGGCTGGACGTCAGCGCGCACCCGTTCTGCGGCGGCGTGCCGGAAGATGTGCGCATCACGACCCGCTATAACCAGAACGAATTTCTGAGCGCCATGATGGGCGTTATTCATGAAACCGGCCATGCGCGCTATGAGCAGAATCTGCCGCAGCAGTGGTCAGGTCAGCCGGTCGCGCTGGCGCGCTCGGTGGCGGTACATGAATCTCAAAGCCTGTTTATGGAGATGCAGCTGGGGCGCAGCCGCGAGTTTCTGCAGCATATTTTGCCGTTGGTCACGGCGGAAATGGGCGAACAACCCGCCTTGCAGAGCGACAATTTTATTCGCCTTACGCAACGCGTGAAGCCGGGCCTGATTCGCGTCGATGCCGATGAGCTGAGTTACCCCGCCCATGTGATCCTGCGTTACGAAATCGAACGTCTGTTGATTGAGGGCGAGATCGAGGTTGAGGAGATCCCCACTCTGTGGGATGAGAAAATGCAGCGCTATCTCGGACTGGATACGCGCGGCAACTACCGCGACGGCTGTATGCAGGACATTCACTGGACCGACGGCGCATTCGGCTACTTTCCTACCTACACCCTTGGCGCGATGTACGCCGCGCAGCTGTTTCAGGCGCTGAAGCGCGCGTTGCCGCAAATCGACCAGCAGATCCTGCAAGGGGATCTGCAGCCAACGTTTGACTGGCTGCAGCAAAATATCTGGCAGCACGGCAGCCGCTTCTCCACCGATCGGCTTTTTCAGAACGCAACGGGGGAAACCCTGAACCCGCAGTGGTTCCGCCAGCATCTGGAGCAGCGCTACCTGGCCGACTGATGATCCCCGCGGCGGCGATTTTCGCCGCCGCTCCCTCTTTCCTCACGGCTTTTCCGCACGCTGTACAATCCGTTACACGCCGATACCAATCAGTGACGGAAAGCGATCGCGGGTTTTCATATAGTGCTTTCACCGGCCCCGCAGTGGGCTAATACATAAAATAGTCCGAGGAATTTGCAATGAAAAAATTATTTGCACTGGTGATCGCCGCTGCTATGGGTCTCTCTTCTGTCGCTTTCGCAGCTGAAACCACCGCTGCGCCGGCAACGACCACCGCGACCGCACCGGCTAAAGCCGCGCACAAAACCGTGCACAAGCACAAAAAAGCGGCCGCTCAGAAAGCCCAGGCCGCCAGGAAGCACGTGAAAAAAACCGCTAAAAAGCCTGCGGAGCAGAAAGCTCAGGCGGCTAAAAAGCACCACAAAAAAGTGGTTAAGCCTGCAGCAAAATAATCAGGTTCGCTCGCGCACCCGATGATGCTTTACTGAATAAAAACACCCGGTTCTGCCGGGTGTTTGTTTACTGGAGTCGCAAAGAATGGCGCGTCGCTATCGCTTCGAAATTATCCTTCTTGTGATGATCCTCTGCGGCATCGTTGCGCTCTGCTTTTTTGTTTAGTCGTTGTAGCGTGCTGATTATTCCAATAAATCTCCCTTTTTTACCGCTCACCGACTATAGTTATTGCTCAAGCGTGATGACTAAAACTTCTATTTATTCTCGCTACTGAGAGAACTATGCGCCTGGCTATCTTGTTATTTGTTGGTTTATTCAATTTTACCGCCGCCGTTCATGCCGATGATGATGACGAAGCGCCTAATCCAGACGAGATCAAGACGCTGTTCTTTGGTAAAGATCACCGCCAGGCCATTTCTGAGGTTTCCGCCGTTCCCTGGGACGCCATTGGCCAGCTGGAAACCGAAAGCGGCAATCTCTGTACGGCCACCTTAATCTCGGCGCACCTGGCGCTGACTGCCGGGCACTGTCTGCTGACGCCTCCCGGAAATTTCGACAAGCCGGTCGCGCTGCGTTTTATGGCGGGCAGTAAGGGCTGGCGCTATGAGATCCATGATATCGACGCCCGCGTCGAACCGACGCTGGCGAAGAAGCTCAAAGCGGATGGCGAAGGCTGGATTGTGCCGCCCGACGCCGCGCCCTTCGATTATGGTCTGGTGATCCTGCACAACCCTCCTTCGGGCATTACGCCGATCCCGCTGTTCGACGGCTCGCGCGGCGAACTGACCGCGGCGCTGAAGCAGAGCGGACGCAAGGTGACGCAGGCTGGCTACCCGGAAGATCATCTCGATACGCTTTACTCGCACAGCGATTGTCTGGTGACCGGCTGGGCGCAGCGCGCGGTGCTGTCGCATCAGTGCGATACCCTGCCCGGCGACAGCGGCTCGCCGCTGCTGCTGAAGCGCGACAACGGCTGGCAGCTGATCGCGGTGCAAAGCTCCGCGCCGGCGGCGAAAGACCGCTACCTGGCGGATAACCGCGCCATCGCCGTCACCTCATTTCGCGATAAGCTGGAAGATCTGGCGCTCTGAAAAATGAAGGTAAAAAAAGGCAGCCCGCGAAGGCTGCCTTTTTTGTTATGCCGCGACCTGCTCCATCGCCTGCAGGATCCGCTTATCGGAGATGGGATAAGGGGTGCCCAGCTGCTGGGCGAAATAGCTGATGCGCAGCTCCTCCAGCATCCAGCGAATCGCCTGCACCTCGTCGTCATCCTGACGCTGCGGCGGCAGCTTGTTGCGCCAGCTTTGCCACGCCTGCTCTACCGCCTGCACCTTCAGCATTCGCGCGCGATCGCTGTGCGGATCGACCGGCAATTTCTCCAGCCGCCGCTCGATGCCCTGCAGATAGCGCAGCGTATCGCCGAGCCGCTTCCAGCCGTTGGCGGTCACGAAGCCGCGGTAAACCAGCCCGCTCATCTGTGCCTTGATGTCGGAAAGCGCCAGCGCCATCGTCATATCGACGCGCCCTTTCAGCCGCTTGTTGATGTTGAATACCGTGGTCAGGATCTGTTCGACCTGTTTGGCGATCTCTACCACCGTTTCGTTCAGCTCGGCGCGCACCTTTTCGCGCAGCTGCTCAAAGCTTTCTTCCCGCCAGGCGGGTCCGCCCGCTTCCGCCATCAGTTTATCGATACCGCAGGCGATGCAGTCGTCAATCAGCTCCAGCACCTTGCCATAAGGGTTGAAGTAAAGCCCGAGCTTCGCCTTGTTGGGCAGCTTCTCGTGCAGGTATTTCACCGGAGACGGAATATTCAGCAGCAGCAGCCTACGCTGGCCGCGCCACATCATTTTTTGCTGCTCGTGCTCGCTGTCGAACAGGCGAATCGCCACGCTATCCTTTTCGTCCACCAGCGCCGGCCAGGCTTTCACCTGATAGCTGCCGCGCTTCTGCTCGTAGCTCTGCGGCAGATCGCCGAAGCTCCAGATATGCAGTCCGCTCTGCTCCAGTCCGTTGTCTGCCACTTTCGACAGCGTCTCCTGCACCTTGCCTTTCAGCTGCGCCTTCAGCGCCATGAGGTCTTTTCCTTCCTGCAGCTTGCGGTTATGTTCATCCAGCACGCGGAAGGTCATTTTCAGATGATCGGGCACCTGTTCCCACTGCCAGGCGTCGCGCTCGATGGTGACGCCGGTCATACGACGGAACTCCCGCTCCATCGCGTCCAGCAGCGGCATCTCCAGCGCCGCCGCGCGGCCCAGGAAAGCCTCGGCGTAGTTGGGCGCAGGCACAAGATGACGACGCAGCGGTTTAGGCAGCGACTTGATTAGTGCGATAATCAGTTCGCGCCTTACCCCCGGGATCTGCCATTCAAAGCCCTGATCCTCGACCTGGTTCAGCAGCGGCAGCGGGATATGCACGGTGACGCCGTCGGCGTCCGCGCCTGGCTCGAACTGGTAGCTGAGGCGTAATTTCAAATTGCCCTGATGCCAGAAGTTCGGATAGTCGAGCTGGCTGACCTTCTCCGCGCCCTCTTTAATCAGCAACTGCTTATCGAAATTCAGCAGCTCGGAATTTTCCCGGCTCGCCTGTTTCCACCAGCTGTCGAAATGGCGGGCGGAAACCACCTCATGGCCGATGCGCTGGTCATAAAAGGCGAACAGCGTCTCGTCGTCCACCAGAATATCGCGGCGACGCGATTTATGTTCCAGATCTTCGACTTCGCTGCGCAGCTTTTGGTTGGTGCGGAAAAAGGCGTGGCGCGTTTGCCAGTCGCCTTCCACCAGCGCGTGGCGGATAAACAGCTCGCGGCTCAGGGCCGGATCGATGCGGCTGTAGTTGACCTTACGCGCGGCCACGATCGGCAGGCCGTAGAGCGTTACCTTCTCGGTCGCCATCACCGCGCCCTGCGATTTTTCCCAGTGCGGCTCGCTGTAGCTGCGTTTAATCAAGTGCTGCGCCAGCGGCTCGATCCACTCCGGGTCGATACGCGCGGCGATGCGTCCCCAAAGGCGGCTGGTCTCCACCAGTTCGGCCACCATCGTCCACTTCGGCGGCTTCTTAAACAGACCGGAGCCGGGGAAGATGGAAAAACGCGTATTGCGCGCGCCGGTAAAATCCTGCTTCTCCGCGTCTTTCTGGCCGATATGCGACAGCAGACCGGTCAGCAGCGCACAGTGAACCTCGCGGAATCCCGCCGGTTCGCTGTTGACCGGGATGCCCAGCTCGCGCACCACCTGACGCAGCTGGGTATAGATATCCTGCCATTCGCGCACGCGCAGATAGTTGAGGTAATCGCTTCGGCACTGACGACGGAACTGGTTGCCGGAGAGCGCCTGCTGTTGCTCGCGCAGATAGTTCCAGAGATTGACGAAGGCGAGAAAATCGGACTCTTTATCAGCGAAGCGGCGATGTTTCTCATCGGAGGCCTGCTGCTTCTCGACCGGACGCTCGCGCGGATCCTGAATCGAGAGCGCGGCGGTAATAATCATCACCTCGCGTACGCAGCCGAACTTTTGCGCCTCCAGCACCATGCGCGCCAGACGCGGATCCACCGGCAGCTGCGCCAGCTGGCGGCCGGAGGCGGTCAGTTTGTAGCGGTTGTCGTCGCTGAGCGTGATGGCGCCCAGTTCCTCCAGCAGCCGCACCCCGTCCTGAATGTTGCGCTTATCCGGCGCCTCGACAAAGGGAAAGGCGGCGATGTCGCCCAGGCCCAACGCGGTCATCTGCAAAATAACCGACGCGAGGTTGGTGCGTAAAATTTCCGGGTCGGTAAAGGCCGGACGGCTGAGGAAATCCTCCTCCGAATAGAGACGAATACAGATCCCTTCGGAGACGCGTCCGCAACGGCCTTTACGCTGATTCGCCGACGCCTGCGACACCGGCTCGATCGGCAGACGCTGCACTTTGGTGCGATAGCTGTAGCGGCTGATGCGTGCCGTGCCGGGGTCGATGACATATTTGATGCCCGGCACCGTCAGCGAGGTTTCCGCCACGTTGGTGGCGAGCACGATGCGTCGGCCGCCGTGTGGCTGAAAAACGCGGTTCTGTTCGGCGTTCGAGAGGCGGGCGAACAGCGGTAAAATTTCCGTATGCGGTAGGTCGCGCTTCATCAGTGCATCGGCGGTGTCGCGGATCTCCCGTTCGCCGCTCATGAAAATCAGAATGTCGCCGCGGCTCTCCTGGCCCAGCTCATCTACCGCATCGAAAATCGCCTGCAGCTGATCGCGTTCGGTATCCTCCGCCTCCTCCACGATCGGCCGGTAGCGCACCTCGACCGGATAGGTGCGCCCGGAAACTTCAATCACCGGCGCGTTATGGAAATGGCGCGAAAAGCGCTGCGGATCGATGGTCGCCGAGGTGATAATCACTTTCAGATCGGGGCGGCGCGGCAGCAGTTCGCGCAGATAGCCCAGCAGGAAATCGATATTCAGGCTGCGCTCGTGCGCCTCATCGATAATGATAGTGTCATACTGCAGCAGCAGACGATCCTGCTGAATCTCCGCCAGCAGGATGCCGTCGGTCATCAGCTTGACCTGCGTGGTGTCGCTGACCTGATCGTTAAAGCGCACCTTATAGCCGATGCAGCCGCCGAGCGAAGTCTCCAGCTCGTCGGCGATGCGGTTCGCCACGGTGCGCGCCGCCAGGCGACGCGGCTGGGTATGGCCGATCAACCCTTTTACGCCGCGCCCGAGGGCGAGACAAATCTTAGGCAGCTGCGTGGTTTTGCCCGAGCCGGTTTCGCCTGCGACGATCACCACCTGATGATCGCGAATCGCGTCGGCGATATCCTGCTGTTTCTGGCTGACCGGCAAATTTTCCGGAAAGCGGATGCGCGGCGTGGCGGCGGCGCGCTGCGCCACGCGCTGTTCCGCCTGAGCGATCTCCTGCTCCAGTTCCGCCGCGATCCCCTGCTGCGCCGCAGAATTTTTAACTTTCCCCGCCCCCTGCAAACGACGTTGCAGGCGCTGGCGATCGCGCAGCATCAGGTGATCCAGGCGTGACCAAAGCGTGGCGAAGGGAGATGAAACCTGTGATGACATAAAGACGTACCTTTTTTGCCAGTCCGGTCCCGGAAGACGACGGCTGGTCGGCCGGAGTAACCGGCTGATTCAGAGAGTGAATTGGGCGCATCATAGCATATTTCGGCGCT
Source organism: Enterobacteriaceae bacterium UBA2655 (assembly GCA_002359495.1). Classification (GTDB taxonomy): domain Bacteria; phylum Pseudomonadota; class Gammaproteobacteria; order Enterobacterales; family Enterobacteriaceae; genus Pantoea; species Pantoea superficialis. The sequence goes on from DENB01000092.1 coordinate 20,366, forward strand.
GACCGGCGCCGTTGCGCCCCTGCGCTTATTCAATAAATTCGAACATTGCTCTCGAAATATTGCGCTTTCCCCTGGCTGTTAATGCCCTTAAAGTGTAACCCATTGAGCGGGAAGACTTCCGCGTTAAAGACAGGAAAATAGTATGAGCAAAGTATTAGTTCTGAAGTCCAGCATTTTTGCCGGTTACTCCCAGTCCAGCCAGCTGGCTGATTTCTATGTTGAGCAGGCGCGCGCGAAAGGCAACGATGTTACCGTACGCGATCTGGCGGCGAATCCGATTCCGGTGCTGGATGGCGAACTGGTCGGCGCGCTGCGTCCGTCCGACGCGCAGCTGACGCCGCGTCAGCAGGAAACGCTGGCGCTGTCTGACGAGCTGATCGCCGAACTGCAGGCGCATGACGTTATCGTTATGGCGGCGCCGATGTACAATTTCAACATCCCGACCCAGCTGAAAAACTACTTCGACCTGATCGCCCGCGCCGGCGTTACCTTCCGTTATACCGAAGCAGGCCCGGAAGGTCTGGTAAAAGGCAAACGCGTGGTGGTGATCACCAGCCGCGGCGGCATCCATAAAGATACCCCGGCCGATTTGCTGACCCCCTATCTGAAGCTGTTCCTGGGCTTCCTCGGCCTGAACGAGGTCGATTTCGTGTTTGCGGAAGGTATGGCCTACGGCCCGGAAGCGGCCAGCAAGGCAGCAAACGACGCGAAAGAGACCATTAAACAGATTGTTGCTGCTTGATCATTGGTAAATTCTTAAGCTACTTCTTGCCGGGCCTGATGCCCGGCTTTTTTATGCCCGGCGTTTTTTATTGCAGTTCGCTCTGCTTTTTCAGCAGCGCGTCCACATCCTGATCCGCTTTAATGTGAATTTCGTGATCGATTTTCACGTTCATATTGATGGTGATCGGCTCCGGCGTGGAAACCTCGACGCGCGGCACGCAGCCCGCCAGCGGCAGCCACGCGACCATCGCTATTATCATCCTTTGGCTCATGGTGTCGAATCCTTGTTTGGTGGCAGGGCGGCGTTTTGCTCCACCCAGGATTGCAAGTTATCGCCATAGCGCAGGCTGCGCCAGAGCTGAAAAAGATTTTCCTGATGCCGATAGTTGAGATTGAGCGACTGCTTACGGTTTTCATAGCGGCCGGTGCCGTTAACCTGCGATTGCAGAGTCAGATTGCCTGCGCTGTCCAGATTGAGCGTCGCCCGGGCGCGGGAGATCTCCATATAGCGCAGCCAGTTGATTGCCGCGCCGGCGGCGAAATTATTCCCGGCGATGGCATCGACCATCTCTTTATCCAGACGCAGCGTCAGCGGCCCCTGATTAGCGACCCAGCCCTTTTCCACCAGCCAGCGCGGCTGATCCACCCACAAAGGCAGTTCGCCCTCTATTTTGCCAGAGAGCGCGAGCTGTTTGGGTTTCAGCGCCGTAATTAGCCTGCTCATGCTGATATCGCGCATTATCACGCGCGCCGCCGCGTGCTGCGGCAGACGCAGGCTGTTCAGGCTAATATTGCCGTCCAGCAGATCGAGGTTAACGTTGCTTAACGTCAGCGGCTGACGTTCGCTCCAGGGGTAGTAGCCCTGAAGATCGGCGCTGATGTTTTGTATGGCGAACTGATTTTTGATTTCCGCGATGCGCAGGGAAACCGGCCCGCGCACGCCCAGCTGCCACTGCTGGTCTTTTAGACGAAACGGCAATGAAAAGTCGATGCCGCTGACTGTGCTGTCCGGCGTTCTGAGGCTGCCCTGTTTCACTGTCCAGTGGCCGCCCGCTTCAAACCCCTGATCGCTGGCGGCGGAAAAGGCCGCCTGCGCCTTCAGCTCGCCGGACTGAATTTTCATTTTCAGCGCCGGGCTGAGCAACGGCTGAAACACGCTCAGCGACTGCGACGGCCACCAGGCGGAGCCGCGCAGCCGTTCGCCATCCCAGCGCCCCTCAACGCGCAGCGGACCAATCTCATCGGCGCGCAGCTGGCCGCGCCAGAGAAAGCGGCTGGGACTGTCGCCGTTGACCTGAAAGCCCAGCGTCGATGGCGGCAGCCAGCCGCCGTTGCTGAGATGAGTCTTCGCCGCTCGCAACTGAAAATCGCCGTGAAAGGCGGGCCGTTGCGGGCTGCGCTGCCAGCGCACCGGCGCCGTGAGCGTCAGACGCGGCTTGTTGACCTTCACCATGCCGTACTGCAACTGGTCGAAACCGGTAGAGAGCGTGCTGAGTTCTATCAGCGTATCCTGCCAGCTGCCGGTGCCCTTTACGTCCCATTTCGCATGCAGCGGCGCCATCACGCCTTCTCCCCAGTAGCGCCAGTTCCAGCGTCCGGCATCGGGCCAGAACGCGCTGGCGCGTCCGTCAAGGTGCAGGGTAAAGCGGCCGAAGTTGGGATCGTGCGCCTTAAGAATCGCCTGCAGGCGGCCCTCGACGCCGCGCGACGAGACGGCGATGCCGGCCAGCGGCCAGCGCGCTTCGTCCACTTCCAGCGTGGAGAGCAAGCGGCCCCGCAAACGCAGCAGCGCGCCGAGTCTGGCGATAACG
>DENB01000018.1 GCA_002359495.1 Enterobacteriaceae bacterium UBA2655
TTTTCCCGTTTTTCTAAGTGAGCGAGAATAAACTCCCGGCTCGGAATGGGATTTTCGTATTTTTCAGCTTCTCTTTCCTGAAAAGGATCTTTTGACATAGCGGTTCCTCCGATGTCATTTATGGGTCATTGCCACCGGCGGTTCGGACAATAAAATGTGATACAAAGGTTCGTTACCTTTGACTAAGTCTGCCAGCGTGTATTTGTCCAGCTCCTGTAAAAAGAGCTGAATAGCATCGCTCATCGCCTTTCGTAAGCGACACGCGGGAGTAATGCTGCAGCCGGTGCAGTCAACTAATTGTAGCGGCTCCATTTTACGTACAACGTCGCCGATGATGATTTTATCCGCATCCATGCCTAAACGAATGCCGCCGTTTTTCCCGCGTATCGCCGCGACAAAACCCGCGCGGCTTAGCTGGTTAATGATTTTCACCATATGATTGCGTGAGACACCATAGGTTTCGGTTACTGCGGTAATGTTGGTCAAACGACCCTCAGGCAGCGTCGCCAGATAAATCAACGCCCGCAAGCCGTAATCAGTAAAACTCGTTAGCTGCACATCAACCTCAGTGGATCAGCAAAGGTCATTTTCGACCCTGTATTCGCGTTGCGCTTAGATAAGATGATAAACCAGCGCAGGGATGCCGGGGCATTTTTTCAGGCAACTTACGATTGGATGAGAACAGGACAGGGTAAGCGGAGCCAGCAAGCAGAAAAACAGAGGCCGGACAATGTCCGGCCTGGGTCAATTAAGCGTCGAACGGATCGCGCAGAATCATCGTTTCGCTACGGTCCGGGCCGGTAGAAATAATATCTACCGGAACGCCGGTCACTTCTTCAACCCGCTTAATGTAATCGCGTGCCGCCTGCGGCAGCCCTTCCAGCGTTTTCACGCCAAAGGTGTTTTCGCTCCAGCCCGGCAGCGTTTCGTAAATCGGCTCGATGCCTTCCCAGCCTTCGGCTGCCAGCGGCGTGGTGGTCACTTCGCTGCCGTCCGGCATACGGTAAGCGACGCAAATTTTCACCTCTTTCAGACCATCCAGCACGTCCAGCTTGGTCATACAGAAGCCGGAAAGCGAGTTGATTTGTACGGCGCGGCGCACGGCGACCGCATCCAGCCAGCCGGTGCGACGGCGGCGGCCGGTGGTGGCGCCGAACTCGTTGCCTTTGCTGCACAGGAACTCGCCGGTTTCGTCGAACAGCTCGGTCGGGAACGGGCCTGCGCCGACACGCGTAGAATAAGCTTTGACGATGCCCAGCACGTAGTCCACATAACGCGGACCGATGCCGGAACCGGTCGCCACGCCGCCTGCGGTGGTGTTTGACGAGGTGACGTAGGGATAGGTGCCGTGGTCGATATCCAGCAGCGTGCCCTGCGCGCCTTCGAACATGATCAGGTCGCCGCGCTTACGTGCATTGTCCAGCAGCTCGGAAACGTCGACTACCATGCCGGTCAGGATATCGGCTACCGCCAGCACATCCTGCAGCACTTTGTCATAGTCTACCGCGTCTTCTTTGTAGTAATGCACCAGCTGGAAGTTGTAGTAATCCACCACTTCTTTCAGCTTGGCGGCAAAGGTCTCTTTATTGAAGAGATCGCCGACGCGCAGACCGCGACGCGCTACCTTATCTTCATAGGCCGGGCCGATGCCGCGGCCGGTAGTGCCGATCGCTTTGGCGCCGCGCGCTTTTTCGCGCGCCAGATCCATAGCGACATGGTATTGAAGGATTAACGGGCAGGCTTCAGAAAGCAGCAGACGTTCGCGTACCGGCACACCCCGATCTTCCAGGCCTTTCATCTCCTTCATCAAGGCTTCAGGCGAAAGCACGACGCCGTTGCCGATGATACTGGTTACGTTTTCACGCAGAATGCCGGAAGGGATTAAGTGGAGGACGGTTTTTTCACCGTTGATGACAAGCGTATGGCCCGCATTGTGGCCACCCTGGTAACGCACAACGTATTGCGCGCGTTCCGTCAGAAGGTCTACGATCTTACCTTTGCCTTCGTCACCCCATTGGGTGCCCAGTACGACGACGTTCTTACCCATTTTTTCAAAATCACCTGTTGCTTAAAAATGGATTCTACCATCTGATTTTTCCACTTTCAGCACTTTTAGCATACGATTGCGCGCTTTTTTGCCCGAGTTTTGATCAATACAACATCTGGTAGAGATCCGGCTGCAAACGCACAATTTACGCCGATAAAACAGCGCAACTGACGGGGTTCGGTTTTACGATAAACCCCGGTCAGCGTCCTTGTACGCTGAGCATGTAGTAAATCACGACGCCCGATACCACCAGGCCGCCGCCGAAACGGTGCAGCAGCCGATCGGGCAGCTGCGCCAGCGACAGGATCAGCCGTCGCCAGAAACGCGGCATAAACATTGGCCCAAGCCCTTCCAGTACCAACACTAACGCCAGCGCCATCCAGATGGTTGTATTCATTCTGTCATCCCAATAAAAACGGGCCGACATGATTGCCGGCCCGCCATTTATATCAGTTTCTTATCGCGTTGCGTTAGAAGGCGTTTTCATATAGCGGAAGAAATCGCTGTCCGGGCTCAACACCATAACGTCCTGATTATTGTTGAAGCTGGTTTCGTAAGCGCGCAGGCTACGAATAAAGGCGTAAAAATCGGGATCCTGACTGAAGGCGTCGGCAAACAGCTTCGCCGCGCCGGCATCGCCGTCGCCGCGGGTGATCAGCGCCTCGCGCTGCGCCTCCGCCAGCGTGCGCGTTACCTGATAATCCGCCTGGGCGCGCAGTTTTTCCGCCTCTTCCTGACCCTGAGAACGCTGGCTACGGGCAACCGCTTCACGCTCGGCGCGCATGCGGTTATAGATCGCGTCGGAAACCTCAGCCGGCAGGTTGATCTGCTTGATGCGGACATCCACAACCTGAATGCCCAGCGCCGCCATGCTGTTCGGATTGATAGCCGGTTCGTTTTTGGTTTCGCGCGAAACGCGCGCCGCCGCGCTGGCGATGGCGTCATCCGCCGCTGGCGTCTGCACTTCGTCGTCGTTGCCTGCGCTGCCAGTATTCAGGGCGTCGCGCACGTCGGTAGTGAGACGACCGCGGGAATCGGTCACGATCTCTTTCACGTCCAGCCGGCCCATTTCAGAGCGCAGGCGGTCGCTGAACTTACGCTTCAGCAGCACTTCCGCCTGAGAGACATCGCCGCCGCCGGTCGCCAGGTAGTAACGGCTGAAGTCGCTGATGCGCCATTTGATGTAGGAGTCGACGATCAGATCTTTCTTCTCTTTGGTGACGAAGCGATCGGCCTGGTTATCCATGGTCTGAATGCGTGCGTCGAGGTTTTTTACCGCTTCGATAAAAGGCACCTTGAAGTGCAGGCCCGGCTCATATACCAGGGGTTTGTTATCGTCGTCACGCAGCACTTTGCCGAAGCGCAGCACGATGCCGCGCTGGCCTTCCTGCACCACGAACAGTGACGCGTAAAGCCCCACCAGCACGACCACGATTAAAATGATTACAGACTTACGCATCGGTTATTCTCTCCCTTCGCGCTGGGTATCGTTGCGCAGAGCGTTCGCTCGTCGCTGATCCATGATGCTTGCCGGATTGTATGACGAACCGCTATTGCGGCTGGCGCTGCTGTCGGACTCCGCCGGCAGCTTCATCAGGCTGGCGCCCTGCTGATCGCTACGGCCGCCCGAAGTCTGGCCGCCGCGCATCAGCTGATCCAACGGCAGCACCATCAGATTATTGCCGCGCTCGTTAACCAGCACTTTACGGGTGTTGCTCAAGACGCGCTCCATGGTTTCGATATAGAGACGCTCTTTGGTGATTTCCGGCGCGGCCTTATATTCCGGCAGGAGCTTGGCGAAACGCGCTACTTCACCCTGCGCTTCCAGCACGGTGCGCTCTTTATAGGCGCGCGCCTCTTCCAGAATGCGCTGCGCCTGACCGTTGGCGCGCGGCTGCACTTCGTTGGCGTAAGCTTCCGCTTCGCGCACGTACTGCTCGCGGTTTTCGCGTGCGGCGATCGCGTCGTCAAACGCGGCCTTCACCTCTTCCGGCGGACGCGCGGCCTGGAAGTTAACGTCCAGCAGCGTAATCCCCATGTTGTAAGGGCGAATGGTTTCGTCGAGTTCGCGCTGGGTGTCGCTACGCACCACGGTACGGCCTTCGGTCAGGATGCGATCCATGGTGGAACGGCCGATCACGCCGCGCAGCGCGCTGTCGGTCGCCTGACGCAGGCTGTCGTCGGCACTGGTCACGGCATAGAGATAGCGTTCAGGATCGGTGACGCGGTACTGCACGTTCATCTCAACGCGCACCACGTTTTCGTCGGAGGTCAGCATCACGCCGGAAGCCGCCAGCTCGCGCACGGCCTCGACGTTCACCGCGCGGACCTGATCGATGAAGGTGGGTTTCCAGTTCAGGCCCGGCTCGACCAGATGACTGAATTTGCCGAAGCGCGTCACGACGCCGCGCTCGGCTTCCTTGATGGTATAGAAGCCGCTGGCGGCCCAGATAACCACGGCAGCAACCGCCACGATGCCGTACAGCTTGCCGCTGTTGCCCGAGCCTCGCTGATTACTGTCGATCTGTTTGCCACCGCCCAGTCCGCCGAGCTTCTTGCTCAGCTTACGGAAGATATCATCCAGATCGGGAGGACCCTGATCGCGTCCCCCTTTATTTCCCCCAGAGTTGCCGCCTTGATTATTGCTGCTTCCCCACGGGTCGCGGTCTTGTCCGTTATTACCGGGCTGATTCCACGCCATGTTTATACTCCATTTATTGTATGTGCGGTGATACCTTGCCTTTTGCAGGCTACGGCGGCATTGGCTGCCCGGTCGCTTATCGATTGATGAAAGCGCCCGGCGCTTCACTCTGCCGCCGCGTTGCTAAAACCTGAAAAAGTTCGGGTAAATGCGTTTGGGCAACAAATTAAACAACGTACTCAATCAGTGACGCTTCCTGTTTGCACAAACGTCGCCAGTCCACCATCGGCATACGCACCTGCAAACCCATACTGCCGTCATCTTCGTTCCACTCTTTTTCAATCGCCCGCAGCTCGTAGAAACGGCTGCGCAGGCGACCCGCCTCCGGCGGCAGGCGCAGCTCGAACTGAGCGATTTCGCCTGACAAACGTTCGGAAAGCGCCTGCCAGAGCAAGGGAATGCCTGCGCCGCTCTGGGCGGAAAGCCAGACGCGCACGGGAAGCCCCTCTTCATTGCGATCGATTCGCGGCTCAAAAGCCTCCAGCAGATCGATTTTATTCATTACCAGCAGCGCCGGGATTTCGTCGGCTTCGATCTCTTCGAGCACGGCGTCAACCGCCTCGATATTCTCGTTGAGACGCACGTCAGCCGCATCAATAACATGCAGCAGCAGGGTAGCCTGACGGGTTTCCTGCAGCGTCGCTTTAAACGCCGCCACCAGATCGTGCGGCAAATGGCGAATAAATCCGACCGTGTCGGCCAGCACCACTTCGCCTACGTCAGCCACATTCAATCGACGCAGGGTCGGATCGAGCGTGGCGAACAGCTGATCCGCCGCATAGACATTCGCTGAGGTAATGGCGTTGAAAAGAGTGGATTTGCCGGCGTTGGTATAACCCACCAGCGAAACCGTCGGCACGTCCGCTTTGGCGCGCGCCTGTCTGCCCTGCTCGCGCTGCTTTTCAACGCGCTCGAGACGGGAGAGGATCTGGCTGATTCGGTTACGTAACAAACGGCGGTCGGTTTCCAGCTGCGTTTCACCCGGACCACGCAGGCCGATACCGCCTTTTTGTCGTTCAAGGTGAGTCCATCCGCGCACCAGACGGGTGGCGAGATGGCGTAATTGAGCCAGCTCGACCTGCAATTTCCCTTCATGGGTGCGAGCGCGCTGGGCAAAAATATCAAGAATTAAGCCGGTGCGATCGATTACACGACATTCGCACAGCCTCTCAAGATTACGTTCCTGAGCAGGCGTTAAGGCATGATCGAATAAAACGACCGATGCTCCACTCGACTTTACCGCATCGGCAATTTCAACTGCCTTTCCTTCACCGACAAAATATTTGGGATGTGGCGCTTTACGGCTGCCCGTAACGACTTGCAGCGCTTCGACGCCTGCGGAAGAAACCAGCGTTTCGAATTCCTGCAGGTCTTCCATCTCTTTGTCTTGGGAGAACCAGATGTGTACCAGTACGGCCTGCTCACCGGCATCATAACGGTCAAACAAGCTATAACCTCGCTAAAATAAAATACCAGGACGGGAAAACAGATGCGCTTTCCAGCCCTGGCTTTACGGTAACGCCTTATTCCGCGCTATCACCGTCTTGTTGTGGCTGCGTCTGCGCTGCCTGATTGCTACCGCCGTGGTGGTAGTTGCTTCCGCCGCCGCCAGCATTATTGCTGTGGTGTGAAACCGGGCGGGATGGAACCACGGTTGAAATGGCGTGCTTATACACCATCTGGCTGACCGTGTTTTTCAATAAAATGACAAACTGATCGAAAGACTCAATCTGACCTTGCAGCTTAATACCGTTCACCAAATAAATCGAAACCGGAACACGTTCACGACGCAAAGCGTTCAAAAACGGGTCTTGTAATGATTGCCCCTTAGCCATTCTATCTTTTCCTTATATGCTTGTTGTTTGTTACTGAGAACCGATGGTTCTGAAAAACTGCGTAAAAATTTGCGCACGATAACGGATCAATTGTACACAATCACCCATGCTTCGCACTAAGAACCTGTAGCACCCTGTCACGCGCTGCCTCTGGCTTTTCGCTGTCCAGCCAGTGGACATTTTGCCAGCCGCGTAACCAGGTTAACTGTCGCTTAGCGAGTTGCCGGGTTGCGCAAATCCCCCGATAAACCATATCGTTGTAATCGATTTCGCCAGCCAGATATGACCAGATCTGACGATAACCTACACAGCGAATGGAAGGCATGTCCGTATGCAAATCACCTCGTGCAAACAGGGCCCGAGCCTCCGCTTCAAATCCTGACGCCAACATCTGTTCAAAACGTAACGCGATGCGCTGGTGTAGCAGCTCGCGATGCGCAGGTGCGATAGCGAATTGGTACACATCGTAGGGTAACGCTTCGCCAGAGGTTTTTGTCAGTTCCGTTAAAGTTTTACCCGAAATAAAAAAAACTTCCAGTGCTCGCGAAAGTCTCTGTGGATCATTCGGATGAATACGACTACCGGCGACCGGATCGATTTCGCATAACTGACGGTGCAAGGCTTCCCATCCTTTTTCACGCGCCATCTGCTCTATACGCTGACGTACGTCGGGATCGGCCGAGGGCAACGGCGATAATCCCTCCAGTAACGCTTTGAAATAGAGCATGGTTCCACCAACAAGCAACGGAATTCGCCCGCTTTGGATGATTTCCGCCATTTCTGCCAGCGCATCGCGACGAAACTCTGCGGCGGAATACGCTTCCGCCGGATCGCGAATGTCCAGCAGGCGATGGGGCGCCTGCGCTAACTCTTCAGCCGACGGTTTCGCCGTGCCTATATCCATTCCTCGATAGATTAAGGCAGAATCAACGCTGATAAGTTCCACCGGAAGATATTGACGCAGCGAAATAGCTAACGCCGTCTTACCGGACGCGGTCGGTCCCATCAAAAAAATAGCCTTCGGCCGGCCAGCCTGGTTCATTTCACTCATTATTCAGGGCGTTCAGTGCGCTCTCAATCTCTACGACTTGCAATAAGCCAGAAGGCGGCGATTTCAGAAGCTGGGGACAGAGTCGCTCCAGCTCCGCCAGTAACGCAATCGCCTGCGAGTGATTCCAGTCGGAAGAGTCCGCTTCGCTCTGTCGCGCCAGCCACTGGGCCAGCTCTGCGGCGGAAATTTCCTGCTGCCGGGCCAAATAGCCTAACAGTTCCGGAATCAAGATTTGTAAATTTTGTGTTCGTAACGGTAAAGGCACCGCCCGCAGCGTCACATGCTGCGCCTCCGACTGCAACTCCATCCCCATCTGGCTGAGCAGGTCCGCCCAGGTCCGGAGCGCCTGCTGCTCCGGCCGATCGATCTTCAGCCGAATCGGGATCAACAGCGGCTGCGGTTTTAGCCCCTCTTCGCCTGGCTGAAGCTGGGCCTGTTTCAGCCAGCGCGCCGCGACCTTCAGCGACATCAGCGCCAGGCCCTGCTCCTGCTCCAGCAGGGCATAGTGTTCACGCAGCACCGTCAGCACGCGGCCGAAGCTTTGCGCGTGCGCCGCCAGCGGCTCGCCGCAAACCGGCTGCGGACGTTTCTCAGCCGGAGCCGGCGCGGGCGTGGCGCTTTTAGCGGGGGCAGGCGTCGGCGTTTTCAAAAGCTGTTGATAAACCGCGCCTTCAC
>DENB01000044.1 GCA_002359495.1 Enterobacteriaceae bacterium UBA2655
CCGTGCGGTTCACCGCCGCGGTCAGGTTGCCCGCCAGCTGCGAGCCGCCCGCCACGCCGGCGCGCGGCAGCGAGGTGTCGCCCAGCTCGACGCGAATGGTTTCCGACGGGATCTGCAACACCTCGGCGGCGGTCTGCGCCAGAATGGTGTAGGTGCCGGTGCCGATATCGGCGCCCGCGCTCTGCACCACCAGGCTGCCGTCGCGGTGGAAAATCAGCTTCGCCTCGGCAGGCTGGTTGCTCACCGGGTAGGTGGCGGTCGCCATGCCCCAGCCGATCAGCTCGCGTCCTTCGCGCATCGAACGCGGCGCCATGCTGCGCTTCTCCCAGCCGAAGGCCTGCGCGGCGGCGGCATAGGCCTCTTTAAGACGGCGCGTGCTCCAGGGCTTATCCTGCTGATAGTCGCGGTCGGCCCAGTTGCGCAGACGAAACTCCAGCGGATCGATATTCAGCGCGTAGGCCATCTCATCCATCGCCACCTCCAGACCGAAGGTGCTCGGGTTCTCGCCCGGCGCGCGCATCCAGCCCGGCGTCACGGTATTGATTGCCGCCACATAGTGACGGGAGTAGACGTTGGGCACCGCGTAGAGGCGTGCCGTGGTTTTGTTGGTCGCCTCGGCGAAGGTATCGATCAGCGAGGTATCGCTCAGTCCTTCGTGCTGGATGGCGAGGATTTTTCCGTCGCGCGACGCGCCCATCTCCAGCGTTTGCATGGTGGCGGGACGACCGCCTAAACCGGTGAAGGTTTGCGGACGGGTAAGCTCCACTTTTACCGGACGATTAAGCGCGCGCGACGCGACGCAGGCGAGCGCGACGTGAGTGTAAGGCACCGGCTTGGAGCCGAATCCGCCGCCGACATAGGGGGAGATAATATGCACCTGATTGGCCTCGATGCCGAGCCATTCAGCGATCTCCCGCTGGGCGCCCATCACCCACTGGCTCGGCTCCCAGACCGTCATTTTGTTATCCTGCCAGGAGGCGATGCAGGCGTGCAGCTCCATCGGCATATTGTATTCGCGCGGCGTGGTGAAGTGACTTTTGATCTTCACTTCCGCCTGCGCCATTGCCTGCTGCGCATTGCCGAGGTCGATAGTCGAAGCTTCCTGACGCTCGGCGGCCGGATCGTCGGGATAGATCAGCGCCGGCGCGGTTTCATACTCCACTTCCACCAGGCTGGCGGCGTGGGTCGCCTGTTCAAAGGTTTCCGCTACCACCAGACCGATGTTCTGGCCGTTGTGAATGATCTTGTCATCCTGAATCGGCGTATAGGTCGACTGCGCCGCGCCGCCGTCGGCGATCGCGGTCGGCTTGTTGATCTTCAGGCTGTTGAGGTGGGTATAGACCGCCAGCACGCCCGGCGCCTGACGCGCTTTTTCCGTCTCCATGCGCGTAATGCGCCCGCTGGGCACGGTGGACTGGATAACAACGCCATACACCGCGTTTTCAACCTGATGTTCGAAGGCGTATTTCGCCTGGCCCGTCACCTTTACTACGCCATCGCCGCGATCGCGCTTTGCGCCCAGCGCCCGATAACTGTTTTCTGTTTCCGCCATGTTTTGCCTCTGTTGTCTGCTGCTTCAGGAAGGGTGCGCCGTTCTGGATCAACGGCATGCGTCACGCCATTCCTCCCGCTTTCATCAGGGCGCGCGCGATGACGCGCGGAGCCAGCAGTTTCTTGTGTTTGGTCTGCGGCAGGATCTCGGCATCCTCCGTCACGCGTTCCGCCGCCTGACGCAGCGTCTGTTCATCGAAGCGTTGGCCGCGCAGCGCCTCTTCCACGCTGCGGGCGCGCCAGGGCTTAGTGGCGACGCCGCCAAGCGCGATATGCAGATCGCGGATGCGATCGCCATCCAGCTCGATGCCGACTGCCGCGCTGGCGGTCGCGAACTCGTAAGAACTGCGATCGCGCACCTTGAGGTAGTGCGAATGGCGCAGGGCGGGAACCTGACGCAGCTCGACCGCCACGATCAGCTCGTCCGCCGCCAGGTCATGTTCGAGATGCGGCGTATCGCCAGGCAGCCGGTAGAAATACTCAATGGGAATACGGCGTTCGCGCTGCGAGGCGTTACGCACAATCACCTCGGCGTCAAAGGCGGTCAGCGCCACGGCGAGATCGCCGGGGTAGACGGCGATGCAGCTTTCGCTGGTGCCTAAAATGGCGTGGTTGCCGTTAATGCCGTCGCGCGACGCGCAGCCGGAGCCGGGGTTGCGCTTATTGCAGGCGGAAAAGGTATGGGGATCGCGGAAATAGACGCAGCGGGTGCGCTGCAACAGGTTACCGCCGATGGTCGCCATATTGCGCAGCTGCGGCGACGCCGCCTGCCAGAGGCTGTCGTAAATCGCCGGGGCCAGCGTGCGGCAGTCGGGATGGTTCTCCAGATCGCTCATGCGCGCCAGCGCGCCGACGCGCAGCACGCCAGCGTCGAAGCTAATCTGGTTCATCTCCGGCAGCTGGGTGATATCGATCAGCTGCGTCGGTTTTTCCACGTCGCACTTCATCAGGTCGATCAGCGTGGTGCCGCCCGCGAGGAAACGGCTGCCGTCGCGCTGTTTTTTGCGCAGTGCGTCTTCCGCGCGCGGAGCGGAAAAGAAGGCGAATTCGTTCATGTCGCCTCCTTGCTTAAGTCGGCCGCCGCCTGCTGGATCGCCTCGACGATATTGGGATAGGCGCCGCAGCGGCAGATGTTGCCGCTCATATATTCGCGGATCTCCTCCGCCGAACCGGCGTGCCCCTCTTCGATGCAGGCCGCCGCCGACATGATCTGCCCCGGCGTGCAGTAGCCGCACTGGAAGGCGTCGTGCTCCAGAAAGCGCGCCTGAACCGGATGCAGCGAACCGTCAGGCTTCGCCATGCCCTCAATGGTGGTGATCGACTGGTTAGCCACCTGGGCCACCAGCGTCAGACAGCTCAGCACGCGTTTGCCATTAACGTGCACCGTACAGGCGCCGCACTGGCCCTGGTCGCACCCTTTTTTGGTGCCGGTCAGCGCGAGGTGTTCGCGCAGTGCGTCCAGCAGGGTAACGCGCGGATCCACCAGCAGCGTATGCGGCTGCCCGTTGATCTCAAGTTGTAAACGTAAGTTCTCAGCCATAACTCTCTTCCAGTATTTAACGGGTTTAAAAAGGGATCGGCGTGCACGTTATGAAAGGTTTATTGAAAGAATGTGCACCTCTATTGAGTCTATATGCCGTGGCGGAAGCGGGTTTGCCTGTTATTCCAATTGTTTTGCCTGTTTTTCGCGGCGGTGAGGCCGCTGCGCTACACTCAGTCATAGCCAACAGAACAAGAAAAAATCCCGAACCTGCCTTTAACTTGCACCAGCAGAGAGCGTGTCAGCGATGTTTGAGAACCAGACGGCGATCCGGAAACGGAATAAGAAGATGATCGAGATCATCAGCCGACAGATCGTGGGCGACGGGATCTTTCCCGCCGCGATCCCGGAAGTGCAGTTTATGCGCGTCAGCCAGCGCACCAGCAAAACCTCCGTTATCTATGAACCCAGCGTGGTGATCATATTACAGGGGCAAAAGCGCGGCGTGCTGGGCGACAAGCACTTTATCTACGACCCTAACCAGTTTCTGTTGCTGACGGTGCCGCTGCCGTTTGAGTGCGAAACTATAGGATCGGAAAGCGAGCCGATGATCGGCATTATCATTAAGCTCTCGCCGGCGCTGATTGCGGAAATCCTGCTGCAGATGGATGACCCGACGCTGAGCGGCGACGAAGTCGATGTGGTCAGCACCCGCAGTCTGACCATGCACCAGGCGGGCATTCTGGTGCGGCTGGTGGAGAGCCTGGCCACGCAGGAGAGCGCGCGTATTCTGGCGGGCAACACGCTGCGCGAATTTCTTTACGACCTGATGCGCGAGAGCGGCGGCGACAATATCAAATACCTGGCGCTGAATACCGGCAAGCAGTACCAGATTGCGCGTATTCTCAACCAGATGCATCAACACTATGCCGACGACTTCGATATGGCGCAGCTGGCGCGCATCAGCGGCATGAGCGTGTCGGCGTTTCACACCCATTTCAAACGCATCACTCAGGTGACGCCGCTGCAATACCTTAAGGTTATTCGCCTGCACAAGGCGCGGATGCTGATGATCAACGACAACATGACGGCGTCGCAGGCGGCCAATCGGGTCGGCTACGGCAGCAATTCGCAGTTCAGCCGCGAGTTTAAGCGTCTGTTCGGCGAAGCGCCCACGGTGAATTCGGCGAGGATAAAGCGCGACTGGTTCAGCGCGGATGCCAGCCAGCCTTAACTGACCGGCATCAGGACGGGGAGCGTTACGCGTGCGGTTCCAGCTCGGTCTTGATCCAGCCCGGCTCGCGTTTGTCGAAGGCTTTGTAAGCGTTAAGCACGTCGCTCATCGGCTCGACTTTGGTCAGCACCATCACCGGGTCGATGACGCCGGCGCGCGTCAGCTCCAACAGGTGCGGGATCACCGTATGGTGGTTGCAGTTGCCCATTTTCATCGTCAGGTTTTTATTCATCGCTTTGCCGATCGGGAACGCCTCCGCCGTCGGCGGATAGACGCCGATAATGCTCAGGCGGCCCGCTTTTTTCAGCGCGGCGATTGCCCACTCTAGCGCCTGAGTCGGCGCATCGCCCGGCACCCAGTTGCCGTCCTGCACGTTGGTTTGCGGCGCGACCTGTTTCACTTCCTCGGCGAACTTCTCAGCATTCTGCTGCGCTTCTTCGCTGGCCGGGCCGTGATGCGCGTGCTGGCTGTCAACGCCCACGGCGTCGATGGCGCAGTCCGCGCCGGTGCCGCCGGTCAGCTTTTTGATAGTCTCAACCGGATCTTCCTGCTCGAAGTTAATGGTGAAGGCGCCCTGGCGACGCGCCATCGCCAGGCGGTCCTCATGCATATCGACGGCGATAACCCGCGCCGCGCCCATCAGCAGGGCGCTGGCAACGGCGAACTGTCCGACCGGACCGCAGCCGAACACCACTACAATGTCGCCTTTGGTAATCTCTGCCAGCTCAGCGCCGAACCAGGCGGTAGGGAAAATGTCGCTGATCAGAATCGCCTGGTCGTCGCTAACGCCGTCCGGGATTTTAACCAGCGTATTCGAGGCGTAAGGGATGCGCGCTTTTTCCGCCTGTAAACCGTTGACCGGCCCGGTGGCCTGCGGACCTCCGAAAAAGCAGGTGCCGGCGTCCGGTCCGTTCGGGTTGGCGTTATCGCACTGGGCGGTATGGCCGGCGCGGCAGGGCGGGCAGACGCCGCAGGAGAGGGTAGAGCAGACCACGACGCGGTCGCCTTTTTCAAAGTTGCGCACCTCGTCGCCCAGCGCTTCGATCACCCCGACGCCTTCATGGCCGAGAATGGTGCCGGGCTTCATGCCGCTGAAGGTGCCGCGGATAAAATGCAGGTCGGTGCCGCAGATGGCCGAGGCGGTTAAATTAATCACCGCATCAGTGGGTTGTTCAATTTGCGGATCCGCGACCTCATCCAGCCGAATATCCCCTAAACCGTGCCAGACCAATGCTTTCATATTTCCTCCGGTTAACCTTTATTAAATCTGAAATAGTTAAATAAACAGAGAAAAGTATAGGCAGCGGAAAGTGATTGCCGGATATCGTTATTTTACCTGACGATTTTCCGAGCGGTTAAATAACGTGAAGGTGTTTTATCCCGCTGAATTAGCAGGAAAGTTTAAATTGTCATTATTCGTTTCCGCCGCACCGGAGAAGAGCAATAAATCGCTGGTGGGATGATTTTTAACCTTTTTAATTCAATGGCTTAAATGGATGGATCTGTTTTTTTACCGCCGGGGATAAAAATTAGCGCCGTAAAGATAATCAATAAGCGCAGCGGAAAAAAAAGTGAAGGGTAACGAATAATAACATTTTTGCGGGCTGATTAGCGCTGCGCTCTGATTGCAGAGCCCAGGTTTTTGACTAAGCTGAAATACATAAATTTACATAATTAACTTTTGGATCAGGACGGCAGGAAGCCATTTTGCAATGTCACAATCGAGGCGCCTGAATGAGCGAACAAACCTGTACCATTTTTTATAACGGTGAGCCTCTGAGCGGCGCGGCCGACCAGCCGCTGATCGACTTTTTAGATCAGCATGGAAAAAAACTGCCGCACGTCTGCTACCACCCGGCGCTTCAGCCGCTGGAAACCTGTGATGTCTGCTGGGTGGAAGTCGATGGCGAAAAAGTCCGCGGCTGTACGCTGAAAACCTATGCCGGGCTGAACGTTAACAGCCAGAGTGACGAGATACGCGCCGCGCAGGAAGAGGGCATGGATCGCGTGCTGAACCGCCACGAGCTCTACTGTACGGTATGCGAACACAATACCGGCGACTGCACGCTGCATAACACCGTCGCCGATATGCATATCCCGATTCAGTACTACCCCTACGAGCGCAAACCCTACGAAAAAGATCACTCCAACCCGTTCTACACCTACGATCCCGACCAGTGCATTTTGTGCGGCCGCTGCGTCGAAGCTTGTCAGAACGTCGAGGTCAACGAAACGCTCTCCATCGATTACACCCAGGAACATCCACGCGTGCTGTGGGACGGCGGCAAGCTGATTGCCGGATCAAGCTGCGTGAGCTGCGGCCACTGCGTGACGGTCTGCCCCTGCAACGCGCTGCTGGAAAAAACCATGCAGCCGGACGCCGGTCCGCTGACCGCCATGCCGGAGCCGGTAAAACGTCCGCTTATCGATTTTGTGAAGTCGCTGGAAAACAGCATCGGCGCGGAGCCGATCACCGCCATTTCGGTAATGGATACCGCGTTGCGCAAGGCGGAGATCAAACGCACCAAAACCGTCTGCACCTACTGCGGCGTCGGCTGCAGCTTTGAAATGTGGACGCGCGACCGCCACATCCTTAAGGTGCAGCCGGTGGCCGATGCGCCCGCCAACGGCATCTCCACTTGCGTGAAAGGCAAATTCGGCTGGGATTTCGTCAACAGCCCGGAGCGGCTGACCACGCCGCTGATCCGCGAAAACGGCCGCTTTCGCCCCGCCAGCTGGGAGGAAGCGCTGGAGACGGTGGCGCGTCGCCTGAGCGAAATCGCGCAGCAGCACGGCGGCGACGCTATCGGCTTTATCGGCTCCAGCAAAGCGAGCAACGAAGAAGCCTACCTGACGCAAAAAATCGCCCGGCTGATTTTCGGCACCAACAACGTCGATAACTCCTCACGCTACTGCCAGAACCCGGCGACGCAGGGACTGTTCCGTACCGTTGGCTACGGCGGCGACGCGGGCACCATTAAAGATCTGCAACAGGCGGATCTGATTATCACCGTGGGCAGCAACCTCGCAGAGAACCATCCGGTGATCGCCTCCCATATCAAGCAGTCGCACAAGCATCGCGGGCAGAAACTGCTGGTGGTGGATCCGCGTCGGCATGAAATGGCGGATCGCGCCGATCGCTTCCTGCGCATCAAGCCGGGCACCGATCTGGTCTGGGCCTCGGCGATGTCGCGCTATATGTTCGATCACGGCTATGCCGATGAGGAATTTCTCTCCCGGCGCGTTAACCTGGTGGAGGAGTACCGCGCCTCGCTGGAACCTTTTACCCTGGAGTACGCCAGCGACATCACCGGCCTGAGCGTCGAGGCGCTGACCGAAGCGGCGGAGATGATCGGCCAGGCGAAGAGCGTCTGTTTGCTCTGGGCAATGGGCATTACCCAGCACAGCCACGGTTCGGATACCAGCACAGCGCTCTCCAACCTGCTGCTGGTGACCGGCAACTTTGGACGTCCCGGCACTGGCGGCTATCCGATGCGCGGACACAACAACGTACAGGGCGCCAGCGATTTCGGCTGCCTGAGCAATATCTATCCCGGTTATGAGAAAGTCACCGATCCGTCGGTGCGGGAGAAGTGGGCGAAAGCCTGGGGAGTCGACGCGGCGGCGCTGTCGGATCAGGTCGGCGCGGACAACTACGTGATGGTGGACCAGGCGCATCAGGGCAAATTAAAAGCGATGTATGTGATCGGCGAAGAGACCGCCTTTTCCGACGCCGACTCGACCAAAGTGCATGAAGCCTTCAGCAAGCTCGATTTCATGGTGGTGCAGGATATCTTTATGAGCCGCACCGCCGAATTTGCCGACGTGGTGTTGCCCGGCTGTCCCAGCGTGGAAAAAGAGGGCAGCTTCGTGAATACCGAGCGGCGCATTCAGCGCTTTTACGAAGTGATGAAGCCGCTGGGCGACAGCCGCCCGGACTGGAAGATCCTCACCGAGCTGGCGTCGCGGCTGGGCCATCCCTGGTATTACCGGCATCCCGGCGACATTATGGCGGAAGTGGCCGGCATCGCCAAAATTTTCGCCGGCGTCAGCTATGAACGTCTGGCGGGCTGGCAGTCGCAGCTCTGGCCGGTGAGCGCTGACGGGCAGAGCACGCCGCTGCTTTACACCGAAAAATTCAAATTCCCCGACGGCAAGGCGCGGCTCTATCCGCTGGTATGGCATCCGCCGATGGAAGAGGCGGACGAAGAGTTCGACCTGCTGCTGAATAACGGCCGTATGCTGGAACACTTCCAGTCGACCAATCAAACCGGCAAAGGGGGACGCATTACCTCGATTTCGCCTAACTGGTATGTGGAGATCGGGCCGGAACTGGCGGCGGAGCGCCAGCTTAAAGAGGGCGACTGGGTGCGGCTGAAATCGCGGCGCGGCTCGCTTGAGGTGCCGGTGGTGGTCACTGAAAGGATGGCGAATAACGTTCTGTTTCTGCCTATTCACCACGGTAAACCCGGCATTAACGGCCTGACGGGCGAGCATCACGATCCGATCGTCAGAACGCCGGCTTATAAAGAGATCGCCGTCAGCATGACGCGACTGGATCGCGAACCGCTGCGCCATCCGCTGCCGGAGCAGAACTTCCGTCACGGCAAGCGCACGCCGCTCAGCCATGTGCCGGTAGAGGATAAATGGAAGCAGGAAGGGTATCGCTTGCCGCCCGAACACGTTGAACACCCGGAGAAATTTTAATGGCGGAACGTATGCAATATCAGGTGCCGCCGACGCGCACCGAACCTACCGCGAAAGAGGCGCTGGATACGCTGCTGGAGAGCCTGCACGAGCACGGCTTTTTACGCCTCGCCAACGATCTGGTGCGGGCCAACAGCGACATCGGCAAAATTCTGGCGGAGGGGCTGAATAAACCCGGCTCGCAGAACGCCATCCAGAATTTCTCGCTGCTGTTTATGATGCTGAGCACCATTCCGCCCGAACGAATGAATCACCTGCTGCTGGCGCTGAAGGCGGGCGTTATGGCGGTGAAGCCCGCCAGCGACGAGGCGAAGCAGGATTCGGCGGCGCCCGGCATTCGCGGCGTGGTGAAGCTGCTGAACGATGAGGATCTCTGGCAGGGGCTGCGGCCCATTTTCGCCGGTGTGGAAGCTTTTACGCGCGAGATGCACAAGGAAGAGGTGAAACCGATCACGCGCTACAGCGGCAAAGCGAGCTATGAGTGACGCGGATTGGGTATTGCTACTGTCGCGCGGCCAGTTCGCCGTCACCATGGGAATGCACATTACGCTGGCCGCGCTGACGCTTGGCCTGGCGCCGTATCTGGTCTGGTTTGAAGCGCGCTGGCTGTGGGGAAAGCGACCCGCCGCGCGCAACGCGCTGCATTTCTGGCTGAAAATTTTCGCCCTGACGGTGGCAATCGGCGCCGTTTCCGGCGTGGTGATGGAGTTTCAGTTTGGCACCAACTGGGCGCCTTTTTCGCAGCAGGTGGGCGGCATTATCGGGCCGCTGCTGTTCTATGAGGTGCTGGTCGCCTTTTTTCTCGAATCGGGGCTGACCGGCGTAATGCTGTTCGGCATGGGAAAAATTCGGCCGAAAATTCATTTCGTCATTACCTGCCTGGTCGCCATCGGCGCCTTTCTCAGCGCCTTCTGGATTCTGGCCGCCAACTCATGGATGCAAACCCCGGTCGCTTTTCAGCGCGACGGCGACGGGCCATTCCATCCTGAAAGCTGGTTGGGGGTGCTGGCGGCACCCTCTTTTCCCTGGCGCTTCAGCCATATGCTGCTCGCTTCGCTGATCGCGGTCTCCTTTATGGTCGCCGGGGTGGCGGCCTGGCGCCTGCTGCATCGTCCCTCCGAGGCGGCGGCGCGCGTGATGCTGTCGGCATCGCTCTGGTTTGCGCTGTTCGCCGTGCCGGTACAAATCGTGCTGGGCGATCAGCATGGCGAAAATACCCTGGCGCACCAGCCGCAAAAAATGGCGGCGATCGAGGGAAGCTGGCATCAGCCGCCGCAAGGCGAAGGCGAGCCGCTGCGGCTGTTCGCCCTGCCGGACCAGCAGGCGCAGCGCAATCGCCTGGAGCTGGCGATCCCGGAAGTCGGCTCGCTCTATCTGCGCCATAACTTCACCGGCCATATTAAAAGCCTGAGCGAATTCGCGCCGGACGCGATTCCGCCGGTGGCGCCGGTGTTCTTCGCCTTTCGCATCATGGTGGGGCTGGGCGTGCTGATGTTGCTGACCAGCGTGGCGGCGGCGGCGCAGCGCGCGCGCGGGCGACTTTACAGCTCCAGGCGGCTGTACTGGCTGCTGGTAGCGATGTCACCCGCCGGTTTTATCGCGCTGCTGGCGGGCTGGGTCGTCACCGAAGTAGGGCGTCAGCCCTGGACGGTGTACGGCATCGTGCGCACGGCGGAAAGCGTCTCGCCGCTGCCGCTGCCGTGGGTGATCGCCTCCTGTGGCGGCGTGGCGCTGATCTACGGCGTGGCTTTCAGCCTGGGGATGCGCTATTTCCTGCGCTATGTCGCTTCACCGCTGCCGCAGGAACCGGACGTGGTGACCGCGGTAATTCCGACTTCTCGCTGAGGAGAGCGCTATGGAGTGGTTAGCAAATCTTTCAGCGGCGGCGCTGCTGTTTTCGCTGCTGATGTACATGATGCTGGACGGCACCGATCTCGGCGTCGGCATGCTGTTCGCCTGTTTTAAGCAGGAGGAGCAAAAAAAACCGATGGTGCAGTCGATGCTGCCGATCTGGGACGCCAATGAAACCTGGCTGGTGCTGCTGGCGGGCGGCATGCTGGCGCTGTTTCCCACCACCTACGCGCTGCTGTTCAGCTCGCTCTATATCCCGGTGTTTCTGATGCTGTTCAGCCTGTTTTTCCGCGCCATGGCGCTGGAGTATCGCGGTACGGCGACCGGCGGCAGCAAACGCTGGCTTGACGTGCTGTTGCCGCTGACCTCGGCGCTGGCCGCCTTCTGTCAGGGCGCCTGCGCCGGCGTGGTGGTGAGCGGCGATGTTTCGCGCGGCGCCTTCGGCTGGCTGAGTTTATATCCGCTGCTGAGCGGTTTCGGGCTGATGGCGATCTACATGCTGCTCGGCTGCTGCTGGATACGCTGGCGCATCGGCAAACAGGTAGAAGATCGGGCCGGCGCGCTGGCCTGGCTCTGGCTGGTGCTGAGCCTGGTGTTGTTTCTGACGCTGCAGCTGCTGGAGCCCGCGCCCTGGCGCCGCGCCTGGGATCTTCCCTTAGGCAAAACCCTGATGGCCCTGATTGCGCTGCTCTGGCTGACGCTGCTGTTTTCGCTGCTGCGCACCCGCCCGTTGATGCAGTTGATGGTAACGCTGTTGTTAATGGTGGCGGTGGTTCTGCTGCTGGCGACCGGGCTTTATCCCTGGCTTATTCCCGGCGTGGCGAATTTGCACAATACGGCCGCCACCCGCATTACGCAGGGTTTTGTTTTAACCGGCATCGCTTTTGTGATGCCTGTCACGCTTATATATCACAGCTGGGCATTCTGGGTATTTCGCGGGCAAGTAGAAAAGTCTTAATTTTATCGGTTATTGCTTTTTCTTACATAATAAATCGCCGTTTGAAGAGACGGCGAAATTTATGCCGCTTCGCTTTTTACTTCAGGGTAAATTTCTTTTTTGCGGTTTATTTGTCCCTGTTTTGTACTTATTTAGCGCCGGGCTTAATAGCAAGAATCGACGTCAAATGTTTCCGTTAGTTATTATTTTCAGACGAAGAGTGTTTTCTGGGTTAACGTCAGGCGTGTTTTTTTATTGACCCAAGGCGGAGCCGGGGAAATTTTTTGAAATAACCTTTTTAGCTGGCTTGATAATGGGAAGATTGCGGCTACATTTATTCTTACTTCTGCGTCGTCATGAAGTGATAGCTGGGATATTCAAATCGTAATCCATTAAGAGGAAACACGGTATGGCTCAACATCGTGGTGGTTCGGGTAATTTTGCCGAAGATAAACAAAGAGCATCGGAAGCAGGACGCAAAGGCGGCCAGATGAGCGGCGGTAACTTTAAAAATAACCGCGAAAAGGCCGTTGAGGCAGGGAGAAAAGGAGGGAAGATCAGCCGTCGCAGCTGAAGGAATGGCACCTGACTCTTACTGGGTTTGTTAAGGTTGCGGATGAGCAAACCGATTAAGAAGGCGGCTAATGAGTATACCATTTCATTCACTCTGATGGGGTATTCCCCCGACTGAGAAAGGCAGGCGTAAACCAATCGCTTAACGCGCAGCTTGTTAATACGAAGTTAATTAAAACCGGACAGGTCATCGCCGTCCGGTTTTTTTATATTAAAAAATTGACAGAAATACGATCTCATCCACGGCTATTTTATTTTAAAGCCTTACGTCGCTATCTTTATTCTACCTGGGCGCTGTTTTTATTTATACAGCGGTTTTTATATTGTACAAGTTTATTTCTCCTGACAAAAAACGAGACTTTTTTGTGCGCCGCAAAGCGCGCCTTTCTAACCCGTTAATCTCATTTGGAAATTAATCTGAATGCGCATTTTTTGTGGAAAAGAGAGGCCCCGAACTAGAAAGCTGCCAAATACCCGCTAAAGTTTTAGAGTGATTTAAAAAGTGGTTTTACTGGCGTTAAGTAATTACCGCTTCGTTAAAACTTTAATGGAGTAGAGACCCGATGACCGTTAAAACGCTTAAAGATCTTTTCATCCATGACTTATCAGACGTTTACAGCGCTGAAAAACAGATTACCCGCGCATTGCCTAAAATGGCGCGCGCCGCCAGCGACGAAAATCTGGTCGCCGCTTTTCAGCAACACCTCGAAGAGACGCAGGGGCAGATTGAACGCCTGGACGAACTGATCGAGAAAACGGAAGGCATCAAGCTGAAACGCATGAAATGCCACGCGCTGGAAGGGCTGGTGGAAGAGGCGCAGGAAATTATCGATTCCGTCGAGAAAGGCGAAGTGCGCGATCAGGGCCTGATCGGCGCGGCGCAGAAGGTCGAGCATTATGAGATCGCCACTTACGGCACCCTGCATGCGCTGGCGCTGAAGCTTGGTTATCAGGACGCCGCTAAGCTGCTGGAAGAGACGCTGAACGAAGAGAAAAACACCGATGTGAAACTGACCCAGGTCGCTGAAAGCATCACCGTCAGCTAACCGGGCAAAAGGGAGAAAAGCGTATGAGCACCACTTATGAAGAGAACTATCACGACTGGCTACGCGATGCACACGCCATGGAAAAACAGGCAGAAACCATGCTTGATAAGATGTCCCAGCGTCTGGAGCACTACCCGGACCTGAAAGCGCGCATCGTGCAGCATCTCGAAGAGACGAAACAGCAGCAGGCACTGCTGGAGCAGATCCTCGACAACCACAACATTTCTCACTCCTCGATGAAAGATGTGATGGGGAAAATGTCGGCGGTAGGCCAGGCGATGGGCGGCATGTTTACTTCTGATGAAGTGGTAAAAGGCTCCATCAGCAGCTACGTGTTCGAGCAGTTCGAAATCGCCAACTACACCGCGCTTATCGCCACCGCCAAGCTGGTCGGCGACAACGAAGGCATGCGTATTCTGGAACAGATCCGCGATCAGGAGATCGCCATGGCGGAGTGGGCTTACACGCATCTGCCGAACGTGACGGAGCAGTTCCTGATGCGCTCGGCCGAGCCGGGCACCGAAGCGAAAAAGTAAATCCACGCTCGCTTACGCCGGTCAGGCTGACGGCGTCATCCTCAGCGTCAAACTGCCTCAGCGGCTCCCCCTGCGCTGAGGCATTTTTCTGTTATTTGCCGCGTGCAGCGTTTACCATGCTTTTCCTATGGAGGAGAGGCGATGGCGACAGAAAACGATAACGGCGGTTCGCAGGTTATTGCCCGCGCGGCGGCCATATTAAGGGCGCTGGAGCAACAGCCGCAGGGATTGACGCTCTCTGCGCTGGCGCGCGCCACCGCGCTGCCGCGCACCACCGTGCATCGGCTGGTGGGATCGCTGGAAGCGCAGCAGCTGGTGATCAACGGCGACGACGGCGTCCGGCTCGGCCCGGCGCTGCTGAGACTGGCGGCGTCGGCGCATACCGATATGATCTCGCTGGCGCGCGGCAGCATTGAGAAGCTGGGCCGGAAAACGCGCGAAACGGTCGATCTCTGCGTGTTTCGCGGCACCCATTCGGTTTCCGTGGATCAATATCCCAGCGACCAGGAGCTGCGTGTGGTTTCCGCAATCGGCACTGCGTTTCCCGTACATACTACCGCGCACGGCAAGGCGCTGCTGGCGGCCTTGCCGACAGCGCAGCTTGAGGCATTGCCGGCGCCTTTCGAGCGCCGTACTCCTCACACCCTGACGAGCAAAGAAGCGTTACTGGCCGATCTGGCGGCGGCGCGCGAGCGCGGCTACGCCCTTGACCAGCAGGAGCATGCGCCGGGCGTCTGCGGCCTTGGCGTCTGGCTGGATACCGGACTCGCCGAACACTACGCCATCGCGCTGGCGGTGCCCGCGTTGCGCTTTCAGGAGACCTTTCCGCAGCTGCTGTCGGCCCTGATGCAGTGTCGGGCGGAGATCGTCTCGCTTATCGGCGGCGCAGCGTCTTGACGCAGAACGCGACGCCGCGCCGCGGGCGGCCCGCCGTACCGGAAGCGGAGCTGCGCGCCAAAATCCAGCAGGCGGCGTTTCAGCTGTTGCAGGATAAGGGCTACGCGGCGGTCAGTATCGACGAAATCGCGCGCATGGCGGGCGTCGCCAAGAAAACCATCTACCGTTTCCACAGCAATAAAGACGCGCTGATCGAAGAGATCATTCTCGACTGGTCCTCTACCAATCTGCTGCCCGAGCTGGCGCAACCCCGCGACGCCGGAGAGGTGATAGCAGCGCTGGAGCAATTTTTTCTGCGGCTGGCGGAGCGCGTGCTCTCCATGCGTCAGGTGGCGCTGTATAAGTTTTTGCAGTCGGGCATTGAGGACAAAGAGAAATTTCTGCGCATCTGGCGCGACAACGGCATCGAAAACGCGGCGAAACAATTAAACGCGTGGTTCGAGCAGGCGCGCCGACAACAGCTGATTCACCCCGACTGGCCTGTCGACGCCGCCCAGTATCTTCAGGCGATGATTATCGCCCCTTCGCTGCGCGATATCTCGCTCGGCCTGCATCCGCCGGTGCCGGAGTGGGATATCCGTCCGCGCATTCGCCAGACGCTGCGCTTTGTCGCGCCGATGCTGCTGGCGCCGCCCGTCCGCTGATCGATTTTCATACTTTGTAACTTTTATCCTCAGGCCGTCGGCAAGCAGAGCTTGATCTCATTTTAGAAACGTATATCGTTTCCTAATTAACTCCCGACTCCAGCAGGAATAATCATGTCTAATCAGCGCAGAGATTTTTTACGCAATGCGGCGGCCAGCGCCGTGGTGGCAGGCAGTGGAATATTGAGCGGCAGAACGCTGGCGGCCGCGCCGGCGTCGGAAGCCCTGGTAACGCGCAGCGCGCCGCAGCGCGTCATCGCGCTGGAAGAGCACTTTATTCTGCCGGAGTTTGTCGATTACCTGGCGGAGACGAAGCAGAACATCCGGCCGGAGCTGTTCGACAAGGTGGTGCCGGTGCTTTCCGATTTCGGCACGGGCCGTCTGAAGGTGATGGATAAGAACGGCGTCGATTTCGCCGTGCTGTCGCTCTCCGGCCCGGGCGTGCAGATTGAACCTGATACGGCGCGCGCGGTTCGTCTGGCTCGCTACGCCAACGACCGGCTGGCGACGGAGATCGCGAAGCAGCCGACGCGCTATGGCGGCTTCGCCCATCTGGCGATGCAGGATCCGAAAGCGGCGGCGGACGAGCTGGAGCGTTGCGTCAAACAGCTTAAGTTTCAGGGCGGCATGATCAACGGCGAAACGCTGGGCGTCTATCTCGACGACCGCCGCTACGATGTTTTCTGGCAGCGGGTCGAGCAACTGGGCGTGGCGATCTATCTTCATCCCGGCAACCCGCCGGATCGTCCGCACATGTACCAGGATCATCCCGACATGTGGGGACCGACCTGGAGCTGGGCGGTAGAGACCTGCAGCCACGCGATGCGGCTCATCTTCAGCGGCACGTTCGATCGTTTTCCCGGCGCGAAAATTATCCTCGGCCATATGGGGGAAACCTTGCCGATCCAGCTATGGCGTCTCGACAGCCGACTGAAAATCAGCAACGCTAAATATCAGATCAAACGGGAACCCTCCTGGTACGTGCGCAATAATATCGCGATTACCACATCCGGCGTCTGTTCCGACAGCGCGTTGCGCTGCGCGCTGGAGGCGATGGGGCGCGACAACGTGATGTTCTCGATCGATTACCCGTTTGAAAGCAGCGAAACGGCGGTCAAATGGCTGCGCGAGGCGGACGTCAGCGACGCCGATCGTCAGGCGGTCGCCTGGCGAAACGCCGCGCGCATTCTCAAACTTTGAGCCTGAGCGGGAAGATGGAAAAAGGATTTATTCGGTTCTGGCCGATCGGCGCGGCGCTGACGGCAATCGTCATCCTGGGCGGAATTATTATTCAGCGCGTGCTGGCGCGGGAGAGCGGGGATCTGATTGTGCCCACGCTCTACGGCGAAGTGCAGGGAAAATCGTTGCGGGCGACTAACGCCTGGCTTGGCATTCCCTACGCCGGCGCGCGACGCTGGCAGCCGCCGCAGGCGCCGGAAAAGTGGGACGGCGTAAAGCCAGCCTTTCAGTTCGGCGCGGCCTGTATGCAGCTTCCGCCGGATAAAGGGGCCGAGGCGGCACTGGCTCACGGCGCGATGAGCGAGGATTGCCTGACGCTGAATGTCTGGCGTCCGAAGGGAAGCGAACAGAGCCTGCCGGTGATGGTCTGGATCCACGGCGGCGCCTTTCGTCTCGGCAGCTCGTCGCTGGCGCTCTATAACGGCGAAGCGCTGGCGGCGAAAGGGGTGGTGGTGGTCTCCATCAACTATCGTCTCGGCCCTTTCAGCGTTTTTCCGCATTCGGCGCTGCGCGACAAGGCGATGAATTTCGGCCTGCTCGATCAGGTTGCGGCGTTAGGCTGGGTAAAGCGCAACATCGCTTCGTTCGGCGGTAATCCCGATAACGTCACGGTTTGGGGCGAA
The DNA here is from genome assembly GCA_002359495.1 of Enterobacteriaceae bacterium UBA2655. GTDB lineage: Bacteria > Pseudomonadota > Gammaproteobacteria > Enterobacterales > Enterobacteriaceae > Pantoea > Pantoea superficialis. The sequence goes on from DENB01000044.1 coordinate 17,319, forward strand.
TCGGCGGGCGGCGCGTCGGTGGGCTATCTGATGACCTCGCCGCTGAGCCGCGGCCTGTTCAATAAGGCGATTATTCAATCCGGCGCGCTGGATCTGCCGGAGCTTGACCACCAGCAGGCGCAGGCGGCGCTGGAGCGCGTGCTGCCTGCCGATCTGCGGGCGAAAAACGCGCAGCAGCTGCGCGCGCTGCCTGCGACGCAATTGCTTCATCTGCCGCTGAGCAAAACCGTGACGATGCCGATCGTTGACGGCGTCTCTCTGACGGAGAAAACCTGCAGCGCCTTCGCCGCAGGCCATCTGCATAAGATGCCGCTGCTGATCGGCAGCAACGATTATGAGGCGGGCTTTTTCCCGCCGCAGTGGGCGGCCTCGGTGCCGGCGAAGCTGGGCGCGCTTTGGCCGCAGGCCAGAGCGCTGACCGACGGCTACGGCAGCGGACGCGACGACCTGCGCGCCGCGCAAATCGCCACCGACAAGTTCGCCACGCTGAATACC
>DENB01000045.1 GCA_002359495.1 Enterobacteriaceae bacterium UBA2655
CCGTCTGCTGCGCGCCAGCCTTTTTCGCTTTGGCGCGGGCGATGGCGGCCTCAACGGCGGCTTCGCGCGGATCGTCGGCCTGGCGGCTCAGCGCCTGGGTTTCAGACTGGCTTTCCGCCTGTTGCGCATAGGCCTGAGCCTTGCGGGCTTCGCGACGGGCGATCAGCGCCGCCTCGTCGGGCTGCGCCGCCGCTGCGCTATCCGCGGCCGCACGTTTCTCCTTCACGCGTTCCAGCGCGGCGGAAACGGCGTCCGGCTCGCTGGCCGAAACGCGACGTTTAGCCTGCTCATGACGGGCTTCGCGCGCCAGCTTCTCCCGTTCCAGACGCGCCTGGCGCGCCTCAAAGCGCGCTTTCGCTTCGGCGGTGCGTTTCGCTTCCAGATCGATAGCGCGCAGCTCCGCCTTCTCCTGACGGTAGTACTGCACTAGCGGAATATTGCTCGGGCAGNNCTTTATCGTGATCGCCGCCCTGGCTGTACCAGTAAAGCTGCTGCGGCAGCAGATTGGCCGGGCAGGCGTCGGCGCAGGCGCTGCAACGAATGCAGGACTGTTCCGGCTGCTCATGGCCCATCTCGCTGGCGGAAGGAGCAAGAATGCAGTTGGTGATTTTCACCACCGGCACGTCCAGCGAGGGCAGGGTAAAGCCCATCAGCGGACCGCCCATAATCACCATCTGGCCGGCGCCGGGAGTAAAGCCGGCATGGTGCAGCAGATGGCTGACCGGCGTGCCGAGACGACCCCAGACGTTGCGCGGCTGCGCGATGGCGTCGCCGGTCAGGGTCACGACGCGTTCGGTAATGGGTTCGCCATCGATAATGGCGCGCTTGACCGCCCAGGCGGTGCCGACGTTCTGCATCAGCACGCCGATATCGGACGAGCGGCCGCCGTGCGGCACTTCCCGCCCGGTCAGAATTTTGGTCAGCTGCTTCGCACCGCCGGACGGGTATTTGGTCGGGATCACGCGCAGCTGCAGATCCTGCTCGCCGCCCAGCGCTTTTTTCAGCGCGGCGATAGCCTGCGGCTTGTTATCTTCAATGCCGATCAGCACGCGCTGCGCCTGCAGCACCCAGGCGAGGATACGGCAGCCTTCCAGCACCTCGGCGGCGCAATCCTGCATCAGACGATCGTCGGCGGTGATATAAGGCTCGCACTCGGCGGCATTGATGATCAGGGTATTGACGCCGTTAAGACCGCCTTTCAGCTTGCTGGCGGTAGGAAAGCCGGCGCCGCCCAGGCCGGCGATGCCGGCATCGTGAATGCGCTGCACGATTGCGGCGCGATTCTGTTCGCGATAGTCGGGCAGCGCTTCACGCGCGATCCAGCGATCTTCGCCGTCCGGCGTAATGAAAATGCAGATTTCCGACAGGCCCGACGGGTGCGCCGTCATGTGCGGCCCGATCGTCTCCACCACGCCGGAAGTCGGCGCATGCACCGGCAGCATACGGCCGCTGCCGAAGGTCAACGGCTGGCCGCGCAGCACCCTATCGCCCGGCACGACGCAGATTTCGCCTTCATGGCCGATATGCTGTTTTAGCGGAATGATAAAACGGTCCGGCAGCGGCAGCTGACTGAGCGGCGTGCCGTTGGACTGGGTTTTCATTTCCGGCGGATGGATCCCGCCCTGAAAATCCCAGATTTTCTCTTTGCGAAACAGGCTGAACAGATTAAGCATGAGTTTCTACCGGGATTACCCGTACAGGAATGGTTTCAAGGTCCCACTTCCAGTTCGCCGTAGTGGTGGCGACCGGACGCATTTCGATGCAGTCGGTGGGACAGGGCGCGACGCAGAGATCGCACCCGGTGCAAACGTCGCTCAACACGGTATGCATGGCGCGCGTGGCGCCAACGATAGCGTCGACCGGGCAAGCCTGAATACATTTGGTGCAGCCGATACAGTTCGCTTCGTCAATCCAGGCGACGGTGCGCACCGGCGCTTTCGCCGTATCGTCGCCGTCGATAGGTTGCGGCTCGACGTTCATCAGCGCCGCCAGCTTCAGCATGGTCTGCTCGCCGCCGGGAGCGCATTTGTTAATCGCTTCGCCATTGTTGCCCACCGCGTCGGCATAGGGCCGGCAGCCGGGGTAGCCGCACTGGCCGCACTGGCTCTGCGGTAAAATGGCGTCGATCTGCTCGACGATAGGATCCTCTTCCACCTCGAAGCGGCGTGAGGCGTAGCCCAGCAGGGCGCCGAACACCAGGCTCAGGGCGCTCAATACAGCAACAGCAATCCAGATAGCGGTCATCAGAATTTCACCAGACCCGTAAAGCCCATAAACGCCAGCGCCATCAGGCCGGCGGTGATCAGGGCGATAGAGGAACCTTTAAACGGCGCCGGCACGTTGGCCAGCACCAGACGTTCACGCATCCCGGCGAACAGCACCATCACCAGCGAAAAGCCGAGTGAGGCGCTGAATCCATAAAGCGCGGCCTGTAAAAAGGTGTGATTCAGGTTAACGCTTAACAGGGGTACGCCAAGCACCGCGCAGTTGGTGGTGATCAGCGGCAAAAAGATGCCCAGCAGACGATAGAGCGACGGACTGGTTTTGCGCACCACCATTTCGGTGAACTGCACGGTCACGGCGATCACCAGGATATAGGCCATGGTGCGCAGATAGACCAGATCCAGCGGGATCAAAATCAAATGGTTAACCAGCCAGGCGCAAATCGAGGCCAGGGTGATCACGAATGTAGTGGCGAGTCCCATGCCAATTGCCGTTTCCAGTTTTTTGGAAACGCCCATAAAGGGACAGAGGCCGAGAAACTTCACCAGAACGAAGTTGTTCACCAGCACTGTGCCAACAAAGAGAAGTAAGTAATCGGTCATTGTTACGCCAGGGAGTCGGAAAGCCGCTTATTATCGGAGATTAAGGGGTTTATCTCAACCTCATCGCCCGGTTGGGCGCAGCAGACCGCACTCAGAATTAAATTCTTGACGATTCTTGCGCCATCAGGGCTGGACAAACGTCTGTTTCACGCGCTGAGAGCGTTTGAAATAGGGCACGAATACCGCAGCGGCCAGTAGGGAGAGCAGCAGCGTCTGGATCGCCTTCGCATCCGAAACCGGGGTAAAAGCGAAGGTTTTCAACGCCAGCAGCACGGTAACCAGCAGCCAGATCACGTAGTGGCGCGGCAGCCGACGCGAACGTTTGCAAAAGATCCACATCACCCAGATGCTGTAAAGCCAGACGGCGGCGGCGGTCAACAGCGAAACCGCCCACTGCGTCATCAGTATGCTGCCGTGGGAGAAAAGCGTCACGCGCCAGGTCGGATTAAACAGCGGGCTGAGGTACATCGCCAGCACCAGCGCACAGGTCAACATGGTCATAATCAGCCACGCCAGCGGCAGCAGCAGCCAACCGCCGATGCGCGGCGCAGTAACCTGTTCGGTCATAATTCTTTCCTGATATCAAAGATGAAGCAGGAGAGAATACCATGTCCAAACAGGCCACGCCCGCCGGGGAGAGCAAAACAGCAGAAAAAACGGAGAGGAAAAGATTACACCACGTAACGCCAGACCGATTTCGGCACGCAGCCTAAATCGAATAACCGTCCGCCCGATGCCAGTTCAGCGCGACGGTGATCGGCAGCGCGGTACATATTCATGATTTCCTTATCATCATTTAGAGAATAATTGAGATGGTCGTAGAGTTTTTCCAGACTTTCCAGATTATTCACCTTACGAAATTTAAGCAGGTAATCTTGCGCAGTCATGATTGCCATATTGAGAGACTAAAGGAGAGGACAAGTATAGGGAGCGGCCGGTAAGAGTCCAGATCCCGCGGTAAAAAAAGCATAAAATCAGAATTACGAGCCATTTTCGCCGACTGGCGGAAACTTATCATTGTTAACTTTCTTCATCAATTGCTCTGCAAGCGCGTTTGGGCCTGAAAGTTAAGAAATGTTTGAGCGGATAGCGGCCAATTTGCTTTCATTAAACGGCTTTTCTCGAATATTCAACGGATTTCTCGCTTTCTTCGCGCTAACGTTGCGTTTTATCGCCCGAACGCCGGCTGGCGGAACGCGCTGACCCGGTCGAAAGGCGGTTCAGACGCCAATTGTGCGGCCAATCACAAAACTGATCTTTGCCGCCACTTGCCGGGAATAACCGATCTTTACGCTATTTTGTAATCGCTTCCAGAACGGTTATGCATAAGCGATTCTCTTTATTACAGTTATTTTTTCCTCGTCTTTCGTTTAATCAGTTAATTAATCCATAAGCTTTGTCGCAAAATATAGCTGAAAAGCCGCGTAACCCCTTTAAATTGCACCAAATTGTGAAGCGCGTCGACATTACGCATGCGGTTTTAGTCCAGGCTGTAGGGGCTTATGTACCTGTACTGCACAATCCCATCAGAGGAATAAAAATTATGTGGAAACGTTTACTTTTAACCACCCTGGTCGGTGCTGCGCTTTCCGGGTCGGCACTGGCCGCTGATATGACCGTCGGGTTCTCCCAGGTGGGATCGGAATCGGGGTGGCGCGCCGCGGAAACCACGGTGGCGAAAAACGAGGCGCAAAAACGCGGCGTCACGCTGAAAATCGCAGATGGCCAGCAAAAGCAGGAGAACCAGATCAAAGCTGTGCGCTCGTTTATCGCGCAGGGCGTTGACGCCATTTTCATCGCGCCGGTGGTGCAGACGGGGTGGGAGCCGGTGCTGGAAGAGGCAAAAGACGCCAATATCCCGGTTATCCTGCTGGATCGCGCCATTGTGGTGAAGGACAAATCGCTCTATATGACCGTCGTCACCGCGGACAACGTGCTGGAAGGCAAGCTGATAGGCGACTGGCTGGTAAAAACCGTCGGCAGTAAGCCGTGCAATGTGGTGGAGCTGCAGGGCACCGTCGGCGCCAGCGTCGCCATCGATCGCAAGAAAGGCTTTGCGGAAGCGATAGCGGGCCATCCGAACATCAAAGTGGTGCGCTCGCAGTCCGGTGACTTTACCCGCAGTAAGGGCAAAGAGGTGATGGAGAGTTTTATCAAGGCGGAAAACAACGGCAAAAACATCTGCATGGTTTACGCCCATAACGACGACATGGCGATCGGCGCCATTCAGGCGATCAAAGAAGCGGGCCTGAAGCCAGGCAAAGATATCCTCACCGGCTCGATCGACGGCGTGCCGGATATCTATAAGGCGATGCTGGCCGGCGAAGCCAACGCCAACGTCGAGCTGACCCCGAATATGGCGGGACCGGCTTTCGACGCGCTGGAGAAATTTAAAAAGGACGGAACCATGCCGCCGAAAATCATCAAAACGAAATCGACGCTGTTCCTGCCGGCAGACGCGCAGACGGAGCTGGACAAGAAAAAAGGCATGGGTTATTGACCGCGCCGCCCTACGGGGCGGCTTTTTGTATGATGTGAGGTTTCGGCATGGCTACACCCAACGACGAAATGCTGTTAACCATCAGCGGCGTAAGCAAAACCTTTCCCGGCGTGAAGGCGCTGGACAACGTCTCCTTTAGCATGCGCAAGGGCGAGATTATGGCGCTGCTGGGGGAAAACGGCGCAGGAAAATCGACGCTGATCAAAGTGCTGACCGGCGTCTATACCCGCGACGCCGGCGTCATTACCCTGAATGGCGCGCCGATCGCGCCGCGCAGCACCGCGCAGGCGCAGGCGATGGGTATCGGCACCGTTTATCAGGAGGTGAATTTGCTGCCGAATATGTCGGTGGCGGACAACCTGTTTATCGGCCGCGAGCCGCGCAGGCTCGGCATGATCGACCGCAAGCGCATGACGCGCGATGCACAAAAGCTGATGCGCGACTACGGCTTCGAGCTGGACGTCGATCGTCCGCTCGGCCACTACTCGGTCGCGATGCAGCAAATTATCGCCATCTGCCGCGCGGTGGATCTCTCGGCTCAGGTATTGATTCTCGACGAACCCACCGCCAGCCTCGACGCCAACGAAGTGGAGATGCTTTTCACCCTGATGGCGCAGTTAAAAGCCAAAGGCATGAGTCTGATTTTCGTCACCCATTTTCTCGATCAGGTCTACCGCATCACCGATCGCATCACGGTATTGCGCAACGGCGCTTTTATCGCCACGCGGGAGACCGCGACGCTGCCTCAGCTGGAGTTGATCAAACTGATGCTGGGGCATGAACTGCTGGAGACGGCGCTGCAACGCCAGGGCAGCACGCTGCGCAGCAGCCAGCCGGTGGCCGCCTTCAGCGATTACGGCAAAAAAGGCACCATCGAGCCGTTCAGCCTGCAGGTGAGGCCGGGGGAAGTGGTCGGCCTCGCTGGGCTGCTGGGCTCCGGCCGCACCGAAACCGCGGAGGTGCTGTTCGGCATCCGGCGGGCGGATCGCGGCACGGCCATCATCAAAGGAAAAGCGCGCACCATCCGCACGCCGGCGCAGGCGTCGCGTCTCGGCATGGGCTTCTGCCCGGAAGATCGTAAAACCGACGGCATTATTGGCGCCGCCTCGGTGCGCGAAAATATCATCCTGGCGCTGCAGGCGCAGCGCGGCTGGCTGCGGCCCATTCCCCGGCGCGAACAGCAGCAGATCGCCGCGCGGTTGATCAAAAGCCTCGGCATCCGTACGCCCCATGCGGAGCAGCCGGTGGAGCTGCTCTCGGGCGGCAACCAACAGAAAGTACTGCTGTCGCGCTGGCTGGTGACCAAACCGCAGTTTTTAATCCTGGATGAGCCGACGCGCGGCATCGATGTCGGGGCGCATGCGGAAATCATCCGGCTGATCGAATCGCTCTGCGCCGACGGACTGGCGCTGCTTGTGATCTCCTCCGAGCTGGAAGAGCTGGTGGGCTACGCGGATCGCGTGCTGATCCTGCGCGATCGTCAGCAGGTGGCGGAAATTCCGCTGGAAAAACTGTCTGTCTCGGCGATCGTCAACGCCATCGCCGATGGAGGGGCGCAACATGCTTGAATCTCATCTGACGCCGGGAAAGTCGCGTATGCTGAAGCGTAAGCTGCCGCCGGGCATGCCCCAGCTTGCCGCACTGGTAATGGTGCTGGTGGTCGACAGCCTGGTGGCGAATAATTTTTTCGCCATTCATTTGCAGGATGGCCGTCTGTTCGGCAGTCCGATCGATATTCTTAACCGCGCTGCGCCGGTAGCGCTGCTGGCGATCGGCATGACGCTGGTGATCGCCACCGGCGGCATCGATCTCTCCGTCGGCGCGGTGATGGCGATCGCCGGCGCCACCGCAGCGACATTGACGGTAGCGGGCCATAGCCTGGCGGTGGTGATGCTGGCGACCCTTGGCGCCGGGCTGCTCTGCGGCCTGTGGAACGGCGTGCTGGTGGCGCTGCTGAAGATCCAGCCTTTTGTCGCCACGCTGATCCTGATGGTGGCCGGACGCGGCGTGGCGCAGCTGATCACCCAAGGGCAGATCGTCACCTTCAACAGCGATGCGCTGGGCTGGTTCGGCAGTGGCTCGCTCTGGCTGCTGCCAGTGCCGGTCTGGATCACGCTGCTGATGGCGCTGCTGATCTGGACGCTGACGCGCAAAACCGCGCTCGGGCTGTTTATCGAGGCGGTGGGGATTAACCTGCGCGCGGCGCGCAACGCCGGCGTTAACGGCTGGCTGGTGGTGATGTCCACCTATCTGATCAGCGGCCTCTGCGCGGCGGTGGCCGGTTTGATCGTGGCGGCCGATATTCGCGGCGCCGACGCCAACAATGCCGGGCTGTGGCTGGAGCTGGATGCGATTCTGGCGGTGGTGATCGGCGGCGCGTCGCTGATGGGCGGCCGTTTTAACCTGGTGCTTTCGCTGATCGGCGCGCTGATCATCCAGGCGATGAACACCGGCATTCTGCTATCCGGTTTTCAGCCGGAGCTGAATCAGGTGGTGAAAGCGGTAGTGGTGATGTGCGTGCTGCTGCTCCAGTCGCCGCGCTTTATCGCGATGCTGAAACGAGGAGGTCCATCATGATCAAACGGCAGCTTCCGCTGATGATTACGCTGCTGGTGTTTGTCGCGGGCTATCTTTTTTGCCTGAGTCAGTTTCCCGGCTTCGCCTCGACGCGCGTCATCTGCAATATTCTTACCGACAACGCCTTTCTGGGCATTATCGCCGTCGGCATGACCTTTGTGATCCTTTCCGGCGGCATCGATCTCTCCGTCGGCGCGGTGATCGCCTTCACCGGCGTTTTTCTGGCGCGCGCCATCGGCGATCTGCATCTCGATCCTTTTCTCGCCTTTGCGCTGATCCTGCTGCTCGGTGCGGCGTTCGGCGCGATGATGGGCTGGCTGATCGACGCGCTGAAAATTCCCGCTTTCATCATCACGTTGGCGGGCATGTTTTTCCTGCGCGGCTGCAGCTATCTGGTGTCGGAAAATTCTATCCCCATCGATCACCCGCTCTACGGCACGCTCTCCAGCCTGGCGTGGAAAATTCCCGGCGGCGGACGGCTCAGCCTGCTGGCGCTGATCATGCTGCTGGTGGTGGCGGGCGGCATTCTGCTGGCGCACCGGACGCGCTTCGGCAATCAGGTTTACGCCATCGGCGGCAGCCTGACCTCGGCGCAGTTGATGGGCGTCTCGACGCGCGCCACCACCATCAGGATCTACATGCTCTCCACCACGCTGGCGACGCTGGCGGGCATCGTTTTCTCTATCTACACCTCCGCCGGCTACGCGCTGGCCGGGCTGGGGGTCGAGCTGGACGCTATCGCCTCCGTGGTGATCGGCGGCACGCTGCTCTCGGGCGGCGTCGGCACGGTGCTGGGAACGCTGTTCGGGGTATTGATACAGGGGTTGATCCAGACCTGGATAAACTTCGACGGTACGCTCAGCTCCTGGTGGACGAAAATCGCCATTGGTATTCTGCTGTTCGTGTTTATCGCGCTGCAACGCCTGCTGACCCTGATGTGGGATCGTCAGCAGAACGCGCCGGTGAAGCGTCTGACATTATAATGCGGCGCTGCGGTAAAACAAAAGCGACTTAAAAAGTCGCTTAAAAATAATTGATCTTAATCTTTATCGTTGTTATCGGCTATATAATAGGCGATATCGGTTTGTGCGATGCTGGTCTCAAGTGTATTGGCTAAACCTGACTTAACCGATTCAGGATAACGTAGATAAAGGCTGTTGTCTTCACTGAATAAAACCTTGTCTAAATCTATCGATGATTTTTTCAGGCAATCTTTATAAACATCCCGAAATATTTCATTAGCATTGTTCACATTTTTTTTAAGATCATTTATATGATTAGGTTGAAGGTAATTCATTCCTGAATTGCCGATAGAAGCTGAGTGTATATAAAAGGTCGCGCTGGCTAATGTTGCCCGCTTTTCTGCTGCACAATAGATTAGGGTGGCGCTGGAACCGGTAATAGAAGCATTAATAGTTTTTACCGGAATACGTGAACCTTTTACTGCTTGCGCGGCAGCGTAGCCTGCTTCCATCTCGCCGCCGCCGCTGTTGATATATAATTTTATTTCGCTAACGGTAGGGTAGTTGTTATTAATATCATCAATTGAAGACATAAGTTCACTGATTTTATTGCTGCTAATATTACCGAAATAGACGATTTTAGCACTCTTGATCTCTTTGTTTTCTTCGACTTTTTTTCCCACGAAATTTGTGTTGGCCGCTGCCCAGGGTGTAGCCGCAATAGAGGTTAAAATTAATAACTTAGAGACAATTTTTTTCATAAAGGTATCCATTCCAGTTTGTTGCTGCATTAATAAGCGCATCGGAATAATCGCATGGTTTTACTGGTGATTATAAATATATAAAATTTTACTCAACAGTTACAGGCGTGTTGATATAATTTTGTTAACAAACCTGATTAACATCATTGAAGAGATGAACGTCCAAATGGTTCTCATCCGGTAAATAAAAAACGGGATGATTTTGACACGAGAAAAGATTCGTTATCAATCTTCAATTTCATAGATAACGTATCTGTTAACGGTTGGTTTAAATTATTTACCTCTTTAGTCTGGAAGCGCGGGCAGATGAACGTAAGGCTAAGCGTTGCCGTTGCTCTTTTATTATGTAAAGATAATTTTAAAATGAAAATCGGCAGGGCCATGCGCATAATCTGGATCGAGGTAAGAGATGAGTGTCAATCAGCGTGCTGGAAAGTACGACTTAGTAACCCCTTTTGCTTCATTTTGCAGATTATACTTTTATAGTATTGAAAAACGCGATGGCTTGCGTCGTCGCGTTTTGTTGTTAAAGGGTATTAACGGTTAAGTCGATAATACGCCTCGTTCCAGCGCAGCGCATTTTTAAAGACGGGCAGCTGCGTCTGTTCGTCAATGACCAGCACCTCAATGCCGTGCATCTCGCCGTAAAGATACATATCATCCACATCCAGCGCCTGGCTGAACACCGTATGGTGCGCGCCGCCGGCCAGAATCCAGGCTTCCGAGGCGACGGGCAACGAGGGCTGCGCGCGCCAGAGCGCGCGCGCGACCGGTAGCTTTGGCAGCGGCTTCGGCTGCTCAATGGCATCCACCACGTTCACCAGCAGGCGGAAACGGTCGCCTAAATCGATGACGCTGGCGTTAACCGCCCGGCCCGCCGGGGTGGAGAAGATCATGCGCGCCGGGTCGGCCTTGCCGCCGATGCCGAGGAACTGCACGTCGATCAGCGGCTTCTCCTCTCTGGCGATCGAGGGACAGACCTCCAGCATGTGCGAGCCGAGCACCAGATCGTCGCCCGGCGAGAAGTGATAGGTGTAATCTTCCATAAAGGAGGTGCCGCCGGGACGATTGCCCGCCAGCACTTTAAAAATGCGCAGCAGCGCGGCGGTTTTCCAGTCGCCTTCGCCGGCGAAGCCGTAGCCCTGGCCCATCAGACGCTGAACCGCCAGCCCCGGCAGCTGCGTCATGCCGTGCAGCGTCTGGAAATTGGTGGTAAAGGCCTGGCAGCCTTCCGCTTCAAGAAAGCCTTTCAGCCCCAGCTCAATGCGCGCCGCATCCAGCACGTTCTGACGCTTTTCGCCGTTCACCGCCGCCGCATCGCTGAAGGTATAGAGGCTCTCGTACTCGTCGATCAGCGCGTTGACGTCGCCGTCGCTCACCGCGTTAATCACGTCGACCAGATCGCCCACTCCCCAGCCGTTGACCGCGTAGCCGAACTGGATCTGCGCCGCCACCTTGTCGCCCTCGGTAACCGCCACTTCGCGCATGTTGTCGCCGAAGCGCGCCACCTTAAGCTGCTGGCTCGCCTGTTTCGCGGCGGCGGCGCGCATCCATGCGCCGATGCGCTGCTGGCTCTGCGCATCCTGCCAGTGTCCGGTGACCACGCTGTGCTGCAGGCCCATGCGCGCGCCGATAAACCCGAACTCGCGGCCGCCGTGCGCCGTCTGGTTAAGGTTCATAAAATCCATATCCATCGTGTCCCACGGGATCTCCGCGTTGAACTGAGTGTGGAACTGCAGCAGCGGTTTGTGCAGGACGCTCAGGCCGCCGATCCACATTTTGGCCGGGGAAAAGGTATGCAGCCAGGTGATGACGCCGACGCACTGGCTGTCATGATTCGCCTCGCGGCAGAGCGTTAGCGCCTCATCCGGCGATTTCACCAGCGGCTTGAGGATCAGCGGCAGCGGCAGCGCGCCGCCCTGATTCAATCCCTCCACTACCTGTTGCGCATGTTGCTCCACCTGGCGCAAAGTTTCCGCCCCGTAGAGGTGTTGCGTGCCAATGACGAACCACACGTTGGACCTGTTTTGCTGTGCCATGAAATGACTCCTTTATTGAGCGAAAGTTGCGGGTGCGACAAAGAGCGGTTCCGCCGCCGCGCACCACTGTTGATAACGTTGATAAAGCTGTTGGTAGCGCGCCACGCGCGCGCTGTCGGGTTGCAGCGTCACCGCGATCGCGCTGGCCATCTGCTGCTGCGCCTCGGGCACACTGACGTAAACCCCGGCGGCCACCGCGGCGAAAATCGCCGCGCCCAGCGCGCAGCACTCGTCGGAGGCGACGATATCGAGAGGGCGGTTCATTACGTCGCAGCAGGCCTGCATAATCGCCGGGGATTTACGGGCGATGCCGCCCAGCGTCAGGATGTTCTCCACCGGGATCTGCTGCTGTTCGAAACACTCCATAATGGCGCGCGCGCCGAAGGCGGTGGCGGCGATCAGACCGCCGAACAGGGCGGGGGCGTCGGTGCCCAGATTCAGTCCGGTGATCACCCCTTGCAGACGCTGATTGGCGCTGGGGGTGCGGCGGCCGTTAAACCAGTCCAGCACCACCGGCAGATGATCGAGCTGCGGATGCGTCGCCCAGGCTTCGGTGAGGTTGGTCAGCAGATCCTGTTGCAGCAGCGCCAGCTGCGGCTTCAGGCTGGGATGCGCGGCGGCGGCCTGCAACAGCGGCCAGCTGAGCAGGCGGCTGAACCAGGCGTAAATATCGCCGAAGGCGGATTGCCCCGCTTCGAGCCCGATCGCGCCTGGCACCACGCTGCCGTCCACCTGTCCGCAAATGCCTTTAACGGCGCGCTCGCCGACAGTTTGCGCATCGGCGATCAGGATGTCGCAGGTGGAGGT
>DENB01000095.1 GCA_002359495.1 Enterobacteriaceae bacterium UBA2655
CGTCCCGCTGCCGCGCGCGGCACCGGCAATCCGTTCGGCAATTAACCGACTCAGGGGCCCGTTTGCGGCCCCTTTCCCAATCAAACGTATAGCAACGTAAATATCCCTTACCCGTCAGTCCCTCAGCTTCATTTTTCACCACTCATCCCCTATCCTAAGCGCTACCTTTGGGCACAGGACAACGATGATGAAACGGACTAAAAATATTCGCCATGCCGCCTTTCGTAAGAGCTGGCAGGCACGACACCTCACGCCGGTCGCTTTCGCCATTTCGGCCGTATTCATGCTGGCCGGCTGCGAACAGAATGACGAAACCGTTGCGCTTTATCAGAATGCGGATGACTGCTCGAAAGCGAATCCCGACAAAAGCGCGCAGTGCACCACCGCTTACAACAATGCGCTGAAAGAAGCGGAACGCACCGCGCCGAAATACGCCAGCAAAGAAGATTGCGTGGCGGAGTTCGGTGAAAACCAGTGTCAGCAAGCGCCGGCGCAGGCGGGCACTCAGGCGGAACCCCAGCAGAGCGGCAGCTTCTGGATGCCGTTGATGGCCGGCTATATGATGGGCCGTCTGATGGGCGGCGGAGCGGGCTTTGCACAGCAACCGCTTTTCTCGCCCCGCACGCCGAACAGCCCGGCGAACGGCCAGTTTGTCGATGCTTCCGGCCGCAGCTACGGCAACGCCGCCTCAGGTCGCACCATGACGGTGCCGAAAACCGCGCTGGCACCGAAGCCGGCCACCACCACCACCGTCACCCGCGGCGGTTTCGGCGAAACGGTGGCAAAACAGAACAGCATGCAGCGCAGCAGCGCTTCCGGCACCAGCAGCCGCTCGTTTGGAGGCTAACCCACCCCTATGCAACGCATTGCTATTTCAGAAAGACCCAACTGGCGAGAAAAAGCCACCGAGTACGGCTTTCGTTTCCACACTATGCATGGCGAACCTTACTGGTGTGAAGACGCTTACTATCAGTTTACCCTTGCGCAGATCGAGACGCTGGAAGCGACCACCGCCGAACTGCATCAGATGTGTCTTGATGTCGTGGCGAAAGTGGTGCAGAGCGAAGCGCTGCTGACCCGGTTCCGCATCCCCAAACACACCTGGGATTTTGTCCGCGACTCATGGAAATCGGGCCAGCCTTCGCTCTACTCCCGGCTCGATCTCGCCTGGGACGGCAAAGGCGACGCCAAGCTGCTGGAAAATAATGCTGATACGCCCACCTCGCTTTACGAGGCGGCGTTTTTTCAATGGCTCTGGCTGGAAGATCAGCTTAACGCCGGTCAACTGCCGCCCGGCAGCGACCAGTTCAACAGCCTGCAGGAAAAGCTGATCGAACGCTTCGCGGCGCTTCACCAGCAGTTCGGTTTTAACTGGCTGCACTTCGCCTGCTGCCGCGACACGGAGGAAGATCGGGGTACGGTGCAATATTTACAGGATTGCGCCACCGAAGCGGGCTTACCGAGCGAATTTCTCTACATTGACGAAATCGGCCTGGGGGAGAAAGGTCAGTTTACCGACGTCAACGATCAGGTCATCGGCAACCTTTTCAAGCTCTACCCGTGGGAGTTTATGCTGCGCGAAATGTTCTCCACCAAGCTGGCCGACGCCGGCGTGCGCTGGCTGGAACCCGCCTGGAAGAGCATTTTGTCGAATAAGGCCCTGCTGCCGATGCTGTGGCAGATGTTTCCCAACCATCCTAACCTGCTGCCGGCTTATTTTGCCGATGACGAGGTGCCGCCGATGGACAAATATGTGGTGAAGCCGCTTTTTTCGCGTGAGGGCGCCAATATCCGCATCATTGAAAACGGCAAGGAGATCGCCCGCGTCGATGGTCCCTATGGCGAAGAAGGGATGATTGTGCAGCAGTTTCATCCGCTGCCGAAATTCGGCGACAGCTATACCCTGATCGGCAGCTGGTTGGTTGACGATCAGCCCGCCGGCATCGGCTTGCGCGAAGATCGCGACCTGATCACCCAGGATCTGTCGCGCTTCTATCCGCACGCCTTTATCGAATAGTGACCGCCCGCCGCGAGCGGCCTTTTTTACGCCTGCCGTCAGCCGACCTGCACCGACAGCATACTAATCGCGCTCATCTCGATGCCGTCGACAGGAATGCTGACCGCCTCGTCAGGCTGGCGCGATCCCAGTACATAAAGCAGCGGCAGATAATGTTCCGGCGTCGGGTTAGCCAGTTTCGCATGTTCATGCTGCATAAAGTTGATTAGCGGATGCGCCTCCGCCTCGCCCTGAAAATTGAAATTTTCATGAACAAATTGATTGAACGAATTCGCCCATGGCCAGGGCTGTTCGCCGCCCTGCCAGCGCACCTGACGCAGGTTATGCACCACGTTGCCGCTGGCGATGTTCATCACGCCGCGCTCGCGCAAAGTAGCCAGTTGACCTCCCAGCGCATAATGCCAGGCGGCGGGTTTGCTGCTGTCGACGCTCAGCTGCACCACCGGAATATCGGCCTCAGGATACATCTTGATCAGCACGCCCCACGAGCCGTGATCGAATCCCCACTCGTGATCGAGACGCACGGCAACCGGCGCCAGCAGCTCGGCGATCTCCTGCGCCAGCGCCGGCGAGCCGGGCGCCGGGTAACGCGTATCGTAAAGCGCCTGCGGGAATCCGCCGAAATCATGGATGGTGCGCGGATCATTCATGGCCGTGACCGCCGTGCCGCGCGTATACCAGTGCGCGGACACGGCGATAATCGCGCGCGGACGCGGCAAGGTGTCGCCCAGCTTGCGCCAGGCCCGCGTATAACGGTTTTCTTCCAGCACGTTCATCGGGCTGCCATGGCCTAAAAACAACGCAGGCATACGAATTTCGCTCATGATGCTTTCCCGGATTTTCAGGTTGTTCAGATGAGCCTTACGATACGCCGTTTGCCAACGGGAATAACCCGGATAAGCGTGATGATGATCATCAGATAATTTGAAGAAAAGCGCCGGACACTTCTTTACCGAGCAAACCTTTATTTTTTGTAGGGGTAACGGTAAGTTAAACGGGAATTATTATCATTAAGGAGATCAGCATGTCCGTGCCCCTGCTTCTAACCGTTTTGGCTGGCGGAGCCACGTTTATCGGCGCAATTGTCGGCGTAATGGGGCAAAGGCCCTCTAACCGCGTGCTGGCTTTCGCGCTGGGTTTCGCCGCCGGCATTATGCTGTTGATTTCCCTGATGGAGATGTTGCCCGGCGCGCTGCATGCCGAAGGCATGTCGCCGGTGCTGGGCTACGGAATGTTTATCTTCGGGCTGTCGGGCTATTTCATACTGGATCGTTTGCTGCCGCACCAGCATCCGCAGGACTTTATGGCGATGCGTCGCCGCCCCGCCAACCTCCGACGCACCGCCATATTGTTAACGCTTGGCATTAGCCTGCATAATTTCCCGGAAGGCGTCGCGACGTTCATCACTGCCAGCAGCGATATGGAGGTGGGGTTAGGCATCGCTCTGGCGGTCGCCATTCATAATATTCCTGAAGGCCTGGCGGTTGCCGGCCCGATGTACTCCGCCACCGGCTCTAAATTAAAAGCGATATTGTGGGCCTGTGCCTCAGGGATAGCGGAAATTCTCGGCGGCGTCGTGGCCTTTATGCTGTTTGGTCCGATGGTGTCGCCGGTAGCTATCGCGGCGGTCATGGCGGCCGTGGCCGGTATTATGGTCGCGCTCTCGGTTGATGAACTGATGCCGCTGGCGCGGGAAATCGATCCTCACAGCAATCCCAGCTATGGCGTGCTATGCGGTATGACGGTGATGGGGCTGAGCCTGACGCTGTTGCAAAGCAGCGGCCTCAGCTAACGTTTAAAATAAAAAACCGGGTTTCCCCGGCTTTTTTATGCAAAACCTGTACTAAGTTCGATCAGCTCGCCTGACGCGTCTCGCGTTCACGGCGATAAGCCACCAGATCTTCGATGGTCACGACCGGCATATTGTGCTGCTTCGCAAAGGCGATCGCTTCAGGCGCGTGCGCCATGGAGCCGTCGTCGTTGGTCAGTTCGCAAAGCACGCCCGCCGGTTTAAAGCCCGCCAGCGTAACCAGATCGATAGTAGCTTCGGTATGGCCGCCGCGCGTCAGCACGCCGCCGTCCTGCGCGCGCAGCGGGAAAACGTGACCCGGGCGGTTCAGGTCGCTGGGTTTGGCGTTATCGGCAATCGCGGTACGAATGGTGGTGATACGATCTTTGGCAGAAACGCCGGTCGTCACGCCCTGCGCCGCCTCGATGGTCACGGTAAAGCCGGTGCCGTAAGAACTGGTGTTGTTCTCCACCATCATCGGCAGTTCAAGCTGCTGACGACGCGTTTCGGTCAGGCACAGGCAAACGATGCCGCTGCCGTGGCGAATGGTCAGCGCCATCTGCTCAACGGTCATGGTTTCGGCGGCGAAAATCATATCGCCTTCATTTTCACGATTTTCATCATCAAGCACCATTACGCCGCGGCCATCCCGCAGCGCCGCAATGGCGCGTTCCACACGCTGTTCAGGCGTGCCAAATTCAGAAAGAAGCGTCTGATTCATGGTAAAAAAACCTTATGTAAGAATATGAGTTACCAGAATCAGGGCGAACTTAGGAGTGATGTCCAAAAGACATGGCAATAACGTGACGGGCGCAGCCCGGCCGAAGTCGTTACCCTCTCCCATCCGGACTTTAACCGTCGGCCCCGGAATTACACCGGATCTGCTGACCTTCAGACCCGAAGATCTGAAGCGCTCGCGGGCTTTCAGCAACGCTGATTTACCGCCGGTGGGGAATTTCGCCCCGCCCTGAGAATAAGCGAATTTACTATAACGCCAAAAAATCGAGCGGGCAATCGACAAAACTGCAAAAGCTTTTGCATTTGCTGCGTTGACGATTTGAGGTTTAACCTTTTCGTTTCTGGCATTACACTTAATGCATATTTTGACAAAAGAGACGCTGCCGTCGGCAACCCGCAAACAGGAAATCACCATGATCGACACGAAAAAAATTGAACAACTTGCGCGTCAGGTGCACGAGGCCATGCCAAAAGGAATTCGTGAATTTGGCGATGACGTCGAAAAGAAAATTCGCCAGGTTCTGCAGGCGCAGTTAACCCGCATGGATTTAGTCAATCGCGAAGAGTTTGATGTGCAGACGCAGGTTCTGCTGCGCACCCGTGAAAAGCTGGCCGCGCTTGAACAGCGTCTGGCGCAGTTAGAGAGCAATGCGACGGTCAACGCCGCCACGCCGGGCGCCAGCGCGCCGCAGGACGTGATCAAAACGGAAGATCCGCAGTAAGCGCGAAAAAGCCGTTTTAGCGGGAGCCGGGCTCCCGCACAGCGTTTAGCTTTTCGCGCCGCGAATGGTCTTAATGATATTCGTGGTTGAAATGCCATCTTCGAAGTTCAGCACCATCACCTCGCCGCCGTTAGCCCAGACTTCCTTGCTGCCTGCGATATCTTCCGGTCGGTAATCGCCGCCTTTCACCAACAGATCGGGCAACACGTCGGCGATCAGACGCTGCGGCGTATCCTCTTCAAAAGAGACTACCCAATCCACCGCCTCCAGCGCGCCCAGAACGATCATCCGGTTCACCAGCGGATTAACCGGACGCGTCTCCCCTTTCAGGCGCTTCGTTGAGGCGTCGCTGTTCACCGCGACGATCAGACGATCGCCCAGCTTGCGTGCATTGGCGAGATAAGAGACGTGGCCGGCATGCAAAATGTCGAAAACGCCGTTGGTCATCACTACCTTCTCGCCGCGCTTGCGCGCCAGCGCCACCGCTTCCTTCAGCTGAGCTTCGTTCATCACGCCGAAACCGCTTTCCGGGCGGGCATGAATGGCGTTTTCCAACTCCACCGTGCTGACGGTCGAGGTGCCCAGTTTGCCGACCACCACGCCCGCCGCGGCGTTCGCCAGGAAGCAGGCTTCCTCCAGCGAATTGCCTGCCGCCAGCGCAGCCGCCAGCACGCCGATCACCGTATCGCCGGCGCCGGTGACGTCATAAACTTCCTGCGCCTGCGTCGGCAGATGCAGCGGCGCTTTGCCCGGCTGCAGCAGCGTCATGCCGTTTTCCGAGCGGGTGATCAACAGCGCGGAAAAATCATAATCCGCTACCAGCTGCATGCCGCGCGCGACAAGCTCGTCTTCGCTTTTGCATTTACCGGCCACCGCTTCGAATTCGGACAGGTTAGGCGTTAACAGCGTCGCGCCGCGATAGCGGGAAAAATCAGTGCCTTTCGGATCGATCAAGACCGGCACGCCCGCTTCCCGCGCCAGCTGGATCATGGTCTGGACGCTGGTCAGCGCCCCTTTCGCGTAATCGGACAGCACCAGCGCGCCCGAAGCCGCCAGCGACTGACGAATGCGCTGGTGAATCGGCTCCGGGTCGACGTTTTCGAAACCCTCTTCGAAGTCGAGGCGAATCAGCTGCTGGTTGCGGGAAAGCACGCGCAGTTTGGTAATAGTGGGATGGGTTTTGATGGTGACGAAATCGCAGTTAACCTTCACGTCGTTCAGCGTGGCGTTCAGCACGCGCGCCGCGTCGTCTTCGCCGGTTAAGCCGACCAAACGTGAAGCTGCCCCCAGCGCCGCAATATTCATCGCCACGTTGGCTGCCCCGCCCGGCCGCTCTTCCACCGTATTCACCTTCACCACCGGCACCGGCGCTTCGGGAGAAATACGGCTCGTCGGGCCATACCAGTAGCGATCCAACATCACGTCACCGACAACCAGCACCGCGGCGCGGTCGAATTCGGGCAGTGTTACTTTCATTCCAGACACTCCAGACTGCAGTAAAAATAGTGCGCGGATAATAGCACAGAAGCCTTCTGTGCCACCTGTTCCGCATCGGGCCGACGGCGTTAAGCCAGCCAGCGCCGCCAGCTTTCGTCAACGCTCTCGCGCTCCGCCAGAAAGGCTTGCGGCTCCACATGGCCGGGCAGTTCCTGCAGGGCGAGATGATGCAGCGCATCGCGCAAGGTCACGTAAGCCTGCGTCAACGCCTGCGCTTCCGGCGCCGGCATCTTTTGATGCTTCGCCATCAGCTCGAAGATGCGGACGTTATCGGACCAGCGCGTCAGCGCGGGCTGCTCAGCGGCGTAGCGTAAGACAAGATATTGCGCGATGAATTCAATATCGGTGATGCCGCCCTGGTCGGTTTTGATCTCCCAGCGCCCTTTGTGTTTGTTGCTGAGGTGAGCGCGCATCTTTTCACGCATTTCGCTCACCTCTTTTTTCAGCTGCTCAGGCTCGCGCGGCAGGCAAAGCACGCCGCGCCGGATAGCGTCGAAACGCGCGCAGAGCGCCGGTTCGCCGAACACGATGCGCGCGCGCACCAGCGCCTGATGTTCCCAGGTCCAGGCTTCGTGACGCTGATAGTCATCGAAAGCCTCGAAGGTGCTGACCAGCATGCCCGCCGCGCCGGAGGGACGCAGCCGCGCATCCACCTCATACAGAATTCCCGACGAGGTGCGCGTGCTGAACAGGTGCATAACGCGCTGCGCCAGTCGCAGATAGAATTGACGTCCGTCAATGCTGCGATCCCCCAGCGTCGTCGCATCGGCCGGGCAATCGTGCAGGAACACCAGATCGAGATCGGAGCTGTAACCCAGTTCCCAGCCGCCCAGCTTGCCGTAGCCCACCACGGCGAAGCCGCGCTCATGTTCGTTTTGCAGGTGGGAAGGCCGACCGTAGCGCTGCACCATCATATGCCAGGCCTGCTGCACCACCGACTCGATAATCGCCTCCGCCAGCCAAGTTAAGTGGTCGCTCACTTTCATTACCGGCAGGGTTTTCGCTATATCGGCGGCCGCGATGCGCAGATGCTGCGCCTGTTTGAACTGCCGCAGCGCCTCCAGCTGCTGCTCCTCGTCATCGACAGGTACGCGCATCAGATACTGCCGCAGCTCGTCCCGGTAGGCGTCGGTGGCGGTCGGCTGATAGAGCGTGGAGGGATCGAGCAGCTCATCCAGCAGCAGCGGATAGCGCGCCAGCTGGCTGGCCAGCATCGGCGAGGCGGCGCAGAGGCGAATCAAATGACGCAGCGCGCCCTGGGACTCCGTCAACAGCTCCAGGTAGGTGCTGCGCGTCAGAATGCCCACCAGCAGCGGCGTCAGTCGATTCAGGGTTTCCGCCGCGTTCGGCAACGGACAAATCTCGCTCAGCAGACGCGGCATCAGCTGATCCAGCGCCTGACGTCCGCGCGGGCCGATGGTGCGTTTGTTGACGTCGAGGCGAAACGCATTCAGCGCAGAGAGCAGCTGCTGGCGCTGCGCATCCGTCAGCTGCAGCGCCAGCGGCGTCAGATCCGCCTCTTCCGGCAGGTCCTGCCACAGCGCGACATACTCCGCCAGCGCACGGTTATCGCCCGGCTCCGGCGCATCTTCGCCGATCAGCTCATCGAAAATAGCGCGTATCGCCGCCATATGGCCATCCAGCCGCGCCTTCAGCGCCTCCCAGTCGTCGCAGCCCATCGCCCAGGCGAGACGCGCGCGGTTCAGCGCATCCGCCGGCAGCGTTTGCGTTTGTTCGTCGCCGATACTCTGCAACAGGTTTTCAAGGCGGCGCAGGAACAGATAGCCTTCCCGCAGCCGCTCGATATGCGGCGGAGAGAGCAGTTCAAGCTTGCCGATCGCCGAGAGCGTAGGCAGCAGCGCGTGCAGCTGAAGCGAGCGCTCACGACCGCCGCGAATCAACTGGAAAACCTGGACGATGAATTCCGCTTCGCGAATGCCGCCGGCGCCCAGCTTGATGTTGTCCGTCAGGCCACGGCGACGCACTTCGCGCGCGATCATGCTCTTCATGTTGCGCAGCGACTGAATAACGCTGAAGTCGATATAGCGGCGATAGATGAAAGGACGCAGCATCTGACGCAGCTCCTGGCTCCAGCGATCGTCGTCGTCGCCCATAAGGCGCGCTTTCACCATGGCGTAACGTTCCCAGTCGCGACCCTGCTCCTGGTAGTAATCCTCCAGCGCTGCAAAGCTCAGCACCAGCGGTCCGCTGTCGCCGAAGGGGCGCAGCCGCATATCGACGCGGTAGACGAAGCCGTCCATGGTGGGCTGATCCAGCACTTTTATCAGCCGCTGGCCCATGCGGGTAAAAAACTGCGCGTTATCCAGCTCGCGTCGTCCGCCGCGCGTCGCGCCGTTTTCCGGCCAGGCGAAAATCAGATCGATATCGGAAGAGAAGTTGAGCTCGCCGCCGCCAAGCTTGCCCATGCCGAGGATCAGCATCGGCTGCGCTTCGCCCGCCGCGTTGCAGGGCGTGCCGAAATCCTGGCAGCAATCCTGATAAACCCAATCGCGCGCAGCGACGATCAGCGTCTCCGCCAGCACGCTAAGTTGCCGCAGGCTCTGCTGCGTGGTGGCGTGATGCAAAGCCTGCATCCAGGCGATACGCACCAGCATCCGGCGTCGGAACAGACGCAGCGTGCGCATCAGCGTCGCTTCATCGACCGCCGTCCGCAGCGCCTCGCCCAGCCAGGTCTGATAATGTTGCCACTCTTCCGGCTGCGGCGCCTGTTGCCGGATTTCATGCCGCCAGTCGGGATAGTGCTGCAGGTTATCGACGATAAAATCGCTGAAGGCCAGCGCGGCCGCCTCGTCAGCGCTCAGTTCGTCCGCCGCAAGCTGCAGCTTTTCCGCCGCCTTTTCCCGTTGCGTTTTCAGTATCGGTGACAGCTCAGACACATTCTCTCTCCCTGACGGCATGTTGATGGGGTTCGGGTCGGTTAGCGCGCGGCCGTTCCGTTCAGCCAGAAGGCCGGCTGCTTCAGCGCCTGACCGGCATGCGCGTTCAGCCAGCTCGACTGATGCTGCCGGATGGCCTGCAACAGCTGTTGCCAGGGCTGCAGCCAGTTTCCCACGGCGTCGGCGGGATAAGCCCCGCTCAGCAGATGCGCCGCCAGCAGCTGGTGGCTCAGTCGCGTGGCTTTATCGTAATATTCATTTGGCTGCTGGATAGCGCCGAAGCTCTCTTTAAGTTCGGCGGCGATGCGGCCCAGCATAATGTCGCAGAAACGTTTAAAGGATCCCTGCATTTTGGTTTTGCTTTTCTCGTCCAGCCAGCGTTGCCACTGCGCCTCAACCAGCCAGTGGGTCAGGCTGAGCTGAGCCTCTACCGAGGCGGCGGAGGAGCCGATCGCCTGCGCGTCCGGCGAGCTTTGCGCCAGCATCTCTTCCAGCGCCGTCAGCTTCTGCCGCAGCTCGCTGCTGGCTTTACGCGGCACCAGCGCGCCGAACAGAGCGAAAGCCTGGCGCAACGTTTCCAGCGCTTCGCGCACTGAGGTCAGCGCTTCCGCATTACCGCGCATCCACACCTCTTCGTGATATTGCCAGTGGCTGAGCGCCAGCGACATCGCCGCCAGCATGCCCTCCTCCACCGTGGCTTTGGGCGCGGCTTTCAGGATCGGCAGCGGACGCAGCGGACGTTTGGGATTGCCCTGCGCCAGCTGATAGCCGCGCGCCGCCTTGCTCAGGCTGCCGAGGCGCATGCCGCCCGCGGCAATCAGCTGATGGGCGAACGACAGCAGATCGCCGCGCTCTCCCGATTTCAGCTCCAGCTCCACTTCGCAAAGCGGCTCTTTCAGCTCGCCGGCCGCCACTTCGCCCTGATCGAACGCCACTTCGATTTCGCTCTGCTGATAGCGCACCAGCCATTTCTCACGCACGAAGTGGGTGCTGAACAGCGGACGCAGACGCGACTGAAGATCGGCCAGATCAGCGCCCTGCGGCCAGATTTCCGCCGGCAGGCGGGCGATATCGAGTTCAGGCACGGTTAAATCGACGTTATATTCCGGGCGCTGATGCAGTCCGCCTAAGGTTTTTCCTGCGGCTTTCAGCGTCATTTCATAACGCCTGTCCACGCCGCGGATGCGCAGCCCCATATCCCAGCGTCGCAGCTGGTTATCGTCGGTTTCGTAATAGATGTTGGTCAGCTCCTGCGCCGGCTCATGATCGTGCGGCCAGGCCGCGAGCGCCGCAGCCAGATTCCCGGCTGCATGTGGAGTGGCAATGAACTTTAATTCGATTTCTATGGTCATAATTTTTTATTCAATACGCTGCTGGCACCAGAGAGGTTATTCAGGCGAAGAGTAATGCACAGAAGCGTGGCTGTCTCTGCTTTCTTACGCATTCGCCCCCCTTTTCGACGGGTTCGAGTCCAGGATAGTTCTCATTCATATCCCGACGAAGCCTCTCCAGACTGTGCCGGTAATTTTACCGACCTCATGCAAAAACGACATCGAATGAAAAAAATCACTGTAGTTGGATTCACCTTCCTGGCTTTTAGCCTGATCGCACCTGTCCACGCCGAAGAGAAACGTTATATTTCTGACGAATTATCCACCTGGGTTCGCAGCGGACCGGGCGATCAATATCGCCTGGTCGGCAAGCTGAACGCGGGCGAAGAAGTGGCGCTGCTGCAAACCAACAATGATACGCAGTATGGCCAGATCCGCGACTCTGAAGGCCACACTAACTGGATCCCGCTTTCGCAGCTCAGCGCCGATCCCAGCCTGCGCACCCGCGTGCCGCAGCTGGAGCAGCAGGTGAAAGATCTGACCGCGAAGCTGGCGAATATTGACGGCAGCTGGAACCAGCGCACCGCCGAAATGCAGAACAAAGTGGCCAGCAGCGACAGCGTGATCACCGGACTGAAAGATGAAAACCAGAAGCTGAAAAACGAACTTATCGTGGCGCAGAAGAAAGTCAATGCGGCGAACGTTCAGCTTGACGACAAGCAACGCACCATCATCATGCAGTGGTTTATGTATGGCGGCGGCGTGCTGGGCGTCGGCCTGCTGCTCGGCCTGCTGCTGCCGCATATGATCCCGCGTCGTAAAAAGAAAGATCGCTGGATGAACTGAGCCGTTTTTTCGCTTTTTTATCAGGGGATCCCAGGATGCCCCTTTCCTCATGCCCGCAAAGCGCAAATGTGTGTAACAATAAAGCAACCTGCGTGTTCTTTTACGGGTGCCGGACGCCCCGGGCGCGCGACATTATTTTACCTCTGGAGTGGTTGAGTGAAGACGTTTCTTGTCGGCGGCGCAGTGCGCGATGCGCTGCTTAACCTGCCGGTTAAAGATAAAGACTGGGTCGTGGTCGGCGCAACGCCGGAGATGATGCTGGAACAGGGCTATCAACAGGTCGGCCGCGATTTCCCGGTCTTTTTGCATCCGAAAAGCCGCGAAGAGTATGCGCTGGCGCGCACCGAACGTAAATCAGGCAACGGCTATACCGGTTTTGTCACCTGGTCTTCGCCGGACGTGACGCTGAAACAGGATCTGCAGCGCCGCGATCTGACCCTTAACGCCATTGCGCGCAGCGCCGACGGCGAACTGATCGATCCTTACCATGGCCAACGCGATATCGATGCGCGTCTGCTGCGCCATGTCTCCGCGGCCTTTGTGGAAGATCCGCTGCGCGTGCTGCGCGTGGCGCGTTTCGCCGCGCGCTTTGCCCATCTGAACTTTCGCGTAGCGGATGAAACCCAGGCGTTGATGCGCGACATGGCGCAGAGCGGCGAGCTGGCGCACCTTACGCCGGAACGGGTATGGAAAGAGACGGAAAAAGCGCTGGCGTCGCCTAATCCGCAGGTTTACTTTCAAGTGCTGCGCGATTGCGACGCCCTGCAGGTTCTGTTTCCTGAGCTGGATGCGCTGTTCGGCGTGCCGGCGCCTGCCCGCTGGCACCCGGAAATCGACACCGGCGTGCATACGCTGATGACGCTCGCCATGGCCGCCGCGCTCTCCGACGAGGTGGACGTGCGTTTCGCCACGCTGTTTCATGATGTGGGCAAAGCGCTGACGCCGCCGGAGAAGTGGCCCAGCCATCACGGTCACGGTCCGGCGGGCCTGCCTATCGTAGAGCGCCTTTGCGAGCGGTTGCGCGTACCTAACGCAATCCGCGATCTGGCCCTGCTAGTGACGGAATTTCATGACGTGGTGCATACCATCGAACGCCAGACGGCGGACTCGCTGGTGGCGCTGTTCGATCGTCTCGACGCCTGGCGTAAACCGCAGCGCGTCGAGCAGATCGCACTGACCAGCGAGGCGGACGCGCGCGGCCGCGCCGGCCTGGAGAACATGCCCTATCCGCAGGGCGATTATCTGCGTCAGGCTTTCGCGCTGGCGCAGGCGGTGCCGACCAAAGCGGTGGTGGAAGCCGGATTTAAAGGGATTGCGGTACGGGAAGAGTTAACGCGGCGACGCATCGCCGCCGTGGCGGAAGGTCTCACGCTGACGCGGCCGGCCTGACCGGCCGCGTCCGTCTTTACATAAAGACCATGTATACCACGGCCGCGACGATAAAGCGGTAGATGGCGAATGAAACAAACGAGATGCGTTTAATCAGTTCCAGAAACGCTTTGATGGCGATAAGCGCCACGACGAAAGCGGTGACGAAGCCGACGGCGAACATCGGTAAATCGTTTATCGTCAGGAAGTTCAGGCTCTTATAGAGGTCGAGCGCCGTGGCGCCCATCATCATCGGCACGGCCAGAATAAACGAGAACTCCGAGGCCGCATAGCGGCTTACGCCCATCAGCATGCCGCCGGAAATAGTCGCGCCGGAGCGGGAAAAGCCGGGCCAGAGCGCCAGGCACTGGAAGCAGCCGATCATAAACGCCTGACGATAGCTGATGTCGTCCAGGCCTACCGCCTTAGGCTGTTTCGGCTTCAGGTATTCCGCCGCCAGCAGCAGCACGCCGCCGACCACCAGGGCGTACATCACGTTAATCGGATTAAACAGCGCTTTAATTTGATCGTGCAGCGCCAGACCGATCACCACTGCCGGGATCATGCCCAGCAAGATATGGATCAGCGTCAGATGACCACTGCCCAACCCTTCATGTTTAACCTCGCCGAAACGGATACCGATCAGTCCAAACAAACGACGCCAGAACATCACCACCACCGCGAGAATCGAACCCAGCTGAATCACGACTTCAAACGTCTCGGCGGTGTTTCCCTCAAAGCCCAACAGGTGGCCCACAATAATCATGTGACCAGTGGAGGAGACCGGTAAAAACTCGGTTAGCCCCTCCACCAGCCCCAGGATCGCAGCCACCCAAAGCTGATGAATATCTGCCATCAAATTTTCCTCTATCCGTTTCGAAACATTAAAAAGGCGGTAGCGCGCCGCTCCCGCCTGAAATTATGCATGCGCCAGAATTAGCGAAACCTTAAAATTTCGCGCCGTTTCCGTTCGATTAACCGAAACGGCAATGGTTATGACACACAATAATTTGGTTTGGTTTCATTGTGATGGCAATCACATCGTATTTATTTAGGAATAGTCCCGCGCTCCAGTCGAACGCCGACCTGCGCCGCCTGGGCGACGGCGCCCGGCTTGCTGACCTTGATGCGCACGCCCGGCGTGTTGAAGCGCGTCATCAGCAGAGAAGCGATCTCCTCCGCCACGCGTTCCACCAGAGCAAACCGCTGGCCGGTGAGGTGCTGCAGAATGGCGTCGGCCACATCGGCGTAGCTCAGGCAGTCGTTGACGTCGTCGCTGGCCGCCGCCTTGCGGTTATCCCACGCCATTTCGACATCGAGCACCAGCTTCTGCTGGATGCCCTGTTCCCAGTCATAAACGCCAATGGTGGTAAACACCGTGAGTTGATCGATAAATACGATATCCATGATGACAGTCTCTGTTTTTGGCCATGCCGGATACCACTTCCGGCGGATTATGCGTATTATCCACTGTTGAAGAGAACAAAACGACCCTAAAGGAACGGTGCGGTGTTATGAGTGCTATCGCGCTTGGTATGATTATTTTCGCGTATCTTTGCGGTTCGATTTCCAGCGCGGTACTGGTGTGCAAACTCGCCGGTCTGCCCGATCCCCGCACGCACGGCTCAGGCAACCCCGGCGCCACCAACGTCTTGCGCCTCGGCGGCAAAATCGCCGCGGCGGGCGTGCTGATTTTTGACGTTCTCAAAGGAATGCTTCCCGTCTGGCTGGCTTACGCGCTGCATGTGCCGCCGCTCTACCTTGGCCTGACGGCCATCGCCGCCTGCCTCGGCCATATTTATCCAGTCTTTTTCCACTTTCGCGGCGGAAAAGGGGTCGCGACCGCCTTCGGCGCCATCGCGCCGATCGGCTGGGATTTAACCGGGCTGATGGCAGGCACCTGGCTGTTGACCGTGCTGCTGAGCGGCTACTCTTCGCTCGGCGCGATTGTCAGCGCGCTGATTGCGCCTTTCTACGTCTGGTGGTTTAAGCCGCAGTTTACCTTTCCGGTTTCGATGCTCTCCTGTCTGATCCTGTTGCGCCACCATGACAACATTCAGCGCCTGTGGCGCGGCCAGGAAGGAAAAATCTGGAAGCGGAAAAAGAAGAAAGCGGAGTGAGCAAAAAAAGCCGACAATCGTCGGCTTTTCTTATCAGATGGCGGGCAGTTCGGCCAGCGGCCAGCGCGGCCGCACGCTGACGCCTAAGTCGCCGCGCGTGCCGCCTTTCAGGCGCACCATGCCGGCATAGGCGATCATCGCGCCGTTATCGGTGCAGAACTCCGGGCGGGCGTAAAACACTTCGCCGCCGCGCGCCTGCATCATCTCCGCCATTCTTTCGCGCAGCGTACGGTTGGCGCTGACGCCGCCGGCGATAACCAGACGCTGGAAGCGCGTCTGATCCAGCGCACGCTTGCATTTGATCGCCAGGGTATCCACTACCGCATCCTCAAAAGCGCGGGCGATATCGGCGCGGGTCTGCGCGTCGTCGTCGTGCTCGCGAATGGTGTTGGCCGCAAAGGTTTTCAGGCCGGAAAAGCTGAAGTCGAGACCAGGGCGATCGGTCATCGGACGCGGAAAGGTAAAGCGCCCCGCCGCGCCCTGTTGCGCCATTTTCGACAGCATCGGCCCGCCGGGATAATCCAGCCCCAGCAGCTTGGCAGTTTTATCGAAGGCTTCGCCGGCGGCGTCGTCAATCGACTCGCCCAGCAGCTGATACTCGCCGATGCCGGTTACGGCGATCAGCTGCGTGTGGCCGCCGGACACCAGCAATGCGACGAAAGGAAACGCCGGCGGATTGCTTTCCAGCATCGGCGCCAGCAGATGGCCTTCCATATGGTGAACCGGCACCGCCGGCACGTCCCAGGCGAAGGCCAGCGAGCGTCCGATGGTGGCGCCCACTAGCAGCGCGCCCACTAAGCCCGGCCCGGCGGTGTAGGCGACGGCGTCGATCTGTTCCGGCCGCAGACCGGCCTCTTTCAACGCGGCCTGAATCAGCGGGACGGTTTTGCGCACATGATCGCGCGACGCCAGCTCCGGCACCACGCCGCCGTAATCGGCGTGCAGTTTCACCTGGCTGTAGAGCTGATTGGCCAGCAGACCGGCCTCATCGTCATAGATTGCGATGCCGGTTTCATCGCACGACGTTTCAATACCCAGAACTCGCATGGCAGTTACCTCTTCTTGCGGCGCGCAGTGTACCACAGCTGATGTTGCTGAAGAGGTCGCTTTGCGTGGAAAAAGTGTTTTTCTGCCGCGCAAAGAGTGCGCTATACTCAGCGCCCTGAAAAAAACCGGCAGCCGCACAGGCAGACGCTCCTGTTGGTTTCAAATTGTTCATGGTGCTTTACAAGCCAGCCCGTGTTGGAGTAAAATGCTGCACCATTTTGAAATGTGCTGGCGCCGCAGCCAGCAGCAAAACCGAATTTTATCGAGGTGAGAGTTACATGCCGGTAATTAAAGTACGTGAAAACGAGCCGTTCGACGTAGCACTGCGTCGCTTCAAGCGTTCCTGCGAGAAAGCAGGCGTTCTGGCTGAAGTTCGTCGTCGTGAGTTTTATGAAAAACCGACTACCGAACGTAAGCGCGCTAAAGCGTCTGCGGTTAAGCGTCACGCCAAGAAACTGGCTCGCGAAAACGCACGCCGTACTCGTCTGTACTAATCTGTTTCGGAGGTTCGCCTCCATCGCATGTTAAACGCAGAGCGAGTTACGTAAAAGGCCGTGCTTTCCAAAGGGAAGCGCGGCTTGTTGCCGTTTATGAGCTGAAAAATTGGGGCTTATGGCTGGACGAATTCCACGCGTATTTATAAATGACTTACTTGCCCGCACGGATATCGTGGATCTTATCGACGTCCGCGTAAAGCTGAAAAAGCAGGGCAAGAATTTTCACGCGTGCTGTCCTTTTCATAACGAGAAAACCCCCTCTTTCACCGTAAACGGCGAAAAACAGTTTTATCACTGCTTCGGCTGCGGCGCTCACGGCAACGCCATTGACTTCCTGATGAATTACGATCGTCTGGAATTTGTTGAGAGCATCGAAGAGCTGGCCACCATGCATGGCCTTGAAGTGCCTTACGAAGCAGGCAGCGGTCCAAGCCCGCTGGAACGCCATCAGCGCCAGACGCTCTATCAGCTGATGGAAAGTCTGAACGGCTTTTATCAGCACTCTCTTAAACAGAACGATGCGCAGCGCGCGCGCGACTATATTAGCGGGCGCGGTTTGAGTCAGGATGTTATCGACCATTTCGCTATCGGCTATGCGCCGCCCGGCTGGGATAACGTGCTTAAGCGTTTCGGCGCCAACAGCGACGACCGGGACTCGCTGATGGAAGCGGGCATGCTGGTCAAAAACGACAAGGGCCGCACCTACGATCGTTTTCGCGATCGCATGATGTTTCCGATCCGCGACAAGCGTGGACGGGTGATCGGTTTCGGCGGACGCGTGTTGGGCAACGATACGCCCAAATACCTTAACTCGCCGGAAACCACCATTTTCCACAAAGGCCGACAGCTTTATGGCCTGTTTGAAGCGCAGAAAAACCATCCGCAACCCGCACGCCTGCTGGTGGTGGAAGGCTATATGGATGTGGTGGCGCTGGCGCAGTTCGGCATCGACTATGCGGTCGCTTCGCTGGGCACCTCGACCACGGCGGAACATATTCAGCTGCTGTTTCGCACCACAGACACGGTGATTTGCTGTTACGACGGCGACCGCGCCGGTCGTGAAGCGGCGTGGCGCGCGCTGGAAACCGCATTGCCTTACATGAATGACGGGCATCAGCTACGCTTTATGTTTCTGCCTGACGGCGAAGATCCCGATACGCTGGTGCGTAAAGAGGGAAAAGCGGCGTTCGAAGCGCGCATGGAGCAGGCGACGCCGCTCTCGACGTTTCTGTTCGACTCGCTGCTGCCGCAGGTGGATTTGAGCACCCGCGACGGCAAAGCGCGCCTGAGCACGCTGGCGCTGCCGCTGATTAGCCAAATCCCGGGCGAGACGCTGCGTATCTATCTGCGTCAGGAGCTGGGAAACAAGCTGGGCATTCTTGACGATCGTCAGCTGGAAAAGCTGATGCCGAAGCAGGCGGCAAGCGGCGCGGCACCCGTCGCGCCTCAGCTCAAGCGCACCACCATGCGCGTGCTAATCGCCTTGCTGCTGCAGAACCCGCATCTGGCCGCTATGGTCCCCTCTTTGCAGGGGCTTGAGCAGTCGAAGATGGCGGGACTGCCGTTGTTTGTGGAGTTAGTAACACGTTGCAACGAGAACCCTGGCCTGACTACAGGTCAGCTACTAGAGTTATATCGCGGCACAAATTTTAGTCAGCCCCTTGAAACTCTGGCAACCTGGAACCACATGATAGTGGATGAAGAGGCGGAAGCCGTCTTTCAAGATTCACTGGCAAGTATTTACGACTCCGCGCTTGAGCAGCGCCTCGAAGCACTGATTGCGCGCGATCGCACCCAAGGCTTAAGTGCGGAAGAGCGTCGCGAGCTGCAGTCATTGCTGACCGCACTGGCAAAGAAATAATAGTTTTAACTGGATCGAGGGTTGACGGATTAGCCAGCCCCGATAATGCACGATCCAGCGGGCATTAAGCGGCAATTAAGCCAGCCCCACAGCAACAGACTAAATGGGCGTGTGCGGCGCAGCCAGTTTCGCAGCCGCCAGCGCGCAGCAACCGGAGCGTACTCAAGTACGTGAGGATTGCGAGCACTGCCGGGTGCGAAAATGGCAAGTAAGCCAGCCCCAATAACGAGTTAACGCAAGCGGCTTCAGTGCCGATAATAATGGGCAAAGCCCTGGCCGCGACGAAGGCAGCGGCGATAATATCAAACGCCTTCATTGTTATCGTTGGCTCGCTGCCGACCAACACCAATCAAATTAACAGAAGTGTGGATACCGTCTTATGGAGCAAAACCCGCAGTCACAGCTTAAGCTGCTTGTCACCCGTGGTAAGGAGCAAGGCTATCTGACCTATGCCGAGGTCAATGACCATCTGCCGGAAGATATCGTCGACTCCGATCAGATCGAAGACATCATCCAGATGATTAACGACATGGGTATTCAGGTGGTGGAAGAAGCCCCGGACGCCGATGATCTGATGCTGAATGAAAACAGCGCCGATACTGACGAAGATGCCGCGGAAGCCGCCGCCCAGGTGTTATCCAGCGTTGAATCTGAAATTGGCCGCACGACTGACCCGGTGCGCATGTACATGCGTGAAATGGGTACCGTTGAACTACTGACGCGCGAAGGCGAAATCGACATCGCAAAACGCATCGAAGACGGGATTAACCAGGTTCAGTGCTCCGTTGCCGAATACCCAGAAGCGATCACCTATCTGCTGGATCAGTACGATAAGGTAGAAGCAGGCGAAACCCGCCTCTCCGATCTGATCACCGGCTTCGTCGATCCGAACGCGGAAGAAGATCTGGCGCCGACCGCGACCCACGTCGGTTCCGAGCTTTCTGAAGAAGATCGCGACGATGAAGATGACGAAGACGAAGAGAGCGACGACGACAGCTCGGATGACGATAACTCTATCGATCCTGAACTGGCGCGCGAGAAGTTCGTTGAGCTGCGCAGCCAGTATGAAACGACGCGTACCGTCATCAAGAGCAAAGGCCGCAGCCACGCCGATGCCGTTGCCGAGATCCAGAATCTTTCCGACGTCTTTAAGCAGTTCCGCCTGGTGCCGAAGCAGTTCGACTACCTGGTCAACAACATGCGTGAAATGATGGAGCGCGTCCGTACTCAGGAACGCATCATCATGAAGCTCTGCGTCGAGCAGAGCAAAATGCCGAAGAAGAACTTCATCACCCTCTTCACCGGCAACGAAACCAGTGAAAGCTGGTTCAAAGCCGCGCTGGCGATGAACAAGCCGTGGTCTGAAAAGCTGCACGAAGTGGAAGAAGATGTGCAGCGCTGCCTGCAGAAGCTGACGCAGATTGAAGAAGAGACCGGCCTGACCATCGAGCAGGTAAAAGATATTAACCGTCGCATGTCGATCGGCGAAGCCAAGGCGCGCCGCGCCAAGAAAGAGATGGTGGAAGCGAACCTGCGTCTGGTTATCTCTATCGCCAAGAAATATACCAACCGCGGCCTGCAGTTCCTCGACCTGATTCAGGAAGGCAACATCGGCCTGATGAAAGCGGTGGATAAATTTGAATACCGTCGCGGTTATAAGTTCTCGACCTACGCCACCTGGTGGATCCGTCAGGCGATCACCCGCTCTATCGCAGACCAGGCGCGCACCATCCGTATTCCGGTGCATATGATTGAGACCATCAACAAACTCAACCGTATTTCGCGTCAGATGCTGCAGGAGATGGGCCGCGAGCCGACACCGGAAGAGCTGGCCGAACGCATGCTGATGCCGGAAGATAAAATCCGCAAGGTATTGAAAATCGCTAAAGAGCCGATCTCCATGGAGACGCCGATTGGCGATGATGAAGATTCGCATCTGGGCGACTTTATCGAGGACACCACGCTGGAGCTGCCGCTCGACTCCGCCACCTCAGAAAGTCTGCGTTCCGCTACGCACGACGTTCTGGCAGGCCTGACCGCGCGCGAAGCGAAAGTGCTGCGTATGCGTTTCGGTATCGATATGAACACCGACCATACGCTGGAAGAAGTCGGCAAGCAGTTTGACGTTACGCGCGAGCGTATCCGTCAGATCGAAGCGAAGGCGCTGCGTAAACTGCGCCATCCGAGCCGTTCGGAAGTGCTGCGCAGCTTCCTCGACGACTAAGCGTCATCCCGATAAAAAACCCCGGTCTGCCGGGGTTTTTTTTGCCTGTCAGAAAGGCGTCAGCCCTTTTTCCGTCATCTCCGCCCTCGCCTTTTCCGAACTCAGATAGCGGATGAAAGCTTCCGCTTTTGCAGGCTGGCGGCTGGACTGAGTGATTACGGCGCCGTACAGCGTATCCTGCTGAACCGACTGCGGGATCAGCCCCACAATCCTGATGCCTTTCACCGCCTTCAGCTCGCTATGTTGTTGAAAGCCGATAGCCGCTTTGCCCTCCGCCACGGCCTTGCCGACCGGCGTCGCCGGTACGACGAAAATCTTTTTCGCGGTCTTCTCGCTTAACCCGAGCTTAACCAGCATTTCCGACTGTATGTAGCGTCCGCTGGCGCTGTCGGAGATGGCGATGGAAGGCGCCTCGGTCAACACCTGCTTGAACTTCTGCACATTGCTGATATCGGGCGGCGTCACGCCCTCCCTGACCGCCATAGCGATCAAGGAATGGGCCAGCACTTTGTGGCTCTGCGGACGCACCAGTTTGTCGCGCGCCAGCGGCGTAATGGCGTAATCCACCATCACCAGCACATCCGCGTTATCCTGACGCGCCAGCCGGTTGGGGATCGCCTGCGGCGTTTTTCCCATCGACGGCGCCGCCTCCAGCTCGAGGCGCGTGCCGGTCCGTTGCAGATAATCCTCTTTCAGGCTTTCGATAACCGGATACATGCCGCCGGAACAGAAGACGCGCAGCGTTGCCTGCGTTGCGTCAGCCCAGCTATGTCCCGCCGTCAGTAAAATCGCCAGTAGTAAAAATCGTTTCACCGCCCTTCCCCTCTTATCATCACAGAAAAGAGGTTTAGCCCGTAACGGGACGGCGGACAACCGGCGAAAAGAAATTAACCAAGCTGGCTCACGTTTCAGCGCTGGTTTTTCTGTAACACTACATAAAGTTGTCGGTACGCCTCGACTAATTCCTCCAGCGAAGCCCGGTTCAGTCCGCTGGGATTCGGCAATACCCAAACCTGCGTATCGCCGGTGACAAGCGGCTGCTCTCCCCACGCCACGTTGTTCTGTCCGAAGGCGCGCTTGTAAGCCTCTTTTCCTAATATCGCCAACGCGCGCGGCCGGTAGCGCTCAACCTTTTCCTGGAGCCGCGCGCCGCCCTCCCGCAGCTCCTGCGCGGCCAGTTCGCTGGCTTGGGTGGTAGGACGATCGACCAGTCTGGTAATGCCGCAGCCGGTCTCGAGCAACTGCTGCTCCTCTTCCGGCCTGAGCTGTTTTCGAGTGAAGCCGGCCAGGTAGATAACCTTCCAGAAGCGGTTGCCGGGATGGGCGAAATGAAAACCGGTATGGGCGGATGAGCGCCCGGGATTAATGCCGCAAAACAGTACGTTCAGATTTGGCGCCAGAATATCGCTAATGCCGTGTTCACTCATGTTGCTTCCCTCTCCAGACCCGCTTTTCTTTTTAGCGCTGCACGACAGGTAATGGGGTGGCGCCATAAAGCTGTTGTGCTGCCTTCCTCGTGCCGACCTTATGTATGACATGTGCAGGTTTATTAACGATGCGCTGGCGCGTACCAGCTTTGTGGATCTCTGTTTCTCAATTTTGCTTTCACTATCAAGCCGGCAACGCGACAAAGACAATAATTATAGTCGTTACTGGAATCCAGCTTTAAGGAGCATGCCGTGCAGGCACAACGCCAGCATGACTATGAGTTGTTCGTCCAAAACTCTATGGAAGAAGGGAAATCAAATAAATGCCGGAGGTTAATACCCTGCCCCCTGTTTTGTGATTCGCCTCAAAGCTTATCTTTTGCACCGATTCTGATGGAATTATTAAATTTTTCGATATTTATCAAGAAGTCATCTCTTGATGCAATTTTAGACAACCAGCTGTAGAGCGCTGGATCGCTCCGTTCAGATACTTTATAATCCCCGCTCCGCTGGCCCCTTAGCTCAGTGGTTAGAGCAGGCGACTCATAATCGCTTGGTCGCTGGTTCAAGTCCAGCAGGGGCCACCAAATTTAAGCTGTGAAATCAGCAAGTTAAAGCCACCTTGCAGGGTGGCTTTTTTGTTTCCTCCGAATCCATTGGCAGCAAAATGGCAGCAGACATTTTTTTGATATCATAAAAAAACCCGCCTTAGCGGGTTTGGTTGATGCTTCTTACATCCAGAGCGAGCCTTGCAAACTGCGATCGGGATGTGGTGGAACCGGCTTTATGGCTCCCGGTTTCATAATGATTTCTGCAACCGTTTCATGTGACTTAAACGTACAGCTGCAATTTATGTTTTGGCACTGGTTATAACGTTCTTTTGTCGTTTTTGATACCTGAAAGCTGCTGCGTGTATGTGCGGCATTACCGCACAATGGACAATTCATCATAGCTACGTTCCCTCAACACAATTGAGATGGATAATACATAAAATAACCACATTGGGATAGTTATCATTCCATTTCGAGACTGTCAATTTTCACTTCCAGTTCCAGGCTGGTCGTGTAACCGCTGTCGCGGCTCAGGCTGTGCGTCAGCGTCGTGATGATCCATTCCCCGCTGTCTACCTGCTGTTTAAACCCGCTCACTTTTACCGGCATTTCCGTGTAGAGATCCGCCCGGCCCCGTGCCAGCTGTATCGAAAATGTCGCCACGCCGCGCTGCAGGCGTTCCCACTGCATTTTGGCCGCCCGCTCTGCGTTGCTCCGGTTCGCATAGGTCCGGCTCAGCACCAGCACGTTTTCGTCCGTGCCTGTCAGGTAATCTCCCTGCTTCGCCTCCGGCTCCTTTTTCTTCGTGGTCTTGCGCCTGCGCTTTATCTTTGTTTCCTCTTTCTTTTTCGGCTCGCGGGTATGCAGCCAGCTGGCGATCACGCCGGTGTAGGCGTCACGGTCAGCCAGGGTAAACCGGTGGCTGTCGCCGCTCCGGCGGGTCAGGGTAATGACCGGCAACACTTTACCGCTGGCCGTTTTGCCCTGGCCCTGCCGGATGAACAGCAGGTTGCCGCTTTTGACGCAGGCGATGGCGCCGCACTGGCGCGCCAGCCGCATCAGAAAACTGGCGTCGGATTCGTTGGTCTGGTCCAGATGGTCGATCGCCATTTTCGCCATCTCATCACTCAGCGCCGTCTCCAGCTTGTTCCGGGCGGCAATCTCTTTCACCATGTCGCCGACCGTGGTCTGGTGCCATGATTTCTCGCGCCGGGTGTTTAGCGTGGCGCGAAAATCCGCACTGCGGGCGCGCAGCGTCAGCCGGTCCGGCGTGCCGGAATGCTCGATTTCGTCGACGGTAAAAGACCCCTTCGGGATAAGCGGCTCTCCTTTCCACCCCAGCGCCAGCGTCAGCAGCACGCCCCGGCGCGGCAGCTGCAGCAGCCCGTCCCTGTCGTCCAGCTCGATGTCCAGCTGGTCCGCCTCAAAGCCGCGATTATCCGTCAGCGTCAGGCTGATAAGCCGTTTTTCAATGCGCTGCGTGATGTCCGCGCCTTCCAGCGTCAGACGAAACGCGGGCGCGCTGTTGCTGCCCGTTACCCACTCTGACGCATTCATGAGAAAAGCCCTCCGACTGCTGCCGATACCTTGCCCGCCGCCGAGGTTGCCGCGCTTTTCATGGTGTCCAGCTGGTCGCTCAGGCTGCCGAACATCTCGCTCAGCGACTCATCCACACGTTTCAGCGTGAGCGTGAACTCAATGCGCCGGCACGCCCCGTTACTGAAAAATTCCGCTTTCGTCTGGCTCAGGCTCTCGATCACAAACATGCCGTAAATGGTGCCGCTGCCCTCCAGCAGCGGCCATGCCTTGCCCAGCTCCGCCAGCTGCTCCAGCGCAAACAGCGACAGCCGCCCGCCGGTCAGCTCCGGCAGCAGCACGCCCGAAAGCGTCACGCTGTCGTTATCCGGGCCGGTAAACTGCACGGACGGACGGTAGCCCACCCGGTTATTGGCCGGAAAACTCCAGCTGCGTTGATGCTGCAGTTCCTGATAAGGAACCGTGTTCAGCATGAAAACAAACAGCCCCAGCGTCATCATCATAATTCGAACCCTCCCCGGTCACTGTAGGTACTGCGCGCGCGCGCCTGCGCCTGCCGCTCTTTCTCCTCAATCCTGCGCATCACTTCATCCACCACGTCCTGCGGGTTCTGCCCCGGCTGTTGTACGATATGAATGTCATATTTCCCCTGCATCATGATCACCGGCTGGCCTGTCCTGGCTCCGGTCGCACCGGCCACGCTCTGCGAACTGGCAGGAAGGCTCATCGGATGCAGCGGGCGGGCAGCGGCAGGCGTGGCGGCCACGTCCATCGCCAGCGCGGCGGTTCGGCGGCGACTGGTCACACGGGCCGGACCGTTCACGATTTCCGGCCCGTTTTCCCCCACGATCCCGAACCGGCCTGACGGGATAAACCCGCCGCTGTCATACAGCCCGGCAAAGCCGGTTGCTGAAGGTCTGCCGGGCAGGACTGGTGCAGCGGGTTTTGCTGGCGTTCCGCCTGTATCAGCTGCGCCGGGTTTCATCCAGTCCGGCAAATAGCTGCTCAGGGATGAAAGTTTGCTTTTCAGCGCCTCCCATTTCTGGCCGATCCCGGCCATCAGGCTGTCAATCATTTGTGAACCGGCTTCCTGAAAGCGGGCGGGCAGCGCCTGCGCCCCGGCCACAATCTCCGTCCACTTTGTGCTGATGTAGGTTGTGATTGAATTCCATGCGCTGCTGACGCCGCCGCTTATTGTGTTCCAGAGCGCGGCAAACTTCGGTCCCAGCGTGTCCCAGTTCTGCCAGATATACAGCGCCCCGGCCGCAATCAGCCCCACCACGGCCAGAATCGGGTTTGCCATCATCAGCCGCCCCAGCCACAGCACGCCGTTCCCGACAATACCCAGCGCGCCACGGATAAGCCCGAAAGCACTCACCGCTTTCAGGCCCAGCACGCTGCAGCTCATGCGCAGCAGGGCCAGCGGGCCGAGCACGGCAGCAGCAGCCAGCGACAGCGCCCCGATGGCCGTCATCGCAATGGCAAATCCGGCGGCCAGTTTGAACAGTACGGCGATCAGCTGCGGATGCTGTTGGACAAACTGCCCCAGCCTGCCCGAAAGCTCGCCCAGCCAGTCAATCAGGCGTTTCAGGTCAGGGGCCACGGTTGCTCCGATGGCGGACATGGCATTGGTAAATGAACCGCCCGCTGCATCCCATCTGTTGCCCAGGGTTTTCAGCGAGGCGTCCACGCGCTCACGCAGGGAAGCCTGATTCTCCAGCTTTGCTGCCGTTTCCCGGTAGCCTGCTATCCCTTTGGTAATCATGTTGTTGAGTACCTGCAGGGTTTCCGAGTCATCGCCGAACATATCTTTCAGGGTGCTCAGTTTCTTTTCGGTACTCAGCTGATTCAGCTGATCCAGCTGCCGGTACATCTTTTCAATCCCGGCAAATTCACCTTTGCCGTCGGTAAAATCAAATTTCACCCCGGTGCCTTTCAGATCCTTATTCACCTCTTTTATATTCTGGGTATCCATCACCGCCTGAAAAACTTTACGGTAAGCATTACCTGCCGAGCCGCCCTCCATGCCCTGCTGGTCCGCCATCACCAGAAGCGGCGCAAAAGCTTTTGCCGCGTCCAGTCCCTTCATCTTGATGATGTCCATCGCGCTGCCGATTTTGGCGTAGCCCTGCAGCATGTTTTCCGAATCCACCCCGGCATAAAAGCCCTTCTGGATAATGTCGGTCAGCGACATCATGTCCTTTTCAGAGGTCTGCGTGGCGTCCTGCAGTTTGGCCGCAAACTCCGCCGCCTCCGTGGGGGCCATTTTCAGCTGCACGCCCAGATAAGCCGTCGCCTCCCCCAGCCCGCCCAGGATGGACTGCGCGGACATCCCCTGACGGCGCAGCATGGTCATCATATTCTGGAAATCCGCCGTGGTGCCGGGCAGCTTGTCGCCCAGGTTTACGGCCAGCCGGTTAATTTTTTCAAACTCCGGCGCAACTTTTGCGCCCGGTCCCATCATGGACGCGGCCAGCTGCGTGGCGGCATCTTCTGACTGTGCATAGGCACTCACAGGGGCCATCAGGGTGAGGCCGGTTGAGACGCCGCTTGCCACCATTCCGGCCCCGTTTCCGGCGAGGTTGTTGCGCAGCGCCTTTGTTTTTTCATGCTGCGCGCGGATCGCGTTCAGCTTGCGCTGACGTTCACCCAGCCGCTGCAGTTCGGCCTGCTGTCGCGCCAGGGCTTCGCTGGCCGCGTTCGCATCGGTGCGCAGGCGGCGCTGCGCTTCACTCAGCTGCTTTGTATTAATCCCGGCGCCGTTCAGCGCCTCGCGCTGGCGCTGCACCGACAGGCGCAGCCCGTTGTATTTTTCCTGCAGCTCGCTGGCGCGGTTTTTTGCCTGCTCCAGCAGGCGGGCCTGCTGCGCCGTGGGTCGGTTGGTGGCGGCAAACTGTGTCGCCAGCTGCGCCGCCTCCTGCCGGGCGGCGGCCAGATTTCTCTCCGTGACGGCAAGCTGTGAACGGGTTTTGCGAAAGCCGTCAATTTTCCCGGCCTGCTCATTCAGGGATTTCAGGGTCTCTTTGCTGGCTTTCAGCGCGGCGGACAGCTCTTTCGAGCCGTCGCGCGCGTTACGGAAGGGGCGGGTGATTTTATCCACCGCGTTTAAAACCACCTGCAGGCGCAGGTTTGTATCACTCATCGTCACCGGCTCCGCTTCGCAGAATCGCTTTGTGCCGCCATTCCAGAACTTCCGTCAGCGTTTCCGCGTACATCACGGAAGGCGGCCAGTGAAAGACGGTGGCAATGTCAGCCACCAGATCCTCTACCGTCAGGCTGTCGGGAAATCCGACATCACCGACTTCGGCAACAAAAAAGTGACCACCTCCACCGACAGGGAAAGCAGGTCTGCCGGGTCCATTTCCGCAATCTCATGCGGCTGCAGCGCGGGCATACTGATGCGCGGAATGACCGTCATCATGGCGTTCACGTCCATGTCCATCAGCGCCTGCAGGCGGGTGCCGCGCAGCGCGCCGGACTGCGGCTTGCGCAGGGTCACTTGGGTGATGGTTTCCTTACCCCGGATCACCGGCGTGTCCAGGGTGAGGGTTTTCTGCTGCGGCTGCGGTGCGGTATCTTTGTTTTTGTCAGTCATGATTTTTTCCGGTTGGGTTCGTCAGTTAAACGGCAGGGTTTCCCCTGCCGGAGTTATCACAGGCCAATGGCCGAGCGGTGTTTTTCCAGCAGGTCCGTGCCGCCCACGTTCTCGATCATGTTCACCAGATCGACCTCGTAGACCACCTCGCCGTTAATGGTCAGCTTCGCGTAGCTGTTGGTGCAGCTCACCTTTGTGCTGTTGCTCTCGCCGGTTTTCCACTCGCCAGAGTCCAGCTCCTTGTAGCGGCCATGCGTGACCAGCTCCACCGCCTGCACTTCGTTGGTGCTGTCCGTCTGAATAGAGCCGGTGAAGCGCAGCTGAATGGCGTCCGCCGTGGCGGCGCCCATCTGTCTGAACAGTTTCAGCTCCGTGCCGCCGATGGAAAATTCCGTATCCAGCGCGCCGTCATCCAGCCCCATATCAATATCCACCGCGCCCGGCATCCCGCCGCCCCGGTATTTTTCGAACTTGCGGGTAAACTTCGGCAGGGTCACGGACTCAACCAGCCCCACCCAGTTATCTCCGGCGTTGAACAGGTTCAGGTGTTTCAGTTTGCGGGGTAAAGCCATGCTTTTTTCTCCTTATGCGCTGACCTGGCTGGCAAAATTCACCAGATACTGGTCCGTGATGCGCTGGCGCAGCATCAGGTTTTCCAGCGGCGGCACCGGCGTGTAGTCGTAATCAATGGTGAGTTTGCCCGCCTTGAGCGTGTCCTTGTCGTTCACGCTCTCGTCCAGCCAGCAGTCCGCGCCGATGAGATAGCCCTGGCTGACCAGGTTGCGCAGCTTCGCGCGGATACTCTCGATGATGTCGCGGGCCAGCGACGGGTTCAGCGCGCCGTCCACCGCCCACATCTGCGCCTCTGCCATCGTGTCCATCAGCACCTGCGCCGTGCGGGTGTAGTTTTCAAACGCA
This sequence comes from Enterobacteriaceae bacterium UBA2655, assembly GCA_002359495.1. GTDB lineage: Bacteria > Pseudomonadota > Gammaproteobacteria > Enterobacterales > Enterobacteriaceae > Pantoea > Pantoea superficialis. The sequence goes on from DENB01000095.1 coordinate 28,982, forward strand.
AACAGCGAATCGTCACTCAGGCAGCGGGAACCCCAGAAGCGATAACCGTCCTGGCGGATCAGCGTGGTGATGTCGTTCTGGTTCAACAGGCCCGCATCCGTTGCCGGGTCCTGCAGATCCCAGAACACATCCGCAGAAATGCCGGTCACGCCGTTCACGCCCACGTTGGACAGGGTTTTATGCCAGCCGGTTTGCTGGTCGATTTTGGCGCGCAGGCCGAGCGCGCGGGCGGTGGCGTAGGCCGTCGCGTCCGCGTTCAGCACGGTGTCAAAATTGATAAAGTCCGGCCAGATAAGCATCCCTTCGCGCTGGCTGAAGTTCGCGCGGTACGCGGTCGCCTCCTCCACGCTTTTGCAGCCATAGGCGGACAGGTACGCGAAGCCGCGCAGGCTCTGCGCCACGGACAAAAGCTCAGTCGCCACGGCCTGCGTGTCATGGCCCGGCACGCCGAGAATGCGGGGCTTGACGCCCAGCTGCGTCTGCGCGGCCAGCAGGGCTTTCATGCCGGTGCGTCGGCCGTCCGTCACGCCGCCGATGATGTTGGACGTGGTTTCCGCTTCGGTTTCACCCTGCGGGACGCGCACAACCACGGTCACGGGTTTGGACTGGTCCGCAATCGCATCCAGCGCGCGGGCCAGCGTGCCGGATTCGCCCGCCTTGCCGCTGGCCGTCAGCACGTCCGTGAGCAACACGGGTTTGTTCAGCGGAAAGGTCGCCGCGTCGGCGTCGTCTGCGGTGCAGACCATGCCCACAATCGCGGTGCTGACCGTTGATATGGTTCGGGTGCCGTCGTTAACTTCCGTAACGCGCACGCCGTGATGGTAATCGTCTGCCATGTGGCGAAATCTCCGGTTAAGGGGGTTTCGCTATGGTGAAAGGTGCGCGCGGATTGCGCATCCTGCGGGCGTTGTGTGGGGAATGGTACAAAAGGAAAAGGCCCGCGCGGGGCCTCTGGTCAGATGGCGGGCTGTTCCGGCCAGTTAATCTCCGGGGCGACGGATGTATCCACAGCCTGTACAGCCTGAATATATGTCATCCATGCCAGAAGCGAAGCCTTATCCGTATCGGTGATAATGCCCAGCAACAGCTGGGTCTGCCATGCCTGCGTCATGCTGTTGGCCTGACTGATAAACGACACTTTCTGGCTGTCCGCGTCAGCTACCGCTGCGGCCTTTTCTGCATCCGTATTTGTCACCCATTTTTCACCGTCCCATTCATCAAAAGCCGTTGCCGGTTTCAGCGGTGTGGTGTTTTCCGGCCAGTCGCCCGGCGCGGTTATTTCAACCGGGGAGCCGTCCGTTACGGCATAGGCCATCTTTCCACGGTGATCCGGCAAAACCTGCCAGTTACCGTTACTGAATACCGCCACACTGCCCGGATCCGCCTCCGGCGGGGCGTCACAACAGGCGCTGGCCGGAATGCCCACGCCCTGCATCAGGTATTCATCCGTTGGGCCGGTAAAAATACCCGTTGCGCTCTCATAGTTGTAAACGGTCAGGAAGCCGGACGCTTTCGCCAGCCCGTTTTTATCCAGGGTGATGTAGTTTTCTGCCATTATGCAGCTCTCACGATGTAGTTAAAGGCGACGTTTCGCGGACGGTTTTCACTGGCGATTGGTACCACCAGTGACGCATCAAACCTGCAGGCCTGCTCCCCTCCGCTAACCCCGGAACTGGCTGTTTTGGTATCGCTATTGGATGTTCGCTGAAAAGCGCCTGTCCATGCACCCTGTGAATCATTGGCGAAGTCATAGCCAATAAAAGTCCCGGTAATATTACGAATGGCATCACCCTGACTTGTCCCAATACCGCGCCCGGAATCCACCCCCCGGCCATCGTCCCAGCCGCGTATGAACTCCCCGCGTAAATCAGGCAGTTTCAGCGACGGAAACGCCTTCGCCAGTGCAGGGTATGCCGCCGCGCTGAAAGTCGCTCCGTTGCATTTCATCCAGCCTTCCGGCGCCGTCGATTGCGGCCACGGCACAGGCACACCGACAGGCAGGGCAGAGCCGTCACCCAGCCCGAGGTTAGCCAGGGCTTTTGAAACCAGTCCTTTGCTTTTCAGCTCTGACAGCGCATTTCCGATCAACGGGTACTGAACATGCGGGTTCGCGGCCTCAAGGTGTTCGCTCATCAGGTCATCGGCGTACTGCTTCACCTCAATCACCGCTTCATTCACCGAATCGTCAACATACTGGCGCGTCGCCAGCACCACGGACGGATCGATTTTCAGGGTAATGGCGTCCGTGCTGTTGACGATGAGCACCATGCGCACGGTCTGCGTGCGGCCGCTGCCTTCGTCCAGTTTCGGCTTGTAGGTTTCCGGTGTGTTGCAGACCGCTATCAGCGTGCCGTCCGCATCAAACAGGCCCATTTCCCTGATCCAGAAACCGCCCTCCGTTTCCGGGATAATCTGCTCGGCAATAATCTGGCTGGCGTTATCTTTATCAATGCTCAGGGTGTTGATGGCTGCCCGGCGCACCTCATGCACCAGCGCGGTCTGGCTGGCGTTCGGGGTCGGCAGCGTGCCGTTCCCGTCGCCCACGGCCATCTGCGTGATGTTCAGTTTTGTGCCCAGCGCGGCGGCGTTAGCCATCTTTGCCGCGCCGAGGTTGGTGATAATGGCATAATATTTTTGCGTCATGGTCCCACTTCCAGCGTGTCGATAACGTGAACCGCCGCGCCGCCGTAAACCGGCCCGCTGACGGAAATAATGTCCGGGGTATAGGGGTAAACCGTCAGGCTGTCCCCGTAATAACTGGCCGCCGCGATGGCGGTCTGCCCGCTGACCTGCAGGTTGATGGACATTCCCAGCAGATGGCGGCTGCATGGCTTCGCATCGCTTATCAGGCGCTCCAGCTCCTGATAGGTGTCCTCCGTAATGCCCTGTTCCTGCACGCCGATGTCCAGGCGAAACGTGCCGGGTGCCTCTCCGGTCTGCCACCACTCAATGATGCGGATAAGAAAGCCGAACGGCTCCACCACGCGGCGAATGGCGCTGGTCGTGCCCTTGTGCTGATGAATGTAAAACGCATCCTGCACCACCTGGCGCTTCACGCTTTCCGTCCAGCTTTCGTCCCAGCGGTCCACCGAAAACGCCCAGGCGAGATAAGGCAGAAACCTGACGGGGCAGGTTGCCGGGTTCCACAGCTCGCGCAGCGGGACATCCAGCCCGGATAAATCGCTGCACGCGGCGGCCAGCCTGCGCTCAAGCGCCGAGGAGCCGGGCGGCAGAAGGCTGTTCATCATGTGCCTGTCTCCTGCTCATCCGCGACGGCAACGGACACTGCCGTGCAGTACCCCGCCTGCGTGCGGTCCATGATGATGTCGCTGGCAGGCTCAGTCATCTCCACCCAGTCCACCCCGGCCACCCGAAGCACCGCCCCGTAGGAATCCCGCCGCACGCTGCGCCCCAGCTTTCTCTGCTCGACCAGGTAGGCGGCCAGCGCCGCGTTCGCCGCATCAAGACACGGACCGGCGGCCACCCCGTCATACAGATGCAGTTTTGCCTGTATGCTGTAACTGAATATCGTGGCGCCCTGCACCGTCACGCGGTCGGCCACCGGGCGCACGCTTTCGTCATTCAGCGCCACATCCACCGCGTCCAGCAGATCCGCCGGGGCGCTGCCGTCCCCGTCCTGCGCCAGCACGGTGATCAGCACCTCCGCCGGGGCGGGACTGGTGGCGGACACATCCGCCACGCGCCCGTCCGCGCTTTTGGCGTAAAACTCATAGGCCGCCTTCGGCCCGGCCACGCTCAGCCCCTCAAACGCATCCGGCACGCGCAGGCGCAGCGCATCGTCCGTTTCCATCACGGCGGCCACCGGCGGCACCGCGTCCGGGTCAGCCGGAGTCGTGACCAGGCGGGATACGTTGTAGTTGGCCGCCAGCTGGTCCAGATCGCTGCCGAGCGCATAGGCCACCATCACCGCCTGCGCCGCCTCGTTAATTTTCTGGCGCAGCAGGACCTCCCGGTACGTGCTTTCCTGCAGCTGCTTCACGACGGGTTCCGATTCCAGCGCCAGCGTGCGGCGCACCGCCTCCTGCTGCTCTGCCGGATAAAGCGCGATAAACGCTTCTTTACGCGTAGCCAGCAGGGTTTCAAAATCCGGCACTTCCACCACGTCCGGCGCGGGCAGCTGTGAAAGGTCAATAACTGCCACTGTTTCCTCCCGTTGAGACGTTCATGGCAAGCGGGGAACCGTCCGCCCGCTGCCCGGTTAAATCCACCTGCATGGAGCCGTCCGCATTGCGGGTGATGTTAATTGCGCTCAGCCGGATGCGCGGCTCCCAGCGGCTCAGCGCGCCGTACACCGCCGCCATCATCTGCAGGTCCAGCGCATCGTTCTGAGGCTGGTCAATCAGCCGGAAAAGCAGCGAGCCATATTCCCGCCGGGCAATCCGGCTGCCCTGCGGCGTCAGCAGGATGTCGCGCACGGACTGGCGGATGTGGTCCGTGTCTGTGATGGCCTGCCCGGTCTGCGGGTTCATGCCGAGATACATCGTCATTGCGGCCCCCCTGACGTATCCGAGCCGGATTTCACCCTGCCGTGGACGTGTGAATCCACCACGACGCCGTTGGAACTCATGGCGCCGCCGCCCTGCGTCACGGCGCCGTTCATCACGGTTTCCGCATTCACCTGCATCTGGTCAGCGGTCACGATGAACTGGCCGGTTTTCAGTTCGATGCTGTCGGACGCCTCAATCAGCACGCTTTTGATTCCCTTAATCAGCCATCGCCCGGTTGCCGGTTCGTACTCAAACCAGCCGCCGTCCGGGTATGCGGTCACGCTGCCGTCCTCAGAATCCGACGGCGGCGGGAACTCATCGGAATAAATGGCCGGCAGCGCAAAGGCGGTTTCGAGATTACCGCCGAGACTCAGCAGCAGCACCTGCTCCCCGACAGAGGGTTTCCACCAGGTACGGGTATTCCCGGCGCGCAGGGTCAGCCAGTTAATCCAGTTGGTTTCGAGATCGCCCGCTTTCACCCGGCAAAGCCATTTATCCTTATCCACTGCCGAGACGGTCCCGGTGCGGATCAGGTTGGTGATGAGGCGCATGATTTCAGTAAGTTGTGCGTTCATAAAGGAAGGTTGCCATTAACGAAAAAAGAGCGGCAGCGGGCGACGTTGTAAGGGGCATGGCACAAAAGCTATTCGCTCAGCCAGCGCAGCAACGCCTCCTGCACCGTGGTTTCCACTTCGCCATTCATGCCCAGCAGGGGGCGTGCCGCATATTTCACATCTTTTCCGCCCCGGCTTACCCGGTCACGCAGTCCGTAATGATGGACGCGGGCAATACGTTGCACGCGACCGGCAAACGCAATTTCGGCCTGATTTGCGTTTGCCTGCGCTTTGAGATATTTCGCGGTTTTCAGCTTTGTGAACATTTTGCGCTTTACCCGGCCCTGTTTGGTCCGGGCCGTTATCCGGCGCGGCTCCCATGCCGTGCCGTCCGGGCTGCGCTGCGCCGTGATGTTCTGTTGCTGAATCCGGCGCACATCCCGCGCCACTTCGCGCAGCATCTTGCGACGTTCTGCCGGTTCGAGGTTTGCCAGCAGCGCATCCAGCCAGGCGTCCACCTGATGCAGTTCGCTCATCGGCGGCCCGTCCAGTAATCGTCCGGCAGCTCCGGCTCCGGCACCGCTTCAACCTGCATCTGCCCGTTCACCTCACGGGCCAGCACCCGCTCCGTCAGTTTCAGGTTCAGGCTCAAATCACAGGCACCATTGCCGAGAATATCCACCTCGAACGTGAACAGCTTTTCCCGCTCCGAGGTGTTCTGCAGCATGTCCGGCTGGTTGTCGCGCAGCCAGTACAGCACAGGCGCCATCAGCAGGTTCTGGTCCCCGGTGAAATCTGTCACCACTACGTTAAGGGTGTAGCGGTATTCCCAAGAAATCGACGCGGCAGACGTGGCGACCAGCGAGCCGTTGTCCACAAACAGGTGCAGCCGGTCCGGGTTATCCCGGACATAGCTCACGGACTCATTCAGGGCTTTGCGTAAGGATTGCGGCTTGTTCATCGTTGCGCTCCTGGCAGGTCACTATGGTGTCCACTTTGTCCGCGCAGGTTGCCCAGGCGGCTTCCGTCTCATCCAGCTGGCGATTCAGATCGCCGTTACTGCGCGGCGCTGACTCCGGCAGCTGGCAGCGCGTTATCTTCGGACAGCCACTCACGGTAAGACTGACCTCCGGTGATGGCCGGTCTTGTGCGCAGCCGGATAACAGCATCAGGCAGAGGGGCAGCAGCCCAGCGGCGAAATTCTTCATTTTCACGGGTAAGCTCCTCAATCCGGCGCTGGCGTTTTTGTAACAGCGCGCTGGTTTCTTCCGCAGCCGCATAAAGCCGGGTCTGCTCCCGGCTGTTGGTCTGCGTCAGGATGTTCAGGGCAATCAGCTGGCTGTTTTTCTGGTTCAGCTTCGTTTTCAGCGCGGCCAGCGCAGTTTTCTGGCTGCGGTTTTCCTGCTCTGCGTTATCCAGCCGCCACGTCTGAAAGCCGATCGCAGCAACTGCAATAAGCGACACCACAATCAGCGTGCGCATCATGTTGTCCCCTTCAGGCACCAGGCCATCTCCCGCCCGCGGCGGTTATCCAGCCCCTGATTGAATACGCCTTTCACATACACCCAGCGCGGCAATTGATGACAGGCATCCACCCAGCGGCGCTGATTCAGTAATTTCGTCATCGTGGAGCCGCAGGCGTTGCCGGTCCCCACGTTGAACGCCAGCGACACCAGCGCGTCATAAACCTGCTGCGGCACCTTAACCGCCAGGCAGCGCGCCAGTGCCGCCTCGACGCGTAACACGTTGGTGATGAAATTCCCTGCCGCCTGCCGTTCCGTGATGGTCCGGCCCGGCACCACGCCGGACGTGTTGCCGATCCCGTCCGTCCACACCCCGGCGCTGCACTGGTAAGGCCTGAGACGGCACCCTTCGTAATCCGCGATGAGTTTCAGCCCCTCCACTGAGGTGTGCAGCTGCTGAAAGCCCGGCAGCGTGGCGGCAATCGCCAGCACCGCCCCGACCGCACACCGCTTAACGGTTTGCAGATTCATACTCCCCCCGGCTGATGCGGCCGCTTTCCAGCAGCTGAAAGGTTTTGCGCCGGTAGTACCAGCTCACCAGAAACATTCCCACGCCGAGCGCCATTCCCAGCAGCGTTGCAACGTCCTGCAGATCCCACTTCCCCAGCCAGCCCATCACCACCGCGATGCAGTAAGTCAGAAAGGCGCTGATACGTTCTGTTGTCATGATTCAGTCCCAAAGCTGCACGGTCTGCGCGGTGGCGGCGGGCGTGATGTCCGGCAGTTCCACTTCCAGCCCGTGCGGTAAAAAAGGCCCGTAAGCGGCCAGCCCCGGATTCGCCTGCAGCACCTGCTCCGTCAGTCCCTGCGTGCGCCCGTAGTGACGCCAGCAAAGCGCGTCCACCGTGTCATACTGCTGCGCCCGCACTTTCATCAGATAAGCTCCACCACGTTATGCGGCCTGCCCTGCACGCGACTGATGGCCCAGCGTGCATCCCGCCACAGGTCACCCGTGGCGTCGTCCAGTGCTTCGCCACGCTTCACGCCGGACGCCGTGGCGTCATAGTCCTGATAACGCTCGTTCAGCACGGCCCGCGTCCAGCACCAGACCGCATTGCGGTAGTGGTGAATAAGCTGGCTTTCTCCGGCCAGCTTCTCCGCCGGAACGTCCGATAAGTGGTTGTACCCTTTCAGCTCCTGACGCTCGCGAAAGCCGTAAAGCTCCGCGTTGACCTCTGAAATGGCAGTCAGGACCACCTGACGCAGCCGGGGTGCCGTCACGGTTCCGTCAGTGCGCATCACCTGCCGGAACTCAGCCAGGTCAATGTCCGGCCAGAACGAATTGTTGAGGATGATTTCCGGCGCATCCGGCGCCTGCTCCGGCGCAACAAACTTCATTGCCGTCATAGCTGTGTTACTCCTGAATTAGTCGGGCGGTGGACGGGGTTTTGATAAGGCAGAGCCTGTCGCCACCCCGTGCCGCCCCGCGCGTGGGCACGTCCGGTTATCAGCTGGCGTTGCGCAGTTTGCGCTCCAGCTGTTCAATGTCTTTTTTTACTCCGCAGCGTTCGTCCAGCTGCAGCGCGGTTTTAAGGTGATGCAGGGCAGAGACGGGATCGCCTTCACGCAGCAGCCAGCCCAGCGACTTGTGCAGACGGGCGCGCGACTGGTCGGGCATATCCCGGTCGCCGATAACGTCCAGCGTCTGCACAAGCAGCCCGGCATCAAACGGGGTGTCAGCCAGCAGGGCCGCTTTCGCCGCGTCGGCAAATTCCTCAGCCAGCACGGTCTGCGTGTTGCGGTTAAACCCCTGCGGCATCACCCAGCCGTGTTTCAGCGCATGGCGCCCGATGGTCAGCGCCCCGGCATAATCCCCGGCATCAACGCGCCAGAGCATCACGTACATCAGCACGTCATCCTGCTGCGCAGCGTCGGCGGCCAGCACGCCCTCTATCCAGGCGGAATATTTGGGCAGCACTTCCTGTTTGATTTCGGCTTTTTTGGCATTGGACTGCACGCCCTTAAGGCGGCGGCGGTCCTCGCCCAGCTGCATCAGCATCTGGTCATAACCGGACGCATGGCGAACACTGCCGCCCTGACGGGCGGCCTGTTCAGCCTGAATGCGCAGGCGGTGCTGCCGTGCGGGACTCAGGCTCATCCGTTACGCTCCTGCGTTTTCGTCAGCGGCCGGTTCATCAGCGGCCGGTTCAGCGAATACACCGGTTTCGATGTTTTCCGCCAGGGCGGCGCAGCGGTAATCCTCCACCACATACGCCTCATTAACCGACTCAAGGTTTTCGATGCGGTCGCGTTTCGGGTTATCGATCACCGAACGGCGGCGGGTTTCTTCCTGCCAGTAAATCGACAGGTTATCCAGGCGCGTCACCAGCAGCGCATTGGCCGGGAAGTACGGCGCGCGCACCGCCTGCAGGCCGCCCATGCGTTTCTGGCTGATGATGAGATCGGCGGCCAGCTTGTTGGTGTTGTCCAGGTCGTTATTCACCAGCGGGAAATATTTGTCAGACAGCAGCGCGCGACCACAGATAACAACCAGCTCGTCATCGTCCTGAAAAATCGGGTCGATCAGCTCGTTAACCACATCCATCACCAGCGCGTCCAGGTTGGCATAATCGCCGCCTTTGCCGACCTTCACTGCGCCTTTCGTGGTCACGCCGTCTTTCGTGGTGCTGCCCATCACGTTCTCCGGCTTGTCCTCGCGGATTTTCTGCAGCCAGCCTTTGTTGACGTCCTGCAACATCGGGTTGTCTTTGCGGTTGGAAGTTTTGGCGCGCTTCACGCCATTGAAGCCGATCATGATGCGGTCCAGTGCCTGACGCTTCACGATGGCGTCACGGATGCGTACCTGAAAGTCCTGAAACTTCGCCCACATATCCAGCTTCGCGTAGGGCAGCGCGGTGTCGAAGTTGGTCTGCTCGCACTTGTATTCCACATTTTCCATCAGCGTCGGATCGGTTGGTTCGCGTTCTGCTGATGTGGTGTCCGTGGTGCCTGCGATTGAACTTCCCACGCCGAGGCCCAGCAGCTGCCCGGACTGTTCGGCCACGCCCATCACGTTAATCAGGGTCAGGAAGGCGGCGGACTGCTGGATCTGCTCCTCCAGCGTCTGCGCCACGGACGCCTCCACGCTGAATTTACTGGACAGGTCAGACACGCCCACGTTGTAAATCTGCGCCAGTCGCGTCAGGTAAGCGTTAAAGGCAAAACGGGTTTTCTGTTTCATTGATTTTGTTGCTCCATCAGCAATTGGTCAGGGTGCCAGCCGGGGCATCGCCGCCCGGTGCGTGCTGGCGATAATCGGCGCGGCTGTCCTGGCGGCTCAGCGTCTCCGTCAGCGCGGTGAAGGCTTCCTGCTGCGCCTGCAGCGCCGCTTCCAGTTCGCCGGTGCGCTCCGCCTGCTCAGCCAGGGCACTGTCCGCGCGGGCGCTGTAGGTCTGGTGCTCCTTCGCAATCAGCTCCACCGCCTGATGCACGTCCGAAAAACGGGCGTCATCGGTCTGCCGTTGTTTGGTGAACATCGCGGTGACACGGGCAAACAGCCCCGGTTTTTCTTCCGGCACGTCTTCCAGCTCAATCAGGGTTTCTTCTGCGGCAGTAAAGAGGTTTTCCGGGTGCTGCTTGCGCTTTGCCAGCGGGTGTTTCTCCGCCGAGGCGCTGAACTGCAACATTTCGGTACCGAGGCTTGCCGGGTTATCAGTAACAGCCAGCCCAACCAGATACGCTTTGCCGGTGTCGGCAAATTTGGTGTTGACCTCCATTGAGGTGAAAAGCTTTTGCATCTTGCCGGTCATGGCGACCAGATCGTCAGTCGGGGTAATAAGTGCAAACAGGCCCAGCTTGCCGTCCAGCAAACCACCCTCAATTTCTTCCGTTTCCAGCGCGTCCACTACACCAAAGCGGCGAAACGGGCTGTCAGGCGTATAGCCATTGATGTGTTCCATATTGATCACGGCGGTGTAGACCTTCGGGTCATAACTCGCCGCCATCTGCTCCAGCCATTCACGCTGGATTTCGCGTCCGTCCGTGGTGGCACCTTCCACCCCGATCCGAAAACGCTTTGCTTTAACTGCCACTGCCATAAGTCAGGCTCCGTTGAGTAAAAACTCTGTGAGGCCCTATGTTTGCGGCGGAAGGGGACTGAAACAACGCGGGGGCGTTGTGTAGAAAACCACACAAGCAGCGGCGGCGGAAAAGCGGACGGCGGGACCGTATTTTGTGCCCATGACCATGATAATGACGCCCGACGACCTCGATCCCCGCCGACAGGCCATGCTCCTGTACTTTCAGGGATACCGTATTGCCCGCATTGCTGAAATGCTGGGCGAAAAACCCGCAACCGTTCACAGCTGGAAGAAGCGCGACAAATGGGGCGACTACGGCCCGTTAGATCAGATGCAGCTCACCACTGCCGCGCGCTATTGCCAGCTCATCATGAAGGAGCAAAAAGAAGGGAAAGACTTCAAGGAAATCGACCTGCTGGCGCGCCAGTCCGAGCGCCACGCCCGTATCGGCAAATTCAGTAACGGCGGGAATGAAGCGGACCTGAACCCGAAGGTGGCGAACCGCAACAGCGGACCGCGCAGGCCACCGGAGAAAAACGTATTCACCGATGAACAGATTGAAAAACTGCAGGACGTTTTTCACAGCACGATGTTCGACTATCAGCGCAAATGGTGGGAAGCAGGCAACCGACACCGCATCCGCAACCTGCTTAAATCCCGCCAGATTGGCGCGACTTACTTCTTTGCCCGCGAGGCGCTGATAGACGCGCTGACCAGCGGGCGCAACCAGATTTTTCTCTCAGCGAGTAAGGCGCAGGCGCACGTTTTCAAACAGTACATCATCGAATTCGCCAAAGAGGTTGACGTCGAACTGAAAGGCGACCCGATGACGCTCAGTAACGGCGCGTGCCTGTACTTTTTAGGCACCAATGCCCGCACCGCGCAGAGCTATCACGGCAACCTCTATCTGGATGAATATTTCTGGATACCGAAGTTTCAGGAACTGCGCAAGGTGGCGTCCGGCATGGCGCTGCATAAGAAATGGCGTCAGACCTATTTTTCCACGCCGTCCAGCCTGACCCACAGCGCCTATCCGTTCTGGTCCGGCGCCATGTTTAACCGGGGCCGCGCCAAAGCGGATCGCATCGAGTTTGATCTGTCTCACGCCACCCTGTCGCCGGGCCTGTTGTGCGGAGACAACCAGTTTCGCCAGATTGTGACCGTGGAGGATGCAGTGCGCGGCGGCTGTAACCTGTTTGACCTTGACCAGCTGCGACTTGAGTACAGCCCGCCGGAATACCAGAACCTGCTGATGTGTCAGTTTGTGGATGACTTGGCATCCGTATTTCCGCTGGCAGACCTGCAGGCATGCATGGTTGACAGCTGGGAAGTCTGGAGTGATTTCGAGGCGCTGGCCCTGCGTCCGTTTGGCCGCAAAGAGGTCTGGATCGGTTACGACCCGGCGAAGGGCACGCAGAACGGCGACAGCGCCGGATGCGTGATCATCGCCCCGCCGTCCGCCACGGGCGGTAAGTTCCGCATTCTGGAGCGCCACCAGTGGCGCGGCATGGATTTTCGCGCGCAGGCCGAGTCCATCCGCCAGCTGACGCTGCAGTACAACGTGACCTATATCGGCATCGACACCACCGGCGTCGGACATGGCGTGTATGAAAACGTGAAAGCCTTTTTCCCGGCGGTGAAGGAGTTTGTCTATAACCCGAACGTGAAAAACGCTCTGGTGCTGAAAGCGTACGACATTATCAGCCACCGCCGTCTGGAGTTTGACGCCGGGCATACTGACATTGCGCAGTCCTTTATGGCAATCCGCCGCACCACCACCAACAGCGGCAACCGGCCAACCTATGAAGCCAGCCGCAGCGAAGAAGCCAGCCACGCCGATCTGGCATGGGCCACCATGCACGCCCTGGCAAACGAACCCCTGCAGGGCGAAGCGGCCCACACCCGAAATATTATGGAGATGTTCTGATGAGCAAACGAAAAAACCGCGCCCGCACGCAGCCGGTGAGTAAACCCGCGCAGATGACCGGCGCCCCGTCAGCGGAGGCGTTTACTTTTGGCGACCCGGTGCCGGTTCTGGACCGCCGCGAACTGCTGGATTATGTGGAATGCGTCATTATGGATCGCTGGTATGAGCCGCCGGTCAGCTTTGACGGACTGGCGCGCACCTACCGCGCCGCCGTGCATCACAGCTCATCCATTAACGTGAAGCGGAATATCCTGACCAGCACGTTCATCCCGCATCCGCTGCTCAGTCAGCAGGCGTTCAGCCGCTTCGTGCAGGATTATCTGGTGTTTGGCAACGCCTATCTGGAAAAGCGCACCAACCGGCTGGGCGGCGTGCTGTCGCTAGAGCCTGCGCTGGCAAAATACACCCGGCGCGGGACCGACCTCGATACCTACTGGTTTGTGCAGTACGGCCTGACGACTCAGCCTTACCAGTTCACGCCGGGCAGCGTGTTTCATCTGATGGAGCCGGATTTGAATCAGGAGATTTACGGCCTGCCGGAATACCTGTCGGCTATCCCGTCCACCCTGCTGAATGAGTCGGCCACGCTGTTCCGCCGCAAGTATTATCTCAACGGCAGCCACGCGGGTTTTATCATGTACGTGACCGACCCGGCGCAGAGCCAGGAAGATGTGGACAGTATGCGCCAGGCGATGCGAAGCGCGAAGGGGCCGGGCAACTTCCGCAACCTGTTTATGTACTCGCCGAGCGGCAAGAAGGACGGCATTCAGATCATCCCGCTGTCGGAAGTCGCGGCAAAGGATGAGTTTTTGAACATCAAAAATGTGAGCCGGGATGACATGATGGCGGCGCACCGCGTGCCGCCGCAGATGATGGGAATTATTCCAAACAACACCGGCGGGTTCGGGGATGTTGAAAAGGCTAGCCGCGTGTTTGTTCGTAATGAGCTTATCCCCCTGCAGAAACGACTGGAGGAACTGAACAGCTGGCTGGGTGAGGAAGTGATCCGCTTTGCTCCCTACAGTCTGGAACCCTCAGAAAGCAATCCTGCGGCCTGATTAATCTCAGCCCGACTCTGCCCCCTCATTAAAGCGCCTCAGCAGCATTCTGCGGGGCGCTTTCTTTTTTGCCGCTCCGCTTCACCCCGTGATTTTCGACGCGCCTGCGGGCCGCTGACGCAGCCAGATCCCCACAGGTGAACACGATAGCGCGCGCTCGTAGCCCCGCCACGCCTGCGCGCTTTATGGAGTGGTTTTCATGCAGGTGCATGACATAAGCAAAAGCCCGCCATTACTGGCGGGGCAGGGATAAAACGATCCTTTTGAGATCATGCAAATCCATGCGCTCTACACATGCATGCGCTAACCCGATTGCAGGAATGCAGGGCGCATGCGACAATAGAAATATTTTTTACTAGAGTAATGGGGACGCATGGATCAGAGAATCCTTGAACATGAGGCAATAAAACAACTTAGCAAAAAATCAGTGCGCAAGTTGTTTGGGGTTCATGATATTCCTAGAGCTAGTTCACCATTTCGTTACCCCGGTGGCAAGGATAAACTCGCCTCTTTTCTGGCTATTTTTCTTGTGCATAACAAATTGAATGGTGCTCGTTTTATTGAGCCATTTTGCGGCGGTGCTGGCGCTTCACTTTCGCTGTTATTAGGTGGTTACGTTAAAGAAATTCATTTAAATGACAAAAATTACGCTTTATTTTGTTTCTGGGATCAGTTACTGAATAATACTGAAAACCTTTTAGATATGGTTTATCAGAATGTTCCTTCAATTGATGATTGGCATAGGCAAAAAGAAATTTACCAATCAAGCATCACCGAGCCTAATAAATATTCTAAGCTTGAATATGGGTTCAGTGTTTTTTATCTTAACAGAGCAAATAGGTCTGGCGTTCTCAGTGCAGGACCCATTGGTGGTCTAGACCAATCAGGTAAATATAAGATTGACTGCCGATATACAGTTAGCACTCTAATTAGGAAGCTTGAAAAAATTGCGAGCATGAGAGATTGTATATTTGTTTATAACGAAAACTGCATTGATTTTTTGAAAAAGTTTGATGATAAAAAAAATTATGACAATGATTTTGTCTATTTAGATCCTCCTTATGTTAAAGAAGGGAGAAATATTTACTCTAAGAATTTTTGTTTTAATGATATGCAGCATAGAGAACTTAAAGACTATATAGCCAATTATGCTAATCGGTGGCTAATTTCTTACGATGACCATCCATTAGTGCATGAGTTATATTCGAAGCATGGTACGAGGGCAGTAGAGATAAGTTATGTCATGAATCAGGCAAAGGTTGGAAAAGAGTTAATGATAGCTGATTCGCGATTAAGAATGCCAGAGTCACTTTTCACCGTTGACATACTAGAGCCTGAAGGCATTGCTGCGATTGAAAAAGGTATAATAAAAACGGCCTGAAATCAGGCCGCCTCTGCTTGTAAAGTTGCGGTTGTAGATATTACATATTGAGAAATATTATTTATTTCATCCGATCTTTCAATAAGTAACTCAGGGTTAGAGGCTAAAATATCTAATCCTCTTTTGAAGCAAGTTGGCAATCTAAGCCTATGTAACACAGCTCCAAACTCCTCAGCGATAAGAGATATATGATCTCTTTTTATTGACTCATCATCGCTTTCAAAATCAAATGGGATAACAATTGCGTCAATTATTCTGTATATTCTTCTTGATAACCAGTGACGTTGTATAACATCGATATCTTCTTTTACGGCTTTTGAACGCCAATCATTGCCGCTTGCTACTTGTGCAAAATAGACAAGTTTAGTACCTGGAAAAACATCGCGAGGATTGTCATCTTTCCAAGCAATAACATCAATACCAGCATCCTTATGAGGTCTACTTTGTAAATATAAATTAACGTCTTCAAAAGGTTTAACTTTACCTTCCCCAATTAAATCGACGGCTCGAGTCAATGCATCATAAAACTGAGAGCTATCAGGTCTGGGCCAACCAAAAGAAATACTATGACCTTGTACGTAACCTGCTAGAGCAATTGTTGCGGCAATCTGTAGTAAATCTCGCTGTTGGCCTGTTGGCTTTTCTAGCCCACTGAATAATCTTGAGGCTGACATATGAGAAAAATACAAACAATAAATATAGATATGTTGATCTACTGTCAATTGTTCTAACCTTTCCTCGGTCAGCTCTAAACACAGACTATCTTCGTTAAAAACAAACGGGTAGCTTTCACCTAAAATATCCTTTCTTTGCTGATATTGCTCTAATAATCTTTGGATTTCATTTTCTACTTCGGCATCTTCTTCTCCTATATTAGAAGATGTGAATGAGTCTAGGTTTTCAAGGATGTTTCTCAGCTCAGAAATACGAATTGTGTAGTAAACGTTGGATAAACACGATAACTCAAGCCAATCTAATTTGACTTGAATGTGATGACTTTCAGGGTAGGGTAGCAGTTGCATTTATTATCCCTCAATGCTTTGCAATTGAAACTGCACCTTAGAAACTTTTTTCTTGAACTGATCTATATAATTCCTTGTATTATCATCTAAAGATTCAGTTCTATCCAAAACGGAAGAGATCGTATCGAGTTGTTTATTTATTTCAAGAAAGGCATCTTTTATATGCTGTAGCGGGTCACCAGCTTGTTTATATAACTCGGATAAATTTTCAACACCAGACTTAAAGGCTTCATAGGATGCTTCATTCGCCAATACTTCTCCAAAGTATTTTAAATCTGGGTTTTGGGATGAAATCAAAGATGCTCTTTTGTCTTTTTTATAACCATAAAGACCAATAAGGACATCTTTCAACTTTTCAATATTTCGCATTGGTACTGGATTGACTTTAAGTGTAACATTCCAGTCTCTATCCAAACCAAGAAAATCTTTATATTCCGTTCTGTTTAAGGCTGTATATAAATGAGAGAAAGAAAATTTTGGCGACATACGATCTGTATGAATGTCATATATTTCTTGATTTTTAGCTTGCTCAAGAACAAACATGGCACTTACAATTGAACGTACTGTATTATTACTATCACCAAGTTTTTTTGTTATGTGGTCAATTGTTAGACCATTATCTCTTTCATTCACGAACCATTTATATGCAAACTGTGCTTTAGCAAACGAATCCCATTTGTGCGGTCCATTTACATGTTTGAAACCTATAAATGAACGAGCCTCAGACTCATTATTGACTAAATATACTGCTACTTCTTTCAAACTGTCTATGACGTGAGCATCCAATTCTTTAGGAACTACGACACGGCACTTTTGCGCTAATCCCGGCTCAGTTAAAAGCTTAACTGCAGCCAAACGGCGATTACCTTCTAATACAACGTACTTATCTCCTTTTTTCATGACAATTAAAGGCTCAATTGACATATATCCATTTTCAGAAATGGACTTTATCAACTCTTCTAAATCTGCTGTATCAGAGAGAGCCTTAACAAGCTCATGCGGATCCGCATTGTCATTAAAATTTTTACCATTATAGAGTCTTGGATTTTTAGCATCCAAGATTAATTCATCTGGAGAAATCATTTCCGTTTTAAACGGTTTTAAGACTGTTAGTGGCATTTTATACACCATTTTTCAAATAAATTTATATGCCATTTTATTCGTTTTTTTCCGCTTTACCATGATTTTTAGCTTTTTTCCATAGAAACATGAACTACGCTGGGTAAGCTATCAGCTTGATAGGCATAGGTTCTGCGTTAACCCATTGCCTCGCGCAGCTCATTATTCAACCGTGTCGCTTTCAAAATCAGGCTCTTGACATCGACGTGGTTATCAGTACAGCCAGCTGTCATCTTCTCAGACGTTCTGCAGGATGTTCATGACATTTTTTATCTTCATCCTGTCTAAGTCCGCTTAACTGCACGCCGGTTGCGCTGCCCTTTCGGATACGGATTGCCATTGCAGGATAATGGGGGTGCAAATTTTTCAGCAGCTCCGCTTCCAGTGCTTCCAGTGTTTCCTGGCTGATTTTCTGTTCTCTGTCGAGCATGATTTCAACTCGCATCCTTATGTCTCCCTGTTAAGCGTGCTGGCCGCGTTCTGCGGTCCGGTCGTATTCATCAAGCTTTTCCAGAAGGCAGGTTGTCAATTCTGCAATCCATGCCACAGCCAACTCTCTATCGTTCCTGTCACATTCGGCTTTAACAATGAGCCGGGCAACCAAATCAATACGTTGCAACTGAACAGATTCTTCGAGTAAATCCTGCACTTTTCCCCCTACCATCAACTACTGTATATAATTACAGTATAGATTTTCTTAAAGATTGTGAAATAGTTTTTTCCTTTAAAATGAGCGAAAAATTACAAAATTTTTCTTCTAAACCTGTTAAGGACCAAACAGTTATGAGAAAAGCATGTATTGATTTGATGGCTGATACCAAAGTCGCCTGTCTTTTTGCCGGTGATCTCGGAACAGGCCAATGCCTTCATATGGTCATGGTTTCCGAAGATATGACTGAGTCAGCCCCTGCAGAAAAATGGGCAAAAGCTTTGAGCCTTTGTCAGCAAAAAGCGGCTGAACTGAAATATGAAGTTTCCCGCATCCGTGGCGGAAGTCTGGCCGGTCTGCCCCGCCAGTGATTGCATGGCGGCTAAGACCACTGCCGCCATTTATCATCTTCCTGCAGGCGCTCATTCCGGTAATAAATCCGCATTCCCGCCCCTGAATCCAGGCTTCCGCCACTCAGAAGCAGATCCGTTTCTGCATGGCTTGCCTTAAACCCCCTGGCTTTCAGCTCTGCTTCCAGCTGTAACCTCTGATAATCGTCAATTGTTTGTTTATAACTCTGCCTTTTACGGGGCTGAACCACTTTCAGCCTGGCAAGAAGCGCCCGCCGTTCTTTCCTGCTCATGTTGTTATAGTCAGGTTCTCTCTTTGCTGCCGTCCCTTCTCTTTCCTCACTTTCAAAGGTATTCCCAAAATCAGAAATCCCCCCTGAAACGTGTGATTTTTCTACAGGGGGACAGTTATTGCCACGAGTCCAAGGGGCGCAAGCGCCCTGGTCGGCTGTCGCCTCCTGAACGTCAACGGCCTTACGGACCATTTTCCACTTCGTTGCGTGCGTGCAAATCCGGCCCGCTACTAACGGGGACCAGATGCCATAAATGCGGGTGCCGTGATCGCCGTAAGAGGTCGGCTCGTCGTTAAGCTCATAAGCCGTTCTGACAATATGATGTTTGCGTGGAACCAGCACGCCGCCCTGCTTCATGATGTAGGTAGCAAAGCAGCCCACATCTGCAGCGGCCAGCACCGCGTCCAGCTGCGCATTTTCAAGAACAGGCGCACCGGCCTTTTTCTCGCTCTGCATCCTCAGCGCCTGACGGGCAAGCAGGCGCAGCTCACGATATGCCTGGCGGCCCGGAATACCAAAGAAACGGAACTGCTGAACACGATGCAGTGATGCCCATGCGCCAACGTTTTCAGCGTTATCACGCAGTGATTTACCGGTTTCGGCGCTGACTTCATCTGACAGGCCGCGACCGTCGATATTTTTACTCACATATTTAGCGATATAGCTGGTCGGCGTACCTTTGCGGGGGTTGATAAGTTCTGATTTGAAACGCGGACCCGTATTACTTCCCAGCTCCTCGCGATCTTCACGGATGGCAAACTTACGCAGCAGCGCAGAGATTGAACGGCGGTCTTTTTTGCGCATGAAGCACAGCAGGTGCCAGTGTACGGTGCCGTCGTGGTGAGGCTCCGCTACACGAACGCCATACCAGCGCAATCCTTTCTTATGCATGGCCTTACGGAATGCTTCAAACGTCCTGACCAGGTAATCGCTGCTCTGCCGGACGGTGGCAGTTGTCCATTTAGGATTCGGCCTGCCGTTGTTAAGGGTGGCGTGGAAGCGCGACGGGCAGGTAATGGTATAAAACACTGCGCAGTCATCGCGCATTTCCGCGATAAGCTCCAGTCCTTTAACGCAGGCCATCATTTCATTTCTGCGGTGTGCAGGGTTGCTGTTGCTGGCATTCACCACATCTTCCATATCAAGCGTGTCGCCATCTTCGTTGACAAGCTCGTGCGAACGGAAAAATTCCAGCGATTTGCGGCGTTGCTCGCGTTTATGGATCACGGCCTCAAAACTGACGTAGGGTGACGCTTTTTTGTTGACCAGACAGACAGCGCGCAGCTGCTCCTCCCGCCATTCGCAGCGCAACTGCCAAAGCTTACGATACCACCAGTCCGAGCAGAGCATACGGGCCAGCGACGGCGGGATTAAATCATAAGGTACAGGCTTGCGGCGGCGCTTTTTGCGGCGCAGTTGCTCGAAAGCGGGGGGGATAACATCGAGGCGCATCGCTTCAGCGGCCACGATTTCCCATGCCTGGCGGATCTGCTCCGGCTTCACGTCGTCACTCACAAAAAGATGACCGCTCGCAGTATCAAGGCACATGCTCATATGCGCAGCTACCAGCGTTGATAACCGTTTTACCTGATTCTGGTTCATTTCAGGCAACGCCAGCAGCCCGTCCAGCCCGTCATGGCCGGCCATAAAACGAAAAGAGACTGAAATCTGGCTTTCGCGTACGCGGGCCAGTCTTTCAAGGCAGGGGCGGATGGTTTCGCGCAGGTAGCGGGAGTAAGCCTGCGGTCTGCCGAGGTTATGAAAAAATTTAATTCTTTCCAGCAGAGGCTTACTGATGTGTGCAGGCTGGGCGCTGACATCGGCCACGATAACCAGATCGGGATTGAATCGCTGTTGTTCGCGGGCCGTTTTTGCCCCGCTGATAATTCTGTCCTGCACAATTTCACGCTGGACAGGATCACGGGATTCATTAAAGAAATAGCGTTCCCAAACCTCATCACTCAGCGCCTCACGGTGCAGCTGTTCCTGCTCGTTATCCGCAGCGTAAAGAGTGATCAGGTTTGAAAGCGCAGAAACCGGCGCAACTTCTGCCGGTTCCAGGTAGGGGTTAACAGCTTTCCGGGGGGTGTTCCATGCATATTCACGCTGCGTTTTTGGCGCAGCGTGAGGATCTGAGTTGTGTTCTGTCAGCAAATTATGCAGGCTCATTACTGACACGGCCCGCCTTCAAAGCTCAGCATCACGTAACCCGGCGCCCATTCGTCCAGGTCAGTGATATGAGTGATTCGGACCTGCACATGCAGGCCCGTGAATCCCACCAGGTCAGGAAAGTCAGCCTGCGGCCCGAACTCAAAAAGACACAGCAGATCGCCCACGGCAAAATCCCGGTCATTGCATCGGAATTCCGCTTTCTTCTCGCCACGCAGAACAGCCGCATAATGCTGCGGCTGAATTTTGAGGTTATGGATTTTCATCAGTGCAGGTCCCGTGATTCGTTTTCAAACCGCTCTGCTTCCTGCCGCAGCAGCTCCGCCGCCTCGATACCGTTAAGCCCCTGCTTATGGATATGCACGGCCATTGCAGCCAGGCGGACAGAGAATTTCAGCGCGCGGTCTTTGCGCTC
The DNA here is from genome assembly GCA_002359495.1 of Enterobacteriaceae bacterium UBA2655. GTDB lineage: Bacteria > Pseudomonadota > Gammaproteobacteria > Enterobacterales > Enterobacteriaceae > Pantoea > Pantoea superficialis. Next base: position 49,969 of record DENB01000095.1, read on the forward strand.
CTCGTTACGGGCTTCGGCCAGCAGGTTCTGCATGGCTGATTCGTCTGCTTCAAAAGTGCGGGTTTCGATATTTTGCATTTCTCTTTCTCCTGAATTCGGGCAAAAGAATGCCCGACGGGTTTACGCCATTTAATTTCGTTGGGTTAATTAATTAGGAAGCGTCAGCTTTTTGGGAAATAAACTCACGACTGCACGAAAGTGATTCATTGCACCAATCAGCGCGGCAATTTCGTCACTCGTCAGTTCATCAAATTCAACGCTGTGACGTTCTTTGCTGATATTAGCCAGAAAGAAAATGGCGCTCAGTGCCCGGTTATTTTGCTCATACTGCGCATCGCGTTTATTACGCATTTCGTTAATAAACCGCTTCAGCTCATTTCCGCAGTCGCCGTACATCATTGTGCGAAGCGCCGCTATGTGGTTCAGCGCGCTGGCGCGTTGCCCGGCGCTCATCTGAACAGTGATATTTTCAGCTTTGTAAGACATTTTGCTTTACTCCCGTTACCGGTTAACCCTGCCAGCAGTTCCGTTTGTGAATTTGACGGATGCCAGCGTCTGCCGTTCGCTCCCATAATCCAGCCATGGCCATAAGCCGGTGATGGGTTCTGCCGTTTTAAAAGCGGCGCTACTGAAAAAGCCATGCAGCCCTCAATTCAGACCGAAGGAAGCGCCGAGGCCGCTGATTGCATCTACTGTATTTGCCAGCGTCGGGTTCGAATGAATGCGTGTCTGTACTGCCATTGCGGCCAGAGTCAGACAGCGAATGCCGCTGTTTACGTTCTGAATTAAATTGCGACGACCGGCAGGCGAGATGTTGTCCTGAACAACAGCGGTAGCTGCCAGCTGCCCTACTTCCGCCGTTGCTTTGAGAACGTAATTTGACAGCTTTTCCTGTGCCACTTCGTTGACCGGCACACACGGCAGGCAATGCAGTTGCGCCAGCATCCCGTCAACCAGCGTTGCATCTTCGGTCAGGTCAGTCAGGATCAGCATTTCCCGGACTGTAAGCTGATGTACCTGCTCCGGGTTCAGCTTGTTGCTGATGGTCTGAGGATTCAGGCCCGCTTTCTTAGCCAGCTGAATGATATTGTTCTTTGCCGCAAATGCCCGGCAGGCCTCATCGAAATGGCTATGTGTAGAAACACTAAAATCAAACATGCTTTATCCCTGTCAGTATCCCAATATGGGTCCGTCAAGCCTGAACTGTAATGTGATAGCCAGACGCAGCTTCTACGATTAACGCAAGCATGTTGACTTCAATCAGGCCGTTTGCACCTTCTTTCTTCCTGATTGGCAAACGGTTTTCTTGATACATCTTACGAGCAGTGCGCTTGCAGATGCCGGTGCGGCGGCAGTACTCATCCAGAGAGATGAAAGGCTCAGAAATCACAAAGTTGAGATTTGGTCGCATTGAAAAATCACGCTTCATAATGCAATATCCCCTTTTGGGTTTACGTTGTCTCTATATGTCACTATATGGCATACATCACAAAACGAAATATAGGATCACAAAACGCCAATGTCAAACCATAAAAACACAAAACGGAATATTGATGATTCGGTTCGTAAAGCTATCGAAAGCAGAAAAGGCGGCAAGGATGTCATTTTCCGCTTAGTAGAAGCCTACGGATTCAGTAGCAGACAGGCTTTATGTAACCATTTAGATGTTTCACAAAGCACGCTTGCGAATCGCTCTGCGAGAGATACATTTCCTGATGATTGGGTGCTAATTTGCCACATCGAAACTGGTGCCTCCCTCAAATGGCTCATTACTGGCAAGGGCTTGCCATTTGAGAACACACCAGATTCACGAATCACCACTCTGGAATATAAGACAATCTCAAATGGGATGTTAACTGCAGAAGCGGATCGCATAGTGGATGCAAACTCTTTACCCGATGGACTAAAAAAACCCTTCTTAGTAAATGCAGATAGAGATTGCTATTTAGTAGATGCTTATGAAGGAGAAGTTACAGATGGGATGTGGCTTATCAAAGTCGATAATTTAGTCAGCGTTAGAGAATTAATCCGCTTTCCCGGTGGCAGAATACGAGTCGAAAATGGCAAGGCTTCCTTTGAATGTCAGATCAGCGACATTGAAGTGCTGGGAAAAGTCATCTCTAAGACCGAGTATTTTTAATAGCCATGGCCGTCAGCAAATTACCTAATGGAAAATGGCAGGCGCAGTTTTTCCCCAACGGGCGAGATGGTAAACGCGTCCGCCGTCAGTTCGCCACAAAAGGCGAGGCGCTTTCATATGAAAAACACATCAAAGCACAAGCGCAAGATAAGCCCTGGCTTGGTGAGAAGACCGATAAAAGGCGCGTTTTTGATTTAGTTGAAACCTGGTACAACGCACACGGCATAACGCTATCTGACGGGAAGAAGCGGAAAGATGCAATGGAATTTGCCTGCAAAGCTATGGGTGATCCGCTTGCCACAGAGTTTAATGCGCGCATATTTTCAGCATACCGTGAGCAACGGCTGTCAGGAAAAATCACCCGCTCAAACCGCGTTAAAACCGTAACGCCCAGAACTGTTAACCTTGAACTGGCATATTTTCGGGCTGTATTTAATGAGCTACGTCGTTTAGATGAGTGGACGGCACCTAACCCGTTAGACAATGTTAGAGAATATAAAATAGCCGAGTCAGAAATGGCTTATCTGACCAGTGAGGAACTAAGAGCGTTACTAAAAGAATGTGAGCAAAGCCGTTCTAAGGACTTACTGGCAGTTGTGAAGCTGTGCCTGGCAACCGGGGCACGCTGGGGCGAGGCTGAAACACTAAAGGGAAATCAAATACGAGCCGGTAAAGTGATTTTCATTAAGACGAAAGGCAAGAAAAACCGCGCAGTTCCTATTAGTGATTCTCTGCTGAAAGAACTTCCATCAAGTCGGAAGGCGAAGCCTCTCTTTTCATCTTGCTATGCCGCCTTTCGATCTGCATTGAAACGGGCAGAAATTGAAACACCTGCGGGCCAGCTAACTCACGTTTTACGCCACACTTTTGCATCACATTTTATGATGAACGGCGGAAACATTTTGGTGCTTCAGCGCATCTTGGGGCATACAGATATTAAGGTAACAATGCGCTATGCCCACTTTGCGCCTGACCATCTTTCTGAGGCAATAAACTTTAACCCGCTAAACCGGCTTTGATGGCAGCAAAATGGCAGCAGAGCATGTTACTACGTGCCATTATTTGCCACTATATGACAGACTAATAAAGTTATAAATCAGTAACTTACTGTTTTTCCTAAAAACATTTTCGGACTCATAATCGCTTGGTCGCTGGTTCAAGTCCAGCAGGGGCCACCAAATTTAAGCTGTGAAATCGCTAATAAAAAAGCCACTTTGTAAGGTGGCTTTTTTATTAGTGATTTTTGCGTGGCGGTAAAATGGCTATGGGATAATTTTCGCTCCAAACAACTCAGCGTCATCAAACTAACGCACCTTTTCCTGTCTCAAAAAAAGCGCCGCTACGCGGCGCTCAGTTCATCCTTAGCTAACCAGCGAATAAAATATTGCGGAAATCGCCACCAGCCCTATCACCACCACAAACAGGTTGCTGACAGGGCCGCTGTACTTACGCATCGCGGGAACTTTGCGGATAGCGTACATTGGCATCAGGAACAGAATCATCGCGATCACCGGACCGCCGAGCGTCTCAATCATGCCGAGAATGCTGGGATTCCAGGTAGCGACGATCCAGGTGGTTAGCAGCATAAACAGCGCGGTGAGCCGGTTAAGCTTCTGCGGCTCGATGGTTTTCCCCCTGCTACGCAGCGATTTAATCACCAGACCGTTAAAGCCCTCGCGTGCGCCGAGATAGTGACCGAGGAAGGATTTAGTGATCGCCACCATCGCAATCACCGGACCCAGCCAGGCGATGATCGGCGCATGAAAATGGTTAGCCAGGTAAGAGAGAATCGTAATATTCTGCTCTCTCGCCGCATACAGGTCGCTGGGCGAGAGGCTCAGCACGCAGCTGAAGACGAAAAACATCACCGTCGCCACCATCATGACGTGCGCGCAAGCCAGAATGCGGGAGCATTTTTTCTCCGCCGCTGCGCCATACTCTTCGCGCTTCGCCACGGCGAAGGAGGAGATAATCGGCGAGTGGTTAAAGGAAAACACCATCACCGGGATGGCCAGCCAGAGCGTCATCCACAGACCGTTCTCATTGCTGCTGTGATCTAAAGAGAGCGTTTCCAGCGCCGCGCCGTGCCAGTGCGGGATCAGATAAAGCGCCATCAACATCAGCACCGCCACAAAGGGAAACACCAGCACGCTCATCGCTTTTACAATCATCTGCTCGCCAAAACGCACCACCGTCATCATCCCAAGGATTAAAATCAACGACAATACGGCGCGCGGCGGCATCGGCATATCCAGCTGGTGCGTGATGAAACTTTCCACCGTATTGGTGATAGCCACGCTGTACATCAGCAGTATCGGGTAGATGGCGAAAAAGTAGAGCAGCGTGATGATCTTACCGGCCCCGACGCCGAAATGTTCCTCCACCACTTCGGTAATGTCCTCGCCCGGATTTTTCCCGGAGAGCACAAAGCGGGTCAGCGCGCGATGCGCGAAGAAGGTCATCGGAAACGCAAGGAGCGCCATGATAATCAGCGGAATCATCCCGCCGACGCCAGCGTTGATCGGCAGAAAGAGTACGCCTGCGCCAATGGCGGTGCCGTATAAACCCAGCATCCACATAGTGTCTGTTTTGCGCCATCCTGGTGTCGCTAGCGCCTCAATGACGGCATTCGGGCCGGTCTGAGTGTTTTCCATCTGAATCTCCAAAATAGTTTTTCTTAACAGCTGAACTACAGAAAAAAGAACCCGACGGCAGAGATAAACGCTGCCTTATTACCGATTCCCGTAATTTATGTCGGTCTTGATAAACAAGCGGTACGGTACAGTCGGTTTGTCTGTTCATCAGTGAGCGCGATCTCAACTTAAGCGCGAAGACGCTTTATCCGCAGAATTTATTGATATATTTCAAATATATTCCGTTCATTTTTGCGCCACCCCGCGCACGCAATCGATTGCTTTGCCGCATCGTCTGAAGCAGCGAAAAGCACATCGTTCCGGCAACTTTTGTTCCGTTGATTAGTAAAAGGGAGCGAACAAAGATGGCGTAGCGTAACCCGCTGTAAAACGCGGCGCTGAATCATAAGTCAGCTTTAACCTCAGATTAAAGGGTTAAGGCGTCGCGCAGAAACAACCGCATACTCTTTGCGCAGCCGAAAAGGATGGGAAACGACAGGACTTACACATATCCCATCATTCTCAGCAGCGACTGCGCCTGGTTCATCGCATCGGCACGGTGCGAAACGCCCAGCTTTTGATAGAGATTGCGAATATGGGTTTTGATGGTGGTGGCCGCCACCGCCAGCTCGCCAGCAATTTGATCGTTGCTGTAACCGGAATAGATCAGGCCCAGCACCTGCCATTCGCGCTGGGTTAAGGGGCTGGTGCGGATCAGTTCGGGCACATCGGGATGATGCAGCAGACGGCTGACGAAACCTTCGTCGAAATGGGCAAACCGCTGCCGGTGGTGCTTATTGATTTCCCGCAATATGCGCTGCGCGCGGTGGCTGTCCAGCTCAGAAAGCGTATTCAACTGAATAAGCTGACGCAGCTGCTGCGCCATCATCTCGCCTTCAATGACAAAGTGGCTGACGAAGCCGGTACTGCGCGCCAGCTGCAACGCTTCAATCAGCACGCGCTGCGCTTCGCCTTTTCGTCCTTTTTGCCAGTAAACTTTGTTTTGCAGCAACAGGTTGCGATTCAGGTCGCTCATCAGGCGCAGCGCGCGAGCATTATCATTCAGCTCCTCCAGCACCACTTCCGCCAGTTCAACCTCGCCCAGTAAAATCTGCGCCCGGGCGATATTGCGCCACTGCCCCTGCAAAAAATGGTTATCGGCGAAAGCCGGTTTCGGCGTTTGCTGCAGCCAGTTAGCCGCGCTTTTGCTGTCTCCCGTCATCTGCCAGTAAATCACGCGCACCTCGTCGGCGTTGGCGATCCAGTCGCTGTGCCAGTTGCCGTTGTTAAGCAGGTTTTCCAGCCGGTTAAGGTGGCTGCGGGCATTGTCGAGGTTGCCGCGCGCCAGCGAACAGTGCACCAGCAGCGCCAGACATTGGATCTGCTGCTGCGGCTGGTAACGGGCCAGCACCTCGATCCCTTCACGCGCCGCGTTTTCCGCCTCGTCCAGCCGTCCCCATGCCCAGAGTAGCTGGGCGCGGATGCGCAGCAGGAATTCATGCAGGGGAAACAGCGTCAGATGCTGTTCGTTCACCAGGCTGAACGCCCTCTCCTGCGTCTCCCAGGCCGCCTGTAAATAGCCCTGGGCAAACAGAATTTCACTCTGCTGGATCAGGCTCCAGAGCGCGTAGTGCCAGGCTTCGTCCCGGCGCGCCATCTGTTCGCTCTGCTGCATCAACGCAAGAGAGGCCGCCAGTTCGCCTTTACAGTGCATCACCTCGCCATGAACCGACGTGGCGACGATGCGGCTGTAAAAACTGGTCGGCGGCAGCGCCGCTAACGCCTGCTTCGCCAGCCGCTCGGCCTCATCGGTATCGCCGTTATTAATGGCGACCTGCGCGCGCAGCGCGTTGAACTCCCCGCGCAGCGTATCGCAGACGGCGCTCTGGCTCTCCTGCTCGAAACGCGCCAACAGGCTGTTGACTTCGGAGTAGCGATGCTGACTCTGCATCAGCCAGGCCTGAAGCATCACCAGCCTGGGATTTTCCAGCAGACAGCGCCAGGGCAGCGCCGTCATCGAGGCTTCCAGCAGCGACAGTTCGCTGCGGTTGAACAGCGTCCAGCCGTGGCTCAGCAGCACATCGCGCAGCATTTCGGCGTTGCCGGAGGCGAGCGCATGATGCATAGCTTCGCCAGGAAAGCCTTGCGCCATCCAGCTCTCGGCGGCGGCGCGATGGATGGCGGGCAGTTCCGCCGCCAGCTCCCACTGGCAGCGCTGGCGCAGGAAGCTGCCAAACAGCGGATGGTAGCTGAACCAGCGGCCGGAATCGTCCATGCGTTGTAAGAACAAGCCCTGACGCTCGATCTCTTCCAGCCGCACCTGGCCATTCTCTTCGCGCGTTACGCAGGCGATCAGTTCATCGTTCATCGAGCGCAGCAGCGCGCTTTTCAGCAGAAAGTGGCGCGTCGGCAGATCCACGTTGTCCAGCACCTCCTCCACCAGATAGTCGGAAAGATGGCTGGCATTGATGCCGGAGAGACGACGCGCCGAATGTTGCGCCGAGCTGCCGCCCTGGCGCGCTGACAGCGCGATCAGTTGCAGCGCGGTGACCCAGCCCGCTACGTCGTCGCACAGGCGACTGCTCTCCTCCGACGCCAGCGGCGCGGCAAGACGGCGATCGAAAAACTGTTTCGCTTCCTGATGGGTAAACGCCAGCTGCTGGCTGTCCAGCTCAATCAGCTGTTCGCGCACGCGCAGGTTGGCGATGCCCAGCTGCGGCAAATTGCGCGACAGCAGAATCAGCGTAAGATTTTCCGGCTGATGGCGTAGAAAAAAGCGCATCGCGTCGTGAATAGCCGGATTGGTGATCAGATGATAATCGTCGATGATCAGCCACAGCGGCTGCCGCCACTCGGCCAGTTCGATAAAGAGCTGGGAAAAAATGGCGTTCAGGCTGACGTACTGACGCTTCTGCGCCAGCGCCTCGCTGCGCGGGCAGCCGCCGCCGCTCGCCTGTTGCAGCGCCGCGACCAGGTAATCGGCGAAACGCTCCGGCTGATTATCGCCTTCATCCAGCGAGTACCATCCCAGCTCGCCCTTTTCCGCCGCCCATTGCGATATTAGCGTCGTTTTGCCGTAGCCCGCCGGGCTGGTGATTAACACCAGCCGATAGTTGCCGGCAGCGGTCAGTTTTTCAGTTAAACGTTCACGCGCCACGGTGCCGTCGAGGCGAACAGGGCGGCTGAGCTTGGACGGTATCAACATAGGCGCGCATTCCACTTTTTAACGATCGGCGCATCATTTATTTACGCTTAGTAATTATTTTTCACATAACTTCCGCCATCTGCGACCGTTAAGCAAGCGAAGCCCGGAAGCAATCTTTACAAAAGTGCACAGAGTCACACTCTTTATTCAGATTCAGATAAGGCTTAGCCAGTTTTTCTCGCCGGTTGGCGATTTCCGCCATAATGCCGATGCGCTTTTATTTCCCCTCCGGGCAGATTCTCATTTCTGCGGCGCTGCCATGCGCCGGAGAAATAAAAAAGGTGCGCCGCAGCGCACCAGGTCTGACAACATCAGCACTGTCGGAGCAGCTTCACCCCTTGCCTTTTACACTGCTGATAAAAACGGAACGGGCCGAGGTCGAGCCGAGGCGTTCAGCTTCATCCAGCAGCTTCAGCGCCCTGTCGATATTGCCGCTCGCCACCGCCTGACGAATGCCGTGGTTAAAGTAGCTTTCGGTATCGTCCAACATAGGTTCGCGCTTCGCCGCTGGCGCGGCAGCCGGGGTATAAACGGCGGCGGGCTGCGCCGGCGCGCTGTTGCCCACCGTGACCGCGCCCGGGCCTGAAGAGCCGAACAGCGGCCCTACCAGAATCGACGAGCCGGAGCTGGTTCTTACCTTGAGCTTCAGCGTGCCGTCGGTGGTATGACGGGCGACAGGATCGGGAATATCCGGCACCGCATTGCCGGTGCCTTTGGCGTAGGCTTTCGCCGGATCGAGCATGGTGGTGGTCTGCGTCAGATCGGTTTCAGTGGTAAACACCAGCAGATAGATTTTTTGCTGACCCAGCGCCGGGGTCAGCTTCATTACCCCTTCCAGCCGATCAGCGGTCATCACGCCCGGCTGTTGATAGGTAAAAAAGCGGCTGGGGAAGTAAGCGGCGGGCCGCATATTCTCATCAAGCACCAGCACGTTCGGCGCGAACACCTGTTTTTTCCGCACCTCGCTGGTCAGCGTCACGGTGAGCTCGCCGATGTTGGCGGGCAGGCTGTAAGCGGCGACCGGGCCGCTCAGCGAACGGGCGTTCAGGCTCTGGCCCGCATTAGCCAGCGTCGTGATCTGCGTACGTGACTGATCGACCGGCATCCACTGCAAATGCTGTAACTCGCCTGCAGGCAGCGCGGGCGCGGCGGAGAGATCCTGCGGCACCAGGTTAACCTCGGCGAACGCCGGCGCGCTCTGGCCAGCCAGCAGCGCGGCGCTCAGGCAGAACGCGGTAAGGGTTTTTGTCATTTTCATTGTTCTATTACCTCATCAGAAAGGTCAGGCGGAGGCGTGAGCCAGGCAATAGCGCGCCGCCGCCAAATCAACGACTCAGCAGCGGAAAACGGCGCGCCGCGCCGCTTTCCGCGCCTTCCCGACCGGCGGTCGGATTACCACCAGATCTCCATCTGGGCGCCGAAGGTCCACTCGTCGTTATCGCCGCGGCTGTTGGTCAGCAACCCGTTGCCGGTGCTGTCCGAGGCCGCGAACGTGGTGAGGTCGCCCGCCGCGTTTTTAACGTAGCCCCATTTTTCATCCCATTTGGCATAGGTCGCGAACAGGCGCAGCGCCGGACGCGACCAGATGGTGTCGCCCGCCTGCCACTGCTGCGCCAGCGTGATTTTGTACTGGCCGTTGCGGTCGTCCACCTGCTGCGATTTGACGTTGTCGTAGCCGACTTCCAGCAGGGTGCTCATGATCGGGGTCCACTTGAACATCGGTCGAATGCCGACGGTGTACCATTCGGTGCCGCGATTGTTGTCGAGGTCGATATTCTGATACATGGCGACATACATCAGGTCCCAGCGCGGCGCCAGGTTGATGGCGCCGTGGTCCAGAATGCGGTACATGTTGCCGTTGTTGTTGATGTTGCTGCCCTGCGGCACCCCTTTGCCCTGCGAAGTCAGCGCGTCGGTCGCGTACTGCAGGACAAACTTGTTATAGCCGCCCAGCATGCTCTGGGTGTGTTCGGCGGTGAACATCCAGCCATCTTTCGAAGCGTCATCTTCCAGCCGGTAGCCGTCGCGCGCGTTGGCGCGGCCATAGTCTACGCCCAGCTCCAGCACGCCGTTGGGGTTGGTTTCCAGCCCGGCTAAACGGATATCGAACACGTCGTTGGCGGTGCTGGCGGCGTAATCGCGAATCTGATCGCTGGAGAAGACGTAAGATCCGCCCGCCTCGGATGAGCGCGTGGCGGCGAAAGAGAGTTTGCCGAAGCCGAGATCGACATCTTCCAGGCCGGCGCCCGGACCGGAGATATCCCAGTAGTAGAAGTCGATCATATGGACATCATGGCGCTGGTAGAACCGTTTACCGGCCCAGATAGTGGAGCCGGGCAGCGCATCGATCAGGTTTTTCCCCTTCACGTTGGCTTCGCGGAAGGCGGGCGACGTCGCTTCCCAGTCGTTTTGCTGCGAGACGGAATAGGCGACGTTGGTGTCGAAATAGAAGCTCTTATCGCCCTCTTTCCACACTTCCTGGCCCAGCTTCAGCTCGGCATAGGTTTCGCATTCGTTGCCCAGACGATATTTGCTTTGCGCGCCGGTCGCCTGAAAACATTGTTGTTCGCCGCCGCTGCCGGTCCAGCCGATGCCGGAACGCGCGTAGCCGGTAAAGTCGACCGCCATGGTCGGCGCGGAGAGCGTGCCTGCCGCAATGGCGATCGCGACAGGGAGTTTGCGCAGAGTTATCATTTTCTATCTCCTGAGGTCATTGCTTTTTTAGTTGTTAAAAACCGGGACGCCGCCTATACCCCAGGCTCCTGATGCAGCCTGCGACAGGCTTGCCCATCCTCGCGGAACAGATGACAGCGTTCCGGCGGCAGGCCGATGCCCAGAATGGCGCCCTCTTTTACCAACGCCACGTCGTTCTGGCGGTAGACCAGGTTCTGACGGATGGCGGGAATCTGGATATGGATTTGCGTTTCATTGCCCAGCTGCTCCACCACCTGCACCTCGCCTTCAAGCGTGACATCGGCGATGTCGCTGGGCAGCAGATGTTCCGGCCGGATGCCCAGCGACATGTTGCTGCCGACCTGAACCCCGGCGCTGTCGACCGGCAGCCAGACCTGCTGGCTGTTCGGCAATGCCACCTGCACCTGATCGATGGCGATGGCGGTGACTTTCACCGGCAGAAAATTCATGCGCGGCGAGCCGATAAAGCCCGCGACAAAGCGGTTGGCGGGATAGTGATAAAGTTCGAGCGGTCTGCCGATTTGCGCGACGCGACCGGCATCAAGCACCACGATCTTATCGGCGAGGGTCATCGCCTCGATCTGGTCGTGGGTGACGTAAATCATTGTGCGCTTCAGCCGCTTATGCAGACGGGCGATCTCGATGCGCATCTGCACGCGCAGCGCGGCGTCCAGGTTGGAAAGCGGTTCGTCCAGCAGAAAAACGCGCGGTTCCGCCACCAGCGTCCGGCCGATCGCCACGCGCTGACGCTGGCCGCCGGAAAGCGCCTTCGGACGCCGATCCAGCAGATGCGCCAGCTGCAGCACTTCCGCCACCTGCCCCACGCGCTGCCGGATCTCTTCCTTTTTCACCCCGGCCAGCTTCAGGCCGAGGGACATATTTTCCGCCACGCTCAGGTGCGGATAGAGCGCATAGGATTGAAACACCATGCCGACGCCGCGCCCGGCGGGCGGCACCTCGTTCATCCGGCTGTCGCCGATCAGCAACTCCCCGCTGGTGATGGTTTCCAGCCCGGCAATCATGCGCAGCAGCGTCGATTTGCCGCAGCCGGACGGGCCGACAAACACCACGAATTCGCCTTCGCCGATAGCGAGATCGATATTCTTCGAGACCACCGTCTCGCCCCAGGCTTTCGTGACATTGCGTAATTCAACGCTCGCCATGACCCTCTTCCTTCTCGCTGATCTGCCGTGATCCGCCCTGCGGCGGAGTCGCTCCGGGGTTCACTATGGGTAACGACGGTAGCGGCGACATCCTCCGCCAGACGGGGATTTCACGGGGGAGGAGACGGGAGGAGGAGAAAGCGCCGTAGAGGTGGCGGCGGCGGCGCATCCGGCGAATTTCGTGATCGCGGGCGCAACCTGAGCCTGGCTTTTCTGTGCGCGAGTCCGCTAAAGCGCCTGCGTTTTGCTAAGCCGATCACACGCGGCGCGCGTGGGGCGTAGAGCGCAGGAGGATGAGAAGCAAAGAGGGATACGCACAATGAAGCGGATACGGCCTTACCGCTTCCGCATGCTTCAGTAAAAAGGATGGGATTTATGACGATGAAAAACAGCGTACATATTCTGGCCCTCTCCGCCCTCACCGCCGCGCTGTTTTCGGCTTCGGCGACGGCGAAAATTGAGGAGGGAAAACTGGTCATCTGGATCAACGGCGACAAAGGCTATAACGGCCTCGCCGAGATAGGCAAAAAGTTTACCCAGGATACCGGCATCCCGGTGACGGTAGAGCACCCGGATAAAATGGAAGAGAAATATCCTCAGGTGGCCGCCACTGGCGATGGCCCGGACATTATTTTCTGGGCGCACGATCGTTTCGGCGGCTATGCGCAATCGGGCCTGCTGGCGGAAATCACGCCGGATAAAGCCTTTCAGGATAAGATCTTCCCCTTTACCTGGGATGCGGTGCGCTATGACGGCAAGCTGATCGGCTACCCCATTTCCGTCGAGGCGCTGTCGCTGATCTATAACAAAGACCTGCTGCCCAACCCGCCGAAAAGCTGGGAAGAGCTGCCGGCGCTTGACAAGCAGATGCGCGAAAAGGGCAAAAGCGCCATCATGTTCAACCTGCAGGAGCCCTACTTCACCTGGCCGCTGATGGCGGCGGGCGGCGGCTACGCCTATAAATCCGTCGATGGCCGCTACGACGTCAAAAATCTCGGCATCGATAACGCCGGCGCCAAAGCGGGCCTGCAATTCCTCGTGGACAGGGTAAAAGCGAAGCAGCTGAATGCGGATACCGATTACTCCATCGCCGAAGCCGCCTTCAATAAAGGCGAAACCGCGATGACCATCAACGGCCCCTGGGCCTGGACCAACATCGATAAAAGCGGCATTAACTATGGCGTGACGCTGCTGCCGACGCTGAAAAATCAGCCGTCGAAGCCGTTCGTCGGCGTACTCAGCGCCGGCATCAACGCCGCCAGCCCGAACAAAGAGCTGGCGAAAGAGTTCCTCGAAAATTACCTGTTGACCAATGACGGCCTGAACGCGGTGAATCAGGATAAACCGTTGGGCGCGGTGGCGCTGAAGTCGTTCCAGCAGACGCTGGAGAAAGATCCGCGCATCGCCGCCACCATGGCCAACGCCCGTAACGGCGACGTCATGCCGAACATCCCGCAGATGGCCGCGTTCTGGTATGCGATGCGCACCGCCACGCTTAACGCGCTGGGCGGCCGCCAGACCGTCGACGCGGCGCTGAAAGATGCGCAGACGCGCCTCAGCAAGTAACCGTTGTGTTGCCCGGAGCCGGGTCGCCCGGCTCCCCTTGTCAGACCGGCTGTAAAGGGAAACCGTTTATGTCAGGAAAAGCGAAAACGGGATGGCGCGGCAGGCTGCTGAAAAGCGTCGTCGTCGGTCTCTGCTCTCTGCTGGTCGGCTATCTGGTGGTGCTGATGTATGCGCAGGGCGAATACCTGTTCGCGATGCTGACGCTGATCCTGAGTTCGCTGGGCATCTGGGTATTCGCCAACCGCCGCGCCTACGCCTGGCGCTATGTCTACCCCGGCGCGGCGGGCATGGCGCTGTTTGTGCTGTTTCCGCTGGCCTGCACCGTCGCCATCGCCTTTACCAACTACAGCAGTACTAACCAGCTGACCTTCGAACGCGCGCAGCAGGTGCTGCTGAGCCGCCAGTATCAGGCGGGCAACGCCGTTAACTTCAGCCTGCTGGCGGCGGGCGATCGCTGGCGTCTGCTGCTGACCGACAATCAAAGCGGAGAGAACTGGATCTCCGCGCCCTTCGCCTTTGGCGGCGAACAGCGGCTGGAGATGACCGCCGCCTCCCCGCCTGCGGATGCGCACGCCACGCTGCGGGTGATTACCGGCAATCGCCAGGCCTTGAGCCGCATCACCGCCAAAATGCCGGACGGCCGCCAGCTGGTGATGAGTTCGCTGCGCCAGTTTTCCGGCACGCGTCCGCTCTACGCGCTGGCCGGGGACGGCGCGCTGACCAACCAGCAGAACGGCAGCGTCTATCGTCCTAATGCGCAAACCGGCTTTTATCAGGCGCAGAACGGCGACGGCAGCTGGCGCGACGACAGATTAAGTCCCGGCTATACCGTGACCACCGGCTGGCTGAACTTCATGCGGGTCTTTACCGACGAAGGCATCCAGAAACCCTTTCTGGCTATTTTCGGCTGGACGGTGATCTTCTCGCTGCTGACGGTGATCCTTTGTGTGGCGGTCGGCATGGTGCTGGCCTGCGTGGTGCAGTGGGAGGCGCTGAGAGGCCGGGCGATCTATCGCGTGCTGCTGATCCTGCCCTACGCCGTGCCCGCCTTTATCTCTATTTTGATTTTCAAAGGGTTGTTTAACCAGAGCTTCGGCGAGATCAACCTGATGCTCGGCGCGCTGCTGGGCTTTCAGCCCGCCTGGTTCAGCGATCCTCTGCTGGCGCGCGCCATGCTGGTGATCGTCAATACCTGGCTGGGCTACCCTTATATGATGATACTCTGCATGGGGCTGCTGAAAGCGATCCCGGACGATCTTTACGAGGCTTCCGCGATGGACGGCGCCGGGCCGCTGCAAAACTTTTTCTTTATCACGCTGCCTCTGCTGATCAAGCCGCTGCTGCCGCTGATGATTGCCAGCTTCGCCTTTAATTTTAATAACTTCGTGCTGGTTCAGCTGCTCACCAACGGCGGGCCGGATCGCATTGGCACCACCACCCCGGCGGGCTATACCGATCTGCTGGTGAACTACACCTGGCGCATCGCCTTTGAGGGCGGCGGCGGTCAGGATTTCGGCCTGGCGGCGGCGATCGCCACGCTGATCTTTTTGCTGGTCGGCGCGCTGGCGGTGATCAACCTGAAAGCCACGCGCATGAAATTCGATTAAGGAGACGGCCATGGCCATGGTGCAACCCAAGTCGCAGAAGCTGCGCCTGCTGCTGGCGCATTTACTGCTGCTGGCGTTTATCGCCGCCATTCTTTTTCCGCTGCTAATGGTGGTGGCGATTTCGCTGCGGGCCGGTAACTTCGCTACCGGCAGTCTGATCCCCGAGCAGATTTCATGGGAGCACTGGCGGCTGGCGCTGGGCTTCAGCGTGGAACACGCCGATGGCCGCATTACTCCGCCGCCCTTTCCGGTGCTGCTCTGGCTGTGGAATTCGGTAAAAATCGCCGCGATCAGCGCCATCGGCATAGTGGCGCTTTCCACCACTTGCGCCTATGCTTTTGCCCGCATGCGTTTTGCCGGACGCGCCACGTTGTTGAAAGGGATGCTGATTTTCCAGATGTTTCCGGCGGTGCTGTCGCTGGTGGCGCTTTACGCGTTGTTCGATCGCCTGGGCCAGTATCTGCCCTTTATCGGCCTGAATACTCACGGCGGGGTGATTTTCGCCTACCTCGGCGGCATCGCGCTGCACGTCTGGACCATCAAAGGCTACTTTGAAACTATCGACGGTTCGCTGGAAGAGGCCGCGGCGCTGGATGGCGCGACGCCCTGGCAGGCGTTCCGGCTGGTGCTGCTGCCGCTCTCGGTGCCGATTCTGGCGGTGGTGTTTATCCTGGCCTTTATCGCCGCGATCACCGAGGTGCCGGTCGCCTCGCTGCTGTTGCGCGACGTCAACAGCTATACGCTGGCGGTAGGCATGCAGCAGTACCTGAATCCGCAGAATTACCTGTGGGGAGATTTTGCCGCGGCGGCGGTGCTGTCGGCCATTCCGATCACCCTGGTGTTTTTGCTGGCGCAACGCTGGCTGGTCAACGGGCTGACCGCCGGCGGCGTGAAAGGCTAGCGCGCCGTGCGGGCGCTGAAAGAATTCATCATTGTTATTGCCACTGCATTCCTCAATGCCCCTTACGATTGAGGTTATTTAGCGGCCTGCGGGCCGCTTCTTTTCTGGTTTTTCCCCTTGATCCGCCACGCTTCCCGCATGTTATCTTACTTCTCCTTGCCCTATTAATCGGATGAAAACAATGGCGAAACTGCGCGTGGGGATCGTGTTCGGCGGCAAATCAGCCGAGCATGAAGTGTCGTTACAGTCGGCAAAAAATATTATTGATGCGATTGATAAAACCCGGTTCGACGTCTCGCTGCTCGGCATTGATAAGCAGGGACAATGGCATCTGAACGAGGCCTCAAACTTCCTGCTCAATGCGGAAAACCCGGCGCTGATCGCGTTGAATCAGTCCGGCAAAAACGTGGCGCTGATCCCCGGCGAAGCGCAGCGGCAATTGATTGAGACGCAAAGCGCGCAGCCGCTGTCGCAGATGGATGTGATTTTCCCCATCGTGCACGGCACCCTGGGCGAAGATGGATCGCTGCAGGGCATGTTGCGTATGGCGAACCTGCCTTTTGTCGGTTCGGGCGTGCTGGGTTCGGCGGTGAGCATGGATAAAGATATCACCAAGCGCCTGCTGCGCGACGCCGGGCTGGCAGTCGCGCCCTGGATCAGCGTAACCGCCGCGCAGCGCTCGCAAATCCAGGCGGATGAGGTTATCGCCCGCTTCGGCCTGCCGCTGTTTATTAAGCCGGCGAACCAGGGCTCTTCGGTGGGCGTCAGCAAGGTCGACAGCGCGGCGGAATTCGATGCGGCGCTGGATCTCGCCTTTACCTTCGATCGTAAAGTGCTGATTGAGCAGGCGATAGCCGGACGCGAGATCGAATGCGCGGTGTTGGGCAACGATCGGCCCGAGGCCAGCCCGTGCGGCGAAGTGGTGGTGCACGACGCGTTTTACTCTTACCAGACCAAATATATCGCCGCCGACGGCGCGGAAGTGGTGGCGCCGGCTAACCTCGCCGCGGCGACCAGCGAGGCGATTCGCGCCGTCGCGCTGGCGGCGTTTCGCGCGCTGGAGTGCAGCGGGATAGCGCGGGTGGATGTGTTTCTGACGCGCGACGATCGCATCGTGGTTAACGAGGTGAATACCCTGCCCGGCTTCACCAATATCAGCATGTATCCGAAGCTGTGGCAGGCTGGCGGATTAAGCTATTCCGATTTGATTACCCGCCTGATTGAGCTGGCGCTGGAGCGCCATCAGCAGGAGCGCGCGCTGAAAAGTTCAGTGGTATAACCGAGCCAGGGGCGGGCACGCTCGCCCTTAAGCCACTTTGCCGACCCGATCGTGCGTCGTCATGACCGGCGACGTTTGATTGCGGCCGTTGCGCTTGGAGAGATACAGGCTTTTATCCGCCGTGGAGACCAGACGGTTGATCACCTCGCTCCACTCTTTCTCCTCGCCCGCGCAGTCGTGCGCAATGCCGGCGCTGACCGTTATCGTCACGGTGCTGCCCTGTAGCCAGAACTTCTCCTTCGCCATGGTTTGCCGCACCGCTTCCGCCAGCTGGTAAAGCTGCGCCGGCGAGTGGTCAAACATTACGATGGCGAACTCTTCGCCGCCGAAGCGGCAAACGCTGCCGCGATTGCCTACCACGCGTTTTATGCGGCGCGCGATCTCTTCCAGCACCACGTCGCCCGCGTCATGGCCGAAGTTATCGTTAATCGTCTTAAAATAGTCGACGTCAAGCAACACCACGCCCGCTTCGCGTCCCAGCCGCCAGGACTCCAGCTTCAGACTTTCATACAGGCCGGAGCGGGAAAGCAGTTGGGTGAGAAAATCGTAGTTGGCACGCAGGGCGAGACGCTGATTAAGCTGACGAATGGCGTCCATGCTGACCGCCACGATCAGCGGGCTGACGGCGATAGTCGCCGCGCCAAGACGCGCCGAGGTCAGGTGGCTGATTGGCAAGATGCCGTTGCCCTGAATGCTCATTACGCCATGCGCCACCAGAATAATTTCGCTGATGCCGGTGATCAGTACCACCAGGCTGGTGGCCGGGATAGGCAAGACGATAGCGCACCAGATCAGCGCCGGCACCGGAAACGTCAGGCTGCCGGCCCCGCCAATTATCGCGCCCAGCGCCAGCGAGCCGATCACCGCCAGTATCGGCAGCAGACTGGCGGGACGCAGCAAATTACGCAGCGGCTCGGTGCGCCAGGGCCGCGTCAGCAGAAACGGCAACAGCATCACGCCGGTGGAAAATTGCTCGCTGAGCCAGTCGCTCCAGGCGATCAGCAGCTGCTGGTTGAAGCTGGCGTGTTGGGCCAGCGCCCCCCAGGTGGCGCAGACCGCAGACGCCAGCAAACAGGCGGGAAAGATGCGCAGCGCGCTGGTTACGCGGGCACTGCCGCCGCGCAGCGGAAAGTGTTTCGCCAACATCGCGACGGCGATAACCACAAACAGAATATTGGCGAAATTAAGAGTGACCGCCGGCAACGCCCAGCCGGAAAAAACCGTATCGTTGAAGATCATCGCGCCATAGCAGGCCAGATAGTTGCGCGCGGTATGCAGAAAAGGATGGCGTACGATAATGCCGGCCAACAGCGCGTTCACCGGCCAGAAGAGCGACAGGTCCTGCGGCACGCGCAGATGGCTGCCGATAAAGCAGAACAGCGCCGTAATGATAAACAGCGAAACAGCATTCTTGCCGGGTTGATGCTCTGCAAACAGCTTAACGCGCATATGCCTGGTACCTGTGCCTTAAAAAATTCACGCCAATACGCCCCAGCCAGAAAAGCGCAGGTCTGGCGTAAGGTAAATTAAACCCTAAACGGCCTGGTTTTTATCCGTTGAATAAGACGGTGTTTTTGCTGACTTCGCGTTTGAACGATACGGAACGCCGTCGTTAACCGGAGCGGCATTTTACATCAGCGTCAAAGGATTCGTGAGGGAGAGATTCTGATTATATTTGGCCGAAAAAAAATCGGATATCCAGGATATCCGATTCGTCTTGCGTTGGGCTGGTTATTTCACCGCGACCGGCCACTGGCTGAGACGGATGCCGCGCTTTCCGGCATTTTCGCCGAAATCCTGCAGTACCGCTTTAACGTCGGGATCCATATATTCCACATTATCATGATCGACAATCACCACGCTGTTTTCCGGGATTTCCGCCAGCAGCTTTTGCAGTTTGGGGTTGTGCATAAAGGTCAGGTTTTGCTGAAAGCGCAGTACATAGTGATCATCGTAGCGGGTAAGCTGCAGCGCGTTACGATGGCTCTTATAGATGCTGCACAGAATTTGCGTCGCGATGCCGATACCGATGCCCGCCAGCATGCCGAACGCGATGATGCCACCAATCGTGGCGAGAAACGGTACGTACTGTTGCGTGCCCATGCGCATCTGATCGATGAACAGACGCGGTGCGGCCAGCTTATAGCCGGTATAGAGCAGCACCGCCGCCAGGCTGGCAAGCGGAATAACATTCAGCAGGTTGCTGAACCAGAGGCCGCAGATCAGCAGCAGCGCGCCGTGGATCAGAATCGACAGCTTACTCTGCGCGCCGACGCTGACGTTAACCGAACTGCGCACAATCACGGCGGTAATCGGCATGGCGCCGAGGAAACCGGCGGTAAGGTTGCCGACGCCCTGTGCGAACATCTCCCGGTTCGGCGACGGCGGCGGATTTTGCGGACGCAGCTTATTCAACGCCTCCTGGCTGAGCAACGTCTCCAGGCTGGCCACCAGCGCCAGCGTCACGGCGACCACCCAGACGGAGGGATTGCGCCATGCCAGCCAGTCCGGTGCCTCCAGCCCGGCGGCCAGCGCCGCGACGCTGTCGAAGGCGGGCAGCGCGATGCGCGGCAAGCCCTGCGACAACGCAGGGACGAACAGTGTCGCCAGACAACCGGCCAGCACCGCCATCAGCGGGCCCGGGATCCAGCTCAGCACGCCGATTTTCTTCACCACCGGCGTGGTCCAGAGCCAGAGCAGCAGCAGGCCGCAGCCAGCCACCAGCATCGCCGGAAAGGAGAAGGCAAACTCGCCGTTGGCCAGCGAGATCAGTTCGGCATCGCCCGTCGCGCCAAGCGCCACCGGGATCTGCTGGATAATCAACAGAATGCCGATCGCCGCCAGCATGCCTTTGATCACGCTGCCCGGAACCAATGCGATAAAGTGACCGGCGCGCAGCAGACCGAACAGGCACTGCAATGCGCCGGCGATGACCAGCGCGGTCAGAAAGGCGGAAAAGCTGCCCAGGGTTTCAATCGCGGCAACTACGATCGTCACCAGCCCGGCGGCCGGCCCGCTGACGGCGAAGCGCGACGGACTGAGCGAGGTTACGAGCAGGCCGCCGATCACCCCGGTGAGCAGGCCGGCAAACGGCGGAAGGCCGCTGGCTTGCGCAATGCCCAGGCAGAGCGGCAGCGCGACCAAAAACACCACCAGGCCGGCGGGAATATCCTGACGAAGGGTAGTCAGATTCATGGCGAAGGTTCCTCTGCAGATTGCTGGATTAACTCTTTCAGATGCCCCGACTGCAGGTCATAGACGCAGCCGAACAGATCTAACGCCTGCCCCACCCGCCACGCCTGACGCACCGGTTCGGTGGCGGCCAGATGGGCGAACTGAGCCAGCACGTTCGCCTCCACCAGCCGGTTAAGCTTGTCGCTCTCCTCCGCCTCGGAGGCGCGATAATCGCTTAATCCCTCTTGCAGGGCGTTGCGCAGCGCGCTGATGCGCCGCGCCAGCGGAGAATCTTCGCCGGCAAGCGGACTGTCCGGCAGGCTGAGCGCGGCCTGCACCCCGCCGCAGCCGTAGTGACCGCACAATACGATGCGCTTTACGCCCAGATAAAAGATGGCGTATTGCAACACGCTCATAAAATTGTCGTCCTGCGCCACCACCATATTGGCGATGTTGCGATGCACGAACAGCTCGCCCGGGTGGGATCCGGTCAACACTTCGGCCGGTACGCGGCTGTCGGAGCAGCCGATCCACAATGAATGCGGCTTTTGTTGATGAAGATAAGCGTCGAAATAGTCCGGATTACGCTCGCGGCGCTGCAATGCCCAGCTGCGATTTTTCGCTAATAAAGGTTTCAGTGTCGTCACAATTATCTTCTCGCTACGTTCGGGAATGGCGGCGCCTGGCTTCCCTTCGATAAGAACAGCGCTGTGAATTAACACAGGCCATCATTAAAACCGGGACTGGTTCACAGAAAAACATTACCGTTTTTAAATCCTAATGGCGTAACGGCAATATTTCCATAGTTATCTTAAAGATTCTTAATGTAAATTTTTATTATATTTATGTCGAAATAGTGTAAATTCGCGCTGCGCTTGCGGAGAACCAGTTAAAAATAGAATCAAATATAAAAACAACAAAATCAATAATTTTAAAATAAATCATTGGCAAAAGCAGACGGAGTGGCTGATGAAAAAATACACACAATTATTACGGGGATGTAAGAGATATTTTTAGAAAAGGGCGAGTTAACTTAATAAAAAAACAATCACAATGCTTATCATTAGAGTATTAAGCTGGTTTAGCCAGGCATTTACCCTATGTTGTCTGGCCGAAAAAAATAACAGTATTCAGTAACAAAGTGGATTATTTATAGTTAAATCATGTTCAGACTAATTAAATAGTTTCTTCTCTTTTCCGTCAGCGCGCGTGAGTGAAAAGCAGCATAAAGCGCGTCGTTCCGTCCGCAGAGACGGCGTTTTCAAAGCTGTAAAACCGCGGCGGTTAACTTAAGCTATAGGCAGCAAAAATATTGTTTTTTAACGGGAGGCCGTTATGGCTGAAAACAGAACCTCCGGCTGCCGCTCCGCCCTGCTGGATTCGCTGGGCTGGGTCGATCACGCCTTTCAGGCCGCCGGCGATCCGCCGCCGTCCGACGCGGCTTATGGCCAGCAGCGCCACAGCCCGACGGTGGTGTTGGATGAGGAGAACATGCCGCCGAAGCGTTGTGAATCAGACGGGGTTATCGGCGTGACGACGCGCCCGGTGGCGGTTTACACCGCAGATTGCCTGCCGGTGCTGATCGCCGATACGCGCCGACGTCATGTCGCTGCGGTGCATGCCGGACTAAAAGGCGCGCTGGCAGGCGTGCTGTTTTCGGCGGTGGAGAGATTGAAAGCGCTGGGTGCCGACAGCGAGACGCTGTTTGTCGCTATCGGTCCGGCCATCGCCCCTTGTTGCTATGAGCTGGGCGAGAATATGATAAACGAGATTGGGCAAAATCCGCGCCTGCGCCAGCCGGCGACCTGGTCGGCAGTGCAGCCGCGCAATGCGCTGGCGGTGCGGCCGCAGGCTCAGGCGCAGCAGCAGGGCGTCTGGTTCGATCTGCCGCAGCTGGGTCGTCAGATGCTATTGCAAACGGGCATCCCTGCCGCGCAGATCGAACTGCTTAACCTTTGCACTTACTGTATGGCGGAAACGGGCGCCAGCTACCGGCGCAACACCCATTTCAACAGCGGCTACCGCTCGCGCTACTCCTGGATTCGGCGCGTCGCTTAGTGAAGGATGGCGTTCAACGCCAGCACGCCCGCCAGGCCGAGGATTGAAATCAGGGTTTCCATCACCGTCCAGGTTTTCAGCGTCTCCACGACGCTGAGATTGAAGTAGCCTTTGAACAGCCAGAAGCCGGGATCGTTAACGTGCGAGGCGATGACGCTGCCGGAACCGACCGCCAGCACCATCAGCGCCGGATCGGAGCCGGTCGCGGCGATAATCGGCATCACGATGCCGGCGGTGGTAATGGCGGCGACCGTCGCCGAGCCCAGCGCGATGCGCAGCATCGCCGCCACGGTCCAGCACATCAGCAGCGGCGAAAGCGACGAGCCTTTCATCATATCGGCGATATAGTTGCCGACGCCGCTGTCCACCAGCACCTGCTTGAACGCGCCGCCGCCTGCGATAATAAAGACGATCATGGCGATGGCGGCGATGGAGTCGCCGCACATATCCATCACTTCCTCCATCCGACGGCCGTTGCGCAGGCCGAGCGTAAACACCGCGATCACCACGGCGATAAACAGCGCTACCGCCGGGTTGCCGATAAATTCAAAGAACTGCCGGATTGGATTCTCTTTCGGCATCGTCAATTCGCATATCGCGGCGAAGGCCATCAGCACCACCGGGATCACCGCAGCGAAAATGCTTATCCAGAAGCCGGGCATCTCGTTTTCAGGAAAAATTTTCGGGTTATATAGCCCTTCCGGCGGCGATTTCTCAAAGCTTTTCAGGAATTTTGAAAAAATCGGACCCGCCACGATCACGGTCGGGATAGTAATAATCAACCCGTAGAGCAAGGTCGTGCCGAGATTAGCGCCGAAAATGGTGGCGATGGCGGTAGGGCCAGGATGCGGCGGCAGGAAACAGTGCGTGACCGACAGCGCAGCCACCATCGGCACGCCGACATAGAGCAGCGGCAGATTGGCCGCAGCGACAATGGTAAACACCAGCGGCAGCAGCAGAACGAATCCCACTTCGTAAAACATCGCCAGCCCAACGATCAGCCCGGTGACCACCAGCGCCCATTGCAGTCGTTCCCTGCCAAATACCGCAATTAGCGTGGTGGCGACCCGCTGCGCCGCGCCGGTATCCGACACCAGCCGTCCCAGCATCGCCCCCAGCCCGAGGATCATCGCCAGGCTGCCCAGCGTGGAGCCGATGCCTTTTTGAATTGACGCCATGACCGCCAGCGGGGCCATTCCTTCGGCGATGCCGACCACGGCCGAAACGAATATCAGAGCGATAAAACCGTTGACCTTAAAAACAATCATCAATACCAGCAGCAGAATCACACCAAGAACAATGATCGTGATGGGCATGTTCTTTTCCTTATGGTTACAAACAGGTGAAGTAAGGTTCGGGCGTTATCAGAACGTGAGCTGTACCTTGGCGGCGCGGGTTTTATCACCGGCAAACCGCAGCGCGGTGTCGACCTCCTGCCAGCAGTAAGCGCCGCTGAACAGCGGCAGCGGATTGACGGTGCCGTTGGCCAGCCACTCCACCGCCGTGTTGAATTCATGGGTGAAACGAAAAGAGCCCACCAGATTTATCTCTTTGGCGATCAGCACCATGATGGGAAACGCCGGAATCGCCCCGCTCATGCCAACCTGCACCAGCGTGCCTTTCGCGCAGACCAGATCGAGACAGCGTTGCAAAGAATTAGGATGGCCTGCGGCTTCAAACGCCACGTCAAAGCTGCCTTTGTCGCGCAGATAAGGGGAAAAATCGCCGCTGGTCGCATGGATCACCGCCGTTGCGCCCATTTGCTCCGCCAGCGCCAGAGAACGTTCGCTGATGTCGCTGCAGACAATGGCGGCGGCGCCCCGCGCTTTCGCCGCGGCGACAATCAGACAGCCGATCGGCCCGACGCCGGAGATAAAAACCTGCTTTCCGGTCAGATCGCCCGCTTGATTGACGGCGTGCAGGCAAACCGCCAGCGGCTCGGCAAATACCATGACGCTATCATCGGCATCGTTGGGATACGGGACGCACTGGGCGCTGTCGACCACTTTATATTGCGTAAAGCCGCCGTCCACATGCGGCAAATACATGGCGCTGCCGAAGAAACGCATCGCGATGCACTGATTCTCCTGCCGCCTGAGGCAATATTTGCACTCGCCGCAGGGCTTTGACGGGTTGATCGCCACTTTCTGGTTCGGCGTCAGGCGCGCATCGTCGCTCTCCACGACGTAACCAACCACTTCATGTCCCAGAATCATCGGCATTTTTACCTCATAGCTGCCGACTTTTCCTTCCTGATAGTAGTGCAGATCCGAACCGCAAATGCCGCCGCGCGTAACGCGTACCAATGTACCTGAGCCATCCCAGGCGAGCTGCTGCGCAATCACTTTTACCTGCTCTTTACCCATAATGACGCAGGATTGCGTTTCAATGTTCATAAGCCCTCGCTTGCAGACGCTGCAAAAGCGCTCATCACACAGGGAAAACAGCTTAAAAACAGTTAAGTAGATCACTCAAAAGGAGGTTGAACGAGAAATGTTACGCATAACGTGACCGGGCAAGCGCTTCTGTGCAACGCTTACAAAAAAACAGGGCGGCAACAAGGTCTGAATCGCCGCCCGGAGGGTAAGGGAACGCCTTTTACATCAGGTCGTGGCTGTACTTGAAAAGCTCTGAATCGGAACGCAGGCCAAGCTTTTTTAACGCCGATTGTTTTTGCCCGCTCACCGTTTTGCGGCTGCGTTTGAACTTCAACGCAATTTGCGAGACGCTCAAACCGTCGAGAAAACAGCGCACCACTTCCACTTCGCGCGGACTCAGCAGCTTAACCTTCTCGTACATATTGTTTTTATTGTCTAATTCCAGCCCTTCGTGGATCGACTCTTCATGAATGACGTAAAGATTTTCCACTTCGTAAGCCACCGTCGGCGACAGATAGATATGACCCTGCGCCACCTGACGAATGGCTGAAAAAATCTCTTCCATATGCTGGCTTTTGCCGATGAAGCCTTTGACCCCGGCAGTTAACACCATTTTGACGATCGCCGGGCTTTCCATCGACGAAGCGATCAAAATTTTCAGACTGGGATAATGATTACGCAACTGTTTAACCAGAGCCAGACCATCCAGTTCGCGATCGCCCAGCAGGAAATCGAGCACCAGCACATCGACATGCGTCGTTTTCAACTGCGCGAACAGCTCGCTGCTGCTTCCCCAGGCGCCGACCAGTTGCATATCCTGCTCCTGACGGAAACAGAGCTTGAACACGGTGCGGATCATTGGATGATCGTCAAGCAAAGCGACATTCAGTGGGTTATTATGTGTTTTCATTGTTTCTAATTCCTTTTATATCATTTTTAACTTTCGTCCATGGCCGTTAAAGCCCATTCCTGGAATTAAGAGAAAAGATTGCCATCATATTTCATTGCTATTTACCGTAAAATATAATTATCAGCCTTTCGTTTGCACAGATTCATATTTCATTTCCAGGCAACTCTACTTTTACAGCTTATGCTAAAAGAAAAATCCTGGCTGCTACTGCAACACAAGATAAAAATAGATTATCTCTCTGTTGCAATAGTGCTAAACATAATGAAACCGCCAACATCTTCCCGAAACTTACGTGCCTCAATCCTGAGGCCCTGCTTAAATCGTTTACCTGACAACGAATTAACTGAGTCCGCCACGCGCTATGCCATTGAGCGCCAGGCCAACAGCGCCTTTCGCGCTGACAGACCACGCATGCAAGACTTGTCTCGAAATACTCTGAAGACCGCCGTCGCGCATAGCCCGGCGCTCAGTAAAAACATTATATTAACACTCTGTTTCTTTCCAATCAGGATGAGAATAGTTCGCAGCGTAATTGTTTATTCCGGGTTGATGCTTTAGCGGCAATGATTATAACTTGAGAAAGGTCGCAAAAACATCCCCGCGCTAAAAAAAGCTATTTCGCCCAGCGTTACCGCCTTCAGGGCATATTAATAGATGAACGCGTCTTAATATAAAAAACCATTTGAATTTCGGCTGAAAAAACGCGCCTTAAGCGGGAATCAACCAGCCTCTGTCTGCGCTTTATTTCCGTTACAAGGTCGGAATAAGGCTGCGGGTTTATTGCAATAGATGTCGTCTGGCGGCCTTTGTTACCCGGGTTCGCCGGCAATACCACCGGAAAATCATTATGCTTAGCTTTCTTTGCTTCAGCGTATTACTGCTGTTTTTTTGGCTGCGCCATCGCCATTTGCAGCAGCAACTCAACCAGCGTATCCAGAGTGAAAAAGCGTTAAAAAACTTTCTTGCGGAGATAAGCCACGAAATCCGTACGCCGCTAAACGCCATCGTTGGTTTGCTGGAGATGGAAACCCGCCGGCAGCCGGAATCGCTTTCCGAAAATATCAGTGTGGCTTTCGAATCCGCCCGGGCGCTGAGGTCGTTAATCGGCGACGTGCTCGACCTGAGTAAAATCGAATCGGGGCGCTGGCAGCCGGCGCCGGAACCTGTGTTGTTGCCCGATTTGATAGAACAGACGGTCGCCCTGTTTCGCCATCAGGCGGACGCGAAAGGCGTTCGAATCGAGACGCAGGTCGCCGTCAAGGATCCTTGCGTAAATATCGATCCGCTCATGATCACTCAGATCCTCACGAACCTGTTGAGCAATGCGCTGAAATTTACTGAATGCGGCAAGGTGAATATCGCTCTGCGGCAGCAAAAGCAAAGCGAAGAGGCTCTTTGTCGCTATTCGCTTGAGGTCAGCGACAGCGGTTCAGGCATGACTGCGCAGCAGCAGCAGACGATATTCGAGCCTTACGTGCAGGCGGGAACCCGTCAACAACAGCAGGCGGGCGTCGGGCTGGGGCTGAGCATTTGCCGCAGCCTGGCGCAGCGACTGGGAGGGGAGCTGAAAGTCGACAGTTCTCCCGGTTCGGGCTCGGTTTTTACCTTTTGTTTTGGCGCGCCGCGCGCTGTATGGCGTTGCCCGCCCCCCTCCGCTTCAGTCCCGAAATCCGCTGCACCGGCGGCGATGCGGGTGTTGGTGGTCGACGATCATGCGCCGAATCGCCTGCTATTGAGCAAGCAGCTGGAATATGCAGGCCACCAGGCCGTAACGGCGGAGAGCGCCCTCGCGGCGTTTTCTCTCTGGCAGCGGGATACGCAGCGTTTCGACCTGATTATTACCGATTGCAACATGCCGGGAATGAACGGGTTTCAGCTTGCGCAGGCCGTGCGCCAGCAGGAGAAAGAACGAGGCCTTCCGCCGATCACGCTTTTTGGCCTGACGGCCACCGCGGAAAGTCGCATGGTGCAAGCCTGTCTCGACGCCGGCATGAACGATTGTCTGTTTAAACCGCTCGATTTCGATACGCTTTACCAACATCTGGCGCGTTGCGTTCGTCAGCCCGCCGATCGCCCGGTTTTAGCAGAAGCGAATGCGCCGCATTCATCGCTGAACGCCGCCAACACATTCCGCTCCGCCGCTTTGCCGACGGACGCATTCAGCTTCCCACTGCTGGAGCGGCTGGCCGCACAGGATCCTGACGATTGCGACACGCTGATTGAAAGCATCATTGCCGACAACCGACAGATACTGGCGGCGCTGCTGCGCGCCGCGTCAGGAGAGAACCTGTCGAAGCTGGGTCACAAGCTGCAAGGCGGCGCCCGGCTCCTGAACGCGACGCGGCTCGCCTCGCTCAGCCTGGCGCTGGAGAAACATCAGGCGAAGGCTGACGCTGGCGCCGGGCTAATCGCGGATATCGCCCGGGAAATTGATTTAATTGAACAAAATTTACGTGATTTTCAACGACAGCGCAGCGAAAAAGAAATAGCAGAAAAATAAGCGCTATTTTATCGAGACGTTTCTCGATTTCCTGCTTTGCCGCAGTGGTTATAATTAGCGAAATTTATGGCCCTATTTTCCCAGCTTAGCTTGCTAAACCAGTGAGGGATGAATGTATAACGTAAAAATACTCATCGTTGATGAGCACCGCCTGGTCTCAGCGGGCCTGCAGGCTTTATTATTGATGAACGGCTTCAATCATATTTTGGTCGCCAATACCATCAATGAGGGGATCAGCGCCGTAACCCATAAGAGTTTAGACATTATTCTTTTGGATCCAGAGTTTTATGAAAATAACGGCATCGCCTTTCTGCGTGACATCGTTAAATCTAAACCCTCTATAAAAACCATTTTGTTAAGCCAGAGCAAAAATGAGCATTTGATTATGCAGTCGCTTATTCAGGGTACCAATGGTTTCGTTTCGAAAAATGACAACATCAGAACGCTGATCGCAGCAATTAACTGTGTTTTTAACAATGTAGACTACCTGCCGGATGAACTGATCAAGCGCGTCAGCTGCTACCGTGAAGAGCAACGACGCCTGGGCCGTTTAACTGCGCGTGAAACGTTGATTTTACGTCAGCTGGCGCAGGGAAAAACCAACAAAATTATTGCTAACGAAATGGGTTTAAGCAATAAAACCATCAGCACCTACAAAACAAAAATATTTCAGAAATTGGAAACTAAAAACTTGGTTAACGTAATAGAAATAGCAAAAAGAAACGGAGCCTGTTAACAGGTTCAGCTTTCAAGTCAAAGCTTACTGATATATTTTTATACTGAAGTAAACTACCGGCAAGCGTTAATGACTTATTAACTCCTTTTTGTTTTTATTATTTATTATCAGAGCTAAATTATTAGCCGGACTTTTTTCTTTTAGCAGGGGGCATAAGTCTCTTTCCGTGCTAGTACGAAAGAAATCCTCTTTCGTCTGCGGCTTATGCGCCCTGCCATTTTTTGACGTTTCTCACAGCTTACCTTCATCATTCTGTTTTTCCTTTTTAACCAGGCTACAGTCCACTCATCCGACCACATGCCGCGCGGAGTGACTATGACGCCGCAGACCACCGCTTACCCTTCGCTCTTTACGCCGCTCGATCTGGGCTTTACCCGGCTGAAAAACCGTTTTCTGATGGGTTCGATGCATACCGGGCTGGAGGAGCATCCCGAAGGCGCATCGCGCCTCGCCGCTTTTTATGCCGAACGCGCCCGTGCAGGCGTTGCCCTGATTGTCACAGGCGGCATCGCCCCCTGCCCGGAAGGCGTAGTCGCCAGCGGCGGCGCAATGCTGAATGACGAAGCGCAATGCAGCTGGCACCGGATAGTTACCGACGCCGTGCACGAGGCGGGTGGAAAGATCGCTTTGCAGATCCTGCATGCCGGACGCTACAGCTATCAGCATGCGCTGGTCGCGCCTTCGGCAATTCAGGCGCCCATTAACCCCTTTCTGCCCGAGGCACTGAGCGAAGCGGCAATTGAGCGAACCATTGCCAGCTTCGCCCGCTGCGCCGCGCTGGCGCAAGCCGCAGGCTATGACGGCGTGGAGATCATGGGCTCGGAAGGCTATCTGATTAACCAGTTCCTCGCAGCGCGAACTAATCAGCGCAACGACGCCTGGGGCGGCGATTTCCAGCGCCGCATGCGCTTTCCGTTAGCGGTCAGTCAGGCGATTCGGGCGGCGACCGGCGAGGCTTTTATCAAAATTTTCCGGCTCTCAATGCTGGATCTGGTCAACGAAGGCAGCACGCTGGAAGAAACGCTGCTGCTGGCGGGTCATCTGGAGAAGTGCGGCATTACCCTGTTCAACACCGGCATCGGCTGGCATGAAGCGCGTATCCCCACCATCGCCACCTGCGTTCCGCGCGCAGCCTTCGGCTGGGTGACAAAGCGGCTGCGCGAGCATGTTTCGGCGCCGGTCATCGCCACCAACCGCATCAACCATCCCGCCGTCGCGCAGCAATTATTAGATGAAGGCTGCGCGGATATGGTTTCCATGGCGCGTCCGTTTCTGGCTGACGCCTACTTCGTCAGCAAGGCGCAGCAGGGAAAACCGGAAGCGATCAATACCTGTATCGCCTGCAATCAGGCCTGCCTCGATCAAATATTTCAGGGCCATGTCACCTCCTGCCTGGTCAATCCCCGCGCCTGCCATGAAACGCTGATGCCCGTGGTCGCCGCAACCACCCGCAAACATCTGTCGGTAGTCGGCGCCGGTCCGGCCGGCATGGCGTTTGCCTTGCAGGCGGCCCGGCGCGGCCATCAGGTCACGCTCTGGGAGACGGCGGCGGAAATCGGCGGCCAGTTCAATATCGCCCGGCAAATTCCCGGCAAAGAAGAGTTCGCCGAAACGCTGCGCTATTTTCGCTATCAGCTGGCGGCGGCAAAAGTGACGATCCATACCGGTTGCCGGGTCAGCGCCGACATGCTGGACTATGCGGACGAAGTGATCCTCGCCACCGGCATCGTGCCGCGTCAGCCCGAGATTCCTGGTCTTGATCACCCTTGCGTGCTGAGTTATCTCGACGTGCTGCGCGATAAAAAGCCGGTAGGGCCGCGCGTGGCGATTATCGGCGCCGGCGGCATCGGCTTCGATACGGCGGAATACCTGGCGCAGCCGGCGGGCGAACCCGATATGGCGGCCTTTTACAGCGAATGGGGCATCGATCGGCAGCTAACCCGGCGCGGCGGCCTGCGCCCGCCGATCACTCTCGCCTCGCCGCGGCAAATCTGGCTGCTGCAGCGTAAACCCGGCAGGCCCGGCGCCTCCCTTGGCAAAACCACCGGCTGGATCCATCGCGCCAGCCTTCAATCGCGCGGGGTAGAGATGTGGGGCGGCGTGGAATATATGCGCATCGACGATCGGGGTCTGCATATCCGCCGCGAAGGCGAAGCGCTGACGTTGCTGGTTGATAATGTGGTGATTTGCGCCGGTCAGGAGCCGCAGCGCGCGCTGGAAGCGGCGCTGCGCGACAGAGGGAAAATCGTGCATCTGATCGGCGGCGCGGACGTGGCGCTGGAGCTTGACGCGCGGCGCGCTATCGCTCAGGCCACTGAACTGGCGCTGCGCCTCTGATCAGCGCACTTTTACCGCACGCAGCACCACGAACTTCGCATTGGAGGCGATGACGGCGCAGTTGCCGAACAGCTTTTTCAGCTTGTGATGGTAATCGAGATGACGATTGCCGACGATGCGCAGCTCGCCGCCATATTGCAGGCAGCGTTTGGCGTCACGGAACATCTGCCAGGCAATATGATCGGTCAGTGCGTGCTGCTGATGAAACGGCGGGTTACAAAGCACCGCGTGCAGCCGATCGGCCGGGAAGCCACTCAGCGCGTTGTTGACGCGAAAATGGCAGCGCGCTCTGTCCTGCGGCCGGTTAGTTTCTACATTCAACTCGCTGGAGGCGACCGCCATCCAGGATTCATCGACGAAATGCACCTCGGCCTGCGGGTTTTTCTCCAGCGCCAGCAACCCGATAATGCCGTTGCCGCAGCCCAAGTCCACGATCTCCCCTTCGATATTTTCCGGCAGATGCGCCATGAAAAGACGCGCGCCCAGATCCAGCGAGGCGCGAGAAAAGACATTAGCATGATTGTGGATCTGGTAAGGGGTGCCATCCAGCGGCCAGGCGCGGGTAATCGCCTGCTCAGGCAGTTTCGGCGCAGAGAAGCGGCTGTAAACCAGGCGCGCTTTTTTCCACGCCAGCGAGGTTTTGGTTTCCCCGAGAATACGCTCAAACAGCTGCAGGGTTGAGCTGTGAATATCTTTGGCTTTCGCGCCGGCGATAATCACGGTTTCCGGCGTCGCCACGGCGCGCAGCGCGCGCAACTGATGTTCCAGCAGCGCCAGAGACTTCGGAATTTTGATCAGCACGCTGGCGGGCGCGTCCGGCAGCGCCGCCAGACTGTCGAGGAAAGTCACCTCTGAATCATCCAGGCCGTTGAGCCGCAGATTCTGTCGCGCCGCCTGCTGGCTGATCCAGGAGTCGCTGATGTGCCATAACGGACACGGGTTCAATGCACAGGCCAGCGCGCCGAAACTGTCGTTGAACAGCAGCACCGGACCTTCCGGCAGCGCTTGCTGCAACAAATATTCGTCGGCTGCGTCCCAGGCCTGTAGAGGACTCTCATCGCTCATTTGTGGAAAACGATGCAGGATCAGCGTGCGATCGTTCAGTTCAAGTTGGCTCATGAATTCTCCGGCATGGTACACTTTGCGCGATTTTCGCCCTGAAAAGGGGGCGCAGTATACTGTCTTTCGTCGGGAATCTCTAATGTCGTCACTGATCTATCTTCAAGGCTATCCTGAACCGGTGCTGGAGCAGGTAAAAACGCTGATTGAGCACCAGCGCCTGGGCGCCTTTCTGCAACAGCGCTATCCCGACACGCACGACGTGATCAGCGATAAAGCTTTGTACGACTACGCCATCGCGTTAAAAAACCGCTATATGCGCAACGCGGCGCCGCTGAGCAAAGTGGTTTATGACAATAAAATCAAGGTGATGAAACATGCGCTCGGCCTGCATACCGCCATCTCGCGCGTGCAGGGCGGCAACCTGAAAGCCAAAGCGGAAATCCGCATCTCGACCTTCTTTCGCCTCGCCCCGGAACCTTTCCTGCGCATGATCGTGGTGCATGAACTGGCGCACCTGAAGGAAAAGGAGCATGACAAAGCTTTTTATCAGCTCTGCTGCCATATGGAGCCGCAGTATCATCAGCTTGAATTCGACGCGCGCCTGTGGATGACCGATCAGGCGATGCGCGGCAACGCCGCTTAAAGAAAGCCCTGCGCCTTCTGGATCAGGCTGGTTTTCGTCAGGGCGCCGAGAAAGCGGCGCTCCTGAGGATTGTTCAGAACCGGCAAACGCTCCAGCGTGACGCGGGCGAACGCTTCCCACCCTTCGCGCATGCTCTGATTCTGATACGCCACCGGAAAGTTATCGTCCATCACCAAGCTGACCGGCGAGTCGAGCGTGATCTCCTGCGCCAGCACCTTGCGCGAAATGTCGTGAATGGAGACCACGCCCAGGAACTGCCCGTCGGCGTTGATGACATAGACATAGCGCTCCCGCTTCAGCGAACTCACCGCCAGCGCCTGGCCCACCGACTCCTCCGGCTGTAACGCCGCGCCGGGAATAATCAGCTCCGCCACCAGCATATTGTCGAAATCGAATTTCGCCTCCGACCGGCTGAAGTGGGCGCTGACTACCGGATACGTGCTGGCGGATTGCAGACGGTACGCCACCATGGACGCCAGCACCGAGGCGATCATCAGCGGGAACAGCAGGCTGCTGTTCAGCGTCATCTCCAGCACCATCAGCATCGCCATCAGCGGAGCCTGGCTCACCGCCGCCAGCACCGCCGCCATGCCGACGGCGGCGTAGAGCAAGATATCGCCCAGCGGCAGATGCAGCGCCGCGCCCAGCGTCGCCACGATGACGCCCAACAGCGCGCCGATCAACAGCGACGGCGTAAACAGCCCGCCCACCGCGTTTGAACCCACCGACAGCGTGGTCGCCAGCACTTTCAGCAGCAGCAGCAGAACCAGAGCGGGCAACAGATAGTCGCCCGCCATCACCCTGACGATCACTTCGTAGCCGTTGCCGAGAATATCGGTCGAGAGCAGCGCCAGCAGACCGACGGCGAAACCGCCCGCTCCCAGCCGCAGCGGCAGCGAGCGGACGCGTCCAAACAGCCTTTTGCTGCGCGCGATGAGCTTAATCAGCAGCCAGCCGCCGAGGCCGCCCAGCAGCCCAATCGCCACCGTCGCCAGCAGACTGCCGGGATCCATCTGGAAAGCGCTGTCCGCTAACGGATAAAGCGCATTGCGAAAACCCAGCGACCACATGGTCATTACCGCCACGGCCGAGGCGACAATCAGCGGGATTAAGCGCTGCAGCGCCGAAATGCCGAAGGCGATCTCGGCGACAAAGATCGCCGAGGCCAGCGGCGCGTGATAGACCGACGAAAGACCGGCGGCGGCGGCCATCGCCACCACATCGCTGTTTTTCAGGTTGAGCGATGTCGGCATCAGGCGGCCAAGCATGCTGCCGCATAGCGCGGAGAGCTGCACCATCGGCCCCTCTTTACCGATAGAAGCGCCGCTGCCGATACTGGCGATGGAGGAGAGCGCGCGGAACAGCGACGTTTTCGTCGGCACCGCGTCGAGACGGGCGTTAATCACTTCCAGATAATCGGTTTTTACCGTTTCCTGCTTCTCGATAGAGACGGCGAACCGCAGAAAATAACCGGCGATCAGGCCGCCAACGCCGACCAGCAGCGGCCAGGCAAACCAGGGCCAGCGGTGCATAGCGACGGTGATTTCCGCATCGCTGCCGAACAGTAGCTGGTTAATCAGTTCGATGACGCCGCGAAAGGCCAGCGTGACCAGCGAGGCTGCGCAGCCCACCGGAACGGCGACGAACAACGTGGTCCAGTTCAGTGCATGTTTACTTCCGCTCACCTGCGATCCTTTATCCGTTCTGCCTGTAAATCGTTGCGCCATCATCATATTGGAATGGCGATCGCAGGATCAACGTTCAATCTGCGTTGCGCGCGTAAGCCTGCATGCTACTCTGCGGCTTTACGACTTTGCAGGAGAACAGCATGATCCGTTTCGCCATTGTGGGAACTAACTGGATTACCCGGCAGTTTATCGATGCGGCGCACGAAACCGGCGACATGCAGCTCAGCGCCATCTATTCACGCACCTTGCCGCAGGCGCAACAGTTCGCCGTCGATTATCCCTGTGAAGCGCTGTTTACCTCGCTGGAGGCGTTGGCCGCGGCGGAAGATATCGACGCGGTTTATCTTGCCAGCCCGAACGCGTTGCACTGCGAATAGGCGCTGCTGTTTCTCTCGCACGGCAAGCATGTGATTTGCGAAAAGCCGCTGGCCTCCAACCTGCAGGAGGCGAAAAAGATGATCGCCTGCGCGCGCCAGCACCAGCGCGTACTGTTCGAGGCGTTCAAAACCGCCAGCCTGCC
>DENB01000105.1 GCA_002359495.1 Enterobacteriaceae bacterium UBA2655
GAGTCCCGTCCGCACCGCCACTCTATTGATAAGCCCTGACAGCAATGTCAGGGCTTTTTCATTTCTCATTTTCTGAATTTGCACCTCATCTCACCAGCGTAATTATTTACTGAAAGCACTTACTGCCTGGCGCCTCATTGTCAACACGAATAGCATTATAAGCACCTGCCCGGCAGTTACGACGGGGAGCGTAAGCCGGTGAATGATCGGCAGATAACATGCCGGCTCATGGAGTGATGGAAGACAATCAGGAACATCCATTGAAACGGCGTACTACAATCCCTATAACTGAAAGAAGAGACAGGTATTCATTAGCAACCAGTTCAGGCGGGAATGTGCGGAAAAAAACCTTTGCAATGCGGTACGTAGCCGGACAGCCAGTGGAGCGGATTTTTCCTCCCGGCGCAATGCTGCATCTTGGGCAAGCCCTGCCGCCCGGCGCGCCTTTACCTGCGAAACCTAACCTCCGGGTTTTGGTATGGAATATTTTTAAGCAGCAGCGGGCAGACTGGATGTCGGTACTGCAAGGATTTGGTAAGGATGCGCATC
Source organism: Enterobacteriaceae bacterium UBA2655 (assembly GCA_002359495.1). Classification (GTDB taxonomy): domain Bacteria; phylum Pseudomonadota; class Gammaproteobacteria; order Enterobacterales; family Enterobacteriaceae; genus Pantoea; species Pantoea superficialis. The sequence continues at coordinate 550 of DENB01000105.1, forward strand.
TGGTGCTGCTCCAGGAAGCGCAGACCACGCCAGCGCTGATTGAGTTCGCCACCAGCAATTACCTTGCCGCCGATCAGGTGCCGGCTTTCGTACTGCCGCAGCATCCTTCGGGCGTGATGACGCTAGCTGCGGCGCATCCCGTCTACTGCTGCCCGCTGCGCGAGCGTGAGCCGCTGTTGCGCCTGGCAAAGTCTGCTCTGGTAACCGCCTACCCCTTGCCCGGCGGCGAAATGCTGATGGTCGTCAACATTCATGCGGTTAACTTCAGCCTCGGGGTAGATGTCTACAGTAAGCAGCTGGGGCCGATTGGCGAACAAATCCTTCATCATCGCGGACCGGTAATCATGGCCGGCGATTTTAATGCCTGGAGCCGACAACGTATCAATGCGCTTTACCGTTTTGCGGAGGAGATGATGCTGGAAGAGGTTATGTTCACCGACGATCATCGGCGCAAAGCTTTCGGCCGTCCGCTCGATTTCGTCTTTTATCGCGATATGAGAGTCAGCGAAGCTTCGGTTTTGGTTACGCGCGCTTCGGATCACAATCCGCTGTTAGTCGAATTCAATCCGAAGCCCTGAGCTTTAGTCTCTTTCAACCAACGCGATAGCGCGTACCGGCGACGCGGAGCCCCCTTCAATGCGCAACGGCAGCGCAACAAAGGTAAACACCGGCGGCAGTCGAGAGAGATTCGCCAGGTTTTCAATAATCAAATTATCACTTCCCAGAATAGCTTGGTGCGATGGGTTGCCTTCGCTGCGCCAGGCATCCAGCGAGAGCGCATCCGTCCCCAATACATGCACGCCTTTATCGATCAGATAACCGGCTGCCTCTGCTGAAAGGCCGGGCCAACCTTGAAGAAAAGCGCCCTGATTCGGCCGTCGCGCCCACTTCTCATGCCAGCCGGTACGAAATATCACAATATCGTCAGCCTTAATTGAACCGTTGCGCGTTTCCCAATGCTTGACGGCCTCACGGCCAACGGCTTCTCCCGCCGGAAAATGAGAGATATCGATCAGAATGCCGCGTCCAATGAGCTGCTTGATCTCAACCCGATCGATGGTTTTACCGTCCTGAATAAAATGGGAGGGCGAATCCACATGAGTTCCACAGTGATCTCCCAATATCAGCTGGCAGTTATAGTTACCGTCTCCTGCCTGGTAACTTTCATTAGCCGCCAGCACAAACTTGGGATGAGTCGGCCAGACCGGCATGTTTTCCTGATAAATATGATTGAGTTCGATGATTTCGCTGTCGCGCAGCAGATTCCAGAGTGATTGCATATCAGGCTCGCTTCAGGTTAACGGTTTCTTTGATCAGGCAGAGCGGCACACAGGAAAGCAGCAATACCGCCACTATTACGGCGTAATGCACGCCAAAGCCCCAGCCAGAGATAATCCAGCCGCTGATTGGCGCGACCAGAATGCCCGCGATCCCGACGGCCAAACCGATCATCAATCCCATGCTGGATGCGGCAGAGTGAGGCGCGGAATCGATCAGCAACGCATAGGCGACCGGGTAGGGCGAATTGCGGAAAAGCCCCCAGAAAATCAGGATTGCCCAGCCGAGCGCGGCAGAATGGATAAAAGCGCACAGCGCGCTAGCGATAATCCAGCCGACAATAATAAAACCAAGGGAGGATTTACGGCCTCGCACATCGGAAAAACTGCCCCAGAGAATTTGTCCAATCCAGCCAGTAAGGCCGGATGCGCCGGAGATAATGGCCGCGGTAGAGAGATCGAGTCCGGCATCGCGCGTTAATTGCAGCGTCAGAAAGTTAGCGATACCCATCTCCGCCCAGGTAAAGCCAAACACCAGCGCAATCGCCAGCAGGCAGTTTCGGTTTTTCAGACAGCTGAAGGAGGCGGCGAAACGCATTTTTTGCGGTTTGGCTTCAACAGGCAGCGTCAGGTTGTTAGCGCGAATCCAGCTGAATACCCGCTGATGATTCTTTTTAGTGCCGACCACCAGTTGCAGTACGACAATCGCCAGGCCGACCAACGGGATAAAAAGAAATGCCTGACGCCAGTCGCCCACGGCAAGAATAGCGGCAATCAATACCGGGCCGATAAACTGCCCCAGCGGAAAACCGGTATGATGCACGCCGATAGCGAATCCCCGGTTCTCTTTTTGCCACCATTCTCCCAACAGCGCCACGTTGATAGGCTCGGAACCGCCGGTGCCCATCCCCATAAACACGCGTAGCGCCTGAAAAGCCCCCAGCGTTTTACAAAATGCGGTCGCTACGCCGGAAATCACTTCCACCAGCACCGCCAGACACCAGCTGTAGCAGCGTCGGTAGCCGGTGCCGATATAATCAGAAAGCAGGCCGAACAGCACGGCGCCGGACAGCGTGCCGAAAAAGCTCAGGGAATTAATCCAGCCCGCCTGGACTTCGCTGATATCAAACTCTTTCATAATGGCAGGCAACAATGTCGGTAAAATAATGCGATCGATAGAATTCATCAAAATCGCCAGGGTAGTGATCACCAACATCCACCAGGAAACGGGGTGAGCTCGGGGTAAAAAAGAGCGCTTCGGCGCCGGCCCGGCGGATTCGGGCGTATCATTTTGCTCTGCAGGCTTCGTCGGTTGATTCAGCGTATCACTCATGGTCAGTAACCTTGCCGCGGGATCGCTCTCAAGGCGATCTGTTATGCGCGATGACGTCTCATTGCGCCCCTGTAATCGGTTGTTGTTACTTGTTGACTACAATTTTGTAGCCGATAATTAACCTGGCTGAACAAGATCTACCATACAAGTATTAATTGTTTAATAAATGATCGCCGTCACGTTGTTGCTGCGTAATTGAGTTGGAAACCAGACAGGGAAAGCGGGAAAGAGAAAATAAAACGGGGAAATAAGAAAGGAAAAAGGCTGATAAATATCAGCCTTTTCGAACGATTAGGTATCCGGCGTTGCGCTATTATTCACAAACAGCGTCAGCTTATCGCCCGGCTGGATGTCTTTCGCATCGCTCAGCACCGCATTCCAGCGCATAACATCCTTGATGTTAACGCCATGACGTCGTGCGATACTGGCAACAGAATCACCCTTACGTACACGATAGGTAATGCTGTTGCCGTTATCGGCCAGCTGGGTGCCTTTCTCACCGACGGTCAGCGTTTGACCCGGTTTGATGTTGGCGCCGCGCAGGTTATTAAGCTGCTTCAGCGTGCTGACGCTTACGCCCGTCTTACTGGCGATGCCGGAGAGGGTATCGCCCTGACGGACTTTATAGCTGCCTGACGCGCTGTTTTTCGCCAGCTGCGTCGGCTGCACTGCCGCGATATCACCCGAAGCCAGCGAGTTACGCAGTTTTTCAACGTGCGACTTTGGCACTAAAATATAGTGCGGTCCGTTCGGCGCCGTCGTGTCGCCTTTATAGCCGGTATTGAAGCTTTTCAGCTTGCTTAAAGACATACCGGCCATTTCGGCGGCCTGCGTCAGCTCCATTTGCTGGCCCACTTCCACACGCGCCAGCGCGCGGCTTTCGTTCGGGGCCGGCAGCTTGATGCCGTAACGCTTGTTGTTTTTGAGAATTTCGCTCAAAGCCAACATTTTCGGTACATAGACCGTGGTTTCACGCGGCAGCGACAGGCTCCAGAAGTCGGTCGGCTTACCGCGCGCCTTGTTCTGTTTAATCGCTTTTAATACGCGCCCTTCGCCGCTGTTATAGGCGGCGACGGTCAGCAACCAGTCGCCGTCAAACATGGTGTTAAGACGCTGCATCATATCCAGCGCGACCTTGGTTGAGGCGACGACATCGCGTCGGCCGTCGTACCATTGGTTCTGTTTCAAACCATAATTGCGCCCCGTGGTGGACACGATCTGCCAGATGCCTGCGGCATTGGCGGAAGACGTGGCATGGGGGTCAAAAGCGCTCTCCACTATGGGTAGCAGTACCAGTTCCATCGGCATCTTACGTTTATGTATCTGCTCGACAATCCAGTACATGTACGGCTCTGCCCGTAATGTTACATCGTGGAGATAGCTCTTATTTTTTAAATATTTTGTTTTCTGTTCGCGGATCCGGCTGTTTTCCGGAATCCCCATCTTCAACTCGTCACTAATGAAGTTCCAGAGATCGGTATCTTTTGCGAGGCTCGTTCCATCATCCTGCCATCGCGGCGACAACAATCGCGCTCCGTACTTTTCATTATCACTTTGACCAGCTGAAGACAGGCTCTGTGCATGCTGTTCAGGGATATTGGCGTCATTCCGTGATGCCTGACATCCCACCAGCAGGACCGAGGCGAGTAAAATCGCTTTAGCCTTCATGTGTGTGTCAATAGTTCGCTTAAAAGACGAGCAATGATACGTGACGCCCTGACACAACACAACCCGTAAATTAAAAACGGTCTTTCTTATCGCGTAAAACGGCGAAAGTTTCCCATGCATGGGCTGGCGGAATATTCATGCCTGCAGCCCTTTGCAAATCAGGCTCTTGCGTACGTAAAAATAAATTTATTTGCCTTTCGTGCGCCAGTTTTGTTGGCAAAGTAATGACGTTTTTAGCGCGTAAGTACTTAATTTGCTGGTAACAAGCCATAATTTGCGGGTCATGCGGCAACACCGCAGCGGCAAACTTCAGATTGGATAACGTATATTCATGCGCGCAGCAAACCAGGGTTTCATCAGGCAATTCATTAAGCTTTTGAAAGGATTCATACATCTGTTCTGCCGTGCCTTCAAAAAGCCGCCCGCAGCCGCCGGAAAACATCGTATCGCCGCAAAAAAGGTAAGGCGAACTGTAATATGAGACATGTCCTAAAGTATGCCCCGGCGTAAAAATTACACAAAATTCGCGCCCTAAAATATCAATGCAGTCGCCTTCGCTAACGATATGCGTCGCCCCCTTATCTTGTGTCTCCTGTGGACCGTAAACCACAAGGCCAGGGAACGTTTCGCAGAGTTTTTTTACGCCACCGACATGATCGGAGTGGTGATGTGTGAGCAGGATCGCCACAGGATGCCAGCCGTTGGCATACACCTTTTCGAGCACCGGTTGCGCTTCGCCTGGATCGACAATCAGGCAATTTCCCTGTTCGTCGTTCAGGGTCCAGATGTAATTATCCTGAAGGGCAGGAATGCTGGTAAGATTCATAAACACCTCTCGCAGGCCGTAGGAAAAGGACGATGGTAAAGCATGAAGCCAGCTAAGACACGCCAAATTCTGACCGCGCCGCTCTCCTGGCGCGATATGCCATGGGGAGAATACTTTCGTGACGCTTTGACTCAGCAGCTGCAGCCTTACCTTGGAAAGCTGTACGGCTTTCATATGCTTAAGATTGGCAACCTCAGCGCCGAAATCAATACCGAGAACTGCGCGATATCGCATCAGGTCAACGTCGGGACGGAAGGCGAGCTGCTGCAGGTAGTGGCAAATCCGGCCCAATTGCCCTTTGAATCAAAATCGGTCGACGCCTGCCTGCTGGCCCACACGCTGAGCTGGAGTCAGGATCCACATCGTATTTTGCGCGAAGTGGATCGCGTGCTGATCGACGATGGCTGGATGATCATCAGCGGCTTTAACCCCTTCAGCCTGCTGGGTATCAGCAAGGGGATCCCGGGGCTGCATCGCAAGGCGCCGTGGAGCAGCCGGATGTTCAGTCAGGTGCGCCTGCTGGACTGGCTGCACCTGCTCAATTATGAAGTGGTCTTTCGCACGCGCTTTCAGGTGGTGCCCTGGCATCAGCAGGGCGGAAAAGTGATTAGCGCGCATCTGCCCGCGCTGGGCTGTTTGAATATCGTCGTGGCGCGCAAGCGTACCTTCCCGCTGACGATGACGCGGGCGAGAAAGGCGCTTGGAAAAGCGCAGCTGCGTCCGGCGGTCAACGCCACACGTCAGTTTCGCGATATGAAAGATCAGGATCCCGGCTGATAGCCGATATCTTCAAAGGCGGGATTAGCCGCCGCGCTGCGCGCCAGCTCGTCGCAACGTTCGTTTTCGGCGTGGCCAGCGTGGCCCTTAACCCATTCCCACTGGATTTGATGCGTGCTGAGGGCCTGATCGAGCCGTTGCCAGAGGTCGACGTTCTTGACCGGCTTTTTATCCGCGGTTTTCCAGCCGCGCTTTTTCCAGTTATGGATCCAGCTGGTGATACCCTGACGCACATACTGGCTGTCGGTGCTGAGCGTCACTTCGCAGGGCTGCATCAGCGCTTCCAGCGCCACGATGGCGGCCATCAGCTCCATACGATTATTGGTGGTGAGGCGATAACCCGCGCTGAACTGCTTTTCGTGCCCGCGGTAGCGTAGAATGGCGCCGTAGCCGCCGGGGCCAGGGTTGCCGAGACAGGATCCATCGGTGAATATCTCTACCTGTTTACGCATCTCTGGTAGACTTCCTTCTGAAAAACGCCAAGTCTGACATAAACGAGTTCTATGAGCACTGCAAATAACCGCCAGATCGTCCTCGATACTGAAACCACCGGCATGAACATGATCGGTGTCCATTATGAAAGCCATCGCATTATTGAAATCGGCGCGGTGGAAGTGATCAACCGTCGCCTGACCGGCAACAATTTCCATCTTTACCTGAAGCCGGATCGGCTGGTGGACCCGGAAGCCTTCGGCGTTCACGGCATTGCCGATGAGTTTCTGGCGGATAAGCCCGCCTTCAGCGATATCGCCGATGAGTTTCTCGACTACATCCGCGGCGCGGAGCTGGTGATCCACAACGCCTCGTTCGACGTCGGCTTTATGGATTACGAATTCGGCATGTTAAACCGGGACATCGGCAAAACCGAAAGCTTCTGCCAGGTGACAGACAGTCTGTTGATGGCGCGCAAGATGTTCCCCGGCAAGCGCAACAGCCTCGACGCGCTCTGCTCGCGTTATGAGATCGACAACAGCAAGCGTACGCTGCACGGCGCATTGCTCGATGCTGAAATTCTGGCGGAAGTTTATCTGGCGATGACCGGCGGCCAGACCTCGCTATCGTTTTCGCTGGATAGCGACGGCGCCGCGCAGTCGGAAGGCGAAAGCATCCAGCGTATCGCCCGGCCGGTTTCCGCGCTGCGCGTGGTGCAGGCGAGCGATGAAGAGCTGCTGGCGCATGAATCGCGCCTTGACCTGGTGATGAAGAAGGGCGGCAGCTGCCTGTGGCGCGCCTGATTCCCTCTTTTCGCGCGTTAAATCAACGTTAAGCCGAAAAAAGCAGCAAACGGAACTTTCGCGCAGGAAAAGCGTTGACGCACAGTACGAGGCCCATTAATATGCGCTCCGTTCCCGACGGGGAACACAGCGCGGTGCGGTAGTTCAGTCGGTTAGAATACCGGCCTGTCACGCCGGGGGTCGCGGGTTCGAGTCCCGTCCGCACCGCCAACTTATTCAGAAAAGCCGATTCAGCAATGAATCGGCTTTTTCGTTTTTTACGTCCGGCAAAAAAAATTTTTAGCCCGCCTGACCTCAGGCGCCCTGCTGGTAAATCGCCAGCGCCTCCTCGCCGCTGACGCCCTGATGAATAATCGCCATCAACGCGTTGACTACCTGCGCAGGATTCTCGTGTTGATAGACATTGCGCCCGTAAACCATGCCCGCTGCGCCCTGCGCCATCAGCGCGGCGCTTTTCGCCAGCACCGCGCCGATTTCGCCTTTGCCGCCGCCGCGCACCAGCGTCGGGCAGCGCGCCGCCTCGACGACGCGATGAAACTTCGCCGGATTATCGGTGGGATCGGCTTTGATAATATCGGCGCCCAGTTCGCGCGCAAGGCGAACCAGCGGCACCATCTTCTCCACATCGCCCAGCGATCCGTAGGCGGGGCCCTGACCGGCGGGGGGTCCCCCCCCCGCTCCCCCCCCCCCCCCCCGCGCCCCCGCCNNTCCAGCGGCTCCACCATCAGCGGCATGCCGTAGCGCTCGCAGGCATGGCGCAGGCGGCAGATATTCTCGATGCACATACGCAGGATCGTCGGCTCGTCCGGGATAAGATAAAGGTTGGCGACCACGGCGGCGGCGTCCATTTGCAGCGCGGCCAGCACCGGCTCTTCGGGATTATGCAGCACCGCCCACATCTCGCGATGGCGCGTCTGGTTATAGGCGTTGCCCACGTCGGTGCGCATCACCAGCGCCGGTTTATCTCCCTGATGCTGTTGCAGCAGGTCGGCCTGACCATAGTTCACCTGAATCGCATCCGGTCGGGCAGCGATCAGCTGCGCCATCACCTCAGCGATATTCTCCAGGCCCGACAAAAAATCAGGCTCGTTGGCGATGCCGTGGTCGATCGCCACATCCAGACATTTTCCCTGTCTGAACAGCCGGTTAAGGCGTACTTTTTGCGTTGCTGACATAGGCCGGATTCCTCGCAAAGGGGAGCGTTTGCAGGAAAAGGTATATGAGGCGGCGAGATGATCAATATGGAGCGAAAGAGAGTTCTCTTTTTGTGATCCGGCTCGGACGACGCGGGAAAAACGAAAGCCGCACGCCGGACAGCGTGCGGCGAAAGCTTACTCTTTTTGCACCGCCACCCGCACGCTGTAGCTTGCGGCAGGCGCCGCCGCGCGCTCGTTGCGCGCCAGCCAGCGGTAGCAGCCCGCGCCCAGCGCCGCGCCGATAAACCAGCTAAAGTTGGCCGCGGCGTGCAGGGAAGGCGTAAAGCTGATAATCAGGCCGATCGCGACGGCGGGCACCAGCGCGGCGANNGCGCTTAATCAGGTAGAAGTCGGCCAGCAGAATGCCAAACAGCGGGCCGATAAAGGCGCCCAGCACATCCAGCGTATAGTGGATCAGCTTCGGCGACTGAAACAGATTCCACGGGGTCAGCAGCACCGATCCCACCGCAGCGATCATGCCGCCGGCGCGGAAGCTGATCTTCTGCGGCGAACAGTTTGAAAAGTCGAACGCCGGTGAGACAAAGTTCGCGACGATATTGATGCCGATGGTCGCGGTGATCATCGTCAGCAGACCGATCGCCACGGCCAAATCGTTGCCCACCATGCTGACGGTTTCGATCGGATCGGTAATCATGCGGCCAAACAGCGACTGGGTGCCGGAGACGATCACCACCGTCACCACGGAGAAGAGCAGGAAGTTAAACGGCAGGCCCCAGCGGTTGCCGCGGCGAATATCGCCCATGCTTTTGCCGTAGCGGGAGAAATCGCCAAAGTTCAGCAGCGGGCCGGAGAAATAAGAGACCACCAGCGCGGTGGCGGTGATCATCTGCCAGGTTTGCTCGCCAGCACTGAGCGATTTGCTGGCCAGGGTAAACGAGATCCCGTCGAAGCCGGTTTTGTATACAATCCAGCCCGCCAGGGCCACCATCACCACATACACAGCGGGCCCGGCTACGTCGATAAAGCGCTTAATGGCGCTCATGCCGTGCCAGAACACCATCGCCTGCAAGAGCCACATCACGTCGAAACAGATCCAGCCGAGCGGCGACAGCCCAAGCCAGCCGCTTTGCGTCAGCGAAGCGAGGGCAGGGAAGAATTTCAGCAGCACCAGCATCAGCGCGTTGGCGGCAAGGTAGGTCTGGATGCCGTACCAGGCGAAGGCGATCAGTCCGCGGATCACCGCCGGGATATTGGCGCCGAACACGCCGAACGCCTGCCGACAGATCACCGCATAAGGCACGCCCGCCATCTGGCTCGGCTTCGCCACCAGGTTGGCGCAAAGCTGCACGATACAGATGCCCGCCAGCAGACAGAGCAGCACCTGCCAGCTCGCCAGACCCAGGGTGAAAAAGCTGGCGGCCACCACGTAGCCGCCCATACTGTGTACATCGGACATCCAGAAAGAAAAGATGTTGTACCACGTCCAGTTCTGATTGCGCGTAGGCGCCAGATCCTCATTACAGAGACGGGGGCTGTAGCGTGCGTAAGCTTCAGAGGCCGACGCGCGGGTCACGTTTGAATGCTTTGGCATGAAACCTGCTCCTCTTAATAAAAGATGATGAATCACTGCGTCACACCTTGTTGCAGGATCCAGGCCAAAATTGTTTTCTTGTATACATAAATCATCTGTCATGTATACGATATGTTGCGCACAGCGACTTAACGGAGCGGGTAAATGAAGAGTGAAGTGGGCCAGAGAACGGCCTCAGACCTGAATGATAAAGACGAACCTATCTATCAGGCGTTGATGAACGCCATTGTCGAGCACCAGCTGCCGCCAGGCAGCAAATTGCCGGAGGAGGCGCTCTCTCAGGCGTTCGGCATCAGCCGCACCGGCATTCGCAAAGTGCTTCAGCGCCTTGCCGCGGTGCAAATGATCACCCTGACGCCCAAACGTGGTGCGCAGGTCGCCACGCCGGGCGTCGAGGAGGCGAGGGAGATTTTCCATACGCGCGCGCTGCTGGAGTGCGCCAACCTGCCGGCGGTGCTGGCGCATTTGCAGAGGCCGCATCTGGCGGCGCTGGAGGCGCTGATTCGGCAGGAGCAGCAGGCGCATCGGCAGCACGACGGTCCGGCGGCGATTCGCTGTTCCGCCGCGTTTCATATCCAGCTGCAGGCGATCTCCGGCAACCAGGTCTTGACAGAGATGGTGACGCGCCTGACTCAACGCTCTTCGCTGGTGATCGCCGCTTACGGCGCGCCCTGGCAGCGCGGCTGCCGCTGCGACGATCACGATCGGCTGGTGGCGCTGCTGCGGAAAAAAGCGCTGCAGCCGCTCGCTGACGCATTACAGCAACATTTCGATCATATTCTGGCCAGTCTGCACTTTGAGCGCAGCGGCGAGGTTCTGCCCGATTTCGCCCGGCTGTTCGCCGGTACAGGAGCCGCATAATGAGCCTGATCCAGGTCATCAATCCCAACACCAGCCAGGCGATGACGGAAACCATCGGCCGCGCCGCGCGGGCGGTCGCCGCGCCGGGCACGGAAATTGTCGCGGTTTTGCCCTCTCAGGGCGTGCCCTCGATTGAAAGCCATTTTGACGAGGCGATTGCCGCCATCGGCGTGCTGGAGCTGGTCAGGCTGGGACGGGAGCAGGGAGCAAGCGGACATGTCATCGCCTGCTTCGGCGATCCGGGTCTGCTGGCGGCGCGCGAGATCGCCGCCGGGCCGGTCATCGGCATCGCGGAAGCGGCGATGCATACCGCCACGCTGGTCGCCACCCGATTTTCCATCGTCACCACCTTGCCGCGCACCCTGATTATCGCCCGCCATCTGCTGCGGCAGTACGGCTTCAGCGATCACTGCGCCGCTCTGCACGCCATCGATCTGCCGGTGCTGGCGCTGGAGGATGGCAGCGGGGCGGCGCAGGAAAAAGTCCGCGCGCGCTGTATACAGGCGAAGCGCGAGGACGGCAGCGGCGCCATCGTGCTCGGCTGCGGCGGCATGGCGACGCTGGCGCGCGAATTAACCCAGGAGCTGGGGCTGCCGGTGATCGACGGCGTCAGCGCGGCGGTGAAAATGGTGGAGTCGTTGACGGCGCTGGGCTTCGGCACCAGCAAGCACGGCGATTTAGCCTATCCGCTGCAAAAAACGCTCACGGGCGCCTTTCAGCACCTAAACTAACGGGACATTGAGGCTTGACGACAGGAAACTGAAACATGAGCAATGAATCAGAGAAAAAAGAGTACAGCTTCAACAAAAATTATCCGCGCGATCTGATCGGTTACGGCGGTAAACCGCCGCATGCGGCCTGGCCCGGCAATGCGCGCGTCGCCGTACAGTTTGTGCTGAATTATGAAGAGGGCGCCGAAAATAACGTGCTGCACGGCGACGCCGGTTCCGAGCAGTTTCTTTCCGACATCATCGGCGCGGCCAGCTATGCCGATCGCCATATGTCGATGGACTCGCTTTATGAGTATGGCTCCCGCGCCGGCTTCTGGCGCATTCACAACGAGTTTCAACAGCGCGGCCTGCCGCTGACGGTATTCGGCGTGGCGATGGCGCTGGCGCGCCATCCCGACATCGTCCAGGCGATCAAAGAGGCGGATTATGACGTGGTCAGCCACGGCTGGCGCTGGATCCACTATCAGGGCATGGATGCTAAAACCGAGCGCCAGCATATGCAGCAGGCGATCGATGTGCTGACAGAGTTGTTCGGCAAAGCGCCGACCGGCTGGTATACCGGACGCGACAGCCCGAACACGCGCCGTCTGGTGGTCGAGCAGGGCGGTCTGACCTACGACAGCGACTATTACGGCGACGATCTGCCGTTCTGGATGCAGGTCACCTGTCAGGACGGCACGGTCAAGCCGCATCTGATTATTCCCTACACGCTGGAGTGCAACGATATGCGCTTCGCCACGCCGCAGGGCTTTAACACCGCCGAGCAGTTTTTTACCTATCTGCGCGACAGCTTCGACGTGCTGTATGAAGAGGGGGAAACCGCGCCGAAGATGATGTCGATCGGCATGCACTGCCGTCTGCTGGGCCGCCCCGGCCGCTTCCGCGCGCTGCAGCGCTTTCTCGAACATATCCAGCAGCATGAAAACGTCTGGATCTGTACGCGGCAGCAGATAGCGGATCACTGGATGAAAACGCACCCGGCGCCGCAGGCGTAACGTTTTCGATCCTGCGGACGCGCGATCCGCAGGATCGAGCGGTTAGCTCATCAAACTGACCTGAGCCGCCACGATGCGCCAGCCCTCCGGCATCCGCACCCAGGTTTGCTGTTGGCGACCGATTTTCTCTGTACCTTCGCGGGTAAATTCCGTGCTGCACACCGCATAATCCGCGCCGTAAGTGGTGATCACCGTATTGCGCAGCCGGCGATCCAGCCCGACGGAGGGGCGGGCGGCGCGAAAGGCGCGAATCTCCTCAATGCCATACAGATTCTCGCCGGCGCCGAGGCGCACGGTGCGCGCGTCGTGCCAGAACAGTTCACCCAGCACGGCGATGTCATTGCTCACCAGCGCCTGCTCGTAGCGATAAAAAGCGGCAGTAACGTCGGCGACCACCGACGGCAGGTCAATCTCTTCAGGCTTCATTTATGGCTCCATCATGCTGATTTGCGGCATCGTTAACCCCTGTTGCTCCAGCGCCCAGGCGGCGCGTAGCGCCATCTCTTCTTTGAACGGCGAGGCGATCAGCTGCAGGCCGATGGGTAGGCCGCTCGCGGTCGCCAGCGGCACGGTACAGACCGGCAGCCCAAGAAAAGAGATCGGCTGAGTCAGCATTCCCATACTGGCGCGGGTCGGCAGATCCTGGCCGTTAATGCGGATCGTCTCCTGGCCGATCGCGGTGGCGCTGCACGGCGTCGCTGGCGCGATCAGCAGGTCAAACTGTTCGAACAGCGGCAGCGTCTGCTGCTGGAAATAGCGGCGGAAACGCTGCGCCTGCACGTACCACGCCGAGGGGATCATCGCGCCCGCCAGCAAGCGCTCGCGCGACAGCGGCTCGAAGCGCTCCGGCGACTGGCGCAGCGCGGGCAGATACTGATTGCCGCCTTCCGAGGCGGTAAGGATAAAGGCTGCGGAACGCGCCAGCGCGGCGTCCGGCAGGAGCACTTCATCCTGCGCGTTCAGCGCGCGCGCCGCCTGAGCCAGCG
>DENB01000101.1 GCA_002359495.1 Enterobacteriaceae bacterium UBA2655
GCCGTCACCACCGTCCCGGCGGCAGGATTGACCGTCGCCGTCGGCGGCTCCGGCGCGACGGGCGACGTCTCCTCCTGCGGCAGCGGTTCCGCCGCCGGCGCCACCGGATAGCTGTTGACCAGCGCCTGCACGTCGCTCACCGGCAGATCGATCAGGGCGGCGAAGGCGTCGATATTTTGCGGACGATCGGCGGGCTTCATCGCCAGCGCGCAGTCGATGGCGTGCAGCAACGGCAGGGAATAGCCCTCCGGCTGCAGATTTACCAGCGGCTGATAATTGTCTTCAATGCAGCGCACCACGCTGACCGGCGGCGGATTTCCGGTGATCAGGGTATGCAGAACGGCGCCCAGCGCGTAGATATCGGTCCAGGGACCCTGCTCGTCGTCGCCCTCTTCGCTGTACTGCTCCATCGGCGCGAAGCCCGGTTTAAGCATGATCTCCGTTTCGTCGGAGAGGTTACCGATCTCTTTGCGCGCCGAGCCGAAGTCGAGCAGCACCGGCAGCTGGTTCTCCTGGATTTGAATGTTATCTAGCGAAATGTCGCGATGCAGGTAGCCCGCCTGATGAATGGTGTTGATGGCGCCGAACAGCGGCGGCAGCAGGCGACGGATCCAGGCTTCCGACAGCGGCTCCGGGCTGGTGAGCTGCCACTCTTTCAGCGTCATGCCGCTGTAGTAGAGAGTGCCCATATAGGCGGTGCCGTTCTCTTCCCAGAAGCGCAGCACGTGCAGCAGACCGGGATGGTTGAAACGCGCCAGCAGACGCGCTTCCTGAATAAAACTGCTCAGACCAGCGTTAAACAGCTTGTGATGACGCTCGCTGCGCAGCTCCAGCGAAAGATCCTGCGCGCGGCTCGCCAGCGAGAGCGGCATATACTCTTTGATCGCGATGGTGCGCTCAAGCAGGTGATCCCAGGCGCGATAGACGATGCCGAAGCCGCCGCCGCCGATCACCTCTTTGATCTCAAACTCGTTGAAACGGTACCCGGCCGGCAGGGCGTTGGGCACCTTATGATTTTCATTTGCCGACATAGTGAACTCTCTGTGCAACCTGATGGCCAGGCGGCGATCGCTGATTAGTTGATGTTACGCCAGGCACCGATAGCGGGATCGGCGAGATCCGCATGCAGGGTGTCGATCAGTAACACATTCACTTTTTGTTGTGGCATAACGTGCGCCGACCAGACGCCGCGCAATGTTTCCACCCGTTTTTTAAGCGCATCAACATCCGTTGCTGCGTTTTTATCCATTTTAATCAGCAGCTGACCGTTAAAGCGCCATAGATGCTGGCTGCCGTCAAACGGCAGCACCAGCCAGCTGTCGGCCGCATCCGCCCGCGTGACGATCATGCGCTGATTGTTTACCGCTACCACTTTCAGCGTGTTTCCGCTGATATTCAGGTTGGCGATCGGGTATCCCTGATAAAAGGTGACCGGCAGCGTGGCGGATTTTCCGTCGCTGACCAGCGTCAGCTCGCGGCGTCCTTCCAGCCAGCCTTCGGTCGAACATTGCGCGCCGCCGCCGTCGGGTATAAACAGCGACTGGCCGTCTTCATCCCACCAGGTGCGGAAATGGCAGCCGTTGGGCAGATCGAAATGCTGGAGCGGCTCGCTGTTGGCCGGACGCGACAGATCCAGCGGCGCCGCGTTGTTAGCATTCGCGCTGGCGGTGGCGTCGGCCATGACGATGGGACGCCACGCCTGCAGCTTGCTGGCGCTGCCGCTGGCCAGCACGCCGCCCTCTTTATTGGTCATTTGCCAGGGCAGCTCTTCCAGCTTGCCGCACTGATTGGCTAACAGCGTCCCGACGCGCGGCAGAAAGGTGGTCAGCACGTCGGAGTCGGTGCTTTTGCCGGAAACGATGCGCAGATGCAGCCTCTCTTCGCACCAGTCTGCGGGCGCGTTGCTCACCACGTTGTCGATATAGACTTCCAGCGCAAGGCTGGGCGAATAGACCACGCGGTAATTTTCCGCCTGCGCGCTGAACGCCACCATCAGAGAGGCGATGCCGGACAACCAGATCTTCATAATATTTCCCTGAAATTAACCATGGGGCGGCAAAAAGCGCGCCGAATCCGCCTGTGTGTAAAGCAGCGTGGCTTCCTGCGGTTCGCCGATCCAGACGGCGAGCGCGCTGAGATTATCGCTTTTCACGCTACGGTTAACCGCGACCTGCATCAGGGCTAACCACTCCTCACAGGCGTTGACCATTCGCAACGCTTGCTCCATTTCATCCGTTGTCAGGTTGAGCCAGAAACCGTCGGTGCAGACCAAAAACGCATCGCCATCCGCCAGCGGCACGATCTCGCTGAAGCTGGCCGGACGCTGCGGCTCCGCCCCGAGCGCATTATAGAGTAAATTACTGTTAATACCGGTATTTTCATAGCCAGCTTCTTTCAGCTGCTGCGCCAGGCTATGGTCGCGCGTGACCTGGCGCAGCGCCCCGTGGCGGAAGTGGTAAACCCGGCTGTCACCGGCGTGCGCCCACCAGGCAAGCTGCTTTTCGCGATCGATAAACAGGGCGGCAAGGGTGGTGCTCATGCGGGAAAAATTCGGATTTATCTCTTGCGCCTTGCGCAGCGTCTGCTGGCAATAATTTACCGCTTCCCGGGTCGACTGCGGCGAGAAGTCGTCGCTGCGGCTTAACTGATTCAGCAGGGTATCCCGCACGAGCTGCGCCGCCCGATCGCCGCCGGGCAGGCCGGCCACGCCATCGCACACCAGAAAACAGGCGCGAGTGTCGTTGACTTCTGCGCCGGCGCGGTCCTGATTTTCTTCACGCAGGCCTTGTTGGCTGTGGCCTGAATAGACAATTTTCATGCTTCATCCGCCCGGGTCTGCGAATCTTTGTACTGGTTGACTTCCATATCGTAGGCGTGCAAAAAGGCTTCGCCAAACAGCGTATGGAAGTCATCTTCGATTTCGCCGGCGGTGCGCTGGTAGTTGCGAATAAAATAATCCCAGAGCGCGGCCTTGCGCGCGACGGAGAAGGGAAGCTTCGGCAGCGCGCCGTCTGCTTTGGCCTGCTCTTCCAGCTGTTGCGGATTAAAGGATTGCAGCATGGCGGCGATAATGGCGCGGAT
>DENB01000102.1 GCA_002359495.1 Enterobacteriaceae bacterium UBA2655
GCCAGAAAGGGCGCGCGCTGGGATAGCGCCGCAGCGCCTGCGCCACCTGACCGACGATCGCCGGCGAGACGCGGGGCATATCCGCCAACAGCACGATCCAGCCGCGCCAGTCGTCGCGCAGGCGTGCGCCGGCCGCCAGGGTCTCCCCAAGCGACTGCGATGCCACCGGTTCGCAAGGCACCTTCATCTGCTGGCAGATTTGCTGAATGAACGCGTAGTCGGGCTGCGTGATGACCTGAACCGGCAGGCCGCTGCGCGTGGCGTTAAGCAGGCTCTGGCCAAACAGCGTCATTCCGTCGTCCAGCCACTGCGCGAGCTTATTACCCTGCCCGCCAGCCGCCCGATAACGTTGGCCTGAGCCTGCGGCGGCCAGCAAAATACCTGTGGTGGTCATCTTTTTTCGCCGTTTTCCCGTCTCTTTTCGCTGTGTTAAAAGCGTAGCTGAGAACGGCGGCAAAGGGTTTGCCTGTTTTTACCTGTTACTTGCCTGAAAATGCAATTTTAAAAGGGAATGAGCATGGGGAGGCTTAGCTCAGCGCGACGCCGCGCTTGCCGTTTCTTTTGATGCGATACATCGCCTGGTCGGCGTGCATCAGCGCCGTGGCGAAATCGTCCTGTTTCGCCGCCTGCGCCACGCCGATGGATGCGCCGATAGTGGCGCTGCCGTTGTCCAGCTCGAAGGGCTGGAGCGCCGCATCCAGGCAGGCGTGCGCGATGCGCGTCACCAACGGATGCTCCAGCGCGAAAGGCAGCAGCAGAATAAACTCATCTCCACCCAGCCGACCGAGAACGGCATCGGGCGGGCAGGCGTCGCGCATGCGCTGGCTGAGCTGAATCAACACCTCGTCGCCGCTGCGGTGGCCGAGCGTATCATTGACGTTTTTGAAGTTATCGAGGTCGATAAAAACGACGCACAGCGAACCCTGCTTTTTCAACAGCGCAAACTGTTCCTGCAAGGCGTGACGGTTGGTTAAACCGGTCAGGGGATCGTGCAGCGCCAGCGTCGCAAGCTGCGCTTCGTACTGTTTCTCTTTGGTCATGTCGATATGGGTGCCGGTCACTTTCAATGGCTTGCCGTTTTCATCCCATTCAGTAATACGTCCGCGATCCAGCACCCAGGTGATTTTGTCGTTCTTGCCGATCATCCGGTGCAGCGCTTCGTAATAGGGCGCTTTGCCTTCAATATGATCGTAAAACGCTTTCAGCACGTAATCGGCATCGTCAGGATGAAGGCATTCACGCCAGGCCTCGAACTGCGCCCTGGTCTCTTTCGGCTGAAAGCCGAGCATTGCGCCCCAGCGACGATTGAAGATCACCAGCTTGCCGCTCGGCACGTCCAGCTGCCACAGGCAGAGGCCGGTCCCGTCCAGCGCCGCGCTCAGCTTGTTGCGCGCGTCGTGAGCGATGCGCTTCAAACGGGCATTGTGCTTTTTCAGATTCTGAATCTGCTGTCTGAGCGCTTCTTCCGACATAGCGACTTTACTTAGAAAAATAAGACTTATTTTGCCTGCTACAGGGAAGTTGTAAATACGTTAGCAGAAAAAGCGATGACAAGCGCTTAATTGGTGAAAAAACGGGATTTTTGGCGGGCAACTGGGCAAACAAAGTCAGCACGCCAGGCTGGCGGTGGTTTGCCTGCCACCGGGCGGCGCAGGCTTTTTTACTTCGCAAAAAACGTCGCAATATTTTCCAACACCCTAAACGCGGCTTAAAGTAAACCTATAACCTTATCAAAAGCGTTTGCGGCGTTAATAAGATTGATATTGCTGCGGTAGGCGTCATACATTGCGTTGACCGCATTGAGTTGCGCATTAAGATATTCACTTTCAGCGGAAAGAACGTCCAACAGCGAGCGCTTATTCAGGTAGAACCATTGTTCATAATACATCTGGCGAATGCGGTTACTCTCTTTAATCAGCGCCTGGAAATTTTTTGCGTTTGCGTAGCTGTTATCACGTTGTTCATACAGAAGATTAAAACGATACTCCATATCACGCCGGGTTTGCTCCGCATTGATTTTACTGGAAAGCGCGCGATTTACCGCTGCACGCTGCGCGGCGGAGGTCGAACCGCCGTTATAGAGGTTCCATTCCATATTAATGCCGGCATTCCAGGCATCCTGGCGTCCCCCATCATCTTTCGCTGTATTTTTAGCCAGCACAAAATTAAAGGCAGGGAGATAATCGCGTTTTATCGCGTCAGCATTTTTTAAACCCGACTGATATTGATACTCTTCTTTCAGGATCTCCGGGTTGTTCTTTATATTATTTTTTAACGATTTATCGCTGACAAACAGGGAATGCCAGTTCAGGCTGGCCGGCACATCGCTGTCGCGTCCCAGCAGGCGGATTAATTTTTGATGGCTGTCGGTAATATTGCTTTTAATTTTAGTAATGCTGGTAAGCGCCTGCAATTCCCGCGCTTGTGCCTGTACCAATTCACTGCGGCGGCCCTGATCTTGCCTGACAATTTGCGCGAGCATACCCACCAGCTTATCCATGCGCGCTTTATGTTCGCTTGAAATACGCAACTGCTCGCCATATTGCTGGATATCAAGCAGGGTCAATATCAGGGAAGTGGTGATTTGGTTACGCGAAATTTTTACATCTTGTTCGCTGGCTAACGAAGCGGCCTGCGCGCCTTCAGTAGCAAGCGAGGTTTTACCAAAGTCAGTAATTAACGTCGTGACACTCACGCCCAGGGAACTGTCGCTGAGATTTTTTTGCGACGTATTAACATTGCCGCTGCCGAACTGACGCAGCGGCGAATTTGACGTCAGCTTGAGTTGCGGCATGCGCTTGCCTTTGATTTGGTCTATATCATTTTGCGCCGCCTCAAAGTTCGCATGAGCGCCCTTCACTTCGGTACTATAGGCGAGCCCTTCACGCAATATTTTCTTCAGCCAGGCGCGTGTTGCCCAGGCATCTCCCACTTTTTGGCGCTCATGCCACTCTGCAGATGAAGGATTGTCTGTCGCTGGCGCATCAATGCGGGCATTCACCACCATCACCTCATCCTGCCATGATTCAACATAGGGTTGAGGTTCTGTCGCGGGCTGGTCTGTTTTGGCCGTGGGCGTTGCGCCGCTGCTGTCGTCCGCAACGTTAAGGGGACGGAAATGTATTGTCGCCGCGCGTCGCTTCGGCGTCGTTGGCTGAACCGGCGACGTGGGCTGGGTTTGTATCGTCGGCTCCAGCGGGGTTTGCGCCTGCGGAGTCGGCTGGGTTTGTGTCTGCCGGGTTGGCTGAGGCTGTGCCTGCGGAGTCGTGGTCAGAAAGCGCTGCGATTGCGCATTTTCCGTTTGGGGATTTACCGTCTGTGATTTTACCGTTTCATTCGCGATACCGCTTAGCTCAACGAAAAGCATCAGCTCGTTCTGAGCATGCGAGGCGGCAGGCAGCAAGGTTCCTAACGCGACTAACAGGCGATTCAAGTAGGTTAACTGGAATTTCATTATCTTTCTCTGAAGGCTTCACGCGCTTTAAAAACAGGTTTAAGAATGTAATCAGCAATGCTTTTCGATCCTGTACGAATCTCCACATTGGCCAGCATGCCAGGCAGAATGGGAAAAACTTTTCCCTTTAAGCGGAGATCGGCGCTGTTGGTGCGGATATAAACGCGGTAATAATTTGCATCGTTACGCCCCTGCCGCGCTTTTTCTTCATCTTTTAACGTATCAGGCGAAATACTTTCGATTACGCCTTTCAGTGCGCCATAGATGGAATAATCATAAGCGGTAATTTTAACCGTCGCAGATAAGCCGGGACGTAAAAAGGCCACGTCGCCAGGTTTAATATGGGTCTCAATCAGCAGCTGATCTTCCAGAGGAATAATCGTCATGATTTCTCCTCCCTGAGGAATAACGCCACCCAGAGTCGTTACTTTAATGCTGTTTACTGTGCCCCTGACTGGCGCGACAATCGTGGTGCGATTCATTATATCGGCGCGCGCCGTTAAATTTTCGCTGGTTTGCGCCAGCTCGCTCTCATATTTTACCAGTTCGCTATTCGCATCCGCCCGGAACTTATTTTCACGCTCGGCGATTTGCAATCGCAGGTCGTTAGCCTGGCGCTTCATGCGTAATAACTCGACTTCGGACATTAAGCCCTTGCTTACCAGAGGCGCGGATAAATTGATTTCATTTTCTGCCAGCTTCAGGCTGTTACGTTGCGTGGCGGTGCTTTCCGCAAGCATTTTTTTTCGCGCTGCCCAAGCCTGGGTTTCATTATTGACGATAGAAATGTTTGATTTAACATCATCGGGAAATGCCAGAGGCGCATTGTAAGCCTCAGCGCGCAGGCGAGATATTGTGCCTTTAAGCCCCTCGATTTTTGAAATGCCTTCACGATAAATGGCTTTGGCGCGGGTGGGATCGATTTTTGCCAGCGTCGCTCCCTTTTCAACGATTTCGCCTTCGCGCACATGCAATTCTTCGAGAATGCCTCCTTCCAGACTCTGGACAACTTTCTCTTTACTGGCGGGAATTACCGTACCTTCGCCAAGCGTAATCTCTTCCACCTGAGCAAACCATGCCCATACGCCGGCAGAAATCGTAATCGCCATAATCAAATATAACATCACCATCGACATTGGCGTTTTCTGCGTAATCATCGCGGCGCGTAAATCCTGAACAAAAGGAAGATCCTGCCGGGTTAATTTACCCTGCGGGTTTATAAAGGTTTTTTTCATGACGATTTTCGGTAAGCCTGTTAATCTTTTTTAGTTAAATTATTCAAAACTGCATTCTTTTCACCGTCAGCCACGATTTCTCCCCCATCGATAACAATCAGACGGTCAACAATATCGAGCAGAGAGAAGCGATGCGTAACTAATACCAGCGTTCGCCCGCTCATGGCGCGTTTCAGATAATTAATAAATACCATTTCGCTCATCGCATCCATTGAACTGGTCGGCTCATCCATCAATATCATTTTCGGCTGTAACAGCAATGAGCGCGCCAGCGACACTAATTGTTTTTGACCGCCCGAGAGGTTCTGGCCCATTTCGCCGATCGACATATCGTAACCGCGCGGGTGGCTCGCCGCGATGCGGTCAACGCCAGTCATGCGCGCCACCGCAAGAATCGCCTCGCTGCTGGCATCAGGCATCCCCAGCGTTATATTCTCACGCAGCGTGCCGTTGAACAGCCGGTTATCCTGGCCGACATAGCCCACCGAAGTGCGCCAGTCGGCAGGATCGATCTGCCCGCAGTCCAGATTATCCAGCAGCAGTTTCCCTTTTGTCGGCGTGTAGAGTCGGGCCAGGATGCGCAGCAGCGTCGATTTGCCGCTGCCGATATTGCCGATAATGCCGACTCGCTCGCCCTGTTTAATGGTCACGTTAATGTTTTTCAGAATTTCACGGACATCACGAGGATCGCTGGCCGGATAGCTGAAAGAGACGTTTTTCAACGTCAGGCTGCCTTCCAGATGTTGCAGAGAAAGATAGTTACGCTCTTCGTCGCGTTCGCGCGGCATCGTCATCAAACGGTTTAACGAGGTCAGCGCGGCTTTTGCCTGCTGAAAGCGCAGCGCCAGACCGGTGACTGCGGCCAGCGGCTGCAAGGCGCGCCCGGAGAGGATAACCGTGCCGATCATTCCCCCCATCGTTAATTCACCTGCGGTGATGAGATAAACCCCCATCACGACAATCACCACGGTCGAAAGCTGCTGAATAAAAGCCACACTGTAGGTGGTCAGCATGGATAACGTTTTGGATTTCATCGCTGATGCGGAAGCCAGCGCGCTGTAATCATCCCAGCGTTTCTGCATTACGCCTTCGCCGCCTACGGCTTTAATCGATTCCAGCCCTTCAACGGTTTGGATCAATAAGCCCTGCTTCATCGAGGCTTCTCGCAGATTCGCCTGCATCGTGCGCGCCAGTGGCCACTGGATCATGACGCTCAGCAGCAAAACTACGGGGATGGTGGCTAAAGGCACGATCACTAACGGGCCGCCGATCAGATAAATCAAGAAAACAAACAGCAGCACGAATGGCAGATCGGAGAGCGAAGCCAGTGTGGCCGAGGTGATAAAGTCCCTGACCGATTCGAACTCCCGCAGCTGGTTAGCAAATGAACCCGATGAGGTGGGCTTCGCCTCCATATTGATCGCCATTAGCTGCCGAAACAGCGCTGAGCCCAACAGTAGATCGACTTTCTTACCCGCGGTGTCGATCAACCGCGCCCTGATCAGCCGCGTCAGGAATTCAAAAATCATGGCGATGCCGACGCCAATCGCAAGGGACCACAGGGTGACAAACGCCTGAGTGGGCACCACGCGGTCATAGACGTTCATGGTAAAAAATGTGGATGCCAGGGTCAGAATATTCGCCACCAGCGCCGCCAGCGCCGCGCTGGTAAAATAACGACGATAACGCCATATCACACTGAATAACCAGTGCCCTTTCTTTCCGGCCTCCGGTAAAAAAGCGTCATCATTTCCCGCCCTGAGAGCAGGCTGGCGGCTACTCAGCAGCATGTAGCCGTTCATCAGCTGAGCCAGCTGTTCCTCGCTCATCTGCGTTTCGCCACCGCCATTTTCAGCCAGGCAAACTGACCACGTCTTTTTCTTACCCTGCCCGGCGCGCTGCTTCAGAATAAGAAAGCTACCCTCTTTGGTCGCCGCTATGGCAGGCAGCAACCAATCATGCAATGAATCCAGCTCATGTGTAACCCAGGCACAATTAACGCCATTTTGCTCCAGCATGCGCTGCGCAATTTGCGGCGTTAATTTTTCGCCCTTCGGTAATCCGGCATAAAGCGCGTTATCGCTTTTATTTAGATTATAATAATCAGCAATCCATCGGACGGCCCAGAGTAACTCATCATTTTTTTTCACGGGTATTTTGGCGTGATTCATTTTATGCAACTATTTTGTAATCAATCAACAATATATAACGTAACCCGGCGACCTTTATCAGAGCACGGTTCAGCTTTACCGCTTTTCTCTTTTTGGCATCCGTTATTTAACGTTGTATTTTCTGGCTGCTGCATCTGGATGCGGCTTTCCGGCACGCCTTGTTCGATTAACCGCGTTTTAACCGTCTGCGCCCGGCGTTCGCCTAAGACCTTACCATCCTTCCAGAAGCCCCAGTTGTCTCGCCAGTTAATCACAATAACGCGATATTGTGGGTTGGCATTCAGTTTCTGGGCAACCTGATAAATATTTTGATCACCTTTCTCCAGAATATCCTGCGCGTTAGCCCTGCCTACCGTAAACGGAATATTGAATACGTTTTTGACCGAGTTATAGTTCACTGGCGCTGACTGGACAGCGTCGCCTTTACAGGGTACCGCTTTCGAGGCCCGGCTACGTATCACTGACAGCTTGCTCTGCTGCAGTAACGTTGTGCCCCGCGCGTCGTCAACGGACACCGGCAAGGTCGAGCGGATGTCTTCGTTGATAACCAGATAATAAAGCTCATTGCTCTCCACATCTGCAACGATTTTAGGATTTCTTTTACCAGAATAAGTTGGCGCATCATTGTAGTATTGTTCAATAGAGTGCTGCCCGCCTTTCAGGCAGAAGCGGGTATAGTCACCGGGCTTTAATGCTGACTGTAGTTCGCCATCAATATAAATATTTGCCGTGGGTTTGCTCGCCTCAATATTCTTATCATTTTTTTCATAAAAAATATAAAACTCTGAAGGAGGCGCGTTTTGCTCGTCATCAGTAATAATTTTATTTTGATTATTATCCTGGCTATTCGCTGGCTGTGCTGATGCTACCGTATTTGCCTGCGTCAGCAAAATAGCAGGCAAAATGAATCCTTTCAAAATGGTTTTAACGTTCATGTTATTTACTCGATTGCTTATGATAGCCCTGGCATAGCTTTCGTATGCCAAGGCTATTTTTACGATTACATAATAGGCTCAATGCGGGAATCGATTAAAACTTCGATTGAATTACCCACCGTATAAGTGTGGTAAGTATTTCCTTCGTGAGAAATATCGTTCCCTTTTACCCAGCTACCGGCATCCACTCCCGGCATGACCAGTTCAACCTGTCCGTTAACGCCGTCAATCAACAGCTGCTTCTTGCCATCTTTCAGAATCAGGTCGGTTTCGCCCATTCGCATAACATCGCCAATCTGGATTTTCAGCGTATTGTGGCCGCTGGCGAGATCAAATTTCTCAAATCCGCTAATCACGCCGCGTTTGGCGTACAGATCAAGCACTATGCCCTGCCCCTCCAGCGCTAAGGTATCTATGCCGGCGCCGCCGCTGACGTTCATAAAGTCACTGGAGACGATTTTAATCACGTCGTTGCCGGTGCCGCCCATGGCAATATCTTTGTAGCCAATGCCGTCGATAATGTCATCGCCGTCGCCACCCAACAGGAAATCCTGCCCTGTGGTGCCGTGCAGCTTGTCATTGCCGGTCGTGAACACTTGGGTAAACTCCGGCGTAGAGTAATACACCGAATATTGCCCGGCAGCATTATCATTACTTCCCGGTTGGCCCACCGCCACATCAGCGATGCCGTCGCCGTTCCAGTCTCCCAACGCCACGCTGTTACCCAGCCAGGCATCGTTGCTTGTGCCGCGCAGCACGTATCCCTGGGAAGGATCCGCTATAATGTCTTTGATGCTGAAGATTGGCTTCCCGTTGACGTCATTGACGCCCCAGTCATGATCCTTACCGTATACGACATAGATAGCGCCGTTATCCGTCATGCCATTGCCATCGGCATAACGGGCGCCGATGATAAAGTCATCGATGCCGTCGCCATTGATGTCGCCAGCACCGCGGATACTCCCGCCAAACCACTCGGTTGCCGAGTTTTGCTGCGTTACGGTGGATTTCTCATTCACCAACAGGAAACCGTCCTCCTGAGTAAAGGTTGGCGTATATCCGTTTGGCAGAGACATAGATGTATTAGGGAACACATCAAGATTCAGCGAGCGGTCGCCATAGCCCCCTTTCTTACCGTAAATCACATACACGCGGCCCGGGTCGCCGGGGTCGGAGTAAGGCGCCGCCAGCGCGAAGTCATCAATGCCATCGCCGTTGATATCACCCAGCGCAGTAATCGTATTCTGCGAGGTGTTACCATCAGCGCCTCCCGTCCACTCATAGTGCAGCGACTGAATGCGGATCCCCTGTTCTGGCGTCAGATTATTCAGATCCAACTGGCTTGGCAGCCCCGCTTTAGAGCCATAAATCAGGTACGATGTGCCTGCCGAACCGCCATTGCCTGCGGATAAGTGGTTCGTGCTTCGCGGGTCGGCAATAACAAAATCGTCAATGCCGTCGCCGTTGACATCGCCGACGATACCGATACCCTCACCCAAATCCTGGCCCCATACTTTTGAAGGATCATTTGCGTTAGCATTTTGATCCTGCGCCATAATCACGGTGCCATGTACGTCTGTCGGCAGTCGCCAGGCATTATTGGTGTAGTTGAGCGTGATATTGCTATACCCTCCCTGCTGACCATAAATCACGGTTGCCTGACCGCGGCCAGCCACTCCGCCTTCACGGTTGCCGTAGATCAGGTCAGCAATGCCATCGCCGTTGATGTCGCCGCCCACGGCGGAAAAGCCGTTCCAGCTGTCTTGGTTATTAGCGTTGCGGATCACAAAGCCATTGCTGGTATCGCCGTTTTCAATCGCCTTGAGATCGAAACTGCCGTCGTAGCGATCGCGACCGCCATACAGCACGTAGATACGGTCATTCCAGTGGGAAGCAATGACCACATCGTCAATGCCATCGCCGTTAAAATCGCCCAGCTTATTCACAATAAAGCCCATGCGATCGTTATTATTGGCGCCGTCGATACGGAATCCCTGCTGCGGCGTCAGTTCGCTAATCGTATTCAAATCGGCAAGGCCGTTTGCCGAGCCGTATAACAAATAGGTCGCGCCATTGTTTTGTCTGCCAGCGGTATCGCCATACTGCGCACTGACCATAAAATCTTCAATGCCGTCGCCATTGAAGTCTCCGGCGGTAGAGACAAACCAACCCAACTGGGAACTGGCATTGCCTTTCACTACGTTGCTCTGGTTATGGTCGATAACCAGCGGGGCATAAACACCGGCGCCGTTTTTCAGCGAGTTGATGTTGCTGCTTATATTGCCGGCTTCATCCGCGACCGCTGCCTTCACTCTGTAGGTGCCGTCACGCAGGCTGTAAATGTCGTGCGACCAGCTACCATCCGCCGCGACAGTAACATTATCGGCCAGGATAATATCGTCAGCGTCAAGCCTGCCGTTGTCGTTTTTGTCATCAAAAAGAACGACATGCAGCTTATCAAGCGCCTGGTCGCTGCCCGCGCTAACTTTACCGAACACCGTTGGCGTAATCACCGAGGTGATGTTATCGGTATTGGAGCTGCCGTTATCATCTGCGCTATCCAGCAGTAACGTTGTGTTATTGGTCGGGCTGACGGTATCGACCGTTACCGTCTGCGACCAGACCTCGCTCGCATTGCCGGCAATGTTAACGACGCGCGTTAACCATACCCAATTTTGATCGGTCAGAACGCGCGAATCGTTCCATGACCATTTGCCGTCAATGACGTCTACATCAATCCAGGACTTGCCGTTATCGTACGAGATCTGCGCACGCTCGTCCGCTTTTAGCGCCTGATCAAGCTCGCCATGAATTGTCAGCGTCTTATCCGAGGTAATGAAATCGCTGTCCGAAACTCCGGTATCATCGCTAATGCCGGTAATCTTAGACTTCGCAACGGGTACGCCAGTCATCAGGTTAATGACATAGTCACCAGACCATTCGCCAACGTTGCCAGCGCTATCCACTACGCGTGCGTGATAAGTATGCTGTCCATCGCTGAGTTCCGAGTCGGTAAACTCCCAGCGTCCGTTTTTCCAACTGGCGTAGCCGACAGTCACACCGTCACGACTGACTTCGATACGCTCGCCTTCGCTCATACTGGCTGACAGGCCAAATATCAGAGTCGGCGAGGTATCATCGGTATACCCCGTCGTATTTACGGTGCCCTGCAGCGGGCCGACATCGTCGATAAGGTCGGTAATGCTGACCTTAATCTGCGGCGCCTGCGTATCCACGACGATGTTCCAGTCGTTGCTGGCCGGACCGATGTTGCCTGCTTCGTCGGCGTTCTTCGCCGTCAGCGTGTGAGCCGCATCGTTCAGGCTATTCGCAGGAGCGGTAAATGACCAGTTGCCTTCCCCGTCAGCGCGTACAGAGCCAATCAGATTGCCGTTGTCATAGATAAACACCAGCCCATTGTTTTCCGCGCCGTGGCCATTGAGCGTTGGCGTACGATCGTTAGTGCTGCCGTGGTTGGCTACATTGCCGACGATCGCTTCCTGATCGTCGACGACGCTGTCAATGGTCGGACGGCTGACCGGGGCTACCGTATCCACATGGATCTCATAACTGTTTGACGGCGCTGACTGATTGCCTACGCTGTCGACAATGCGCGCTTCGAATTTATAGTCGCCATCTTTCAATGCGTGAACCACCGAGAAGCGCCATTCATTGTTAGCGCTTACCGCCGCCGTTCCCAGCAAAACACCATTACACCAAATTTGTACGATTTCTCCCTGACGTAACGGCGCGCTGAGCGTTCCATACAGGTCAGGGGTCGTGTCATCGGTATAACCCTGGTGCGCCACCTTACCTTTCAATTCGCCTACATTGTCCTCAATGCCAGCAATCATGATGGTTTGATCCGGCGCAGTATAGTCGGTGGTCAGGATGAAGCTGCCGGAGCGCGGGCTTTCGTTACCCGCCGCGTCGGTCGCCGTCGCTGTGAAAATGTGCTCGCCTTCGTTCAGGTCGGACGTTTTGAAGGTCCAGTTGCCTTCCGCGTCCGTCCGCACGCTGCCCAGCAGCTGGCCGCCGTCATAGATTTTCACCAGCGCGCCCGGCTCTGCCGATCCCTTCAGCTCCGCGGCCGGGTCGTCGGTCATGCCCCGGTTCGGCACGCTGCCCTGCACGCTGCCCACTTTGTCTTCCGCCCGGTCTATCACCGGGGCCGCCGGGGCTGCGGTGTCCACCGTAAAGCGGAACGGCGGACTCAGCTCCGAGTCGTTGCCCGCGCTGTTGGTCGCCTTCACCGTTATCTCATGGCTGCCCTGGCCCAGGTCCGTCACCGGGGTGAAGCTCCAGTTACCTTCAGAATCCACCTTCACGCTGCCCAGCGGCTGACCTTTGTCATACACCGTCACCGTGCTGCCCGGCTGGCCCCGGCCGCTGATGGCCGGACGGCTGTCGTCCGTCACCCCGTCCGGCATCACGTTGCCCGTCACCGTGCCCCGGTCGTCGTACACCGTGCTGATGCTCACTATCACCGCACTGGTGTCCACGGTGATATCCAGCGCCGGGGAGTGCCCGCCGACGTTGCCCGCCCCGTCCGTCACCGTGGTGCTCAGGCTGTGATTGCCGTCCTTCAGCGGCGCGGCGGGCGTGAAGCTCCAGTTGCCGCTGCTGTCCGCCTTCACGCTGCCCAGTATCTGGTCGCCGTCGTAGATGGTGACCACGCTGTCCTTCTCTGCCCCGCCGCTCAGGGTCGGCTGGCTGTCATCCGTGGTCCCGCCGTTGCCGATCGGGCCTTTCACCGCGCCCACGTCATCCATCGCCACCACCCCTTCGGCCACGGACGGGGCGGTGGTGTCCACTTGCAAGCTGAAGCTGCCGGTTTCGTCGCTCACCTGGCCCACATCGTTGGTTGCGGTGGCCGTCAGGCTGTGGCTGCCCTCGCCCAGCGGCGCGGCGGGCGTGAAGCTCCAGTTGCCGCTGCCGTCCGCCTTCACACTGCCCAGCAGCTGCCCGTTGTCATACACCTTCACTATGGCGCCCGGCTCCGCCGTGCCGCTGACGGTCGGCGTGCTGTCGTCGGTCACCGCGCCTGGCTGCAGCACGCCCTGGCGGCTGCCCACGTCATCAGTGACCTGCTGGATCACCGGCGCGGCCGGCCGCCCGGTGTCGACGTTCACCACCCAGTTTCCGCCCGGCGCGGTGGCGTTGCCCGCCGGATCGATCTCCACCACGGTCAGCTCGTTGCGCCCGCCCGGCAGTGGCGTCTGCGGGGTCAGGCTCCAGTGGCCGGATGCATCCACCACCGCACGGCCGATCTCCCGGTTCTCGCCGTTGTTGTCGCTGTACACCACCACGGTGTCCCCGGCCGTGCCGGTGCCGCTGATGCGCGGGGTGCTGTCGTCGGTGCGGTCGCCGTTCTTCAGCGGGCCGGTGACCGGACCCGCGTCGTCATACACCTCCTCGATACCCAGCCTGCCCGCGTCCGGCGCGGTGGTGTCTACCACGATATGAATAGGTTCAGACGGTTCGCTGGTGTTGCCGGCGCTGTCGGTGATTTCGACCGTCAGGCTGTGGTCGCCCTCGCTCAGCGGTTGGTCCGGCGTAAAGCGCCAGTTGCCATTGTCATCCACTATGGTGGTGCCCAGTACGGTGTCGCCGTCCTTGACGGTGACGGTGCTGCCCGGCTCGCCCTGCCCCTTCAGCTCCGGCTGGGTGTCGTCAGTGGCATCGCCGTTATGCAGCGGCCCTGTCACATCGCCGACATTATCGGTAATTTCGCTTACTGAAGGTTTGCCTGGCGCCTGAGTATCGACATCAAAGTCATAGGTAGGAGACGCGGGGCTGGTCTGGCCGGAAGCGTCTGTTTGCGTCGTCACAACCTGGTGGTGCCCCTCGCCCAAGGGTTGTTCGGGTGTCCACGACCAGTTGCCCTCG
The DNA here is from genome assembly GCA_002359495.1 of Enterobacteriaceae bacterium UBA2655. Lineage (GTDB taxonomy): Bacteria > Pseudomonadota > Gammaproteobacteria > Enterobacterales > Enterobacteriaceae > Pantoea > Pantoea superficialis. Next base: position 13,685 of record DENB01000102.1, read on the forward strand.
GCATCAACCTTAGTGCTGCCGACGATTTGGCCATCGATAATGATGTTGATGGTGCAGTCAGGCTGTCCCTTGCCTGAGAAGGTCGGTGTCGTGTCATCTGTCGCACCGCCGTTTGGCAGCACGCCTTGCAGGGTGCCCACATTATCCGTTACGCCATGCATCACGGGTTTTTCCGGCGGCGGGTTTTGCTCTACGACGCTGGGGGTCTCGTGATGATCATTTTTTTTATTGTGGTTTCGTATGGCCAGAACCCCGGTGGTCGCGGCACCCAATCCGAGAACGCCAAAGAGCCAAGGCAGAATCGCACCGTTGCTATCGTCCTGGCCGGCAAAAATTTCGTCACCTGCGCCTAATGCAGGTCCGCCAAGCGCGCAAGGCGCCGTTTCTCCCTGAGCCAGCAAACCGTTTTCGTCGCCGCCCTGGGTTAACTGATAAGCATAAAGCTGGTGATCTTCCGCCATGCCTAAAAGCTGCGCCTGCGGATAAAGGTAATAATCTTTAATTAAAAGCGAAGGCTTCTCGTCTCCCTCAAGGAGGAGATAGAGATCATTACCGTCACGCTTTAGGGTAATATTTTCAGGCGCAAAGTTGTCTTCTTCAGTCCTGATATAAAATTGGGAGTCGGCAGACATCTTAATTTTTTGTAGCTTACTGCCGTTGAGTGTTACTGCTTTGGTTGGTTTTCCAGCATGATGAGCAACGAGTATTGCACGCATTTAAAGTGTTTCCCTTGCAAGCTAATCTAGTACTTAATCATTTCCTTTATGAAGAAAGGAAATTTATACTTTTGGCCAAGCATTTAAATTAGCTGAAGCCATACAGTTTCCTGACCGTATGCTTTAATTTTCATAAACAAATGGCCTTAAGCTCTGAGACAGAGCGGTCTCTTTCTGAACAGGTCCTGCTGACACGAAAAGGCAGATAGTAAGACCCAAGATGTAAAACAGCAACACACATTATACAAGCAATAATGCTCAGATGTTAATAGGAATAAAAAACTTTACGAAGATAAAAACGCAATCAGGAATTGGCTTAATCCTTCCAAAGGGAAATCCAAGACAAACACAAAAAAAACAAAGAGATAAAAATAAAAACCCTGAATGTAAAAACATATAAAAAATAGTGAGACGTACTTTTACAGAAGACACGGAATGTGAAGAGATCTTTTTCTTACCAACGCGCGCTGATATTGTAATTGTCAAAAAAATAATCTTATCCCGGGGTGGTCATGGTTGTAATTGATTAAAATAAAATCAGGAAAGCCTATTAATTAGCATCAAAAGTAATAAATAATAATTATTATGGTAGCTAATTGATTAGAAATTTTCCCAATTACAGTATGAGATGTAAAGATAAATAACATGATTCAACGGCGTGCCATTTTGATTTATGAGAAATATGATTAAATGTGCAATCTTTTGAAAAAGTAGCAAGGCATCTAAAAAGTCGCCTCGCCTGAGTTACCTTTATTAAGCGAACCAGTCTGAACCGGCGTTTTGACTTTATGTCATCGCCCTAGATTTTAACGCGCCGTTGACAGCATCATTTTCCCAAAGAAAATGCAGATTATTTGTCTGTGACAGGAAAGTTGCTAACAGAGTAACAGGAAGTCCCTGTCAGACGTTGATCCGGCGAGAAGATGAAGTTTTAGCGCTTCAGCGCAATCGTATTGAACGCGATGCAGCAGACCAAGACTCTTTGTGGCATCGGGAGCAGCGAGACGTTTGCTGCGCCTCAAGATGCTGCGTCAGCCCGCAATGGTTGCAAGCGTACAGTCCGTCGGACGGCACGCGCGTGAAATCTTCGCGGTGCGGCGGCGGCAGGACGGACAGGCCGGGCCGCACTTCGTCGCTGTCGTAGAAGTAGAGGCTGACATCGCCGTCCAGCTCAAGAATGGCTAATCTGACCTGCCCTAAATGTTCCACTCCCTGCTGACGCAGCTCCATAAAAAACTCGTTTTCAGAAATATTCAGCCGGTTGAGGCTGTCCAGTTCATACAAACCCTCCTGAATTAGCGTGACCACGTCGCCTTCGATGAGTCGGGAGAAGCGCGGGCTGCGCGCGGTGAGCCAGGTCGTGAGCCGGTAGAGCAGCAGCAGTACCACAAACACCATCGCGACCGGCAGTATCGGCACATCATCATAAAAGGTCACGTCGCCCGACGCCGAGCCGAGCGTCAAGATAATCACCAGCTCAAACAGCGAGAGCTGACGGATGCCCCGACGACCTGATATTTTCAGGAAAGCGAACACGATGATATAGGCGAAGAGAACGCGGAAAGCGACTTCGCCGAGAAAAGCGAGCGAAAGGTCGTTAAGTAGAAAGCGATGCCAGTCAAATGCGGTCATAGGCGAACAGACAAAACTCTTGAGCGAAAATAGGAAGGGCTTTTGTTAATGCCGGACGAAATCACGGCGCGCCGCTGCCTGTAATAACTGTAGTCCGCTCCCGGGGAAAGCGGCAACTTTCGTCCGGTTTTCAGCAAGGTGGCAGAAACAGGCTAACCTTATTTTCTACGGAGGGTTTATGGCATTTATTTCACTTTTTTTAATTGTTGGCGGCGTGATTACAGCGCTTTGCATCGCTGTTGATGTTCGTCATCGACCGCAACCTATGAAGGTAATGAATATTACCTGGCCGGTTACTAAATAGCTGCGCGGAATAG
>DENB01000005.1 GCA_002359495.1 Enterobacteriaceae bacterium UBA2655
TCCGCATGAATTTTCCGGCGGCCAGCGCCAGCGCATCGGCATCGCCCGCGCGCTCGCCTCCGGGCCGAAGCTGCTGCTCGGCGACGAGCCGGTCTCCGCGCTGGACGTTTCGGTGCAGGCGCAGGTGGTCAACCTGCTGGAAAATCTTAAACAGCAGTTTGGCCTGACGATGATTATCGTGGCGCACGGCCTGGCGGTCATCCGCCATATGAGCGATCGCGTGGCGGTGATGTATCTGGGACAGATTGTCGAGCTGGCGAGCGTGGATGAGATATTCGACGCGCCGCTCCATCCTTATACCCAAGCGCTGATCGCCTCCGCGCCGCAGCTACAGCCGGGCGTCGCCCGCGCCGTTCCGATGCTGCAGGGGGATTTGCCGAATCCCGCCGCACCGCCGGTCGGCTGCCGCTTTCATACCCGTTGTCCTTATGCCGCCGACGAGTGCCGCCAGTTTGAGCCGATTAACCAGGTTCTGCCCGGCGGTCGTCAGGTGGCCTGCCATCGCTGGCAGGAGATCAACCGTGACCGCAGCGTGATCGCTATTACGCCGCCTTCCGCCGCCTTTTTACGTCGCCGCGCCCTGTTCGAACAGGCGGCGAGTCAGCCCTCGTAACCTCTGGAGAAATGCTGTGAAGAAAGCTCGCCATACTTTGTTAACCGCGCTTGGCGGTTTGATGCTGCTGGGCGCCAGCGCCCACAGCCATGCCGAAAGCGTTATTCGCATCGGACTGGGCGCCGATCCCGACATGCTCGACCCGCATCTGGCGCGCACCTACTATGGCCGTTTCGTCTTTGCCGCCCTGTGCGATCGCCTGGTGGACATCGATCAGAACTTGAAAATCGTTCCGGGCCTCGCCACCGATTGGGCCTGGAGCGACGACGGTAAAACCCTGACGATGAACCTGCGCGACGGCGTGACCTTCCACGACGGCGAGAAATTCGACGCCAACGCGGTGAAATTCAACATCGAGCGCGCGCTGACCCTGCCCGGCTCGCTGCGCAAAAGCGAAATCGCCTCGATTGAGCGCGTGGAAGTCAGCGGCCCGATGCAGGTGAAATTCCACCTGAAAAACCCCGACGCCGCGCTGCTCAGCCAGCTTACCGACCGCGCCGGCGCGATGCTGGCACCGGAAGCGGCGAAGAAGCCCGACTTTGTCACCCATCCGGTCTGCTCCGGTCCTTACCAGTTTGACAGCCGCGTACAGCAGGACCGCATCGTGCTGAAGCGTTATGAAAACTACTGGAACAAAGGCGCTTACCATTTCGATAAGGTTATCTTCTTGCCGATCCCCGACGCCTCGGTCCGTCTGGCCAACCTGCGCGCCGGCGACCTCGATCTTACCGAAGGCATCGCCGCCAGCGACGTGAAAACCGTGCAGGCCGACAGCAGGCTGGCGCTGGCGAAAGTCACCGGCCTCGGCTATCAGGGCATTACCTTCAACATCAATAACGGCAAGATCGATGCGAAAAGTCCGTTTAAAGATGCGCGCGTGCGTGAAGCCTTCTCGCTGGCGATCGATCGCGATGCGCTGAACCAGGTGGCGTTTGAAGGACTCTACGCGCCAGCCAACCAGGCGCTCTCCACCGTCAGCCCTTATCACGTGAAGCTGCCGGTTCCCGCGCGCGACGTGGAAAAAGCCAAAGCGCTGCTGAAAGCCGCCGGGGTGACGACGCCGCTGAACGTGACGCTGCTGGTGACCAACAACCCGACCGCGCAACAGGTGGGCCAGGTGATCCAGGCGATGGTGAGCGAAGCGGGCTTTAACCTGAACCTGCAAATGAGCGAATTCGCCACCCTGCTGGATCGTCAACAGCGCGGCGACTTCGAGCTGAGCTTGTCGGGCTGGTCCGGCCGCCCCGATCCCGACGGCAGCATCTACTCCTTTATCAACAGCAAAGGCACGCTCAACGATGGACGCTACAGCAACGCACAGATGGATGAGTGGCTGAACCAGGCGCGTCTGACCAATGACCAGGCGGCGCGCCAGGCGTTGTATGACAAAGTCGTGGCGCAACTGCAAACCGATATGCCGCTCGCGTATCTCTATTTCGAGCCGCGCATTTTCGGCATGACGAAAAAACTGCAGGGCTTTAAAGCCTGGCCGGATGGACTGGTGCGCCTGGCTGGCGTGCAGATGGCGCCCTGAGGCGTCTGAGGAGCGAGAATGCTGGAACTGATCCTGAAACGTCTGCTGTTGGCGATCCCGACCCTGCTGCTGGTCAGCATCATGGTATTCGCCCTGCAAAAACTGCTGCCCGGCGATCCGGTGCTGGCGATGGCTGGCGAGGAGCGCGACCCGGCGGTCATCGCTCAGCTGCGCGACGAATATCACCTGAACGATCCGCTGCCGACGCAATATTTCTACTGGATCGGCAACGCGTTGCAGGGCGACCTGGGCATCTCGCTGCGCACCAAAGAGCCGGTCACCACGCTTATCGCCAGCAAACTGCCGGTAACGCTGGAGCTGTCGCTGCTGGCGATGGTCATCGCGCTGGCGATCGGCATCAGCATGGGGATTCTGGCGGCGGTGCGCAAAGGAAGCTGGGTCGATCACGGCAGCAACTTTATTGCGCTGTCGGGAATTTCGGTGCCGCACTTCTGGCTGGGCATTCTGCTGATCCTGCTTTTTTCGGTGCATCTGCAATGGCTGCCGGCGTCCGGCTACGTGCCGATCGGCGAGGGGCTGGCGCAGAACATCAAAACGCTGCTGCTGCCTGCGCTGGTGCTCGGCACCGGTCTGGCGGCCACACTGATGCGTCATACCCGCGCCTCGATGATCGCCGTGCTGAAGGCGGATTACATTCGCACCGCGCGCGCCAAAGGGCTAATGCCGAAAAAAGTGGTGCTGAAGCACGCGTTCCGCAACGCGCTGGTGCCGGTGATCACCCTGACCACACTGCTGTTCGGCGAGCTACTGGGCGGCGCGGTGCTGACCGAACAGGTTTTTACCCTGCCGGGCTTCGGCAAAATGATCGTGGATGCGGTGTTTAACCGCGATTACGCCGTGGTGCAGGGCGTGGTGCTTGTCGTGGCGATCGGCTTTCTGCTGCTTAACCTGCTGGCCGATGTGCTCTATCTGTTAATTAACCCGAAAATGCGAGGCTAACCATGAGCGAGGTGCTGACAGTCGCTGCGGCTCAGCCGCGGCAACGTGCCGGAAGCCGGGTGCTGAAGAAGTTTATGCGCAATAAAAGCGCCCTGATCGGCGCGGCGATCGTCATTCTGTTTGTCGCCGTGGCGCTGCTGGCCCCCTGGCTGGCGCCTGCCGATCCCATCAAAGCCAACTTTCTCGCGGTGCGCAAACCGCCTTCGGAACTTTACTGGCTCGGCACCGACGAGTTGGGGCGCGATATTTTATCGCGCATGATCTGGGGAGCGCGCACCTCGCTGCTGGCAGGCTCCGTTTCGGTGCTGATCGCCATTCTTATCGGCGTGCCGCTGGGTCTGGTCGCCGGTTACTGGCAGGGCTGGTGCGACGGCATTATCTCGCGCTTTATCGAAGCGCTGCTCGCCTGTCCCTTTCTGATTCTGGCGATTGCGCTCGGCGCCTTTCTCGGGCCGAGTCTGACCAATGCGATGATCGCCATCGGCCTGTCGGCGATGCCGATTTTCGCCCGGCTGACGCGCGGTCAGGTGATCGCGATCCGCAACGAAGAGTATATCGACGGCGCGCGCGCCATCGGCCTGCCTGACCGCTGGATTATCGCGCGTTACGTGCTGCCGAACGTGATGTCGCCGATTCTGGTGCAGGCGACGCTGGCGATCGCCTCGGCGATTATCACCGAGGCGAGCCTGTCGTTTCTCGGCCTCGGCCAGCAGCCGCCTTCGCCTTCGTGGGGCGCGATGCTGAACACCGCCAAAGGTTATCTGGAGCAGGCGCCGTGGATGTCGATTTTCCCCGGCCTTGCCATTTTTCTTATCGTGCAGGGCTTCAACCTGCTGGGCGACGGACTGCGCGACGCGCTCGATCCGCGCAACGACTGACACTAAGGAACCGCTATGAGTGCAGAGTTAGATTTTAACGTCGGTTACGCCTCCCATCGCGTGCCGATGATGGGGCGCAACGCGGTAGCCACCTCGCAGCCGCTGGCGGCGCAGGCGGGCATCCGCATGCTGCAACAGGGCGGCAACGCAGTGGACGCCGCGGTGGCGACGGCGATCGCCCTGACGGTGCTGGAGCCGACCGGCAACGGCATCGGCAGCGACGCCTTCGCCATTATCTGGGACGGCAAGCAGCTGCATGGCCTGAACGCCTCCGGCCGCGCGCCCGCCGCCTGGAATCTGGACCGCTTCGCCGGGCATGAGAAGATGCCGGAGCTGGGCTGGGACGCCGTTACCGTGCCGGGCGCCGTTTCCGCCTGGGTGGCGCTGGCGGAACGCTTCGGCACCCTGCCGCTGACGACACTGGCGCAGCCGGCGATAGAGTACGCGCGCAACGGCTTTCCGGTTTCGCCGCTGATCGGCCAGCTCTGGCAGCGCGGCTACAACAAGCTGAAAAACCAGCCCGGCTTCAGCGACTGCTTCGCTCCTGAAGGCCGTCCGCCGCGCATCGGCGAGATTTTCCGCAACCCCGACCAGGCTGATACGCTGGAGACGATCGCCGCCACCAACGGCGACGCTTTTTACCGCGGCGAACTGGCGGAAAAAATCGCCGCCTTCGCCCGCGAGCACAACGCGGCGCTGACGCTGGACGATCTGAAAAACCATCGCGCCGACTGGGTGAAAATGCTGTCGCGTCCCTTTGCAGGCGGTTCGGTGCAGGAGCTGCCGCCGAACGGTCAGGGCATCGCCACGCTAATCGCGCTGGGCATTCTCGAACAGTGGGATATCGGCCGCTATACCCCCGATTCCGTGCCCTGGCTGCATCTTTCCATCGAGGCGATGAAGCTGGCGCTGGTGGATCTGGAGCGCTACGTCACCGATGAGGACCATCTCGAATTCCCGGCCGATCTGCTGTTAAGCGATGCGTACCTGAAAAGCCGCGCGCAGCTGATCGATCCTGAAAAAGCGGGCGATTTTAGCTTTGGTTCGCCGCAGCAGAGCGGCACGGTTTATCTCTCCACCGCCGACGCCAGCGGCATGATGGTCTCTTTTATTCAGTCTAACTTTATGGGCTTCGGTTCCGGCGTGGTGGTGCCAGGCACCGGCATCAGCTTGCAGAACCGCGGCGCGGGCTTTTCGCTCGATCCGCACCATCCCAACGTGGTGGCGGGCGGCAAACGCTCTTTCCACACCATCATCCCCGCCTTCGCGCTGGACGGCGACGGCGAGCCGCTGATGTCGTTCGGGGTGATGGGCGGGCCGATGCAGGCGCAGGGGCATTTGCAGATGGCGCTGCGCATCATGATGCACAAGCAAAATCCGCAGGCGGCGATCGACGCGCCGCGCTGGCGCGTGGTGCAGGGACGCGAGGTGATCGTGGAGCCGTCGATGGATCGCAATACGCTGGCCGCGCTGCGCAATATGGGTCATAGCATCACGCTGGAAGATCCGCTGTTGAGCTATAACTTCGGCGGCGCCCAGGCGATCATGCGCGATCCGCAGGGCTTTTATATTGCGGCGACGGAAAGCCGTAAGGATGGGCAGGCGCTGGTGTATTAATCGGGGGGCGGTTTGCTGAGCGGAAACGCGCTAATGTTCAGAACAAGGCGGGCGCGCATCCGCCTTGTTCCCGGATAAGGCCCTGGCGCGCGTCATTCTTGCCGATCCCTCTCTCAGGCCGCCACCACCGGCCGCACGCCCAGCGTGTGGCAAATCGCGTAGCTCATCTCGGCGCGGTTCAGCGTATAAAAGTGGAAATCCTTCACCCCTTCCCGCGACAGAATTTTCACCATATCCATCGCAATGTTCGCGCCGACCATTTTGCGCGTCTCCGCATCGTCGTCCAGCCCACTGAACATCGCATTCATCCAGCCCGGCACGCGCACGTTGGTCATGGTGGCGAAGCGCTGAAGCTGCTTAAAGTTGGAAACCGGCAGAATGCCCGGCACAATCTCGACGTCGATTCCGGTGGCGACGCAGCGATCGCGAAAGCGCAGGTAGCTCTCCACATCGAAGAAAAACTGTGTAATCGCCCGGTTGGCGCCCGCGTCGATTTTACGCTTCAGGTTAATCAGATCCGACTGCGCACTTTTCGCTTCCGGGTGAACTTCCGGGTAGGCGGCGACGGAGATATCGAAATCGCCCACCTCTTTCAGCAGCGAGACCAGATCGCAGGCGTACATATCGGGTTTGCCGCCGTTCGGCGGCAGATCGCCGCGCAACGCGACGATGTGACGAATGCCGTTGTTCCAGTAATCCTGCGCGATGGCGCGCAGCTCGTCGCGCGTGGCGTCGACGCAGGTCAAATGCGGCGCCGCTTCCAGACCGGTGCGATCCTTGATCCCCTTAATGATGCTGTGGGTGCGGTCGCGCTCGCCGGAGTTCGCGCCGTAGGTCACGGAAACGAATTTCGGTTTCAGGCTGCTGAGGCGATCGATGGAGTGCCAGAGCGTCTCTTCCATTTCGCTGGTGCGGGGCGGAAAAAACTCAAAAGAGACGTTAATTTGCCCGTTCAGCTCAGCCAGGCTTTGGTTCAGCGCTTCGCGCTGGTTGGCATGAAAGAAACTCATCCTGTTACCTCATCGATCGCATCGGTCATTTTTATCGGCAATGAACATCCATACGTTTAGACGTCCAGATGCACAAAATGAACGATTCCTGTCGTAGCGTCAACAGAAAAATGATTTAAGGGTGTGACAATATAGTCAGACAAGAAAAAAGATTTTCATGCGCAGCGGCTAAGTTGAGGAAAAGGCAGGAAAACGGCGTTTCCTGCCTGAACAGCCGATCAGAGCAGCTGAGCCAGCCGATTAAGATCGGATTGAATCGCGCCCGCCGTCACGTCGCGACCTGCGCCCGGCCCGCGGATCACCAGCGGGTTATCGCGATACCAGCGGCTCTCGATAGCGAAAACGTTATCGCAGGGCAGCAGCGAAGCGAGCGGATGTTCCGGCCTCACCGCCTCCACCCCAACGCGCGCCTTGCCGTTGGCGTCGAAACGCGCCACGTAGCGCAGCACCAGCCCCATCTCCTGCGCCGCCTCCAGACGTTGCAGCATCTGTTCGTTCAGCTCATCCGCATTTTCAAAGAAGTGGTCGATCGACTCGCCTTTACAGCTCTCCGGCACCAGCGACTCGACGCGCACCTGATCCGGCTCGATTTCATAGCCCGCTTCACGCGCCAGAATCACCAGCTTGCGCTTAACGTCCTGCCCGGAGAGATCGACGCGCGGGTCCGGCTCCGTCAGACCCTGCTGCCAGGCCTGATCCACCAGCTCCGTAAACGGCGCCGTGCCATCGAACTGCAAAAACAGCCAGGAAAGGGTGCCGGAAAAAATGCCGCTGATGGCGAGGATGGCGTCGCCGCTGTCGCGCAGATCGCGCACCGTATGGTTGATCGGCAAGCCTGCGCCGACGGTGGCGTTATATAACCAGTGGCGGCCGGTTTTGGCGAAGGCGTCGCGGATTTGTCGCCAGAGGTAGCCCGGCGAGGCGCCCGCCACTTTGTTGGCGCTGATCACATGAAAACCGTGGCTGGCGAAGTCGAGATACTGATCCGCCAGCGGCTCGCTGGCCGTTACGTCGAGCACCACCAGATCGTCAAACGGGTGCGCGCGCATCCAGAGGAACAGCGACTCTTCATCGCGCTCAACCGCCTCGTCGTCGAAGAACGCGAGCGTGCGGCTGGCGTCCAGCCCCTCATAGCTCAGCAGGCTACGGCGGCTGTCCGCGACGCCAGCCAGCACAAATTCAAAGCCGGTGCGCGCCGAAAGCGTCTCCTGCTCGCGGGCGAACAGCTCCAGCCAACGCGAGCCGATATTGCCTTTGCCGAACAGCATCAGGCCGATGCGCTTTTCGGCGCGGAACAGCGACTGATGCAGGCCCTGCACCAGATGTTGCGTCGGGCCGACGCGCAGCACGGCGACCGTACTGATATGATCTTCAGACTGCCAGACGAACTCAACCGGCTGGTCTTTGATCTGCTGCCAGAAACGATGGCTGTGCAACGGGTTGCGCGTCACGCCGGCGCCGACCAGCGCCACCAGCGCCAGTCCGTCGCGCAGCTGGAGATGGCCCGGCAGACCGGCATCCTGCAACAGGGTAAAGACGCTGTTGACCACTTCCGAGGTGTAACAGAGCTGCAGCAGCTGGCGATCGGGATGCACGCCGCTCGCCAGCGGGCGCAGCTGCGCGCGTTTCAACAGCTGATCGATCTCTTTTTGCAGACTGGCGAAATCGTGACGATCCGAAACCTGCACTTCAATCAGGCAGACATCGTCGTGACTGGTGACGATGCGGGCGCCGGTGCCCGACGCCAGCACGCGCTCAATGCGCGTCGAGCCTTGCTCCGGCTGGTAGCTGCAGCGCAGCTGCAGATCGATATCGCTGCCGGAAACGGGTTGTAGTGTGCGGGCCTGCAGCACCGGCGCGGCGAGACGGGCCAGTTCGCTGGCCTCATCGAGACGCAGCAGCGGCAGCAGACAGGCATCCGGCACTTTGCGCGGGTCGGCGCTGTAGACGCCGGCTACGTCGCTCCAGATGGTGACGCGGCCCACGCCCGCCAGCGCGCCGATTTGCGTCGCCGAATAGTCGGAGCCGTTGCGGCCCAGCAGCACGGTTTCGCCCGC
>DENB01000021.1:0-3576 GCA_002359495.1 Enterobacteriaceae bacterium UBA2655
AATCGCCGACGCGCGCCAGCAACAGGCCTAAACAGCTCAACACGCCGAGGCAAATCAGGCGAAAGCGAAAGGGGTTAAAAGGGGCTTTGATCTGGTCTTTCCCCAGTAGTTTTTTGATCCGGGCCATGGCGTTCCGCTGCGGTAAAAGTTAAAGGGCACAATCCTGCCGAAAGTTATAAAGAAACCGTCGCGCCGGGAACAGGAAAACTGTGTATCAGTTCGTTATCGGCTGCGCCTGCGCGTTTGATGAGGCGTAAAACAACAGCGGCGAAATTTGGGCAAAAAAAACCTGCGCATCTGCGCAGGTTGGTGTAATCAAGAAACTTTTTGATGTTCACCCATCAATACCTCTGGGACCTTGACTGTAGCAAGGCGGCACGATGGGTTGCTATCAAACAAACGCAACAGTTACCGGCAAAATGTAACCAGCCATGTGATTTTTAACCATTTTTGCAACCGCTGCGTTTTTTAATCTCCACCAGGCAGCTCATGGCGTTGGGTCCCTGCGTCAGCGAAGAGGTGCCGATATCCAGCGTCAGCACATTCGGGTTGCCCGCCCGATCGTAAGACTGCCAGGCTTTGCCGAAGCCGGGATCGAACCAGGCGCCGGTGGCGATAGTCACCACGCCCGGCGTCAGACCTTCGGTTAACCTGACGCCCGCCAGCATCACGCCGCGCGCGTTGCTGACCTCGATCTCGTCGCCCTCCTCAATGCCGCGCGCCGCCGCGTCCCGCGGATGCATGGAGAGGGTTTCGTGTCCAGCCGTTTTGTTGCGCTGCACGCTGGGTGTGGCGTCCAGCTGGCTATGCAGGCGGTCCGACGGCTGAATCGAAATCATATGCAGCGGATACTGCGCGCTGAGCGGCGCGCCCAGCCACTCCTGCGGCTCGCGCCATTCGGGATGGCCGGCCATATCCTCCAGCTGATAGTCGGCGATGGTCTGGCAAAACAGCTCGATTTTGCCGCTGGCGGTGCGGATCGGGTTAGTCTGCGGATCGGCGCGAAACGCATCCATAAACACGTAAGGCGCGCCCCCTTCCGGCACTTCCACGTAGCCGCGCTGCCAGAACTCCTCGAACTCCGGCCAGTGAATATCTTTGCGCGCGTGAGCGACGGCGCACTGCTGGTAGAGGTGTGCGATCCATTCGCGCTCGTTGCGCCGCTCGGTAAAGCTGTCGCGGTAGCCGAGACGCTCCGCCAGGTCGGCAAAAATGTCGAAGTCGTTGCGCGCCTGGTGCTGCGGTTTAATCGCCTGATGCATCGCCAGCACAAAGCGGTCGCGCGACGAGCCGCCGATGTCATTGCGCTCCAGCGTGGTGGTGGCGGGCAGCACGATGTCGGCCATCTGCGCCGCCGGGGTCCAGACGATGTCCTGCACCACCACGGTCTGCGGCTTCTGCCAGCCTTCCACCAGACGATTGAGCTGCTGGTGATGATGGAACGGATTGCCGCCCGCCCAGTGGATCAGCTGGATATCGGGGTAGTGCAGCGTCTCTCCCTGAAAACCGTAAGGCTGGCCGGGATTCAGCAGCATGTCGCTGATGCGCGCCACCGGGATCGCCAGCCCGGAGGGGTTGATTCCGGCGGACATCATCGGTGCCGGGCCGTCGATGCGCGGGTTGCCGACGCTGTTCATCGAGCCGTGGCCGAAAGAGAAGCCGCCGCCCGGCAGGCCGGGCTGACCCAGCATCGACGAGAGCGCGATCATCATCCAGTAAGGCTGTTCGCCGCGATGGGCACGCTGCACCGAATAGGAACAGGTTATAAAGCTGCGTTTGCCGATCAGCTGCTGCGCCAGCGCGACGATGCGCGCGGCGGGAATGCCGGTGATAGCGCTGGCCCAGGCGGGGGTTTTCGCCACCCCATCCTGCTCGCCGCGCAGATAGGCGCGCAGCTGCGGCCAGCCGACGCAGTGGCTGGCGAGGAAAGCGTCGTCAACTGCGCCGCGTTGTTCAATTTCATAACCCAGCGCCAGCATCAGCGCCACGTCGGTATTGGGGCGGATCGGGATCCACTCCGCATTGACAAAGTCGGGACAATCTTCGCGCAGCGGACTGATATTGATCACCGGCGTGCCTTTGGCCGCCAGCTGCTGCAGCGCCGGTTTCAGGCTGTGCTGTCCGGCGCCGCCGGAGGCGACCTGGGCGTTTTTCAGCGCCAGCCCGCCGAAAGCGATAAAGATCTCCGCATGCTCCACCACCTCCGGCCAGTCGGTGACGCGGCCGGTGAGCGGCATATAGGTGCCGATCACGTAAGGCAGAAAGAACTGCGCGGCGCCCCAGCTGTAATTGCCCAGCTGGTCGACGCCGCCGCCGCCGAGGTTGTAGAAGCGACGGATCAGCGTGCGCGCATGGTTAACGCGGCCGGCCGACGACCAGCCGTAAGAGCCGTTAAAAATGCCCGAGGCGCCGTAGCGGTCGCGCACGCGCCGGTTCTCTTCCGCCACCAGATCGAGCGCGGTTTCCCAGTCGACGGCGACAAAGTCTTCCCGTCCGCGCAGCGAACGATCGCTGTTCTCGCGCGACTTCAGCCATGAGCGGCGCACCATCGGCTGGCGAATGCGTTTGTCGGAGTAAACCAGCTCGGGAATGGTATTGAGCATCGGCGAAGGATCGGCGTCGGCGAAAAAGGGTTCGCAGCCCGTCAGGCGGTCGTTTTCTGTGACGGCGGTAAAAGCGCCCCAGTGCGCCAGATGCGGCACTTTTTTAATCATCTTTATTTGAGTCCGGCAGGCAGGTAAATATGGGAATAGCAGCATACCATGAGCGAGCCGTCGGGCGCACGCCCGGGGATAACCGCTGAGTTTTCCCGCTTTTGCGACGCCGCTGGCATTCTGTCGGCTTGATGTACCCTCTGTTTTCCGTAACACTGAGCGGATGTGTAAACGTTTTCCCCGGAAGCAGGTAAGCGAATGGCTACCATAAAGGATGTCGCCAGACTGGCGGGCGTCTCCGTCGCCACGGTATCGCGCGTTATCAATAATTCTCCTAAGGCGAGCGAGAATTCGCGTCAGGCCGTCGCCAGCGCGATGGAGCAGCTGCAATACCATCCCAACGCCAACGCGCGCGCCCTGGCGCAGCAGTCTACCGAGACGTTAGGGTTAGTGGTGGGCGACGTTTCCGATCCCTTTTTCGGCGCCATGGTGAAAGCGGTCGACGAGGTGGCAGGCCAGACCGGCAACTTTTTGCTGATTGGTAACGGTTACCATAACGAGCAAAAGGAGCGGCAGGCGATTGAGCAGCTGATGCGCCACCGCTGCGCGGCGCTGGTGGTGCATGCCAAGAAGATCCCCGACGCCGAGCTGGAGATGCTGATGAAGCAGATGCCGGGTATGGTGTTGCTGAACCGCCTGCTGAAAGGGTTCGAAAAGCGCTGCATCGCGCTGGACGACCGTTACGGCGCCTGGCTGGCGACGCGTCATTTAATCCAGCTCGGCCATCAGCAGATCGCCTTTATCTGTTCCACCCATACCATTTCCGATGCGGAAGAGCGTCTGCAGGGCTATTACGATGCGCTGAAGGAGCACGGCCTGCCCTGTAACGACCGGCTGGTCGCCTGGGGCGAACCGGACGAGG
>DENB01000021.1:3825-3992 GCA_002359495.1 Enterobacteriaceae bacterium UBA2655
TGTTTAGCCCGACGCTGGTGCGTCGCCATTCGGTAAGCGGACCGGGTTGAGGCGGCCGTTATGCCGCTGAGATAAGAAACGCGCCGGCGTTTCATTTGGGGGAGCGGACAGCCGCAGGGCTGAATATTTCTGCTCCGCAGGGTTCCGCCCGCCAGGCGGCAGGCAGT
>DENB01000021.1:4122-12137 GCA_002359495.1 Enterobacteriaceae bacterium UBA2655
CGCGAAGCGGCGATGAAGCGGGCCGCGAGCCCGGGGTCAAGGGGGAGCACCGCTCATGCGAACCCGCCCCGCTTCAGCAGAACACTCACAATGCCCGCTGATACAACCGCACCGGCTTATCCGGGTACTCCAGCGCTTCGCCGCGATATGTCCAGCCGAAGCGCTCGTAGTAGCCGCCGAAAGTGGACCAGAGCCACAGCTCAGGGTGGCCGCGCTCGCGCGCCCAGTCGATCACATGCTGTTGCAACGCTGCGCTGAGTCCCGCGCCGCGCGCCGCCTCATCGACATAGAGCGCCGCCAGCCAGGGAAAAAGATCCTGACGGCTGATCAGATCGCAGCGCCAGAAGCCGACCGTGCCCAGCGCCCTGCCCTGCTCGACGGCGACGAAGGTGACGGGGAATTCCGCGCCCGCCAGGCTGCTCTGGATCACGCTGGCGAAAAAATCGCGGCTGGCGTCGCAGCCGAAAGCGCGCCACAGCCAGTCGGTCAACTGCTCCGCGTGTTGCGGCGCTTCGGCCAGCGAGACAATCTCAATCGCCATTTTTTATTCCTTTCCCGACCACGGGCTTAGCCCAGCTCCAGCGCCAGCAGCTCCTGAATGGTTTGCGCACGGCGGATTTCGTGCGGCTGCCCCTGTTCAAACAGCACTTCCGGGATCAGCGGGCGGCTGTTGTAGTTAGAGGACATCGACGCGCCGTAAGCGCCGGTATCGTGAAACACCAGATAATCGCCCGGCTGCGCCGCCGGCAATGCGCGCGTCTCGACTTTTCCGCCCTCCAGCTGGGTGAAAACGTCGCCCGATTCGCACAGCGGACCGGCGATCACGCTCTCCAGTGTTTGCGTTTCATCCAGCGCGCGGCCGTTGCCCGCCATTACAGAAATATGGTGATAGCTGCCGTACATCGCCGGACGCATCAGGTCGCTGAAGCCCGCGTCGACCAGCACGAAGTGACGGCTGCCCATCGCTTTCACCGCGCGCACTTCGGAAACCAGCACGCCCGCCTCGGCGACGAGGAAGCGGCCCGGCTCAATCTCCAGCTTTACGCTGTGGCCGAGGTGCGCCGCGATGCGATCGCGCGCCGCGTTCCACAGGCCGAAATAGTGTTCGGTATCGATCGCTTCCTCGCCGTAGCGGTAAGGAATCGACAGGCCGCCGCCGGCGGAAATCGCCGTCAGATCCTGACCGGAGCGCACCACCAGATCGACCATCGCGTCGCAGACCTGCTGTAGGTGTCCGTAGTCGACGCCGGAACCGATGTGCATATGAATGCCTGCCAGCTTCAGGCTATATTGCTGAATCGCCGCCAGCGCCAGCGGCAGATCGGCGTGCCAGATGCCGTGCTTGCTGTTTTCGCCGCCGGTATTGGTTTTTTGACTGTGACCGTGGCCGAAGCCCGGGTTAACGCGCAGCCAGACCGCATGGCCCGGCGACACGGCACCGAGCTGATGCAACATATCGATGGAACCGGTATTCACCGGCACCTGAAGTTCCGCGATGCGCGCAAGCGTCGGCCGGTCGAAAACGTCAGCGGTAAATACGATCTCTTCGCCGCCCGGCTGATACCCCGCCGCCAGTGCGCGCTCGATTTCGCCCAGCGACACCGAATCGACCTTTACGCCCGCCGCGCGCATCAGACGCAGAATGTGAATATTAGAACAGGCTTTTTGAGCGAAACGCACTACGTCAAAGGCGCTGAGCTGGGCGATGCGCTGCTGAATAATGGCGGCGTCGTAGGCCCAGAACGGCCCCTGGTAGCGGCGCGCCAGCGCCAGCAGATTCTGTTCGGTCAGAGCGGTATCGGGGTTATTCAGTGGGCGTGGCATTGTGATTCTCCTGGTAGCAATGGCTTTATTTAGCCACAGCGAAACCATGCTGAAAAATATCTTTTTTAGCGCCAGCTATGCAAATATGATATGGGCTGGAGGCGCTATGGCACAGATCAACTGGCGACAAATCGAAATTTTCCATGCGGTAATGACCAGCGGCAACCTGACGCAGGCCGCCGCGCTGCTGCGCACCTCGCAGCCGACAGTCAGCCGCGAGCTGGCGCGCTTTGAAAAGCAACTGGGCATGGCGCTGTTTGAACGGGTGCGCGGCCGCCTGCAGCCGACGGTGCAGGGGCTGCGCCTGTTCGAAGAGGTGCAGCGATCCTGGTATGGTCTCGATCGCATTATCGACGCCGCCGACGGGCTGCGCCAGTTTCGTCAGGGAGAGCTTTCCGTCGCCTGCCTGCCGGTGTTTTCGCAGTCGCTGCTGCCGCCGCTCTGCCAGCCTTTTCTGCTGCGCTATCCCGACGTCAGCATGAATATCATTCCGCAGGAGTCGCCGCTGCTGGAGGAGTGGCTCTCCGCGCAGCGCTACGATCTGGGCCTGACCGAGACGCGCCACGCGCCGGCCGGCACCGAACGGCTGGAGCTGCTGACCTGCGACGAAGTCTGCGTGCTGCCGGCAAACCATCCTCTCAGCCAGCGCGACATTCTGACGCCGCACGATTTTCACGGGCAAAACTATGTCAGCCTGTCGCGCAGCGACAGCTACCGACAGTTATTGGACAGCCTGTTTCACGAGCAAAAGGTGGAAAGACGGCTGGTGATGGAGACGCACAGCGCAGCGTCCGTCTGCGCCATGGTGAAAGCGGGGGTAGGTATATCGGTGGTCAACCCGCTGACGGCGCTGGATTACGCCGACAGCGGAGTGGTGATGCGCCGGTTTAGCGTGGCGGTGCCTTTTACGGTCAGCCTGGTGCGACCGCAGCACCGCCCCGCTTCAGCGCTGGTGGATGCCTTCGTTGCCCACCTTCAGCAGCAGGCCGCGCAGTTCCACCCGCGCATTGCGGCGCGGCTGGCTTAGGCGCGCGCGGCTTCCGCCTGGCCGCGGCTGTTGCGGAAGGTGATCAGACAGACGATCAAACCCACAGCCGCCAGCGCCGCCGCCGCGACCGGCACCGAGGTCAGGCCGAAGCCGTTACCGATGACCGCACCGCCGATCCAGGCGCCCAGCGCGTTGCCGACGTTAAACGCGGAGATGTTCAGCGTCGAGACCAGGTTAGGCGCCTCTTTACCGTGGCGCACCACGTTAATCTGCAGGCTGGGCACGGTGGCGAACGTCGCCATCGCCCAGAGGAACAAGGTAATCTCCGCCAGCCACAGCGCATGGCTGGTCCAGCTGAACAGCAGCGAGAACAGCGCGATCAGCGAGAAGCTCAGGATCAAGCTGAAGGAGACTTTCCAGTCCGCCAGCTTGCCGCCGAGAATGTTGCCCACCGTCAGGCCGGCGCCGATCAGGAACAGCGTCCAGCTCACGCCGCGATCGCTGATGCCCGTGACCTGCAACAGCAACGGCGCGATATAGCTGAACAGCGCGAACATCGCGGCGGCGAAAAACACCGTCATCAGCAGCGACAGCCACAGCTTGCCGTTCGCCAGCGCGCTCACTTCGCTGGCAAGATGCACCGACTTCTCCCCTTTATTGACCGGCAGGCTGACGATCAGCGCGATAAAGGCGAGCACGCCGATAATCGCCACGCCCCAGAAGGTGGCGCGCCAGCCGAAGAGCTGGCCGAACCAGGTGCCGAGCGGCACGCCCAGCACGTTGGCCAGCGTCAGGCCGGTAAACATCAACGCCACCGCCGAGGCCTGACGATCCGGCGCCACCAGGCTGGCCGCCACGACCGCGCCGATGCCGAAGAACGCGCCGTGACAGAGCGCGGTGACGACGCGCGCCATCATCAGCAGGTTGTAGTTGTACGCCAGCGCGCAGAGGATGTTGCCGATGATAAAAATCATCATCAGCAGAATTAAGGTGCGCTTACGTGGCAGCTTCGCCGTCAGCAGCGCCATGATCGGCGCGCCGATCGCCACGCCCAGCGCATAACCGCTAATCAGCCAGCCCGCAGAGGGAATCGACACCTGCAGATCGCCCGCCACATCCGGCAGCAATCCCATAATGACGAACTCCGTGGTGCCGATGGCGAACGCGCTCAGCGCCAGCGCCAGTAGTGCAACAGGCATAACACTCTCTCCCAATAGAATAAAAAACGCAGGTGGGCCGTTCGGTCTTTACAGAACGGTAAACAGGACGCTTATTAAAATTTGATCTGCGTCACATCGCGTATTAAATCATAGCCGTGGTACGGCATACACCCTGCGGCTCGCAAGGGTATATTGCGGCGCAGGCAACAATCTCTCACATTTCTCTGGATAAACTTATCAGCGCGATTTTCTCAAGCTGGCAACGGCTCAGGGCCCGCCAGCGCAGGCTTTTCGCCAGCCTGCCTGCGTAAACAGACAGGCGCGAGCAGGCGAAAAAAGCGATGCAGGGCCGATTGCACGCAGGTCGGTCAGTGCCTTTAAATCGGTTGACTATACTTGACAATTCTTTGCACTGACGAAGTTTTATACAGGGAATTGAATCATGCTGCGTCGTATTTTTTCATTTACCGGCATTACGGGACTCGTGGTCGCGCTTGCCGGTCTGTTCTTTCTGATTTTTGGCGGTTGGCTGCTGGCGCTTGGCGGCTCGCCTTACTACCTGCCTGCGGGCATTCTGTTCGCCCTGAGCGGCGCGCTGCTGATTGCGCGCCGCCCCGCCGGATTCTGGCTTTACCTGATTGCTTTTGCGGCGACGCTGATCTGGTCGCTGTGGGAAGTCGGTCTCGACGGCTGGAAGCTGATGCCGCGCCTGTTCGGCTTCTCGTTGCTGGGGCTTTGGCTCTGCCTGCCGTGGATCACCCGCAAGCTGTTCGATCGCCCCGCCGCGCGCCGCGCCGCCAGTCTCAGCAGCCTGCTTTACCTGGTAGTACTGGCGGGCATTTTCATCACCGGCTGGCGAGTCAGCGACCAGCGTTTCGTGCAAAACAACCCTTTCCCGGCCGCCAGCTCGCCTGCGCCGGACAGTAACGATCGCGACTGGCGCTACTATGGCCGCACGCCGGAAGGGCAGCGCTTCTCGCCCGCCAGCCAGATTACGCCGCAGAACGTCGCTCAGCTTCAGCCCGCCTGGGAATTCCATACCGGCGATCTGGCGAAGAAGTTCGAGACTGAGAACGGGCGTGAATATAACTTCGAAGTGACGCCGACCAAAGTCGGCAACCGTCTCTATATCTGCACGCCGCACCGACATGTGATCGCGCTGGAGGCAACCAGCGGCAAGAAAATCTGGGAATACGATCCCAACAATAACACCTCCGCCAACGAATACCTCGCCTGCCGCGGCGTGGCCTATTTCGACGCGCCGCAGTCGCAGGCCTGCCCGCATCGCATCCTGACCACCACCGCCGATGCGCGGCTGATCGCGCTGAGTGCGGACAACGGCCAGCTTTGCAGCGATTTCGGCAACAAGGGCATCGTTAGCCTGACCGACAACATGGGCAAAGTACCCGCCGGTTTCCACTTTATCACCTCGCAACCGCTGATCATGAAGGATCGGCTGGTGCTGGGCGGCTGGGTCTATGACAACCAGGCGCGCGGCGAACCCTCCGGCGTGGTGCGCGCTTACGATCCGGTCAGCGGCCAGCTCGCCTGGGCCTGGGATCTCGGCAAAACTAACCCGACGGCGCCGTTGCAGCCGGGTGAAACTTATACGCGCGGTACCCCTAATGCCTGGGGCACCTATACCGCCGATGCGAACCTCGGCCTAATCTATCTGCCGCTCGGCAACGCCACCCCCGATTACTATGGCGCCCAGCGTCGGGATTTTGACGACCGCTACTCCAGCGCCATCGTCGCGCTTGATATCGAAACCGGCGAAGAGCGCTGGCACTACCAGACGGTGCATCATGATGTCTGGGACTTTGACGTGCCGATCGGGCCGACGCTGGTGGATCTGCCGCAGGCGGACGGCTCTACGCTGCCCGCGCTGGTGCAAACCACCAAAATGGGTCAGCTGTTTATGCTGGATCGCCGCACCGGCAAGCCGCTGGCGCAGGTGACGGAAAAAGCGGTGCCGACAACGGTGCACCTGCCCGGCGAGCGGCTTTCGCCGACTCAGCCTTATTCGGAGGGGATGCCGACCCTGGCGCCGCGCGATCTTACCGAACGCGATATGTGGGGTGCCACGCCGTTCGACCAGCTGATGTGCCGCGTGCAGTTCCATCAGTATCGCTATCAGGGTCAGTACACGCCGCCCGCGCTCGATACCAACATCGCCTACCCGGCCTTTGACGGCGTGGTGGATTGGCACGGCGCGTCGGTCGATCCGACGCACCATCTGCTGATCGCCAACACCAGCTACATTCCGTTTACCGTCGAGGGGATGCGCAGCGAAGAGGCGATTAAAAAAGGGTTGATGAAACCCTGGCAGGGCTGGGACAGCAAAGGGCCTTATCCGAAGCCGAAAGATTTTTCCGTTGGCCCTGAATACGGCACACCTTACGCCGCCGTGGTGAAACCCTGGCTGTCGGCGCTGGGCGCGCCCTGCAACGCGCCGCCGTGGGGCAAACTGGTGGCGATCGACCTCGTCAGCAAAAAGATCGTTTGGCAGCGTCCGGTGGGCACCACGCGCGATATGAATATTTTCAATACCCATACTAACGCCCCGCTGCCGACCGGCATGTTCTCTATCGGCGGCAATATCGTCACCGCCAGCGGCCTGATTTTTATGGGCGCGACCGCTGACGACTATCTGCGCGCTTTTGACGAGAAGAGCGGCCGGGAGCTGTGGAAAGCCCGTTTGCCAGCTGGCGGCCAGGCGACGCCGATGACCTATGTCGGCGACGACGGACGTCAGTATGTGGTGATCGCGGCGGGCGGACACGGCGGGCTGCGCACCCGTTCCGGCGACGCCATCATGGCTTACGCGCTGCCGAAAAAACCGGAGCAATAATAAAGATTACGCAGCGGAAGTGCTGCTCCGCTGCGTAATGCTGAGCCGGATATATAGTCTCAGCGGGGTAGTATTGATGTTTGACATCGCATCAAGTTAACGGCAAAAACACCTTTACTTTTTAAGGATTACCGGCAAGTTACTTAGCCAAAAATTTTCGAAACAACGCCAGCACTTATTTATGTACAGCCTTTTCGCAACGTAATTTCTTTAAGGTGTGTTTTTAAAAAATTGCTTTGTTTTAACAGCCCCTGAAACAATTTTATTTCCTACATTGTTCAAGACAGAGCTGGTTGTTTTGCCGATATTTGACGTGGAAGGCTGGAATAATTTGGTTTGACCACCGCTTCCATCTTTCGGTCGGCTGGAACCCGCTCTGATTTCTTGGGTAAATTTTCCTTTAAAGCCAGTAACGGGTTTATTCAGCGCGTTAGCAAGTTGTTGCGCCTGAGATGCCGCGCCGCCTCGCGCGCTATAACAACTCTGTAAAACAACGCGATTAACGTTTCCACCTTGTTTTGCTACAGCACCTTTGACTTGTTTTGCCAAAGTTGAACCTGACGCCAATCTATCGGTTTGCGTAACAAAGGGCGCTCCATGCGTTGTTACGGTCATATTTTTTGTGATTTTGTCAAAGGAATACGTGGCCTTCCCGAGATTGCCAGCGTTACCCCTTGTTAATCCGCCTGCAGACGAGCTGCTGCCTGGATTATTCATCAGCCCCAACGGATCGATCCAGCCGGTGGGGTTTGGCGCATACAGCCAGGCGTTTTCTCCTCCCGTCAGACCAAGCGGATCCGGCGTGATAAAGCGTCCCGTGTCAGGATCGTAATAACGGTAGCGGTTATAGTGCAGTCCGCTCTCCTCGTCGTAATACTGTCCCTGAAAGCGCAGCGGCTGAATGACCTGTTCACTGCCCGGCTGTGCTGCGGCTTCTTGCGTCGCAAGGTTTCCCCAGGCGCGGTAGTGTGCCTGCCAGACAATCTCGCCTTCCGCCGTGGTCAGTTCGCGTGGACAACCTATCTGGTCAGTATGGTAATAATAAATTTTTGTCTCCGCGTTCTCTTTGCGCGCAATCTGCGCCAGCGGGACAAAGCTGTCAGGCGCGTATACCCAGGTCAGCGTTTTCTCCGTCCCGATTTCACTCAGCAGTTGGTCGCCGTCCCAGAGGAAAATAACGGTGCCGCCGGCA
>DENB01000021.1:12270-14966 GCA_002359495.1 Enterobacteriaceae bacterium UBA2655
CAGGTTATGGGCCGCATCATAGGCGAACCGTTCTTCGCCCTGCTGAATTAACCGGCCCAGCAGATCATACCGGTACTCTGTTTGGTGACCACGCGGACCGGTAACTTTTTGCAGGTTGCCCGCTTTATCGTACCGGTAGTGACGTGAGATTACCGGCGGGGTGAAGTCAGTCGCACAGTCTCCGGCGGAGACCTGCTGGCTCTGTAGCTGCCCGCGCACGCTGTAACGAAACGCGCTGGTCAGCGCGCCCTGAGTACGACGAGTTTCCCGATGCAGGCTATCGCGCTCAAACTCGCAGAGTATCGCGGTGTCCAGGTTTATCTGAAGCAGATGCCCTGCTCCGTAACAGAGATAGTTCAACTGCGAGCCATCCGGGAGCGTTGTCCGGCTGCGGCTGCCGCTACTGCCGTAAGCGTGCTGCAGGGTGTAGCGCTGCCCCATCACCTCACAGGTCTCCGACACCCATTGCCCGAGCCTGTCGTAGCTGCGCTCGATAACGCATTGTGCATTCTCCGCACGGGTCAGTTGCCCCGCCGCGTTATATTCATAACGGCTGCGCGAGGTCGCGCCAGACGCCACGTCCCGAACGATTTTTTCCGTCACGCGCCCCGCGGCATCGCGCCGGTAAACGGTGTTAATGCCCGCCGCCATAGCGCCGTCGCGCCGCGCACCTGCCGGAGTTCCGGCTTCTGTTTTTTCGATCAACTGACCGGCATCATCATAGCGGTAGTGCGTGACGGCGCCGTCAAACGACTGTTCGCACAGGATATTGTCGTTTTCATCGTAGGTCATACGGTAACAGGCGCCGTTTTCGTTGGTCAGACAGACCAGGCGGCGGGCGGCGTCGTACTCATAATGAAAACGGTTGCCGTAAGCATCGGTACGGCTGCCCGGCAGACCGTCAGGGTCCAGCTGCCAGGTCGTTTGCGCGCCCAACGCGTCACGGTACCCGGTTTGTCGGCCAGACGCATCCCGGCTGTATTGTTCAGTTGAGCCATCCGCAAAGCGCGTGGCGAGCAGATTTGCCCGCTCATCGTAGAGGAAAGAGGTCTGCGAACCATCCGGATAGACGATCGCCTGAACATTGCCCTTCGCGTCGCGTGACAGGCGGGTAGTAAAGCCGGAACAGTCGGTAAAAGCGGTCAGCTGCCCTGTGTCGTCATATTCCATAAAGCGCGATCGGCCGTCGCTGCTTTCTACCTCCGCCAGCAAACCGCGCGGCTCGTAGCGGTACTGCGTAGCATTTCCCTGTGCGTCAACAATACGCATCGCATCGCCTGCCGGCGCGTAATCAAATTTAGTGGTATGTCCCATAACGTCAGTTACGGCGATCGGCCGGTGAGCTGAGTCGTAGCGGATTGCCGTACGATAACCGGCAGGGTCGGTAATGGAAGTGATGTTGCCGAAATGGTCATAGCGGTAATGCGTCAGCAGCCCGCCGGGCAGCGTGAAGGTAACGGGACGACCGGCGCTGTCCAGCATCGCCTGGTGCTGCCGCCCTCCGGCATCGACAAAACCGGTGAACCGCCTGCCAGTATTGTATCGATAGCGTGTCACCCGCTGCAGCGGGTCCGTTACCCGGGTTTCGCCCTTGCGGTAGTCAAACAGCCATGTCTGTCCCAGATTGGTGGTATGACGTATGACTTTTCCCTTGCGGGTGTATTCATCATATTCGTAGCGGGCGATCAGTCCGCCTGGCTGGCGGTGTTCGGTGAGAATATGCTGCGTATAACGGTATTCGCGCCGGACAACGCCCTGCGCATTCTGCACGCTAATCAGATCGCCCTCGGCGGAATAGTGGTAAGAGACCAGGCGTTCAGGCGCTCTGTCCGCCACGTGCAGAACCACGTACTGCAGCCGCCGGGTTTCGCTGCCGTCAGGCAGGCGCAGCGTGGTAAAGCGCAGGCTGAGCCGCCGACCGGCGGCATCATAAACCTCAACCGGTAAGCCTGACTCGTCGTAACAGATACGGATGTGGTTGCCGTACGGATCTTCCATGGCGATCAGCGGCAGATAAGGCGCGGCGCGGCCCTGCGGATCATCATGATTTAAGGCCAGCGGGGCATAAATATAACGAAGCCGGTTATTCAGGGCGGTAATGCAGTAGCGGCCGTTCGCTTCGCGCGTAAAAAATATCTGTTCGTGTCGATCGAACCGGCTTTCGCCCGCCTGTGGCGACGGCAGAGCGACTTCCCGCCCCTGCTCATCGATAAGCAGCATTCCGTCTTCCCGGCGCAGCAGGTGCCGGGAAAAAGGCAGCGACCAGCCCTGCCCGAGCCAGCCGCTTCCGGCCTGATCGGAGAAATAGCTGCGCTGCCAGCGCAGCGGCAGTACCGCAGGCAGCGTGAAATCGAGCTCCGTTTCCTCTGCCAGGAATTTGATCCCCAGCACCGGGTTAACCGGATGGCCGGTCTTGGGGCAACTTTTCAGGGGAGAATGCTCTTTCTTGCTCTCTTTGACTGCGATGCCATCGCTCTCTTTTGCCGCCTTTTCTGATGCCTTAACGGTCTCCTTTTCAGACGTTTTGGCCACGGCCTTTTCGGTCGCATTAACAGCCTGCTTTTCCGTTGCCCTGACGGTCTGTTTGACACCCTGCTCTCCCGTTGCCCTGACGGTCTGTTTGACAGCCTGTTCTCCCGTTGCCCTGACGGTCTGTTTGACAGCCTGCTCTCCCGTTGCCCTGACGGTCTGTTTGA
>DENB01000034.1 GCA_002359495.1 Enterobacteriaceae bacterium UBA2655
TCGGACGCGGCAGCGGCGGCGGCGGCGGCACATCCCAGACCGCGCGATCGCCCCGCTTCACCCAGGCGCTCATGCCGTTGACTCTGCCCTGAAGCTCATCAATCAGCAGCAGCGCCGCTTTCAGCCCGTGCAGCGAAATCATGGCGCGCGGGTTAAACGTCAGCTGCAGGTTATCGGCGTCCATCACCAGCGAAAGAAACTCGTCGATGGCGATGGCGTTGCTGGTGGCGAGATGATGGGGCTCCACCACCCAGTGTTTGAGATCGGGCTTGAGCCGTCGTTGGTCGATAAGCAGGTTGTCCTGCAGCGCGCCGCCGGGCAGTTCGCCGCTCCAGGCGCTGCCGTAATCGATGCGCAGCAAAGGACGGTCGTCGGTGCCCGCATGTCGCGAAAGGGTCATCACCAGGCCGTTGTCGCCGGGAATGTTGCGTGCCACGCAGTCCGCCGCATTGTTGCAGGTCACCTGCCAGTCGGAAAACGACTTTTGCAGTGGCTCAGCATGCACGCAGGCAACAGAGAGAAAAGGCATTAACAGCAGCGATTTCGTCCAGTACGACATTAAAAAAATCGGTCCCCAAATGTATAGAGCAGAAATGATAGCGCAATCGCAGCGGCAGGATCGGTATGAAACTGTGACCCCGGCTGAAAAGCGCAATTAACTGCTGAAAAAGCATACGGTGTTGAGGCATATCCTGAAGAATGGAGCGCAGGTCTCATCATCCCGCTCGGCTGTTGGCCGCTCAATCGGATTTGTCGGACATCTTCGCGCCAGCCATACTCAGACGCCGCCGTAAGATCGACGTCGGGATGTTACGCGCAGGCAGCGCGGCGAACAGGCCGCGCCCGTTTATCCAGGAGGAAAATCGATCAGGCCTGCAGCCAGCCCGCCAGCTGCGCATGTTGCAGCAGCATAATGGTTTTCGCGTCGCGGATGCGGCCATCTTTGATCATCGCCAGCGCGTCGGGAAACGTCAGCTCCAGCACGTCGATATCTTCGTCATCGACGCCGCCGCCGGCGTTATCGCGCAGCGCGTCGTTATACTCGGCGGCGAAAAAGTGCACCACTTCGGTCACGCCGCCCGGCGACATATAGACTTCATACAGTTTTTCAACGGCGCCCACGGCGTAGCCGGTCTCCTCGACCGCCTCTTTGCGGATGCAATCTTCCGGCGAGTCGTCGTCCAGCAGGCCGGCGCAGGCTTCAATCAGCATGCCGCTCGCGTTGCCGTTCAGCCAGGTGGCGATACGAAACTGACGCGTCAGCACCACGCTGTTTTTTTCGCGGTTATAGAGCAGGATGGTGGCGCCGTTGCCGCGATCGTACACTTCGCGCTTGTGGCGCAACACCTCGCCGCTTTTGCGGGTCAGTTCGTAGGTGTAGTTACGCAGAACAAACCAGTTGTCCGACAGCAACTTTTCTTTGATGACGTTGATTTTAAATGACATGAAGGCTCCGCTGCAATTTGAGGGAGCCTGTCATCATAGGCCGAAGCGCGCGAAAACACTATCCGAATCGCTGGCGCGGCCGTGGACGGCGGGCAATAAAAAAGCCAGCGCGCGGCTGGCTTTTGGTCAGAACCTTTAGTTCGGGCTTTCGTCCGCCAGCTGCTGCGGCTTGTGGTCGCCCTCTTCCGCGTCGCTGTGCAGATGATGATCGTGCTCGGTCTGCGCGATGGCATGCACGCGCTTGCGCACGCCGAACCAGCCCAGCACCAGCACCACGGCGATCAGCGGGATAGAGGCGATGGTCCAGGTGCCGTTCGGGTAATCGAACGCCATCAGCACCAGTACGCTCGCCAGGAACAGCAGCGTCAGCCAGGAGGTGACAGGCGCGCCCGGCAGCTTGAAGCTGACATCTTCCGCCTTCCCTTCCTTGATCGCTTTACGCAGACGCATCTGGCACACCACGATAAAGCCCCAGGAGGAGACGATGCCCAGCGAGGCGATGTTCAGCACGATTTCAAACACCTGCGACGGCACGTAATAGTTCAGCACCACGCCGATCACGTAGACGGCGATGGTTACCAGAATGCCGGCCCAGGGCACCTGATGGCTGCTCATTTTCGACATGAAGGCCGGCGCGGAGCCGCCCATCGACATTGAGCGCAGGATACGTCCGGTAGAATAGAGACCTGAGTTCAGGCTGGAAAGCGCCGCGCTCAGCACCACGATGTTCATGATGCTGCCGATGTAGGGCACGCCCAATTTGGAGAAGAAGGTCACGAACGGACTCTGTCCCGCCTGATAGGCGTTCCACGGCAGCAGCATTACCAGCAGCACAACGGAGCCGACATAAAACAAGCCGATGCGCCAGATAACGCTGTTAATCGCCTTCGGCAGCACGGTTTCGGGATCTTTACATTCGCCTGCGGCGGTGCCGACCAGTTCGATCGAGGCGAAAGCGAACACTACCCCCTGAACCAGCACCAGCGCCGGCAGCAGGCCGTGCGGGAACAGGCCGCCGTTATCGGTGATTAAGTGGAAGCCGGTGGCGTTGCCGTCCAGCGGTTTGCCGCTGCCCAAAAACACCACGCCGACCACCAGAAACACCACGATCGCCAGTACCTTGATCAGGGCAAACCAGAACTCCATCTCTGCGAACCACTTCACGCCGATCATGTTCATGGTGCCGACGATCGCCAGCGCCGCCAGGGCGAATACCCACTGCGGAACGTCGCCGAAAGCGCCCCAGTAATGCATATAGAGCGCAACCGCGGTGATATCGACGATACCGGTCATCGCCCAGTTGACGAAATACATCCAGCCGGCGACGTAAGAGGCTTTTTCGCCCAAAAACTCACGGGCGTAGGAGACGAAACTGCCGCTTGAGGGCCGGTGCAGCACCAGCTCGCCCAGCGCGCGCAGAATAAAGAACGAGAAAATACCACATACCAGATAGACCAACGCCAGCGCCGGTCCGGCCGCCTGCAGACGTCCGCCTGCGCCGAGGAACAGTCCGGTACCGATAGCGCCGCCGATGGCGATCATCTGTACCTGACGGTTGCCCATCGCTTTGTTGTACCCGCTATCGTGGGAGTTTAGCCAGCGTCTTTTAGCAGCACGCATTTCGGCTGGAGATTTTTTCAGTGATTTCATAGCATTCCTGTTTGTCCTGACCATCAATCACGGCAGACCAAACGATTGCGTGCCACCGTGCCAAATGGAGTAAAGCGCCTCAGCCTAAGAGTTGTAGTAGAGCGGATGAGGAAAATTACGGCGATGAATCCTACCTGTTCTGCGAGAACGAAGCAAAATATACCGCAGCGGCGCACGATATGATTTGTAAGAAAGCGTCCTGGCGCATAAAAAAGCCGGTCAACAGGGTTGGCCGGCAAAAGCTACAGGGATGGAAAGCAATGAATCGGAAACTAACGATAGAGTTCTGCGCTACCGCTCCACTGGCTGGAGTCGCCCGGGTTTTCAACGCCGATAATGCGATAATGCGTGGCGCCCGCTTCTTCCGCCTTCTGGGAAAGCTGGCGGGTGGCGTCGTCCATGGAGCCTGTTACATTAGAAACGGAAACGTTGCCTATACTCCGCATACCTTGCGCCTGTTCACTGTCAACCTGGGTGGCGGCAAAAATCGATGATGAAGCGGCGGTCAGCAGGACACCGGCCAAAACAGCAGTCAACTTTTTCATAAGATGCTCCTTTGTCGCGATGACGTTAGTGAGAGTCCTAATTATTCGCCCAGCAATGAAAGCCAACGTGCGGCCGACGTAAACCAGGTTAATTATTAGCCAGCTTATGTCGGGAAAATCCGAATGCCGTCAGTTATGGTTATTTTTTATACAGGTCGTAAGTGAATATATCTTGCTGCCGGCGCGTTTCATTGGTTCAAACGCTAACCTCGCTTATAATGCCCCGACACAAAACAGGGTTTTTATTTTGATTGTAAAACGTTCCGTGATTAACAGCATCGCCCGCGCCCTGAGCGGCATTCTGCTGCTCTCCTTACTGACGACCAGCCTGGCGCTGCTGACGCTTTCCGGCAGCCTGCGCGACGCAGAGGCGATCAACGTAGCGGGTTCGCTGCGTATGCAGAGCTACCGTCTGGCCTGGGACGCTACAAGCGATCCGCAGCTGCTGGCGCAGCATCTCCAGCTTTATCAGGAAACCTTAAACGCCCCCGCCCTGCAGCATCTCAACCATTTCTGGGTGCCGCAGGAGGTGGCGAACCGCTACCGCAACCTTCTCGCCGCCTGGCCCGATCTGCGGGATGAGCTGAACGGCGGCAACAGCCAAATTTATCAGCAGCAGGTCGCCAACTACGTCAGCGAGCTTGATCGCTTCGTGCTGGGTCTGCAACGCTACGCGGAACTGAAGATGCGTCTGGTGGCGGCGAGCAGCTTTGCCGGTTTGGTGGCGATCGTCTCCCTCGCCCTCTGGACCATTCACTTTATGCGCCGCCGGGTCGTGGCGCCGCTCAATGAGCTGGTTATCGCCAGCCGCTATGTGGAACAGGGCAACTTCGCCTTTCCGGCGCTGAACCTCACGCTGGACAATGAATTAGGGGTGTTGTCGGCCGCCTTCCACGGCATGGCGGCGCGCTTGCAGGCGCAGTATCAGCTGCTGGAAACCCGGGTGCGGGAAAAGACTGAAGATTTAACCGAAGCCAACCGCACGCTTTCGCTGCTTTACGACGCCTCGCAGGCGCTCTCCGCCAGCGCCTTGGGTCCGACAGTATTCCAGCGCGTATTGACGCTGCTGCTGGAGCGGGAGCGCTTTACCGCCATCGCGCTGGATTGCGGCGACGAAATCCGCCTCAGCGTCGGAAGCGCCGACGAAACGCTGCCGTGGCGCAGCCTGCCGCTGCTCCAGGAGGATCGCCAGACGGGCGAGCTGCGCTGGCAAACGCGCCATGGCGCGCTGCCGCCGACCTTAATGCCGAGCCTGGCCAATATGCTGGGCCGCACGCTGTGGGTCTGGCAGACGCAAAAGCAGTATCAGCAGATGCTGTTGATCGAGGAGCGCGCCACCATCGCCCGCGAGCTGCACGACTCGCTGGCGCAGGCGCTGTCGTTTCTGCGCATCCAGCTCACCTTGCTGCGGCGCACGGTTGATAAACAGAACCTTGAAGCGCAGACGATTATCGCCGATTTCGATCGCGCCCTTTCAGACGCCTATCGCCAGCTGCGCGAGCTTCTGGCCACGTTCCGCCTGTCGATCGAGCAGGCCGATCTTGCGGCGGCGATGCAGGCGATGATCGCCTCGCTGCAGGAACAGACCTCGGCGGAAATCTGTTTCGATTACCAGCCCGGTTTGCAGAGCCTGGAGGCGCAGCAGCAGGTTCACGTGCTGCAAATCGCGCGCGAAGCGGTGCTGAACGCCATCCGTCATGCCGGCGCGCAGACCATTCGTGTGGTTTATCAGCGCAGCGCCCAGGGGGATCATTTACTGACCATCGACGACGACGGCATCGGCATCGCCACGGCCGAGGAGCCGCCCGGTCATTATGGTTTGAACATCATGAACGAGCGCGCCGCCAGACTGGCCGGCACGTTAGTTATACGGCCGCAGGCGCAGGGAACGCAGATTGTCCTGCGCTTTCCGCCGCGCCCAGCACATCCGCTGGAATAGCGCGACAAAACCGCCAACAGCCAACATACTCGTTTCAGGCGACGTTTCGCCTTTTTTACCGGAGTCAATACATGGAGCAGCATACTATTACCCTGATGATCGTCGACGATCATCCGCTGATGCGGCGCGGCATTCGCCAGCTTCTGGCGCTGGAGCCGCGCATCGAGATCGTCGCCGAAGCGAATAACGGCACCGAGGCGCTGGCGGAAGCGCGACGCCTTTCGCCTGACGTCATCCTGCTGGATTTGAATATGAAGGGCATGTCAGGCCTGGATACGCTGAAAGCGTTGCGCAACGAGGGGATCGCCTCGCGCATTCTGATCCTTACCGTTTCCGATGCGCGCAGCGATATTTACGCGCTGGTGGACGCCGGCGCCGACGGCTACCTGTTGAAGGATAACGAGCCGGAGCTGCTGCTGTCACAAATTTTACAAGGCGCCACCGGTGAAAAAGTGTTCAGCGACATCGTGCATGAATATCTCGCGAACCGTCAGCACAGCGCCAATCCCTTTCGCCAGCTGACCGAACGCGAACTGGACGTTCTGCACGAAGTGGCGCGCGGCCTGTCGAATAAAGAGATCGCCAATGAGCTGCATATCTCCGAAGAGACGGTCAAAGTGCATATTCGCAACCTGCTGCGCAAGCTGGATGTCCGCTCACGCGTGGCGGCGACCGTCATGTGGCTGGAAAGTCGCAACGGCTGAGACATAAAAACGGGATGTTTACACTTTCTCCACATTTTCTCCACGATTATCTAATTTGTCCCGCGTAGAGTAAGTTGCGGCGGAATGCTGACAACCACCGGGAATAGCCTCCTCCGCCAGCGTGACCGGAAACCGCTTCCGGCCACGCGCTGAAAATAACAATACGCTGCTGAGGAGTGTCGTTTCGATGTCGAAATTTTTTATCGACCGCCCTATCTTCGCCTGGGTACTGGCGATTTTGCTTGGTCTTTGCGGCACGCTTGCCATTATTTTTCTTCCCATCGAGCAATATCCTGAGCTGGCGCCGCCGAACGTACGCATCACGGCCAACTATCCTGGCGCATCGGCCGAGACGCTGGAAAACACCGTCACGCAGGTTATCGAGCAGAATATGACCGGCATCGATAACCTGATGTATATGTCCTCCAACAGCAGCAATACCGGCCAGGCGCAGATTACCCTAACTTTTACCGCCGGCACCGATCCCGACGAAGCGCGTCAGCAGGTGCAGAATCAGCTGCAAAGCGCGCTGCGCAAGCTGCCGCAGGCGGTGCAGTCTCAGGGGGGGACGGTGAATAAAACCGGCGACAGCAACATTCTGATGGTCGCCTTCGTCTCCACTGACGGTAGTATGGATAAGCAGGACATCGCCGACTATGTCGCCAGTAATATTCAGGATCCCCTCAGCCGTATCGACGGCGTCGGCCAGGTGGACGCTTACGGCTCGCAGTACGCCATGCGCATCTGGCTCGACCCCAACAAGCTGATCGCCTACTCGCTGACGACTGATGACGTGGTCAGCGCTATCGAATCGCAAAACAGCCAGGTGGCGGTCGGTCAGGTGGGCGGCCTTCCCTCGGTGGATAAGCAGGCGCTGAACGCCACCGTCAACGCGCAGTCAATGCTGCAGACGCCGCAGCAATTCAAAGCCATTACGCTGAAAACCAACCCGGACGGTTCGGTCGTGACCCTGGGCGACGTGGCCGATGTGGCGTTAGGCGCCGAAAAATATGATTACCTCAGCCGCTACAACGGCCAGCCCGCCTCCGGGCTGGGCATCAAGCTCGCCTCCGGCGCCAATGAAATGAATACCGACAAGCTGGTGCGCGCCCGTATCGAGGAGCTGTCGCACTACTTTCCGCATGGCCTTGAGGCGAAAGTCGCCTACGAAACCACCCCCTTCGTGAAGGCCTCGATCGAGGACGTGGTGAAAACCCTGCTGGAAGCGATCCTGCTGGTGTTTCTGGTGATGTATCTGTTCCTGCAAAATTTCCGCGCTACCCTGATCCCCACCATCGCCGTCCCGGTGGTGCTGCTCGGCACCTTCGCCGTGCTTTACGCCTGCGGCTTCAGCATCAATACCCTGACCATGTTCGCCATGGTGCTGGCGATAGGTCTGCTGGTGGATGACGCCATCGTGGTGGTGGAGAACGTCGAGCGCATCATGAGCGAAGAGAGATTATCGCCGCGCGCCGCCACGCGGAAATCGATGGGGCAGATTCAGGGCGCGCTGGTGGGGATTGCGATGGTGCTTTCGGCGGTTTTTGTGCCGATGGCGTTTTTCGGCGGCACCGTCGGCGCTATCTATCGCCAGTTTTCCATCACTATCGTCTCGGCGATGGTGCTTTCGGTGCTGGTGGCGATGATCCTGACGCCCGCGCTGTGCGCCACGCTGCTGAAACCGCTGGATCAGGAACACCATGAACGGCGCGGCTTTTTCGGCTGGTTCAACCGCCACTTCAACCGCAACGCCGAACGTTATGAGCGCGGCGTTGCGCGCATTTTGAAAAAAACCGGCCGCTGGCTGTTGCTCTATCTCGCCATTATCGGCCTGATGGCGTTTCTCTTTCTGCGCCTGCCCACCTCCTTTCTCCCGCTGGAAGATCGCGGCGTGTTTCTGACCCAGGTCCAGTTGCCGCCGGGCGCCACGCTGCAACAGACCTCAAGCGTGGTGGCGAAAGTGGAAAATTATTATCTCACCCAGGAGCCGGACAACGTGCTGTCGGTGTTCTCCACCATCGGCGCGGGTCCCGGCGGCAACGGACAGAACGTGGCGCGTCTGTTTGTGCGCCTTAAGGACTGGGAAGCGCGTCCGGGCGCAGACCGCACCTCCTTCGCGATTATCGAACGCGCCACCAAAGCGTTCCGTAAAATTAAAGAGGGCCGCGTGATCGCCAGCAGCCCGCCGGCGATCACCGGCATGGGCAGCTCCTCCGGCTTCGACCTGGAACTTCATGATCACGGCGGCATCGGCCACGCTCGGTTGATGGCGATGCGCGACCTGCTGCTGGGGAAAGCGGACAGCGATCCGGCGCTGACGCGCGTGCGCCACAACGGTCTCGATGACAGCCCGCAACTGCAAATCGACGTCGACCAGCGCAAGGCGCAGGCGCTGGGCGTGTCTATCGACACCATTAACGACACCCTGACCACCGCCTGGGGCTCGACCTATGTGAACGACTTCCTCGATCGCGGCCGCGTGAAAAAAGTCTACGTGCAGGCGGCGCCGGATTACCGCATGCTGCCGGACGATCTTAACCGCTGGTACGTGCGCAACAGCAGCGGCGGCATGGTGCCCTTCTCCGCCTTCGCCACCAGCCGCTGGGAGACCGGATCGCCGCGCCTGGAGCGCTATAACGGCTATTCGTCGCTGGAAATCGTCGGCGAGGCCGCGCCGGGCGTCAGCAGCGGGACGGCGATGACGGCGATGGAAAATCTGGTACGCCAGCTGCCGCTCGGCGTCGGTTTTCAGTGGACCGGGGCCTCTTATCAGGAACGGCTCTCCGGCTCGCAGGCGCCCGCGCTTTACGCCATTTCGCTGCTGGTGGTGTTTCTTTGCCTGGCGGCGCTGTATGAGAGCTGGTCGATTCCTTTCTCGGTGATGCTGGTGGTGCCGCTTGGGGTGGCAGGCGCGCTGGTCGCCACCTGGCTGCGCGGACTGGAAAATGATGTTTATTTCCAGGTTGGTCTGCTGACGGTTATCGGCCTCTCGGCGAAAAACGCCATCTTGATCGTGGAGTTCGCCAATGAAATCAACGGTAAAGGCGGCGAGCTGATCGCCTCGACGCTGGAAGCCTCGCGTCAGCGTCTGCGTCCGATTCTGATGACCTCGCTGGCCTTTATCTTCGGCGTGCTGCCGATGGCGATCAGCGCCGGCGCAGGCTCCGGCAGTCAGCATGCGGTCGGCACCGGGGTGATGGGCGGCATGATCTCCGCCACTGTTCTGGCGATCTTTTTCGTGCCGCTGTTCTTCGTGCTGGTGCGCCGTCGTTTCCCGTTGAAAGAGAAAACGCCCGACTGATTTATTATGCCCATAAATAAAGGCAGCCATTAAAAATGGCTGCCTTATTGTTGTGTGCGGTCGGAATCAAAGCAAGTTGGGAATTTCCTGCTTTTATCGTTGCGAATTACTTGCGTAACATCGCTTCAATAAATTCTTTCCAGTTTCCCATTTCAATCTCAATCATACTACCCTCTCTTATTGTGCTGCCTATTCTACGCCGATTTTTTATCCGGGTGAATACGTTTTCACCTGTTAACACTATCGGCAGCCGCCGCATAAACCTTATCTTTTCAGATTTGAGGACTGACGCACACTTCAGCAAACCCGCGCCAGCGCAGAAGAAACCCGCAGGCTAGCTTCCTTCCCGCCAGGATTTTCCTCAGAAGCGCCGATGATAAGGCAGGCGATAATATCGTCAGTTAATGAAAACGGTTTCGACGGCAGGCGCGCTTATTAAGCTTCACGGCATAATCATTGAAAAATATAAAGAAACGCAGCGGCAGGTTATTTCCCCCGGCAAAGCGCTCTATGTTAGAATTGCAATTAAATAACATTTTCAGATTGATTAAAGGAATTTATGATGACAGCGCAGTGGGTGATGTACGGGATAAAAAATTGCGACACCATTAAAAAAGCCCGCCGTTATTTAGACGACGCCGGCGTGGATTACCGTTTTCACGATTACCGCAGCGAAGGGGTAAGCGATGCGCTGCTGCAGGGCTTTATCGATCTGCTGGGCTGGCAGGATCTGCTGAATACCCGCGGCACCACCTGGCGCAAGCTGCCGCAGGAGGCGCGGGATAGCATCAACGACGCCGCCAGCGCGAAGCAGATCATGCTGGCGCAGCCATCCATTATCAAACGTCCATTGCTCTGCGCGCCGGACGGCTCTATGCTGCTGGGTTTCAGCGAATCCGCCTGGCACACCTTTCTTCAGGAGAAGTCATAACATGTTCTGTCCGGTCATTGAGCTGACGCAGCAGCTTATTCGTCGTCCTTCACTCAGCCCTGATGATGCGGGATGCCAGGCGCTGCTGATCGCCCGCCTTGAAGCGATGGGCTTTCAGGTCGAGCCGATGAACATTGGCGATACGCAGAATTTCTGGGCGACGCGCGGCCAGGGCGAGACCCTGGCGTTCGCCGGACACACCGACGTGGTGCCCGCCGGCGACGTGAACCGCTGGATCAATCCTCCGTTTGAGCCGGCCATTCGCGACGGCATGCTGTTCGGCCGCGGCGCGGCGGACATGAAAGGTTCGCTGGCGGCGATGGTGGTGGCAGCGGAACGTTTTGTGGCGGCGAACCCCCACCATAAAGGGCGTCTGGCGTTTCTGATCACCTCGGACGAAGAGGCCAGCGCCGCCAACGGGACGGTAAAAGTGGTGGAGCGCCTGATGGCGCGCAACGAACGTCTCGATTACTGCCTGGTGGGCGAACCCTCCAGCACTGAAATTGTCGGCGACGTGGTAAAAAACGGCCGTCGCGGCTCCATTACCGCCAATCTCACCATCCACGGGGTGCAGGGACATGTGGCCTACCCGCATCTGGCGGATAATCCGGTGCACCGCGCGATGCCGGCGCTTAATGAGCTGGTCGCCACCGAGTGGGATCAGGGCAATGAATTTTTCCCGCCTACCAGCATGCAGATCGCCAACGTCCAGGCGGGAACCGGCAGCAACAATGTGATCCCGGGCGAATTCTTTGTGCAGTTTAATTTCCGCTTCAGTACCGAACTGACCGATCAGGCGATTCGCGAACAGGTGGAGGCGCTGCTGGATCGCCACCAGCTGCGCTACACCATCGACTGGAAACTCTCCGGCCAGCCTTTTCTTACCTCGCGCGGCAAGCTGGTGGACGCCGTGGTCAACGCCGTGGCGCACTATAATGAAATCAAGCCCCAGCTGCTGACTACCGGCGGCACTTCGGACGGCCGCTTTATTGCGCGTATGGGCGCGCAGGTGGTGGAGCTGGGGCCGGTCAACGCCACGATTCATAAAATCAACGAGTGCGTCAGGGCGTCCGATTTGCAGCTGCTGAGCCGTATGTACCAGCGCATCATGGAACAGCTGATCGCCTGAAGGCGCACTTAAGGAGCAGGCAGATGGAGTGGTTAAAAGAGTACTGGTGGATCTTCGTGATCCTGTTGATGGTCGGCGTGCTGATGAACGTCTATAAAGATCTGAAGCGCATCGATCACAAAAAATATATGGATAACAGACCGGAACTGCCGCCGCATCGTGATTTCAACGATAAGTGGGATGACGAAGACGACTGGCCGAAGAAGAAATAAATCGGGTTAAACAACGCCCTCGCCGCCGCGAGGGCTTTTTTTACATCATTATCACCACATCGTCATCGCCCGGCTTCGACCCGCTCAACGCCTCATCAAAATAGCGACGCGGAATGGTGTAGCGCAGGTGATCGAGCGCCAGCTTCATGCTGCGATCGTCGATAGCGTGCGGAAGATCCTCCACCACATCCAGCGTCACGTCGCCGCCCAGCGCCGTAAGTCGATGCGCCGCCTCCTCGGCAAAATGCAGCGGCACTTTCTCGTCATACTCGCCGTGGATCAGATGAATCGTGGTAAAGGTGGTGGCGTGTTCCGGCAGCGTCATATAGCGCCCGCTAAAGGCGATAACCCTTCCTGCCAGATCGGGATGCGCTTTCACCCCTTCCAGCACCATGGTGCAACCCTGAGAAAATCCCACCAGCGCGGTGGCGCCTGGCTTAACGCCGCTTTTCTGCTGCCAGTAGCGCACCGACTCCACAAAGCCGGGCATTACTGCGTCCACCTGCTGCTGCGGCGTCATATCATGGGTCGCTGTTTCCGCGAACCACTGGCGGCCCGGCGGCGGACCGCTCGGCTGCGGCGCGCCGACGGAGATCACCAGCGCCTCAGGAAAGGCGCGCGCAAACCAGCTGCCGATTTCGCCCATGGAGTCAGGATTGTCGCCCACGCCATGATACAGCAAAAAAAGCTGCGCGGCGGCGGTGGGCTGTTGAACGATAACGTGTTGAGAAATCATAATGGCCTCCTGCATTCACTATACGCCCGACGGCCATCAGGGATAGCGGGAAAATTTGAACAACAGCGTGGATTTATTGCAACGCAGCGAGCTGTTTTCGCAGCGATTCGGCCCGTCCGGCATCCAGCGCCGCTAACGCCTGCGCCGCTTCATGCCGCAGCTGGCCGAGGAGCGCCTTGCGTCCGTTCAGCCCCAGACGCGCCGTAATGTCATTCGCCGGTTGTTTTTGAACGATTCTGGCGNNCAATGCGTGTAAACAGCGCGTCGGCAGACGGGAAAGCGCCGCGTAGCTGGCCTCGAACGGACGCTGCGCCCAGGCGAATCCCGCCGCCTCCAGCCAGTCGTCACTGTTGAATGCCGGCTCCTGATAGTCAGGCAGGCTAAGCTCCAGCGCGATCTGTTGCCGCAGCAGCGGCCAGTCGCGCGCCAGACGCCGCGCGGCGAGCTGCAGCAGCGCATCGCCCG
>DENB01000104.1 GCA_002359495.1 Enterobacteriaceae bacterium UBA2655
TTCCGCCGCGCCGTCGGGCGGCCATGACGCCGCCGCCAGCGGCAGCGACTGGCTAAGCAGCGCGCCCGCGCCGGAGCCGGAACATTTCAACCTGCTGGATCCGTTTCATAAGACGCTGATCCCGCTCGATCACTGGGTAACGGAAGGCATCGACTGGGTGGTCAGCCATTTCCGTCCGCTGTTTCAGGGCATCCGCGTCCCGGTGGATTACATCCTCAGCGCCTTCCAGCAGCTGCTGCTGGGCATGCCTGCGCCGGTGGCGATTGTGGTGTTCGCCCTGATCGCCTGGCAGCTCTCCAGCTTCGGCATGGGCGTGGCGACGCTGGTCTCGCTGGTGCTGATCGGCGCTATCGGCGCCTGGTCGCAGGCGATGGTGACGCTGGCGCTGGTGCTGACCGCGCTGCTGTTTTGTATCGTGATAAGCCTGCCGCTGGGCATCTGGCTGGCGCGCAGCGAACGCGCCGCGCGCATTATTCGCCCGCTGCTCGATGCGATGCAAACCACCCCGGCCTTCGTCTATTTGGTGCCGATCGTGATGCTGTTCGGCATCGGTAACGTGCCGGGCGTGGTGGTGACCATTATCTTCGCCCTGCCGCCGATTGTGCGCCTGACCATTCTCGGCATTAAACAGGTGCCGGCCGATCTGATCGAGGCCAGCGAATCCTTCGGCGCCAGCCCGCGTCAGATGCTGTTTAAAGTGCAGCTGCCGCTGGCGATGCCGACCATCATGGCTGGCGTCAACCAGACGCTGATGCTGGCGCTGTCGATGGTGGTGATCGCCTCGATGATCGCGGTCGGCGGTCTGGGTCAGATGGTGCTGCGCGGCATCGGCCGCCTGGATATGGGTCTGGCGACCGTCGGCGGCGTGGGCATCGTTATCCTCGCCATCATCCTCGACCGCCTGACGCAGTCAGTGGGTCGGGACAGCCGCAGCCGCGGCAACCGCAGCTGGTATCGCAGCGGTCCACTGGGCCTGCTGTTACGCCCCTTCAGCAAACAATAATTTTTTTCGGGCGGCGCCGCGTCGCCGCCCGCTCCCGCCGCAACAGTAAAAATAAGGAACGACTATGCGCAAGACAGCACTTTTTGCCGCCGCCTTTACGACGCTCGCCGTAACGCAAGTTTCCGCCGCGGATCTGCCAGGAAAAGGCATTACGGTAAAACCGGTGCAGAGCACCATTTCTGAAGAGACCTTCCAGACGCTGCTGGTCAGCCGCGCGCTGGAAAAACTGGGTTACAGCGTCGATAAGCCGAGCGAAGTTGACTATAACGTGGGTTACACCACCATTGCCGCTGGCGATGCCACTTACATGGCTACGAACTGGCAGCCGCTGCATGACGACATGTATGAAGCAGCCGGCGGCGATGCAAAGTTTTATCGCGAGGGTGATTACGTCAACGGCGCCGCTCAGGGTTACCTGATCGACAAAAAAACCGCCGATCAGTATCACATTACCAATATCGCCCAGCTGAAAGATCCCAAGCTGGCGAAGCTGTTCGACACCAACAACGACGGTAAAGCGGATCTGACCGGCTGCACGCCCGGCTGGGGCTGCGAAGCGGTGATTAACCATCAGATTCAGGCTTATGGATTGAGCAATACCGTTGAACACAACCAGGGCAACTACTCGGCGATGATCGCCGACACCATAACCCGTTACAAACAGGGTAAGCCGATTCTTTACTATACCTGGACGCCTTACTGGGTGAGCGACACGCTGAAGCCGGGTAAAGATGTGGTCTGGCTGCAGGTGCCCTTCTCTTCAATGCCCGGCGCGCAGAAAGATATTGATACTAAACTGGCGAACGGCGCTAATTACGGCTTCCCGGTCAATACCATGCATATCGTAGCCAACAAAGCCTGGGCTGAGAAAAACCCGGCGGCGGCGAAGCTTTTCTCTGAAATGAAGCTGCCGCTGGCTGATATCAATGCCCAGAACGCGCGTATGCACAGCGGCGAATCCTCAGAAGAGGATATCAACCGCCACGTCGACGGCTGGATCAAAGCGCACCAGGCGCAGTTTGATAAGTGGGTAAACGACGCGCTGGCTGCGGCGAAATAATCTCACGCGAAGGAAAGCAAGGGCGGCTCCGAACGGGCCGCTCTTTTTTTGTCTGGCATGTCTCTGCCGACTGTTAATAAACATTTACTGGTTTGGCCTGTGAAGTAACGCGACAAAGCGATAATTTTTTAGGTTATTATTACCAGATTATGATTATTCGCCCCCGACCCTTTCTATGAATGCTTCCCGTCAGGATCTCAATCCTGCTCTCGTCGCGCTGATGTCAGTGGCGACCGGCCTGGCCGTCGCCAGCAACTATTATGTGCAGCCGCTGCTGGATACTATCGCGCACGCCTTTCATCTTTCGGTCAGTCAGGCCGGCTTTATCGTCACCACCGCGCAGCTCGGCTACGCCTGCGGCCTGTTATTGCTGGTGCCGCTGGGCGATATGCTGGAACGGCGCGGTCTGATCGTCTCGATGAGCCTGCTGGTGGCGGGCGGCATGGTGATCACCGCGACCTCGACATCGCTGCCGATGATGCTGGCGGGTACGGT
Organism: Enterobacteriaceae bacterium UBA2655; assembly: GCA_002359495.1. Taxonomy (GTDB): domain Bacteria; phylum Pseudomonadota; class Gammaproteobacteria; order Enterobacterales; family Enterobacteriaceae; genus Pantoea; species Pantoea superficialis. The sequence goes on from DENB01000104.1 coordinate 2,559, forward strand.
GATCACCGGGCTTTTTTCCGTAGTGGCGCAGATTCTCGTGCCGCTGGCGGCGACGCTCGCCGCGCCGGAAAAACGCGGCAAAATCGTCGGCACCATCATGAGCGGCCTGCTGCTGGGAATTTTACTGGCGCGAACCGTCGCCGGCGCGCTGGCCCAGCTGGGCGGCTGGCGCACCGTTTACTGGGTCGCCAGCGTGCTGATGGTATTGATGGCGCTAGCGCTGTGGCGCTTTCTGCCGCGTTATAAACAATCGATCCCGCTTAATTATCCGCAGCTGCTCGCCTCGATCTTCCATCTCTATGCCGAAAACCCGCTGTTGCGCATGCGCGCGCTGATCGGCTGCCTCTCCTTCTCCAACTTCAGCACGCTCTGGACCTCGATGGCATTCCTGCTGGCGGCGCCGCCTTATCGCTTCTCTGAAGGCGAAATCGGTTTGCTGGGGCTGGTCGGCGCGGCAGGCGCGCTGGCCGCGCGTCAGGCGGGCGCGCTGGCGGACAAAGGCAAAGCCAGAGCGACGACTACCGTCGGCCTGCTGATTATGCTGGTCTCCTGGGGTGCGACCCTGGCCGGCGCGCATAGCCTGATCGCGTTGATCGTCGGCATTCTTCTGCTCGATCTGGCGGTACAGGCGGTGCATATCACCAATCAAAGCGTGATTTATCGCCATATGCCCGAAGCGCGCAACCGTCTGACGGCCGGTTACATGACCAGCTATTTTATCGGCGGCGCCGTGGGCTCGCTGGCCTCCGCCAGCGCGTATCATCTTGCCGGCTGGCATGGCGTTTGCGCCACAGGCGCTCTGCTGACGCTGTTGAATCTGCTGGCCTGGCAGCGCGGCTGGCGACGCGAAAGCGTTTAAATAACGTAAAGAGCGACCTAAACAGGTCCAGCGGGCTGTTAACAGCTGGATGAGTTTGTTATTGTTAGCAGAGAAGTTATTCACTATGGTTATTTTTTCTTGTGAAACCATCCAAAAAATGAAACGTTTCGCAGATAACTGAATTTGAAGCGTGCAGCATAGCCAGTTTGTGCGGCCTGCGCGGGTTTTACGCCCAGGGTTACGGAAAGACCTGGAACGTCCGATGAGGGCGCGACGATCGTCCAGACCATTCTTTGTCCGGGATCGACACGTCAACATCGTTATTATACCAGTAGCAACCAGTGAGGTTTTTTTAGATGGAAAGTTCGTTTACTCCCATTGAGCAGATGCTGAACATCCGTGCGAACCGGCATAAAGATTTTCCGTTGCAGGAAATTATGCTGACGCGTCTTTGCATGCATATGCAGGGCAAGCTGCTGGATAACCGCAACAAAATGCTCAAGGCACAGGGAATTAACGAAACCTTGTTTATGGCGCTGATCACGCTGGACGCGCAGGAGAACCAGAGCATTCAACCTTCGGAACTGAGCGCAGCGCTTGGATCTTCGCGCACCAACGCCACGCGTATCGCGGACGAGCTGGAGAAGCGCGGCTGGATCGAACGCCGCGAAAGCGATAACGATCGCCGCTGTCTGCATCTGCACCTCACCGAAAAGGGTAACGAGTTCCTGCGCCAGCTGCTGCCGCCGCAGCATCAGAGCCTGCAATATCTCTGGTCTTCCCTCTCCCATGACGAGAAGGCGCAGCTGGAAGGTTTGACGCGTAAGCTGCTTAACCGTCTTGATAAAATGAACGAAGATCAACTTATCGCCTCTCTGTCTCGCTAATAGCAAGAACTGCGACACAATCACCCTCCGAAATCGTTATTTTAATCCCCCTTTATCTGGCCAGCGTTTATACGCTGGCTTTTTTCGACCCGGGTTTCGCGTCAGGGAGTGACGTATCCCGGCAATATGGAAAACGTGGAGAAAAACATGAGTGCAACTGCGGAGGCGCAACGCCCGCAACAGCCCGCTAATAACAAAAAGAAAAAGCGCAAAGTGATATTAAGCGTGCTGCTGATTCTGTTTGTCCTGATCGGTATGGCTTATCTGACTTACTGGTTTTTGGTGTTGCGTCATTTCCAAGAAACGGACGATGCCTATATCGCCGGCAACCAGGTTCAGGTGATGGCGCAGGTGTCGGGCAGCGTGAATAAGGTCTGGTTCGACGATACCGACTATGTGAAAAAAGGGGATGTGCTGGTTTCGCTGGATAAGACCGACGCCGAACAAGCGTTTGAAAAAGCGCAGACGGCGCTGGCCACCAGCGTGCGTCAGACCCACCAGCTGATGATCAACAGTCATCAATATCAGGCGACCATCAATCTGCAAAAAACCGCCCTTGAGCAGGCGGAAGCCGATCTCAAACGCCGCGAGCCGCTCGGCGCCGCGAACCTGATCGGACGGGAAGAGTTGCAGCACGCGCGCGATGCCGTCGCCACCGCCAAAGCCCAGCTGGATGTCGCCGTACAGCAATATAACGCCAACCAGGCGGTGATTCTCGATACCACGCTGGAAAACCAGCCTGCGGTCAAACAGAGCGCGGCGGAACTGCGCGACGCCTGGCTGGCGCTGCAGCGCACCGATATTCGCAGCCCGATGGAGGGCTACGTCTCACGCCGCAGCGTGCAGGTCGGCGCGCAGATCGATACCAGCACGCCGCTGATGGCGGTGGTGCCGGCGAAGGATCTTTGGATTGACGCCAACTTCAAAGAGACCCAGCTGGCGGACGTGCGTATCGGTCAGCCCGCCACCGTGGTCAGCGACATCTATGGCGACGACGTGGTTTATCACGGCAAAGTAGTAGGCCTTGAGATGGGCACCGGCAGCGCCTTTTCGCTGCTGCCGGCGCAAAACGCCACCGGCAACTGGATCAAAGTGGTGCAGCGCCTGCCGGTGCGTATCGAGCTGAATCCGCAGGATATCGCCCAACATCCGCTGCGCATCGGCCTTTCGACGCTAGTGAAGGTCGATACCACCAATAAAGAGGGCAGCGTGCTGGCGACCAGCGTGCGCCAACGGGCGGCGTATGAAAGCGACGCGCTGGCGATCGATCTGGCGCCGGTTAACCAGATGATTGCCGATATCGTTCGTGCCAACGCAGGCTGATAAGGCGGGAGGCTGATATGGCGCAAAAACCGCTTGAGGGCGCGCAGCTCGTCCTGATGACCATCGCCCTGTCGCTGGCGACGTTCATGCAGGTGTTGGACTCCACTATCGCCAACGTGGCGATCCCGACCATCGCCGGCAATCTGGGCGCCTCGAACTCGCAGGGCACCTGGGTGATTACCTCTTTCGGCGTGGCGAACGCCATTTCCATCCCGCTCACCGGCTGGCTGGCGAAACGCATCGGTGAAGTGAAGCTGTTTACCTGGGCGACCATTCTGTTCGCCATCGCCTCCTGGGCGTGCGGCATGTCGGAAAGCCTGACGATGCTGATCTTCTTCCGCATTATTCAGGGCGTGGTCGCCGGTCCGCTGATCCCACTGTCGCAGAGTTTGCTGCTCAGTAACTACCCGCCAGCCAAACGCAGCGTGGCGCTGTCGCTCTGGGCGATGACGGTGATCGTCGCGCCGATCTGCGGCCCGATTTTGGGCGGCTGGATCAGCGACAATTATCACTGGGGCTGGATCTTCTTTATTAACGTACCCATCGGCGCGCTGGTGGTGATGTTAACGCTGCAGACCCTGCGCGGACGGGAAACCCAGACGGAGATCCGCCCTATCGACATGGTCGGGCTGGTTTTGCTGGTGGTCGGCATCGGCTGCCTGCAGGTGATGCTGGATCGCGGCAAAGAGCTGGACTGGTTTAGCTCCACGGAGATTGTCGTGCTGGCGGTTGTCGCCGTGGTGTCGCTGGCGGTGCTGTTGGTCTGGGAGCTGACGGATGACCATCCGATTGTCGATCTGTCGTTGTTCAAATCGCGCAACTTCACTATCGGCTGTCTGTCGATAAGCCTGGCCTACATGCTCTATTTCGGCTCCATCGTGCTGTTGCCGCAACTGTTGCAGGAGGTGTACGGCTATACCGCTACCTGGGCCGGGCTGGCTTCCGCGCCGGTGGGCATTATTCCGGTGATCCTGTCGCCGATTATCGGTCGCTTCGCCCACAAGATCGACATGCGCCGTCTGGTGACCTTCAGCTTTATTATGTACGCCGTCTGTTTTTACTGGCGCGCGTATACCTTTGAGCCGGGCATGGATTTCGGCGCGTCCGCCTGGCCACAGTTTATTCAGGGGTTCGCCGTCGCCTGCTTCTTTATGCCGCTGACCACCATTACCCTCTCCGGTCTGCCGCCGCAGCGGCTGGCGGCGGCGTCAAGCCTGTCGAATTTCGTGCGTACCCTGGCAGGTTCGATCGGCACTTCGATCACCACCACGCTCTGGACCGATCGGGAGTCGATGCACCACAGCTATTTCAGCGAATCGGTGACGCCGTTCAATCCGAACGCGCAGCAGATGTATCAGCAGCTGGAAGATATGGGGATGACGCATCAGCAGGCCTCGGCCTATATCGCGCAGCAGATCACCAATCAGGGACTGATTATCTCCGCTAACGAGATTTTCTGGGTTTCCGCCGCGATTTTCCTCGGACTGCTGGTGATGATCTGGTTCGCTCGCCCGCCTTTCGGTTCCGGCAGCGGCGGCGGCGGCGCGCACTAAGCCGCAGCAGAGCAAATGAAAACGGGCCCGCAGGCCCGTTTTTTTATGCGTTCTGACGCCACCATTCGGCGAGTAGAATGCCGGTCGCGACCGAGACGTTCAGACTCTCGACGTTGCCGGTGCCGCCGATCGACAGGCTCATGTCGCCCTGCTGGAACGTGGTGTCGGTGAGACCTTCGCTCTCCTGCCCCAGCACCAGCACCATTTTTTCCGGCAGCGCCGCTTCGGCCAGCGGCGTGCCTTTATGGCTGGAGGTGGTGACGATGGTATAACCGGCGTTACGGAACTCCGCCAGACCTTCGGCAAAGCTGCTGCCGCTGATAGCCTGAACGTGCTCGGCCCCGCCTTCCGCGGTGCGTACCGCCGCGCCGGACTCCAGCAGCGACGCGTCGTCGACCAGCAGCCCTTTCGCGCCGAAGTGCGCGCAGCTACGCATAATGCCGCCGAGGTTGTGCGGGTTGCTGACATCTTCCAGCGCCAGCACGCAATCTTTGGTTCCGGCCTGCGCCAGCCAGTCGCTGACCGCCATGCCCATACGCTTTTTAATCAGGAAACAGACGCCGCCATGGTGCTCGGTGCCGGATGCTTTCGCCAGCTCCGCGTCATCGACGACATGATACGCTTTGCGGTTGGCCGCCAGCCAGCGCAGCGCTTCGCGAAAACGCGGCGTCACGCTCTGCACGAACCAGGCGCGCACAATCGCTTCCGGGCGGCTCTGGAACAGCGCCTGACAGGCGTTTTCGCCGTAGACGCGCGTCTCTTCCATGCGCTGACGGCGGATCTGTTCAGGATCGATAACGCTTTTACCGCTGATGCCGCCATGATCGGGCTTGTTCTCGTCATTTGGCGCGCGCGAAACGGTGCGCCACGGCGAGTCGCCGGCGCCGCGCGGTTTACGTGCGCTATCGTCATTGCGGCGGCCACCAGAACGACGATTATCTTCCTGGCGCGCAGCTGGACGGCCTCCTTTCCCGGTACGAGGATTTTGTCCGCGCGAACGGTTCTCTTCCTCGCCACGTACATACATCACTTTTACCTTGCCGCTTTTGCCTTTAAATTCGTCGTTCATCTGATCCTCCTGCATTGAGAGCGCGCAGATTACCTTATGTCCTAATGCTAAGCTATCAACTATTGTACCTATTGGATAATCCACATTGAGCCTTTTCGGCCGCCCTTCCATAATGGTCGTCATTACTCTGTGTGATACAGTCTTATTTTAGAGGTGTATATGAATACGGTATGTACCTCCTGTCAGGCAACCAATCGCGTTCCCGAAGAGCGCGTTGCCGACGGAGCGAAATGCGGCCGCTGCGGCAGCGAGTTGTTCGATGGCGAAGTGACCAGCGCGACGGCGGAAACGCTGGATAAATACCTGCAGGACGATTTGCCAGTGGTGGTCGATTTCTGGGCGCCCTGGTGCGGTCCCTGCGTCAACTTCGCACCGGTATTTAAAGAGGTCGCTCAGGAGCGCAAGGGCCAGATCCGTTTTATCAAGGTCAATACTGAAGCGGAACCCGCGCTGAGCGCCCGCTTCCGCATCCGCAGCATTCCCACCATCATGCTGTTCAAAAAAGGCGAACTGGCCGATATGCTGAACGGCGCCATGCCGAAAGCGCCGTTCACCGAATGGCTGGATGAATCGCTGTAACGCCTGACGGCCGGCGCGCTGCCGGCCATATTACCTTTCCCGCCCGTTTCGATTACACTGGCGTTTTTTCGCGTACCGAGTGCTATGTCTGATAACGCCGTCCTGCGCCTGCGCGCGCAACGTCTCGCCCGTGCTACCCGTCCGTTTCTTGCCCGCGGCAACCGCGTGCTTCGCTGCCAAGGTTGTCTGCTGCCGCAAAAGCTCTGCCTCTGCCCGACTATTCAGCCGCAGTTGGCGCGCAGCCGCTTCTGCCTGGTGATGTTCGACACCGAACCCATGAAGCCGAGCAATACCGGTCGGCTGATCGCCGATATCCTGCCGGATACGCTGGCGTTCGGCTGGTCGCGCACCGAGCCGGATCCCGCGCTGCTGCAGGCGGTTCAGAACGACGACTACCAGCCGGTAGTGGTGTTCCCCGCCGCCTATGCCGATGCCGATGCCGATCGGCCGGTACTTAACAGGCCGCCCGCCACGGGCAAGCCGCCGCTGTTTATTATGCTGGACGGTACCTGGACCGAAGCGCGCAAAATGTTTCGTAAAAGCCCCTGGCTGGACGCGCTGCCGGTGATGTCGGTCAACGTCACGACGCCGTCGCGCTATACGCTGCGCGAAGCGCACGGCGAAGGACAGCACTGTACCGCCGAAGTGGCCGCCGCGCTGCTGGCGCAGGCGGGCGACAGTCCGGCTGCGGAAGCGCTGTTCGCTCACTTTATGCTGTTTCGCCAGCGTTATCTGGCGGGTAAGCCGCATCATCCCGTCCATCTCACGGAAACAAACGGCGAAAACGGTTAAACTCATCCTGACTTCATTGCAGGGAGTAAGAGATGAGCCAACGCGGACTGGAAGCGCTGTTACGGCCTAAATCAATCGCGGTTATCGGCGCCTCGGTAAAATCCGGGCGCGCCGGTTATTTAATGATGCGCAACCTGCTGGCCGGCGGCTTTAGCGGTCCTGTCCTGCCCGTCACGCCGAAATATAAAGCGGTCAGCGGCGTGCTTGCCTGGCCTGATGTCGCCAGCCTGCCGTTTCCGCCCGATCTGGCGGTGATTTGCACGCATGCGCGCCGCAATACTGAACTGTTGCAGCAGCTGGGTGAAAAAGGCTGCAAGGCCTGCATCATTCTCTCCGCGCCCGCCAGCCAGCTGGAAGAGCTGACAGCCTGCGCCAGTCGTTGGCAGATCCGCCTGCTGGGACCGAACAGCCTGGGTCTGCTCGCACCCTGGCAGGGGCTTAACGCCAGCTTTTCGCCGGTGCCGATCGAAAAAGGCCGACTGGCGTTTATCTCCCAGTCGGCGGCGGTGTCAAACACCATTCTCGACTGGGCGCAGCAGCGCAGCCTGGGTTTTTCCTGGTTTATCGCGCTGGGCGACAGCCTGGATATCGACGTCGACGATCTGCTCGACTTTCTGGCCCGCGACGGCAAAACCAGCGCCATCCTGCTTTATCTTGAACATCTCAGCGACGCCCGACGTTTTGTTTCCGCCTCGCGCAGCGCTTCGCGCAATAAGCCGATTCTGGTGATCAAAAGCGGCCGCAGCCGCCAGGCGCAGGCGCTGCTGGGCACGCATAGCGGATTGGATGCCGCCTGGGACGCCGCGATCCAGCGCGCCGGCCTGCTGCGCGTGCAGGATACGCATGAACTGTTTTCCGCCGTGGAATCGCTCAGCCACATGCGTCCGCTGCGCGGCGAGCGGCTGATGATCGTCAGTAACGGCGCCGCGCCGGCCGCGCTGGCGCTGGATGCGCTTTATGCCCGCAACGGCAAGCTGGCGACGCCCGGCGCTGAAACTCTCTCCGCGCTGGAAAGCCTGCTGCCGGCGGGCGCGGGGGTCGGCAATCCCCCCGATTTTAAAGAAGAAGCGACACCCGAGCGCCACGGCGCCTGCGTGGGGGGGCT
>DENB01000070.1 GCA_002359495.1 Enterobacteriaceae bacterium UBA2655
ACGGCGGCAGCAGGCGGCTCGACATGGTCTGGGCGTTGGGATCCCAGGGCGCGAGCAGCGGCGCGAACAGCGCCATCGCGATCAGGATCGCCACCAGCGTCAGGCCGATGGTCAGCGACGTGACACGGCGGCGGCGGCGGCGCGGCCGCACGGTTTCGAGTTCAGAAAGATGTTGCGTCATCGGGTTCTCGGATCGGTTAACCAGGTTAAGGCATCCGCCACCGCATTCAGCAGAATGAAGCAGCCGCCAATCAGCAGCGTGGCGCCGAGGATGGCGGGCACGTCGGCAGAGAAGAGCGCATTGGTCATATAGCGTCCCACGCCCGGCCAGGCGAAGACGGTTTCCGTCAGCACCGACCCTTCCAGCAGCGTGGCGTAGGAGAGGGCGATGACGGTAATCAGCGTGCCCAGCACGTTGGGAAAGATATGGCGCAGCAGGATGCGGCCGCGGCTAGCGCCTTTGGCGCGCGCCAGGGTGACGTACTCTTTGCCGCTCTCTTCCAGCAGCGCGGCGCGCAGCAGGCGCGTAATGCCGGCCATCGCCAGCAGGCCGAGGATCGTCACCGGCAGCCAGAGGTGGGCGATGGCGTTGCGAAACATCTCCGGATCGCCCGACAGCCAGCTGTCGATCAGCACGAAGCCGGTCTTCGGCTCCAGGGTGTAAATCCAGATATCATCCAGCCGCCCCGGCCCGGCGGACCAGTGCAGCACCGCATAGAACAGCAGCAGTCCCAGCAGGCCCAGCCAGAATACCGGCACCGAATAGCCCAGCAGGGAGATCAGGCGCGCCAGGTTATCGATAAGGCTGCCCGGCTTCCAGGCCGCCAGCAAGGCCAGCGTTACGCCGAACAGTGCGGCGAAAAGCATCGCGCAGCTCGCCAGTTCGATGGTGGCGGGAAAGGTGCGCATTAAATCGCCGCTGACCGGCTGATCCGTCAAGCGCGAAACGCCGAGATCGCCGCGCGCCAGATGCTCGATGTAGTGCCAGAACTGCATTAGCACCGGCTGATCGAGGCCGAGGTCGTGACGCACCTGAGCATAGGTCGCCGCGCTGGCGTGGTCGCCGGCGATCTGCTGTACCGGATCCACCGGCGAGAGGTGCGACAGCATAAAGGTGAACGCCAGCAGGCCGAGCAGCGTGATCAACAGCGAAAGCAGGCTGGCGGCCAGACGTCCGGCGCGATGCCAGAACTGCCGGGCAAGCCCGGCATCAGAGGCAGAAGCCGCCATTATTTTGTGACCTGCGCGTAGTAGACCATGTCCGGGTTAATGCCCTGCACATAGCCTTGCAGGTTATCGCGCAGGGCGATCAGGTTGCGCGCCTGCAGGCCGATCACGTAAGGCGAGCTTTTCAGGATTTCGCGCTGCAGCGTTTGATACATCTCCACGCGCTTTTTGCTGTCGCTTTCGGCGGTCGCGGCCAGCACCTGCTTGTTCAGCTCCGGCGTATGCCAGTTGGAGCGCCAGGCCAGCGTCGTGTTGCCGTTTTCCGGGTTGTAGGCGAAGGTGGAGGCATTGGTGTTGGGATCGAAATAGTCCGCGCCCCAGGCGTTCAGGTGCGCCTGATATTTATGCGACTTCACGTTGGCGGAGATCTCCGAGCTGAGTCCGGGGATCAGATCCACCTTGACGCCGCCTCGGGCGAAGCTGGCCTGCAACGCCTGGGCGATATCCAGATAAGGCGGCTGATTGCTGGTGGAGAGGGTAAAGTGAACGTTCTCCAGCCCCGCCTGCTTCAGAATCGCTTTCGCTTTCTCCGGATCGTACTGATACGGAGTTTCATCCAGCGCGCCGAGGAAGCCTTTCGGCAGGAAGGTTTGATGGACGTCGAACTGCCCCTTCAGCAGATCGTCAGCGATGCCTTTATAGTCGAACAGGTAACGCGAAGCTTCCCACAATGCCGGGTTTTTCAGCACCGGGTTCGCATCGATATTGAACTGCATATAGTAGAGCGAGGCCATGGGAATGGCTTCGGTCTTCACCCCCGCTTTGCCTTTCAGCGCCGCGATCTGATCGGCGCCGAGGTTGCGCGCGATATCGGCATCGCCTTGCTCCAGCAGCAGACGACGCGCGGCCGGTTCCGGCACGTTTTTGATCAGAATATTTTTCAGCTTTGGCGCGCCGCCCGGCGAGGTCGGGTTAGCGGTCAGCAGCACCACTTCATGCAGCACCACTTTGCGGATCTGATACGGGCCGCTGCCGGCGGAGTGGGTTGCCAGCCACTGGTTGCCGAGATCCTCTTTCTGCTGATGCGCCATCACCGTTTTCTCATCAAGGATGGAGGAGACGGGCGCGGAAAGCAGGCTGAGGACAAACGTCGGGCTGAGGTCGGCGCTCCAGCCGATCTGCACATGGTTATCATCGACCTTTTTCATAAAGGTATCGACGTTATCTTTGTTCCAGCCCAGCTGCGTCAGAATAAAGGAAGGGTCCAGATTCAGCTTCACCACCCGGCTCAGCGAAAACATCACGTCTTCAGGGCGCAGCGGGTTGCCAGAGGCGAACTTCGCGTCTTTGCGCAGTTCGAAAATCAGGCTGCGGTTATCGCTGCCGGCGCGCCAGGAGGTCGCCAGCGTCGGCTTAAGATCGACCGGGTTTTGCGGATCGGACTGTACCAGGCGCTGATAAATATTGGTAAAGGCCTGCATGGTGGTCAGTTCAAAGCCTTTCGCCGGGTCGAAGCTGTCGGCGTCGTCGGTGGACTGTGCGATCACCAGCGTATCTTTCGGCGTAGCGGCGTGAAGCGAGAACGCCGCCGCCAGCGATAAAGCCAGCAGGGAGGGAACGATTTTTTTCATGGGAATTCCTTGCCTTAAAGTGTGGAGCGAGTTTACGGAAGGCCTTTAATTAAGAATAGTCGAATTCCGGCTATGCATATGCTTAAAGGATATAAGGCCGGCGTTACGGTTATAAGGCCCGATTAACGCCACATTAAACGCTTAACGATTCGCTTGCAGCATGTTGCGAAAGGGGCGCTGGCCCGGCCTTTTTTTATCAAAATCTATTCGGAACAGGGCTGAAAATCAGGCTGAATAACGTTTTATAGCCCAAACTTTTCTCCTCTCGACCACAATTAAAGCAGGAGGAAGCCGCTTATGTTTAAAATTATCCATTCCGTTTTCGCCAGTCCCGAACGTTTTTTGAACATTATCAGCCATGGCGATATTCAGGAATCGATCGCCGACGGCGATCGCATCATTATCGATGAGGACGGCAACGCGATGGTGAACACGTGTAACCAGGCCGTTCAGGAGGATTTTGCCCGTCACGTAGCGGCATTGAGGAGGGCATAACATGGCAACCGCCATTTTTATGGTTTTGATGGTTTGCGGTTACTGGTATGCCAGTCGCGATCTCTCCACCCGCTTAAAATTCAAACGCACCTTCGGCTGGGACGTCTATTTTCTGGTGGCGCTCTACGGCTGTATTTTCGTGCTGCAGGGCGTGATCGCCACCGGTCTGCTCTGGTCTCTGCTGCTGCTGATTTCCACCGTGATGAACCACACGCCGCTGGGCGACGGACACTACCACGATTACCAGATCGATTTTATGACCGGCAGCTTTCTCGGCGTGCAGGGGCCAGTAATGGCGATGCTGACCTTTACCATCCTGATCTGTCTTTACCGCTCTAACTGGGCGAAAAGCGCGCGTCTGGGCAGCAGCGAGCGCCGCGAGCTGTATAAATACCTGACGCGCGCCAACGGCGTAGAGGGCATTCTCTATCAATGCATGGAAGAGGGCGAACTCGCCTGGGTGACATTGAAATCGCAGCGTATCTACATCGGCATGATCCAGACCGCCAGCTTTGAAAGCGGCAACGCCAGCAACGTGGTGCTGATTCCTATGCTGAGCGGCTATCGCGACGAAACCACGCTGGATCTGCATGTGGAGCACAACTACAGCGCCTGGTATCACGACCACAACATCTCGCTGAATTCGGAAGAGGTGACCGCGCTCGCCTTCCGCAAGGTGATTATGCTCGATCAGATCGAAAGCCTGTCGCTGTTCGATCCGGCGAGCGAACTGGCGATGCCGCTGAGCCGCGGGGGGAAAGTCTGACGGCCGGGAGGCGTTTGCTACGCTTAGTTTTTTACTCCGCCTTTCAGATGATAAGGAGCCACTATGCACCGCAGAGAGTTTATCGGCACGGGCAGCGCCATGTTAGCCCTGACGTTAATGTCGTCCTCTTCCCGAGCAGAAAATCCCGTTTTCACCCAGACCGCGCCGGACGCGGAGAAAAAAAGCGTGAAGGTTAAAAATATCGTTATCGGCGAAGGGCAACCGAAGGTGATTGTGCCCACCACCGCCAGCCGGACGGATGAGGTCATCGCTTTCGTCAAAGAGGTTGCGCAGAAACCCGGTATTCACGTTGTCGAGCTGCGCCTGGACAACATGGAAAACGGCAGCGATGCGGCCGCGATGGCGCAGCTCACCCATGAACTCAGCGATCTGCTGCAGGACAAGCTGCTGCTGGCGACGTTCCGCACCAAAGCGGAAGGCGGCAAGCGGGCCATTAGCGATGCGGACTATGCGGCGCTTTACCGCGCCTTGCTGAACGACGGCAGGCTGGATCTGCTGGATATCGAGATGTTCCGCGATCCTAAGCAGGTCGATTCTCTGGTGGCGCTGGCGCATCAGCGCGGCGTTTACGTCATTATGTCGAGCCACGACTTTCACGCCACGCCAGATCATCAGGAGATTATCGCCCGTCTACGGCAACAGCAGGCGATGGGTGCCGACATCCTTAAGCTGGCGGCGATGCCGAAAAATAGCGGCGATGTGCTGACGCTGCTCAACGCTACCTGGGAGATGCACCAGCATTACGCGCAGCGGCCGCTGCTGACCATGTCGATGGGCGGGCTGGGCGCTATTTCGCGCATGAGCGGCGAACTGACCGGCTCAGCGCTCACCTTCGCGTCGGAAGGGCAATCTTCCGCGCCGGGGCAGATCAAGGTTAAGGAGCTGAACGGGGTGCTGGGGCTGATCCATCAGGGTTTGCAGAGCTAAGGAGCGAATCCGCGCCAGGGTTCAGACAAGGAGACGACAGATGCAACAACAGCGCTGGCGACAGCAAGGCTTAACTGCCGATCGGAAAGCGGAACGCGTGGTCGAAGAGATGACCGAAGATGAAAAGTTCGCCTGGCTCTCCGCGCCGATGGTGATTCCGTCAGGCGGCGAGCCGCTTCCTGAGGAGGCGATCGGTTCCGCCGCTTACTATCCCGCCATACCGCGCCTGAGCATCCCCGCGTTGCAGCAGAGCGACGCCAGTCTCGGCATCAGCAACCTGGGCGATATCCGCGCCGGCGATAATGCCACCGCGCTGGCCTCCAGCCTGCTGCTGGGCGCCACCTTCAACCCGGAAATGGCGGAGCGCACCGGCGCGCTGGTCGGGCGGGAGGCGTTTGCTAAAGGGTTCAACGTGCAGTTGGCCGGGGGCGCCAACTTTATCCGCGAGCCGCGAGGCGGCCGCAACTTTGAGTATGTGTCGGAAGACCCGTTGCTGACCGGCGTGATAGCGGGCCATTCGGTGAAGAGAATTCAGTCGCAGCATGTGGTTGCCACGGTAAAACATTTTGCCGTAAACGCGCAGGAGACCGGGCGCGTCGTGGTCAGCGCCGACATCAGCGAAGCGGCGCTGCGCGAGTCGGACCTGCTGGCGTTTGAGATCGCTAACGCGATCGGCCTGCCGGGCGCCGTTATGCCCGGCTATAAGCTGGTGAACGGCGAATGGGCTTCGGGAAACGCCTTTCTGCTGAATCAGGTGCTGAAAGGCGAGTGGAGATATCCGGGCTGGGTGATGTCGGACTGGGTGGCGACGCATTCGGCAGCCTGCGTCGGCCCGGCGTCGATTTTATGGGCATTAAAACCGACCGGGTCTCTCATCCCTCTTCGCCGCTGCAGGCCATTCGCGCCGAGGCGCGCGCCGCCGACGTGCTTTACGCCAGTGGCGAAGATATCGCGGAAACAGTCAGCGCGGCGCAGGATGCCGACGCGGTAATTGTTTTCGCCCAGGAGTGGCGTTCGGAAGCGCTGGATGCACAGGGACTGGCGCTGAGCGCAGAGCAGAATCGGCTTATTGAAACCCTGGCCGCCGCGAACCGGCAAATTGTCGTGGTGCTGGAAACCGGCGGCGCCGTTGCCATGCCGTGGCTGGATAAGGTGCCTGCGGTTGTGGAAGCCTGGTATGCGGGCTCGGGCGGCGGCGAGGCGATAGCGGGCGTGCTGCTCGGGCGCGTTAACCCATCGGGCCGTCTGCCGATCACCTTTCCCGCCAGCGAGGCGCAGTTGCCGCGGCCGGAGCAGACCGATCCGGCAGGCACCACCTCGCTGCCCGGCGCGCCAGTCAAAGGCGGCATCATTCATATCGATTACGATATGGAGGGTTCCGGCGTCGGCTACCGCTGGTTTGCCCGCACGCGCCAGACGCCGCTGTTCCCCTTCGGTTACGGTCTCTCTTATACCTCGTTTAACTATAAGGCGCTGAGGCTCGCAGAAGAGGGCGACGTCCTGTATGCCATCCTGACCCTAGCGAACAGCGGCGATCGCGCCGGGGCCGAGGTGGCGCAGATCTATATTCGTCCCGCCAGTCAGCACTATGCGCCGCGCCTTGCCGCTTTTGCGCGCGTTGATCTGCAACCGGGCGAAAGTCAGGAGATCCGTCTCAGGCTGGAACCGAAGGTAATCGCCTGCTGGGAGACAGAGAATGCGCAGTGGACAATCCACGGCAAGGATTACCAGATCCTGGCGGGTAAAAACGCCATGGAGTTCGTGCTTGAGACGGTCGCGCATCTGCAGACGCGCCGCTTCGGCTATTAACCTGTTACAGCACTTTCTCAGCGGAACAGCGGCATGGCTTATATCTGTCTCGTCTGCGACTGTTCCGCTTTGTTCCGCGTATGGCGACAGAGATCATGGAGCCTGATGGTTTTTGTCGCCATCCTTATGCTGTTGCAGAAAATGCCAGCTTGCGCCCAACATGCCGGAATCATTGCCATGAGTGGCGGTATCTAATTTAATCTCTAAGCCAAACCACGCCAGATGGAATTTTATCTCTTGAAGAAATTGTTCCCTCGCGGTAATGCCGCCGCCGAAGAAAATACACTCCGGGTCGAAGATATGGGCCAGATTATAAATGGCGGCGCAGATATCCTGATAAAAGGTAATAACCAACCTGCTGCAAATCGGATCGCCCTCGTCATATTTGGCAAAGACATCTTCGCCGCTGACCTCTTCCTGAGAACACGCCATATGGAGACTGTAATATTCCCTCAGAGAACTCATGGTGCAGGTTTTGTCCATGGTGTATTGGCTGACGCCGTCGCTGGCCGGACGGGAGGTCAGCATGCGGCCAAACTCTCCGGCGCTGAATCCTTTGCCATGCACCAGCGCGTTATTGCAGAAAATGGCGCCGCCGACGCCGGTGCCGATAGTAATCATTAAAAAATCAGCCATGCTCTGCGCCTTGCCGAGCCAACGTTCCGCCAGTAGCGCGCAATGGGCGTCATTTTCCACCGTGACGGGAAGCGATGTCTCTTTTGCGAGCCAGTCGACAATATTAAAGCGGTCAAAATCTCTTACCGTCCCGCCCATAAAAATCGTGCCGCTGACAGCATCGACGTGGCCGGGAACGCTGATCGCAATGCCTTCGCAATCGGGATTGTCTTTAACCCATTGCAGGATATGTTCAAGGATCTCTTTGCCTGAGCTTTGCTGAACTTCAACCTGCTCTTTTTTCACTATTTCGCCCAGATCGGTGGTTACGCCCATCTTTAACGATGTGCCGCCAATATCAAACGCTGCCAGCTTCATCTATTTATCCTTCTAATATGAACAGGAAAGATAATTATAGTTTGCGTTGGGAGAATGCTCCTGAATAAAAGCGCTTCGACATCAGGTTTCGGGTTGACAGATATCTTTACGGAGCAGCTTAATATAAAAAAACAGTTAATATTTACAGTTTTTTAATTTAACTTGACACTGCGTTCTGTTTGACTGTTGTCTTCTGTAAACGCTTAAGCTACGAAACTACATAATCTTTAATGATTCCTGGGCTGAACAGAGCATAGATTTAATTAAGATGCCATTCAGGTTAGCCTTATCAGAACTGTTATACGTTACTATAGCCTGACGTCATTGGCCCGAAACTATTACGCGCACAGGCGCTTATCTTTAAGGGACAGGTTTTATCACTGTAAAGACTTGACTTTTATCATAGCTATTTTCTTTAAAGAAAATTTTTTTAAATTGCCGAGTAAGAATGTTTTTATTGCGTTAAGGATATTTAATTTCTGTTAGATTAAATACGCGACTGAAGTCACGTTTTTAGTAAAAAATTCAACTATCTGTAAATAAAATAGAGCCGGAAATTCAAAAAATTAAACGCAGGGGTAAGAAATTTCCTATGTTAAATCATTACATTCATCATATTCCTTTCGTTGCTTCCCATAAGTCATCTGCTATATATTCGCGCTTAAAACGCAGAGGAAGCATGCCTTTTGTTTGCTTTCTACATTATTAAGCAGATCAGTAATAATCCACTGTTATGAGAAAATTAATGATCGCGAGACCACACTGTTAAAAAATTTAAATTCTTTTCAGGACCGCTATTTGATTAAAGGATTACGCACAAATGACGATCAATGCCGCAACGCACCGCATTCAGGCGGGCACGGATCCCTGCACGCTAACTGAATACCTATTGCTGTGTGATGAAATCGGCAAGCTCAACCATCCTGCAAGGCCGGGTGTCGACTGGGCTTACGTAGAGAAATTGTGCCTCCGGCTGTTTGAACTGAACGGCGTAGAATTGCAATCGACCGCGTGGTACACGCTTGCGCGCACTGAGATAGCACAGGTAAGCGGCTTGAATGAAGGATTGCGCATTCTTGAAACACTGGTGCTGCGCCATTGGTCCGCACTGTGGCCGTCCGCGATGCAAGCGCGGACAGAGATTATCAATGTATTGAGCAGACGATTACAGAGCATGCTGCGTAGCGGCGCTTTTCAACAACATAGCGAGCTGACTGCTTTAATGCAGACGGAAAAGCTGTTGTTGTCACTGCGTAATGCGCTGACAGACTGCGATTTACGCGACGCCGGACAAATCGGGATACTCCATCAGCAGGTAAGATACCTGCTGTCGCGCTTGCAGGAGAGCGCTTCTTTACCCGTGAGCGTTGTTTCAACTGCGGCTGCGGTTACTCCTTCTCCTGCTACAGAAAATGCCGCGCTTAAAGCAAACGTCATTCAATCCAGCCCTGAAGCGCAGACGCCGGTTGGTCAAATGCCCGCGCCGCCTTCTTTTTTTAAACCCTTTGTTATTGGCGCCTGCTGTACGCTACTGGCTGGCTCGCTTGCTTTGTGCGGAGCCTTTTTGGTCTGGCAGCAACAACAACGCGAGCAGCGCCAGATTCAGCAAGAACAAGAGCAGCTGCGCATCGTTAAAGAGGCGATTTCGCTCGACAGGCTGGAAAACTGGCATCAGGGAATGGCTCAGTTGCAGCAGCTGACAAGCCGGCTCAATGCGCTGGATGAAAAAAACGGGAAATATATGACGGTCAGCGAGTTAAAGTCCGCCGTTTTTTCCGCGACGCAAGCGTTCAATCGCCATATTCCCGTAGAGGAACAGCTCAGGCGTTATGCATCAGAAAAAAATCATCAGCTCTTTGAATTGACGCAAACGGGCATGCTGCTTAAGCAATTGAACTATCGCTACGAACTGCTGGAACAGGAAAAGAGCCTGGACGGAATGGGTAAGACAAAAAAATCGAACCCGGGTAAATAAGGAAGTTAAATGCTCACCGTTTATGCCATTAAACCCCAGTGTTATTTTGCGTTAACAGGCAAGCGCGACCGGGCTTTATCCGACAGGCGGAGGATGAAGATCGTCACATGGCCTGTTCTGCGGGCTAACAATCACTTTCTGTGGCGGAAAATGTTATTGCCTCTGCTGCAGAGAGAGCGTAACCGCAGCGGCGCCGCACTGTGGAAGGATGCGTTCTTATGTCGCTGCTGATAAGTTCGCTGGCAGGATATTGAACATTTCACACATCGATCCGGACAAAACTCTGGCAGGTTTAGTCGGTGGCTTACTGAGTACCTCACTGGCCGCAGGCGTACTTGGTCCGGTATTAACCCCTCTGAGCATGCCGATGGCGTCACTTGCCGGGTTGCTTATTGGCCTGGCGGGTTTTATGGGCGGCATCGTTATGTCTGCTGTAAAGCGGGATCTCGATGTGAAAACCAGCGGTGCGCTGCTGTCGAAACATGACGAGATAACTGGGCGGATTGACTCTTTGATCTTTACTGCGCCCGTTCTGTTCTACTTTTTGAACTGCTTCTGTTATTAGCGGCTGCGAAAGCATCTGGAGAGGCATTTAAAACGTAAAAGGCCGCAAATGCGGCCTTTTTTATTCATCGGGCAGGTTAGTCGGTAACTTTATTTTTCAAGTCGGCAGCGCCTTGTTTGGTTTTATTCCAGCCTTTCTCCGTTCCTTCTTTGGTCGCATCCCAGCCTTTTTCAGTCCCTTCTTTGGTTTTATGCCAGGTTCTTTGCGTACCTTCGCTGACTTTGCTGCTCAGGTTGTTGCTTTTACCCTCAACGGCGTGCTGAGACTTCAGCTTCATCTCTGCGCCTTTGTCCTGGGTCTGATGCAGCTTTTCTTTTGCAGTGTTCGCGCCTTTATGCGCATCGGCAACAACGTCGTCTGTAACCTGTGTAGTCGCGGCAAAAACCGGGGAAGCCAGCAGAAGTGCAGATAATGCCATCACTGTTTTTTTCATAATTTCCTCAACTAACGTTATCGAACTTGTCAGTTAAGAATGGCACGGTCAGCAGAATGCCGCCTTAGGAATAAACCGTATTTGGCAGAGCAGGAGCAGTTGTGACGAACTGGCGGCACTAAAATTGGCGAGGCGTGTGCCGTGTGGGCTTTCAGAACTTCATTGGATGACCATGTCGAGCGTCAATAGAAAAATTTAGTCTGAAGGGGAGTGAATGTTTGACCGATTATTCAGGGTGAATTGACTCGATTGGTAAATTAACTTGTACCTGAAAGCGTGCCAATTATCGCTTAATTCAGAAGGATCGTCTCGGAAGGTTGCAGACACAAAAAAGCCCGCACGGCTTGTGCCGTGCGGGCTTTCAGGACTTCTGCGGATGGCTGGATGGCGTCCCTGTAATTTAGCTATTATGTATCTATTAAATATGTAAATTATTGATTTTAAATTATGCAAAGGCTCCAAAAAGGGTCCAAAAACATAATGAATAATATTTATAAGAGTTAATTAAAACTCTTTAGAAGATAGGTCATAAGGGTACAGCAGTCTGACATGTTATATGAAGTAGATGTAGTGGTTTACTGAATTT
>DENB01000053.1:0-13233 GCA_002359495.1 Enterobacteriaceae bacterium UBA2655
ACGTTGAGAACGCCGCGCCGGAGGTTGCCGCCGCGCCGGTGGATCCGCGCAAGGCAGCGGTAGAGGCCGCCATCGCCCGCGCGAAGGCGAAGAAAGCCGCCGCCGCGCAGCAGGCGCCAGCTTCGCAGCAACCTGAACAAGAACAACAACAAGATGCGCGCAAGGCGGCAGTGGCCGCCGCTATCGCCCGCGCGAAGGCGCGCAAGGCGCAGCAGCATTCGACGCTTGAGGATTAAATGGCATTTCGTATTGCAAGCTCTCCCTATACCCATAACCGCCGCAGCACCAGCAATATTATGCTGCTGGTGCTGCTGGCTACCCTGCCGGGCCTGGCCGCCCAGTTTTATTTCTTCGGCTGCGGCAGCCTGATCCAGGTTGTTCTCGCCGCCCTCACCGCCTGGCTGACCGAAGCGGCGATATTAAAGGTGCGCAAGCAGCCCATCGCGCTGACCCTGGCGGATAATTCGGCGCTGCTGACGGCGCTGCTGCTGGGCATCAGCCTGCCGCCGCTGGCGCCCTGGTGGCTGGTGGTGCTCGGCACGGTGTTCGCCATCGTGATCGCCAAACAGCTTTACGGCGGGCTGGGNNCAGATGACCAGCTGGCTGCCGCCCGACGCGCTGCAGGCGGTGAAACCCGGCGTGCTCGATTCGCTCAGCATGATTTTCAGCAACCACACGCTGGCCGGAGAGTCGATGCAGCAGCTGCAGCTCGGCGTGGACGGCGTCAGCCAGGCGACGCCGCTGGATACGTTCAAAACCGGCCTGCGCGCGGGTCACAGCGCCGATCAGCTGCTGGCGCAGCCGATTTACAGCGGCGTGATAGCCGGCCTCGGCTGGCAGTGGGTAAACCTGGGCTATCTGCTGGGCGGCCTGTTTCTGCTGGGGAAAAACAGCATCCGCTGGCATATTCCGGCGAGCATGCTGCTGTCGCTGGCGATTTGCGCCACGCTGGGCTGGTTCTTCTCTCCCGGCTCGCTCGCCTCGCCGATGATCCATCTCTTCTCCGGCGCAACCATGCTGGGCGCGTTCTTTATCGCCACCGATCCGGTCACCGCCTCGACCACTAACAAGGGCCGCCTGATCTATGGCGCGCTGATCGGTTTGCTGGTGTGGCTGATTCGCAGCTTCGGCGGCTACCCTGACGGCGTCGCTTTCGCGGTGCTGCTGGCGAACATCTGCGTGCCGTTAATTGATTATTACACGCAGCCGCGCGTTTACGGCCATCGCAAGGAGTAGCCGATGCTGGATACCATTCGTAAAAATGGCGTGACGCTGGCGCTGTTCGCCGCTATTACTACTGGGTTAACCGCCGTGGTGAATACGGTAACCAAACCCACCGTCGAGCATCAGACCGCGCTGCAGCAGAAAAACTTGCTGGATCAGGTGGTGCCGACCAATCTGTATGACAACGCGATGCAGCAGGAGTGTTACGTTGTCACGGATGCGGCGCTGGGCAGTGATAAGCCGCATCATTTGTTTATCGCCCGCAAAGGCGATGCGCCGGTGGCCGCCGCCCTTGAGACAACGGCGCCAGACGGTTATTCTGGCGCCATTCAGATATTGGTCGGCGCCGATTTCAGCGGCAAGGTGCTAGGCGTGCGCGTGGTGGAACATCACGAAACGCCGGGCCTGGGCGATAAAATCGAGCTGCGCATCTCCGGCTGGATTAAAAGCTTTAGCGGGAAAATCGTCCATGGCGCCGATGACAAACATTTTGCGGTTAAAAAAGACGGCGGCGACTTCGATCAGTTTACTGGCGCCACCATTACGCCGCGCGCCGTGGTGAACGCGACTAAACGCACCGCCCTGTTGATAGAAACCCTCCCGGCGAAACTCTCTTCGCTACCTGATTGTGGAGATGCCAATGAGTGAAGCTAAAAATTTATTGATCGGCGGACTGTGGAAAAATAACTCCGCGCTGGTGCAGCTGCTGGGACTCTGTCCCCTGCTGGCGGTCACTTCGACCGCCACCAACGCCCTCGGCCTCGGCCTGGCAACCACCCTGGTGCTGACCATTACCAACAGCGCCGTCTCTTTGTCGCGTCGCTGGGTGCCGTCAGAAATCCGCATTCCTGTCTATGTCATGATTATCGCGTCGGTGGTGAGCTGCGTGCAGATGCTGATCAACGCTTATGCCTACGGCTTATACCAGTCGCTGGGCATCTTTATCCCGCTGATCGTGACGAACTGTATCGTGGTGGGCCGCGCCGAGGCGGTCGCTTCGAAAAGTGCCGTACACCTGGCGGCGCTGGACGGCTTCGCCATCGGCATGGGCGCAACCTGCGCCATGGTGGTGTTAGGCTCACTGCGGGAAATTATCGGCAGCGGCACCTTGTTTAACGGCGCCGATCAGCTGCTCGGCCCTTGGGCTAAAGCGTTGCGTATCGAAGTGGTGCATTTCGACTCGCCGATGCTGCTGGCGATGCTGCCGCCCGGCGCCTTTATCGGCCTGGGGATGATGCTGGCGGCCAAGTACGTGATCGATCAGCGCCTGAAACAGCGCGCCGCGCGCGCGTCGCAAGCTGCGCCGCACGCCGCGCCTCAGGGTGAAACCGGGAAGGTTATGTGAACAAGGAAAAACGCATTCAGATCCTGAGCCGGCTGCAGGAGAATAATCCTCATCCAACCACCGAGTTGAATTTTACCTCGCCGTTTGAGTTGTTGATCGCCGTTTTGCTTTCCGCTCAGGCTACCGACGTGAGCGTGAATAAGGCGACGGCCAAACTCTATCCGTTGGCCAATACGCCGCAGGCGATGCTTGATTTGGGCGTGGATGGCGTAAAAGAGCAGATCAAAACTATCGGCCTCTACAACGGCAAGGCGGAGAATGTGATCAAAACCTGCCGTATTCTGGTGGAGCAGCACGGCGGTGAGGTGCCAGAAAGCCGCGAGGCGCTGGAAGCGCTGCCGGGCGTGGGCCGTAAAACAGCGAACGTCGTCCTGAATACCGCCTTTGGCTGGCCGACGATCGCAGTGGATACCCATATATTTCGGGTCTGCAATCGTACCCGCTTCGCGCCGGGCAAAAACGTCGAGCAGGTAGAAGAGAAGCTGCTGAAGGTGGTGCCGAAAGCGTTCAAAGTGGATTGCCATCACTGGCTGATTCTGCACGGGCGCTATACCTGCGTGGCGCGTAAGCCGCGCTGCGAATCCTGTCTGATAGAAGATCTGTGCGAATATCCTGATAAGCAGGAATAGCGATGGGCAACGTCAGGCTGAAGGATACGCGAGCCTGACGCGCACCAACGCTACCGCCTATTTCGCTCCCTATATAACGCCCTAACGCAATGGCTATTTGGCCCCGAATTTCGGTTAGCGAAAAGTTAATGCTTCGAAAAGCCGGGGCTTGCAGGCGCTCCCCTTTCCAGACCGACGCTTAAATGACATTGTACCCACTCCGATCGACGCAAGGGCCATTCGGCCTGGGCTGTTATCCTGATATGGAAAAAATCGCCTCTTCCACAGCATTTTTGTGGGTGGAACCGCGGAACGCAAACGTTTTCTTTTTTTATCAGATAAATTATTTCGTTATTTATTGAGTCAGATCAACATAATGAGCCGCAGGTCAGACGACCTGGTTTTTCAGGAAATTTAACGCTTTTTATGCTGCTTTTACTATCATTTATGAAATGGTTTCCTGTTTTTCATTCTCATACTAACGATTAACGCTTCATAACGCCCTGTTAGTAGTTACTCTTAATGTCTTGCCCCGCCAGGCCTGCAAAGCCATGTTTTATTCTGATATAATGCCGCTTAATGGAATTTAAAACCATTTTTACCGGTTCGTTGTTTTTTAACAACTGCCTAAAAGCGGTATCGCAGCGGGTAAAAAACCCTTGCCCTGCCGCTCTGAATCCGCCAAATTAGGCGCCGTTTTTCTCCATTCTATAACAAGGTCGTGCTGACTAATTCAACATAACGACGACTTAATTCCTGTTGCGAAACAGGTATAAAACCGAGGTACAAGTGTCAACTGCAAACAAACACCCTGACAAGGCGGCCAGCCTTAACGCCTTCAAACAGCCGAAAGCGTTTTATCTGATTTTCTCCATCGAACTTTGGGAACGCTTCGGCTTTTACGGCCTGCAAGCCATCATGGCCGTGTATCTGGTCAAACAGTTGGGCATGTCCGAATCGGACTCCATTACCCTGTTCTCCTCTTTCAGCGCCATGGTTTATGGCCTGGTGGCGATTGGCGGCTGGCTGGGCGACAAGGTGCTGGGTACCAAACGCGTGATCGTGCTCGGCGTGCTGGTGCTGGCGCTGGGCTATGCGCTGGTGGCCTTTTCCGGCCATAACACCAATATCGTTTACCTGGGTATGGCGACCATCGCGGTCGGCAGCGGGCTGTTTAAAGCCAACCCCTCTTCTCTGCTCTCCACCTGCTACGAGAAAAACGATCCGCGCCTCGATGGCGCCTTCACCATGTTCTATATGTCGATTAATATCGGCTCGCTCTTCTCGATGATGCTGACCCCCTGGCTGGCGGCGAAATATGGCTGGAGCGCGGCATTTTCACTGTCGGTTGTCGGCCTTGTGATCACGTTGCTGAACTTCCTGTTCTGCCAGCGTCTGGTGAAGAACTTCGGCTCGAAGCCGGACTTCGCGCCGCTGCAGCCCGCTAAGCTGCTGGCGACGCTGGCTGGTGTCGTGGTGCTGGTTTTCCTCGCCGCCTGGCTGCTGCATCATCAATCCATCGCGCGCATGACGCTGGCGGTGGTTGCGCTGGGCATCGTACTGATTTTCGCCAAAGAAGCCTTTTCGCTGCAGGGCGCGGCGCGGCGTAAAATGATCGTCGCGTTCCTGATGATGCTGGAAGCGATCGTCTTCTTCGTGCTTTATATGCAGATGCCGACCTCACTGAACTTTTTCGCCATCCGCAACGTTGAGCACAGCATTCTCGGCATCGCCTTCGAGCCGGAACAGTTCCAGGCGCTAAACCCGTTCTGGATTATGCTTGCCAGCCCGATTCTTGCCGCCATCTATAACAAGCTGGGCGATCGCCTGCCGATGCCGCACAAGTTCGCCATCGGCATGGTGCTTTGCTCCGCGGCTTTCCTGGTGCTGCCGCTGGGCGCGCAGTTCGCCAGCGATCGGGGCATCGTCTCCGTTAACTGGTTGATCCTGAGCTATGCGCTGCAGAGCGTCGGCGAACTGATGATCTCCGGCCTGGGCCTGGCGATGGTGGCGCAGCTGGTGCCGCAGCGTCTGATGGGCTTCATTATGGGCTCCTGGTTCCTGACGACGGCGGGCGCGGCGGTTATCGCCGGTAAAGTGGCGAATCTTATGGCCGTGCCGGAAAACGTCACCGATCCGCTGGCGTCGCTGAGCACCTACAGCCAGGTATTTCAGCAGATCGGCATCGTGACGGGCGTGATTGCGCTGCTGATGCTGATCACCGCCCCGCTGCTGAACCGCATGACGCAAAGCCATGCGCACAGCCGTCTCGATAAGGCTGACGCGAAAAATTAATGCCAGTAAAAGCCGGGGATTTCCCGGCTTTTTTCTGCCCTCCGGCAACCTCTTTCCTCCTTTTCTGTAGCCGAAAATGGCTTTCCTGATCCTGGTCACTGGTAAATTCGCGCCAGCGAATTATGCTGCTAAGATCGGTTGCTACCAGGAGGATCCCATGATGAAGCTCTATTGCAAGACAGGCGCCTGTTCCCTCTCTCCACATATCGTGATGCGCGAATGCGGACTCGATTTCACACAGGTTAATGTGGATCTGGTTAATAAAAAAACCGAGCAGGGACAGGATTACTGGCAGATCAATCCTAAAGGCCAGGTGCCTGCGTTACAGTTCGACGATGGCACGGTGCTGACGGAAGGGGTCGCGATTGTGCAGTATCTGGCGGATCAGAAGCCGGATCGCCATTTGCTGGCGCCGGTCGGCAGCTTAACGCGCTATCAGACGCTGGCATGGCTGAGCTATATCGGCGCCGAGCTGCATAAATCTTTTACGCCGCTGTTTAAGCCCGATACGCCGGAAGAGTACAAACTGCTGACGCGTCAGCAGTTAGAGAAGAAATTTCATTATGTGAACAGCGCGCTGCGGGATAAACACTGGCTGATGGGGCTGCGCTTCAGCGTCGCCGACGCTTATCTCTATGTGATGATGCGCTGGGCGAAGGCGACAAAACTCGATCTGAGCGGGCTGGATGCGCTGGAGAGCTGGTTTCAGCGGGTAAGCGAGCGGCCGGCGGTGCTGGCCGCGCTCAGGGCGGAAGGATTAAGCTGAAACCATGAAGCGCGTCGGGCCGATGCCGGTCGGCCCGACGGGTTTACAGTTTTTCCGCCGCGAAATGCTGGGTCGGTTTTGCAATGGCGTCCTGCGCCGCCACCAGCTGAAGCTCATATTCGCCCATCGCGTGGGTGGTCAGCATCACTTCATAAACCGCTGCGGTCACGTGCTCCAGCGCATCCTGCAGACCCTTTCCGTGCAGCAGATTCACCAGCAGTAGACCGCTGGTGAGATCGCCGACGCCCACCGGCTGGCGCACGCCGAAATCCACCAGCGGGCGGCTGATATGCCAGGCCTCGTCGGCGGTGACCAGCAGCATCTCAAAGCGATCGCTGCGGCGGCCGGCGCGGGCGAGATGCTTCACCAGCACCACTTTCGGCCCCTGCGCGATCAGTTCGCGCGACGCGGCGACCGATTCGTCGATATTCGCGACCGTTTTCCCGCTGAGCATTTCCAGCTCCAGCAGATTAGGCGCGATGATATCGCTGGCCGGCAGCGCCGATTTGCAATGAAACTCCGCCACGCCGGGCGCGACGATACAGCCTTTTTCCGGGTGGCCCATCACCGGATCGCAGAAATACCAGGCGTTGGGGTTGGCCGCCTTCACCTGACGCACAATCTCCAGAATTTGTTCGCCCTGTTCAGCCGAACCGAGATAGCCGCTCAGCACTGCATCGCAGGTTTTCAGCCGATCGATATCGGCGATGCCCTTTACGATATCGGTTAAGTGGGTCGCGGGCATCACGGTGCCGGTCCAGTGGCCGTACTGGGTGTGATTGGAAAACTGCACGGTGTTAAGCGGCCAGACGTTAGCGCCCATGCGGCGCATTGGAAATTCGGCGGCGCTGTTGCCGGCATGGCCGTAAACGACATGAGACTGAATTGCGAGAATGTTTTTCATAGGTTACCTAATGCCTTGCCATAAAAAAGGGCCGGAATTCGGCCCTGAAGCGCTTACTGCCAGTTCACCAGACAGTAATGCTTTTTACCGCGACGCAGCAGCGTAAAGCGGCCAAACAGCTTGTCGCCGTCAGTGAAGCGGTATTCGGCGTCGGACTGTTTTTCGCCGTTTACCGTCACCGCGTTGGAGCCAATCATGGTGCGCGCCTGGCCGCGCGACGGCACCAGCCCGGCGTTGACCAGGGCCTGCTGCAGATCGTCATCGCCGTTCAGCGTAATGGTCGGCATGCCGTCCTGCGCCAGCTGTTCAAAATCCGCTTCGTTCATCTCCTGCAGCGAACCGGAGAACAGACTTTGCGTAATGCGTTTCGCCGCTGCCAGCCCCTCTTCGCCGTGAACCAGACGCGTGACCTGCTCGGCCAGCACATACTGCGCGCGCGGAGCGGCGCCGCTGTTTTTGTCGGCCTCTTCCAGTGCGTTGATCTCGTCGATGCTCAGGAAGGTGAAGAATCTCAGGAAGCGATAAACATCCGCATCCGCGGTATTGATCCAGAACTGGTAGAACTTGTACGGGCTGGTTTTCTTCGCGTCGAGCCAGACCGCGCCGCCTTCGGTTTTTCCGAACTTGGTGCCGTCAGACTTGGTGATCAGCGGAACGGTCAGTCCGAAAACCTGATTCTGGTGCAGACGACGGGTCAGATCGATGCCGGAGGTGATGTTGCCCCACTGGTCGGAACCGCCGATCTGCAGCGCCACGCCGTGCAGTTTGTTCAGGCAGGCGAAATCGTAGCCCTGCAGCAGGTTATAGGAAAATTCGGTGAACGAGATGCCCTGATCGTCGCGATTCAGGCGCTGCTTCACCGCTTCCTTGTTGATCATCTGGTTAACCGAGAAGTGTTTGCCGATATCGCGCAAAAAGGTCAGCACGTTCATGCCGCCGAACCAGTCATAGTTGTTGGCGGCGATGGCGCTGTTGTCGCCGCAATCGAAATTGAGGAAAGGCGCGACCTGCTGGCGAATTTTTTCAACCCACTCGTTCACGGTTTCCGTGGTGTTGAGCTTACGTTCTGCTGCTTTAAAGCTGGGATCGCCAATCAGACCGGTGGCACCACCCACCAGCGCAACCGGCTTATGTCCTGCGTCCTGAAAACGTTTCAGGCAGAGCAGCGGCACCAGATGGCCCAAGTGCAAGCTGTCAGCAGTCGGATCAAAGCCGCAATAGAGCGCGATTGGCCCTTGCGCCAGTCGCTCCGCTAACGCTTCCTCGTCCGTTACCTGGGCGATAAGGCCCCGTTCTTGCAATTGTTGTATCAGGTTACTGCTGGTCATCACTGACTCCAAATTGATCAGACTGCACCTATGCTGGTACACAGCTTTCCGCTGAGATGCGGAAGAAAAAAAGAAGGCACATAGCATAAAGCGCCGACGCTTTCTGTGCCAGCGCTGAAAGGGGTTAAAACCAGGATTAAGGGGCCAGGCGATCGATTTTCCAGCCGTCGGCATCGCGCTGATAGATAAAACGATCGTGCAAACGGTGCGCGCCGCCCTGCCAGAACTCCATGGTATGAAATTTTACGCGGTATCCGCCCCAGAAGCTGGGCAGCGGAATGTCGCCCTGCTGAAACTTCTGCTTGAGTTCAAGGAATTTACCTTCCAGCACGCCGCGCGCGGAGATACGGCTCGACTGTTTCGACACCCAGGCGCCGATCTGGCTGTCGCGCGGACGGCTCTGGAAATATTTCAGCACCTCCAGCGGCGAAAGCTTTTCCGCTTCCCCTAACACCATCACCTGACGCTCAAGGAAATGCCAGGGAAAGTGCAGCGAGATGCGCGGGTTTTGCGCCAGGTGCAGCGCCTTGCGGCTGCCGAGGTTGGTGTAGAACACCATGCCGTCATTATCATAGTGCTTGAGCAAGACGATACGTTGATAAGGCTGGCCCTGTTCGTCGACGGTGGCAACCGTCATTGCCGTGGGATCCGGCAGCTGCGCTTCGCAAGCCTGGCTTAACCAAAGCCCGAACAGCGCAAGGGGATCCTCGGGCAGATCTTTACGGCGCAGGCCGCCGCGCGTGTATTCACGCCGCAGATGGGCAATGTGATGCAAATTATCGCTTTCGCTCATGATGTTAACTCTTGTCAGTTTACGGCCGTACTGTTCAGGTTCAGCGACGCGTCAGCTGCTGCTTTGCAGCAGGCAGTCGTTGACCACGATTTTATTGTTGCGCTCGATAAAAGCGCCGTTGCCTTTAGACCAGAACACATAGTTGCCGTCGCTGTAGCGGGCGCCGGAAGCGGAGATCGTCTGCTTCAGGGTCAGGGGTTCGCCGTCCATAATAAAGCTGACCTGCTGCTGCGCGTTATCCTGCGTCACCGTCAGCGGCAGCGTGCCGCAGGTATAACGCAGCACTTTCGGCTGCTCGGTCTGTTTATGCATCATGCCGCAGCCTGACAGCAGCAGCGCGACGGCAACAGTCCATTTTTTCATCATAACCGGTTCTCCTTAGCGTTCGTAGTCAGCATTATACGAAGGATTCGCCCTGAAGGCAGAACGGCTTTTGAACGCAGGGAGGACGTTCAGGTAAAACGCGCCGCAGCGCATCGGCCGCGCAGGCAGCGCGACTCAAACGACGCTTTTCGGCTTTTCCATTCTGAATCCTAATCCAATCAGGCGGCCAAAAACGAAGCGCAGAAAAGGAAAACGGCGAATGATCGCCGGCATATTGCTTTTCTTTTGCGATTTGTCCTTGTTGCTGCTCATTTTTATCTGCAGGAACTGCGTCGCCACAGTGGGGAACTGACGCCGCTTCTGCACCTTTTCCAGATCGCTCAGCCGCACCTGCGCCTTTAACAGCGGCGTGGTCAGGTAATTTGCGGCGGCCACCGCGTCCTGTATCGCCAGATTCACGCCGACGCCGCCGATGGGCGACATGGCGTGCGCGGCGTCGCCGATGCAGAGCACGCCGGGTTTAGCCCATTTATCGAGCCGGTCGATGCGGATAGAGAGCAGTTTCAGCTGCTGCCAGTCGGCGATATCCGCCAGCCGCGCCTCGCTGAAAGGCGCCGCGGCCGCAATCTGGCGTCTGAAGGCGTCCAGCCCCGCCGCCTGCAGGGCGTCAAACTCGCCTTTTGGGATAGTGAAGCCGCATTGCCAGTAGTCGCCGCGGTCAATCACAATAAAGTTCTGCCGCGGCCCTTTATGACCCATACCCAGCGCAGGATCGCCGTCCTGTTTGTTCAGTTTGAACCAGACGACGTCGCGCGATGCGCCGAAAACCCGGCCGGTCAGCCCCGCCTTTTCCCGCACGCCGGAATGACGGCCGTCCGCGCCAATCACCAGCTGAGCGCGAATATGCATCAGGCTGTTTTCCCTCTCCGCCGTGATGCCGCAGACAGCGCCGTTTTCATAGATGAAATCGATGAAGCGGGTCGATTTCAACAGCGTAAAACCGGAAAAGCGCGCGCTTTGATCCGCCAGAAAATTCAGAAAATCCCACTGCGGCATAAAGGCGATAAAGCGGCACTGCACCGGCAAACGGGTAAAATCCGCCATGGTGATCGCCTGCCCGGCGATTTCCGCCTGAAGTTTTTCCGCGCGTTGATGCGGCAGCCGCAGCAAGCTCTCCAGCAGCCCAAGGTGATGCATGATTTCCAGCGTGGAGGGATGGATGGTATCGCCGCGAAAGTCGCGCAGAAAATCCGCATGTTTTTCGATGACCACCACCCGCAGGCCGGCTTGGGCAAACAGATATCCCAGCATCAGCCCCGCCGGACCGCCGCCGACGATGGCGCAGTCGGCCCTCATAAATTCTGTAGAACGCGTCTCCATATCTGTTCCTTCTTCCCCTACAAGTGCATGATAATGATTATCATTTGCCTATAGCGCCGACAGATAGCCTTTACCACTGGAACGGATAAAAATTTTGCAAGGCGCGTCGTTGCCGTCGCTTTAACGGGCAAAAAGCGGATTCGCCGGAAAAATAGCGCCCAGTACGCTTTCATCGCGCGCGCCGGTTACGGCGGGCAGATTGCCCGGCAGACCGGAAAGCGTGCGGAAAGCCAGCCAGGCAAAGGCCAGCGCTTCCATATCGTCCCCGCTGATGCCTGCGGCATCCGTCGTGCCCACTTCAGTGCCGGGCAGATGCGCGGCCAGACGCGCCATCAGCAGCGGATTGCGGCTGCCGCCGCCGCAGACCAGCAGACGATCGCAGCCGTCATGCAGCATCGCCTGTTGCGCAATGCTGGCGGCGGTAAATTCCGTCAGCGTCGCCTGTACATCCTGCGGCGCCAGGCCAGGAAAAGAACTGAGCTGGCGTTCAACCCAGCCGAGGTTGAAATATTCCCGTCCGGTGCTTTTTGGCGGCGGCAGCGCGAGCCAGGGATCGCTGAACATTTGCTGCAGCAGCGGCGGAATCACTTGTCCGCCGCGCGCCCATTCGGCGTCTTTGTCGTAGGGCTGCGCCTTGTGGCGCCAGATCCAGGCGTCAATCAACATATTGCCGGGGCCGGTATCGAAGCCGCGCACAGGTTGGCCGGGAAACAGCAGCGACAGGTTGGCGATTCCGCCGATATTCAGCACCATGCGTCGTTCAAATGCATCCATCAGCAGCGCCTGGTGGAAAGCGGGCACCAGCGGCGCGCCCTGCCCGCCTAGCGCCATATCGCGCCGGCGAAAATCGCCCACTACCGTCACGCCGGTGGCCGCGACGATCTGATTATTATCGCCGATCTGTAAGGTATTGGGCGCGTCGCCGGCCGGTTCATGCCAGACGGTCTGGCCGTGACAGCCGATGGCAACGATATCCTCCGCCTCCAGCGCCTGCTGCTGCATCAGGGCGACGACCGCCTCGGCAAAAAGCTTGCCGAGCCGCGTATCCAGCTGACCAAGCTGCGACAGCGTTAACGGCTGTCCCTGACAGATCGCCAGTATTTCCTGGCGCAGCGCCAGCGGCATCGGATGGCAATAGCTGGCCTGTTGCGCCACCATGCGCTCGTCAATTACGGCAAGCACCACGTCGACGCCATCCAGGCTGGTGCCCGACATGACGCCGATATAACGTCCTGATTTCATCGTTTTACCTTATTTTCGCGGCAGAATAGGGAAACATCAGCGCTAAGTCTGGCAAATAACCTATTCTAATTCTATGATTAACTTCCGTTTTTCACTATTTCGCCCGACGGTTTCCCGTCCGGCGAAATTTCGCTGAACGATTCACTTATTGTTGAAGCGCGATGAGATAGGCTATTGTCAGCCGCGTTTTATGTGGTCAAAGAGCAAGTGGCCAGATTTGTGTCTTATACTCATCAGAGAATATGGCGATAAACATGGCGCATTTTTGGATAAAGGAGTTTCTGATGATCAAGCGTTTAGTAGCCGTAGCACTGACTGGCTTAACCCTGGCGGGCTGTACTAACAGCGACACGCTTTCCGGGGATGTTTACAGTGCCAGCGAAGCCAAGCAGGTTCAGAGCGTTTCTTACGGTACGCTGGTTTCCGTTCGTCCGGTAAAAATTCAGGGCGGCGATGAAAATAATGTCATCGGCGCGCTGGGCGGCGCGGTGCTGGGCGGCTTCCTGGGCAATACTATCGGCGGCGGCGCGGGACGCAGCCTGGCGACGGCCGGCGGCGCGGTGCTGGGCGGCGTGGCGGGCCAGGGCGTGCAGGCTGCGGTGAATAAAGCCGACGGCGTCGAGCTGGAGATTCGCAAGGATGATGGCAATACCATCATGGTCGTGCAGAAACAGGCCGCGAGCCGTTACTCTGTCGGCCAGCGCGTCGTACTGGCGTCGAACGGCAGTCAGGTCACCGTTTCGCCACGCTGATAAAAACAAAATAACCGACGCCAGCGCGTCGGTTTTTTTTATTTTTCTTTATGCTGAAGTTCGAGGATATTTTTCTCGAGGCGGGCGATGAGATTCACCATCTGGTTGATCTCGTCACGGCTGATGCCGGCCAGAATGTCGTCGCGCGTAGCGTCAATGACATTCTCCACTTCTTCAATGATGGGTTCTGCTTGTTTGGTAAGTTTTATCCGCTTAGCGCGGCGATCGCTGGTACAGGTTGAACGGGTAATCAACCCCTTCTCTTCCAGCTG
>DENB01000053.1:13368-30056 GCA_002359495.1 Enterobacteriaceae bacterium UBA2655
CTCCTTATAATTAGCTTGCTAGCTATCAACCCTGATCTTACACTATTTTGCGAGCTTACAGGACAAAATACAAATCGTACGCCGCTTCTCTGGCGCTAATTTACGCATTTTTAAGCTAAAACCCAGGTTAGAACGCGCCGTCGCGCAGTGCGATCCGGCATGTCGTCAGGGTTTGCTGATTTCACTTAAAGCAGGCTGCGCGCCCGGTTTAGCGGCAATATTGCGCCTGCTGCCGCTCAAAATCGCTTTGTAGCTGCTGCAGCGTCTTAAGATCTTCAAACCGGGTTTTGTCATGGCTCGACATCGGTTCGATCACCAGCGCGTTCTCTTCCGGCGAGAAGATAAAACGGCGCGAGATATCCTCGCCGGTAAAGCTTTTGCCCATGATCGCGCCGCATACCATCGGCATGGCGTGGCGAAAGATTTGCGTATTGGTAAAGTTGGTTTCGGTGGCGCTGCGCAATACATGCTGGCACCCTTTCGCCTCCAGCCGCTGTACGGTTTTGTCGCTCAACCATTCGCGCCCTTTGGCTATCTTTTCGCAGGCACTGCGCATTGGATTGACATCGATAGTGCGCTGCAGCTGCTTGCCGGTTTCGGTGATTAACTGCGTATCGTTCGGTCCATCACACCCCGCCAACAGCAGACACAACATCAACGCGCCCGTTTTTCTCATTATTCTCTTCCTTTGTCCCGCTTAACGTCACCCTTTTAACCAGTTATCAATATCATAGGCCCGAACCGCCAGGGATGATATAGCCAACGGGCAAAGGATAGTAAGATTGGGCAAAAGCAGAGGCGGGAGGCGACCGGTTCGCCTCCCGCAAAGGTTAAATAACGCCGCAGGCGTAGCGGGCGCCGCCGCCGCCCAGCGGCTGCGGATGGTCGGCGTGGTTATCTCCGCCGACGTGCACCATCAGCGCCTTGCCTTTTATCTCCTGCAGCGTTTTCAGACGCGGTGCCAGCACCGGATAGTCGGCATTGCCCTCATTCGTCACGTAAATCGCCGGCAGATCGCCAAGATGGCCATTGCCGTAAGGACCCAGGTGTTTACCGCTATTCGTTGGATCCAGATGCCCGCCCGCGGCGCCGGCCGCGACGTTTTTGCCTTCGGACATTCCCGGTTCGCAACTGCCTTTAGTATGGACGTGAAAACCGTGAATGCCCGGCGGCAAACCCTGCAGTTGAGGCGTAAATTCCAGCCCGTAGGGCGTTTCGTCAATTTTTACCTTGCCGATCTCCGCGCCTGCGCCCTCCGGCGTCACCTTATGAAGCGTGACCTCTATGGAGGCGGCCTGCGCGCCTATGCAAAAAAACAGGGTTGCCGCAGCAATAACCGAAGCTTTCATGACGTCTCCTTTTAAGTTACTGAATTTCCATTTAAGCCTGGTGTGCTTTGCTTCTTTGCGCCTGTTTTTGACGTAGTTTTACGCTTCAGGGCACATCAAATCCCAGCGCCGCCTTGCGAATGCGGAACCACTGCTGAAGATCCAGCGTCAGCGAGGCCGCCGCCGCCGCTTCCGCGACGCGCCTGGTTTTACCTGAGCCGATAATCGGCAGAGGTTTTGACGGCAGCTTCAGCACCCAGGCATAAACCACCTGCTCCAGCGTTGCGGCGCCGATCTCTTCCTTAACCCGCTCCAGCTCGTCGCGCAGCGGTTGATAGTGCGGATCGCTGAACAGCCGCCCGCCGCCGAGGCAAGACCAGGCCATAGGACGAATACGCAGCTGCTGACAGTGATCCAGCGTGCCGTCAAGCAGCAGGCTCTGCTGGATGGGGGAGATTTCCAGCTGATTGGTCGCCAGCGTGAACGGCAGGCGCGATTGCAGCAGCGCATACTGCGACGGCGTGAAGTTCGATACGCCAAAGTGCAGCGCCTTTCCGCTCTGATGCAGCGCGATAAAGGCTTCCGCCACCTCGTCGGCATCCATCAGCGGATCGGGACGATGGATAAGCAGCAGGTCGAGGCGATCGGTGCCGAAATGGCGCAGCGAATTATCGGCGCTCTGCAGAATATGCGCGCGAGTGGTGTTGTAGTGGCCGATTTGGTGCTGCGGCTTTGCGCGCGTGGCGATGCCGCACTTGGTCACGATCTGCAATTTATCGCGCAGTTCGGGCGCGAGTTTGAGCGCCTCGCCGAAGGCGGCTTCGCAGCGGTAATCGCCGTAGATATCGGCGTGATCGACGGTAGTAATGCCGAGCTCAAGATGATGTTCAATAAAATCGACCAGCTGCCGGGGCGTCATCGCCCATTCCATCAGACGCCAGTAGCCCATGACAAACCCGGAAAAAGCCGGTCCCTGCGGAGCGATGGGAAGCCGTTGTAACATAGTCAATCTCCCTGCTGATAGGTTAAGAGGATGTAAGATGACAGGGAGTATAACGGAAAGGGATCGGCGCGGACCTGATTAAAACAATGAAGGCTGCTCGGGCGCAGGAGACTCGTCCTGAACCGGATGCCGTTGCAGCCGCAGCCAGCGTTGACGGCACAGACGCAGCACGTCCCGCTTTTGCGCGTCGCTGTAACGCATCCAGTTAAAACGTTCCTCCCGGCTACGCAGGCAACCGCGACAGTAGCCGCGGGCATCCGACTGGCAGATGCCTTTACAGGGGCTGGGAACGGGGAAAAACTCAAGTTGCTCTGCCACCATCACTCCCGGTTAATAAAATCATAACCTCATTGAAACCAGCTTAGCGTTTTTGCGCAAGCTTTATACAAAAATGAAAATACCCTTTTCTCCTGATTTTCTGCCAGCGATAAGCTGACGCGCGTTGATAACTCATTAATTCAATGTTGAGACCGAAGCGGGTAATACGCTGTCCACACGCTGCCCGGCACGTTCGATATACAGACGCAGCTTTATTAACCGGCGCCCGACATTACCCATTCGTGCCGCAACCGGGACGCGGCCTTGCAATAACCTGGCGGCTCCATTACGCTGATTTGTTCCAAAATTGCCGCTTTCAAAGCCGCAAAAAAAACTGCTATTTGTAGGCGACTGGTCTACTACTAAGGAGCAATGATGGCAAGCACCGCGCTTTTTCGTCCGCTGCAAGTGGGCGCGATTACCGTACCCAACCGTGTCTTTATGGCTCCGCTGACGCGTCTGCGCAGCATCGAGCCGGGTGATATCCCAACCCCGCTGATGGGCGAATATTATCGCCAGCGCGCCACGGCCGGTCTGATCATAACGGAAGCCACTCAAATTTCTTTTCAGGCGAAAGGTTATGCCGGCGCGCCAGGCCTGCATACCGCCGAACAGATCGCCGCCTGGAAACAGATCAATGATGAAATTCATCAGGCCGGCGGTCGTAGCGCCGTACAGCTCTGGCATACCGGCCGCATTTCACACAGCTCGCTGCAGCCGGAAGGTCGGGCGCCGGTCGCGCCTTCCGCCCTTTCCGCCGGCACGCGTACTTCGCTGCGCGATGCGCAGGGCAACACCTATCGGGAAGAGACCTCCGAACCGCGCGCGCTGAGCGTGCCGGAAATTCAGCAAATCGTGGCGGATTTCGGCAAGGCCGCGATGAACGCCCGTGAAGCGGATTTCGATCTGCTGGAACTGCACTCGGCGCACGGCTACCTGATGCATCAGTTTCTGTCGCCCGACGCGAATAAGCGCGACGATGAATATGGTGGCAGCATCGAAAAACGGGGACGTTTCGCGCTGGAGGTGGTGGACGCGGCGATTGCCGGCTGGTCGGCGGACCGCATCGGCATCCGCGTCTCGCCGGTAGGCGCGTTTCAGAATGTCGGCAACGGTCCCGACGAAGAAGAAGCCGCGCTCTGGTATATCGGCGAACTGGCGAAACGTAAGCTGGCTTACCTCCATCTTTCCGAGCCGGACTGGGCTGGCGGCAAACCCTACAGCGAGGCGTTCCGTCAGAAAGTGCGCGATCGCTTCTCTGGCGTCATCATCGGCGCCGGTGCCTATAGCATGGAAAAAGCGGAAGATTTGATTACGCGCGGTCTGATCGATGCGGTCGCTTTCGGCCGCGATTTTATCGCCAACCCCGATCTGGTCGAGCGTCTGCGTCAGAACGCGCCGCTTAACGAACAGCGCCCCGAAAGCTTTTACGGCGGCGGCGCGGAAGGCTACACCGACTACCCCACCTTATAAGACAAACTGCCGTAACGCCTTGTTGCGGCAATGATTATTCTTAACGACTTTCTGTCGCTATACTTAGCGCTTGTGTCATTGTTGATGACGTTTTGATAAAAAGAGGATGTTATGCGTTTACTTCACACCATGCTGCGCGTCGGCGATCTGCAACGCTCAATTGATTTTTATACCCGGGTTCTTGGCATGCGCCTGCTGCGTCAGAGCGAAAACAGCGAATATAAATATACGCTCGCTTTTGTCGGCTACACCGAAGAGAGCGAAGGCGCGGTCATCGAACTGACCTATAACTGGGGCGTCGAGAGCTACGATCTGGGCAATGCCTACGGTCATATCGCGCTGGGCGTGGACGACGTGGCGGCCACCTGCGATCGCATCCGTCAGGCTGGCGGCAAAGTCACGCGTGAAGCGGGCCCGGTAAAAGGCGGCTCGACTATTATCGCCTTTGTTGAAGATCCGGACGGCTACAAAATCGAGCTGATCGAAAATAAACACGCCGGTCACGGCCTGGGCAACTAAGTCTGCCGCTCCAGCCTGCCCGCGCGGCAGGCTGAAACGCCCTTCGTCCCTTCTCTGCTGCACCGCCTGCTAAATTTTGCCATAATGCGCGCTGCCTTATTTCACCAATGAGATACTGATGTCTGAATCGAACCAACAGAACGCGCTCCATCAACGCTTCCGTGGCTTTTATCCCGTGGTCATCGACGTGGAGACTGCCGGCTTCAATGCACAGACCGACGCGCTGCTGGAGATCGCCGCCGTTACGCTGAAAATGGATGAGGACGGCTGGCTGCATCGCGACCAGACGCTGCATTTTCACGTCGAACCTTTTGAAGGCGCCAATTTAAATCCTGAAGCGCTGGCGTTTAACGGAATCGATCCAGGCAACCCGCTGCGCGGCGCGGTCGGCGAATATGAGGCGCTGCACGCGATTTTTAAGCTGGTGCGCAAAGGCCTGAAAGAGAGCGGCTGCAATCGCGCCATTATGGTGGCGCACAATGCCACCTTCGATCACAACTTTATGATGGCCGCCGCCGAGCGCACCGGCCTGAAACGCAACCCCTTTCACCCTTTCGCCACTTTCGACACCGCCGCGCTGAGCGGACTGGTGCTGGGTCAGACGGTACTGTCGAAAGCCTGTAAGGCGGCCGGCATGGTGTTCGACAGCACGCAGGCGCACTCGGCGCTGTACGACACCGAGCAAACCGCTACGCTGTTTTGCGAACTGGTGAATCGCTGGAAACGTCTGGGCGGCTGGCCGCTGCCCTTCGCGGAAGAAGATATGACGGGCGAAAGCATCGGGTAACGCGTCGCCAAAATAAAAAGGCCGACGCGAGGTCGGCCCTGAATATTATTCCGCTTCTTTATGCTTCTCAGCGGTTTCTTTAATGATCTGCTGCAGTTCGCCGCGCTGGAACATCTCAACGATAATGTCGCAACCGCCGACCAACTCTCCGTCTACCCACAGCTGCGGGAAGGTCGGCCAGTTAGCGTATTTCGGCAGCTCGGCGCGAATATCGGGATTCTGCAAAATATCCACGTAAGCGAAGCGTTCGCCACAGGCAGAGAGAGCCTGTACCGCCTGCGCAGAGAAACCGCAGCTTGGCAGTTTCGGTGAACCTTTCATGTAAAGCAGAATGGGGTTTTCTGCGATCTGGCGCTGGATTTTTTCAACAGTACTCATAATTGCCTTCCTTAATTCCTCACTTCGTGTTTGTTTATTGTAGCGACTTCGCTCCCGCACGGAAATCGTCATTTTGCGCAGCATGAAGCTAAACAGCCATCTTTGTTAACTCAATTTGGGATAAACCCTTTGCACACGGCATGTAAAGGTCAACGTCAATTCATATCCAGCAATAACTTTGTTGGGTTAAGCGTCTGAAATCGCTTATTTTCACCGCAAAATGTGCATGAGATGAGATTAATCAAAAAAGACCTTACCTTTTGCAAAAAAACTGGATTAGAATTGCTTCGGCTCTGATCTCAGATCAGATTTTTCTAACTTTTATCGCGCCAGCTTTTACTTTAGGGCGCCAAACCTGTAACCGGACTATGCGTTTACTAATTACGCTTTTTCTACTGGCCATTGCGCAACTGTTCTCTAATGTGGCTTCGGCTTCGCCGCAATCGCCTGTTAACGCCAGTTTGCACAAGGCGGAAAAAAAGAGCGCGCGCGAGGATGAGCGACGCAAACGTCGTCCCGTTAAAACCTCGGCGAAAAAGAATCGCCTCGCGCCCGTTCAGAAATCAAAGCTGAAAAAGCCGAAAAAAGTTCAAACCGCCTCCCTGCATACCCCTGCTAAAAAAAGCGCGTCAAAATCCCGCAAGCGTTACGGCCGCCAGCGCAAAGGCACCGTGGTCGCCAGCAATCTCGCCACCATTAAAATGAGCAAAGCGCACCGCCTGCGTTATCAAAAGGCGCGTGAGACGGCGATGAATAAGCTGATGGGCCAGTTGGGCAAGCCCTACCAGTGGGGCGGCACCTCGCCGCATACCGGTTTCGACTGCAGCGGTCTGGTTCTGTATGCCTATAAAGATTTAGTGAAGTTTAAAATTCCGCGCACCGCGAATGAGATGTATCACCTGCGCGATGCCGCGCCGGTCAAACGCGAAGCGCTGGAGAAAGGCGATCTGGTGTTTTTTCGCATCAACAATCGCGGCGCGGCCGATCACGTCGGCGTCTATCTCGGCAACGGTAAATTCATTCAGTCGCCGCGCACCGGCAAAGATATTCAGATCAGCGCACTGGGGGAAGATTACTGGCAGCGTCATTACGTTGGCGCCCGTCGAGTGATGACACCGAAAACGATTCGCTAAAAAAGCCGGGCTTGCCCGGCTTTTTAACCTTTAAAGCATGATGGCGGTAAAACTAAAGGCTACGATCATCAGCAGCGCGGCGCCGGTAGTAGTTAACGCCAGTTTTAAATCAGTGCTCATTTGCCTCTCCTTAATCCCATAAAGTATGTGGTTATTATCATTTTCCCATAGCCGCCGGTAAAAATCTCGTTTTATCCATCCAGCCTTGCTAGAATCCGCCCTTTCGTTGCGCAACAACGGCAACGCCGCGCTGCTCGTCCGATTAAAAATGACGTTTTCTTCTGCCAGAACGTTATTTTCAGGCAGCAAAACCGAACAAAAAGGCTTAAAACGCCTTTCGCGGACGCAAACGTTTAACATTATTTTTATCAGTAATTTGCATTAAGCCTGGGAGTACCGTTTTCATGGCAACAATTAAGGATGTGGCAAAACGCGCAGGTGTTTCCACCACCACCGTTTCTCACGTCATCAATAAAACGCGTTTCGTTGCTGAAGAGACGCGCAACGCCGTTTGGGCTGCGATCAAAGAGCTGCACTATTCTCCGAGCGCCGTGGCGCGCAGCCTGAAAGTGAACCACACCAAAACGCTGGGCCTGTTGGCGACCTCCAGCGAAGCGCCCTATTTTGCCGAAATTATCGAGGCGGTAGAGAACCGCTGCTTCGAACGCGGCTACACCCTGATTCTGGGCAACGCGCATAACGATATTAATAAGCAGCGCGCCTATCTGTCGATGATGGCGCAGAAGCGCGTCGACGGACTGCTGGTGATGTGTTCAGAATATCCCGACGATCTGCTGCAAATGCTGGAAGAGAACCGCAACATTCCGATGGTGGTGATGGACTGGGGCGAATCGCGCGGCGATTTTACCGATACCGTGCTGGATAACGCCTTTCAGGGCGGCTACCTTGCCGGTCGCTATTTGATTGAGCGAGGCCATCGCGATATCGGCGCCATTCCGGGTCAGATGGAGCGCAATACCGGCGGCGGACGCCACGCCGGCTTCGTGAAAGCCTTGAACGAGGCGGGCATTCAGCTGCGTGCGGAATGGACAGTCCAGGGCGACTTCGAACCGGAGTCGGGCTATCAGGCGATGCTGCAGATCCTGAACCAGAAACAGCGTCCGACCGCCGTATTTTGCGGCGGCGATATTATGGCGATGGGCGCGATTTGCGCCGCTGACGAACAGGGTTTGCGCGTTCCGCAGGACATTTCCGTGATTGGCTATGATAACGTGCGCAACGCGCGTTACTTTTCGCCAGCCCTGACCACCGTACACCAGCCGAAAGCGGAGCTGGGCGAAAAGGCGCTGGAGATGCTGTTGGATCGTATCACCAGCAAGCGTGAAGACCCCCAGACCATTGAGGTCAATCCCACCCTGATCGAACGCCGCTCGGTAGGCGACGGCCCCTTCCGCGACTATCGCCGCTAAGCGCGTCTCACGCCTCGCTTAACCACTCCTGATTTAGGGTTTGCGCATCGCCCAAGTAACTCAGCAGCCAGCTGAGGGCGGGCGATGCGCGCTGTTCCGACCAGCTGACGCAGCAGGGACTTTCCGGGAAGGGATCGGGCAGACTGAGTCCCGTCAGTTCGCCTGAGCACAGCAGCGGGCGCGCCAGATGGCCCGGCACCATCGCCACGCAGAGTCCGTCCAGCAGACACTCCAGCCCGGTTTGCCAGTCCGGCACCACCAGACGCCGCTGGTTGTCCAGCGTCCAGGTGATGCGCCGCGGCAGGGCGCGCGAAGTGTCTTCCAGCACCAGCGAAGGCCAGCCGCGCAGCGCGTCGTCGTCGATTTGCGTCAGCTGCGTCAGCGCATGACCGCTTTTCACCACGCAGCGCCAGTTAAGCGCGCCCATATCGCGAAAGGCAAAACGTCCGCCGACCGGAACCGCTTGGGTCGCGCCAATCGCCACGTCTACGCGTCCATCCGCCAGTGCGTCCCAGACGCCATTAAAGACTTCATAGCTGATCAGCAGTTCGATATCGGGAAAGTGGCGGTAAAAATCCTTTACCAGCTGGCGCGTACGGGCTGGCTTTACGATACGATCAATAGCAATACGCAGCTGACCGCGCCAGCCGTTAGCCAGCTGCTGACACTGACGACGCGTGGCGAGCATTTTTTTGATAACAGCGCGCCCTTCCCGAACGAAATGCTCGCCGGCGGGGGTTAAAACGACTTCGCGATGCTGACGTTCGAAAAGCGGAACCGCCAGCCAGCCCTCCAGCTGACGAACCGTATAGCTGACGGCAGAAGGCACGCGGTGCAGCTCCTGCGCCGCCGCGCTGAAGCTGCCGGTGCGCGCGACGGCGTCTACCACTTCCAGCCCATATTCAGACCACATAATCTCTCTTCAAAAAATTTAACAGCAATCGGCAAATATTAACGTTTCACAACTGGTAGCGCATCCTTTTACACTCTGCGGCGTTTAAACCTGACTGAGAAACCGATGCAGACTTCAAAAGGATTCCTGATTTATCTCGCGTTGCTGAGCATGCTCGGCTTTCTGGCGACCGATATGTATCTGCCAGCCTTCGGCGCGATGCAAAGAGATTTCGCTACCGCACCCGGCACCATCAGCGCCAGCCTGAGCCTGTTTCTTGCCGGCTTCGCTTTCGCCCAGCTGATCTGGGGTCCGCTTTCCGATCGCATCGGCCGTAAACCGGTGCTGCTGGCGGGCCTGCTGCTGTTTGCTCTGGGCTGCGCCGGTATGCTGTGGGCGACAGATGTCCGGCTGATGCTGACGCTGCGTTTTCTGCAGGCGGTAGGCGTGTGCGCCGCGGCGGTGAGCTGGCAGGCACTGGTGGTGGATCGCTATCCGCAGGCGCGCGCCAATAAAGTGTTCGCCACTATTATGCCGCTGGTTGCGCTCTCGCCGGCGCTGGCTCCGCTGCTGGGCGCCTGGCTGCTTGACCATTTTTCCTGGCGCGCCATTTTTATGGTTCTGCTGTGTGCCGCGCTGGGGCTTATCGCCGCAACGCTGCGCCTGACGGTTAAAAGCAAGGCGGCGCGCTCCGCCGCGCCGCAGCCCGGCTTTTTCACCCTGCTTCGCTCCGGCGTTTACAGCGGCAACGTGCTGATCTACGCCGCCTGCTCCGCCAGCTTTTTCGCCTGGCTGACCGGTTCGCCCTTTATTCTCTCCGATGCCGGGCTGTCGCCTGCGGACATCGGCCTCAGCTATATACCGCAGACCGTCGCCTTTCTAATTGGCGGATTCGGCTGCCGCGCGCTGCTGAACCGGCTGAGCGGCAGCCAGCTGCTGCCCTGGTTGTTGTGCATTTATAGCCTGAGCATTTTAGCGATCTTCGTCGCAGCGCTGAGCAACCAGCTCGGACTGGCGGCTTTGCTGACGCCGTTCTGCGGCATGGCGCTGGCTAACGGCGCTATCTATCCGATCGTGGTTTCCAGCGCGCTGCTGCCTTTTCCGCAGGCGACCGGCAAAGCCGCCGCGCTGCAAAATATGCTGCAGCTCAGCCTCTGCTTTCTGGCGAGCCTTATTGTGTCGGCCGGATTAAAACAGCCGTTACTTATTACCACTATTGTTATGGCCGCCACTATTTTACTGGCGCTGGCCGGTTATTTCTGGCAACGCCATGCTAACGCACGATCTGATATTGCCTCATCATCCTCCCCCTGCCAGGATAATTATTAAGGCAAGGGCGTCAAGTAGTTAGCAACCTAACAATAAATCATTGAATTGTGACGAGAGTGAGAATATACTCATTCTCGTCAATATTTATGCAATAAATCAATAACATAATTGTGCTGTTTTTAAACGACCTTGTCGTCGGGATGGTGTCTGCACGATTTCTCTCCTGTTGTGCCAGACCTTTTTGATTCGGATTCAATCCTCTGTAAAACGTCGGATATCAAGCGCACGGGCTTTCCGTGAGTTTTCTCACAATCCTGGAGAAATTGACTATTCTATTTCTCAGGTTCAGATCGATCGGACAGGTGATGGAGAAGCTATGAGTTCATCGTGTATAGAAGAAGTGAGCCTTGAAGAAAATCATTGGTATCGCATCGCCCATGAAATGCTGGAAAAGGCGGATATCGAAGTAAATGGCGCACGCCCCTGGGATATTCAGGTAAAAAACCCGGACTTTTTTAAACGTGTATTACAGGAAGGTTCGCTCGGCCTCGGCGAAAGTTATATGGATGGCTGGTGGGAGTGCGAACGCCTTGATATGTTTTTTTACCGGGTGCTGAAGCATAAGCTGGATACGCAATTGCCTCACCACTTTAAAGATACGTTGCGTATCGCCGCTGCGCGTTTAACTAACCTGCAGTCGAAGAAGCGCGCCTGGATTGTCGGCAAAGAGCACTATGATTTAGGCAACGACCTGTTCGCGCTGATGCTGGATCCTTATATGCAGTACTCCTGCGGCTACTGGAAAGAGGCGGAAACCCTCGAACAGGCGCAGGAAGCCAAACTCGATATGATCTGCCACAAGCTGCAGCTGGCGCCCGGCATGTCGCTGCTTGATATCGGCTGCGGCTGGGGCGGTCTGGCGGAGTTCGCCGCGCGTCACTACGGCGTGAAGGTGCATGGCGTTACGATCTCCGCCGAACAGCAGAAAATGGCGCAGCAGCGCTGTGAAGGGCTGGACGTGACGATCCTGCTGCAGGATTATCGCGATCTAAACCAGCAATATGATCGCATCGTTTCCGTCGGCATGTTCGAGCATGTCGGGCCGAAAAACTACGCCACCTATTTCGACGTGGTCGATCGTAATTTAAAACCGGACGGGCTGTTTCTGCTCCATACCATCGGCGCGATTAAAACCGATATGAATGTCGATCCCTGGATTAATAAATATATCTTCCCTAATGGCTGTTTGCCGTCAGTGCGTCATATCGCCGAAGCGAGCGAGCCGCATTTCATTATGGAAGACTGGCATAATTTCGGCGTCGATTACGACACCACGCTGATGGCCTGGCATGAACGTTTCCTGCAGGCCTGGCCGCAGCTGGCGGAGAATTATGGCGAACGCTTTAAACGCATGTTCACCTATTATCTCAACGCCTGCGCAGGCGCCTTCCGCGCGCGCGATATTCAGCTCT
The DNA here is from genome assembly GCA_002359495.1 of Enterobacteriaceae bacterium UBA2655. Taxonomy (GTDB): domain Bacteria; phylum Pseudomonadota; class Gammaproteobacteria; order Enterobacterales; family Enterobacteriaceae; genus Pantoea; species Pantoea superficialis. The sequence goes on from DENB01000053.1 coordinate 25,371, forward strand.
GGCAGGTGGTATTCAGCCGCGGCGCTGAAGGCGGTCTGCGCGTTGCGCGCTGATTGCAAGATTGACGGTAAATAAAAAGGCGCTGCGGCGCCTTTTTTTATGGCTGAACGACGCTTTATTCCGGCTTTTCCGCCAGCAGCGCGGCCGCTGCCGCTTCTCGCTGCGCAAGCACGCGCTCTACCGTCTCCACGATCGCTTGGGTATGAGGATCGATTTCGATATTCACGCGGTCGCCCAGTTTCTTCGCGCCCAGCGTGGTGCGCTCCAGCGTTTCCGGGATCAAATAGACGCAAAATTTGCTTTTGGTCACGTCGCCAACGGTCAGGCTGATGCCGTCGATGCCGATAAAACCTTTATGCAGAATATATTTCATCTGCGCCGCGTCCTGAATTTTAAACCATACTTCGCGGTTGTTTTCGGACTGAATAATTTTGCAGATTTCCGCCGTGGTCATGATATGCCCGGACATGAGATGCCCGCCGATTTCATCGCTGAATTTCGCCGCGCGCTCGATATTAACGATATCGCCTGTCTGTAATGCGCCCAAATTGGTGACGCGCAGCGTCTCTTTAATTAAATCAAAACTGACCCGATCGCCATCGATGGCAGTGACCGTCAGGCAGCAGCCGTTATGCGCTACCGATGCGCCCAGCGCCAGACCCGGCAGCAGCGCTTCCGGCAGCCTGACTACATGGGTTCGAAACAGATCTTTTTCTTCAATGGACACAATTTCTGCGGTGCCCTGCACAATACCTGTAAACATAATCGTCGCCTCAACTATTTTTGCCGTAGTTTAACACAGCCTGGCAATGATGCTATTTTGCCGGTAAGCCGAGGTTTACATCGACGGTTAAAATATCCTGCGGCCAGACGTTGGCGAATCTCAGGCGCGCCGTTACACTATGCCGTTCTTTCAACGGGATTTTTCCCTAACCCTCTTCTCCTACATATAAATACAGGTGTAAACGTGCAGAAGTATTTAACAGAAGCGCGTCAGCTGCTGGCCCTCGCTATTCCGGTTATCATCGCGCAAGTGTCGCAAACCGCCATGGGCTTTGTGGATACCGTTATGGCTGGCGGCGTAAGCGCCACGGATATGGCCGCCGTTGCCGTCGGCACCTCTATCTGGCTGCCGACCATTTTGTTCGGACATGGTTTGATCCTCGCGTTGACGCCCACCGTTGCGCAACTGAATGGCTCCGGCCGCCGCGATCGTATCGCGGAACAGGTTCGTCAGGCTTTCTGGCTTGCCTTTTTCGTTTCGCTGTTGATTATGGTGGTGCTTTGGAACGCCGGTTTTCTTATCCATGCGATGCACGATATCGATCCCCGCCTCGCGGAAAAGGCGCAGGACTATCTGCACGCGTTATTATGGGGCGCGCCCGGTTATCTCTTCTTTCAGGTGTTGCGCAATCAATGCGAGGGGCTGGCGAAAACCAAACCCGGCATGGCGCTGGGCTTTCTCGGCCTGCTGGTTAACATTCCGCTGAACTATATCTTTATTTATGGCCATTTCGGCATGCCGGCGCTGGGCGGCCCGGGCTGCGGCGTCGCCACCGCCTCCGTTTACTGGGTAATGTTTATCGTGATGCGCTTCTGGGTGGGGCGCATGGGGAGTATGCGCGATCTGCATCCTCAGTCCGCCTGGTCTGCTCCCTCTCGTCCGGTGCTGTGGCGTCTTATCACGCTGGGGCTGCCGGTCGCGCTGGCGCTTTTTTTCGAAGTGACGCTGTTTGCCGTGGTGGCGCTGCTGGTCTCTCCGCTGGGCATCGTTAACGTCGCTGGCCATCAGATCGCCCTGAACTTCAGTTCGCTGATGTTCGTGTTGCCGCTGTCGCTGGGCGTGGCGACGACGATTCGCGTCGGCTACCGCCTCGGCCAGGGTTCCGCCGAGGAGGCGAGCGTCGCCGCCTGGACCGCGCAGGGCGTCGGCATCAGCATGGCCGCCGTCACCGCGCTGTTTACCGTGATTTTTCGGCACCAGATCGCCCTGCTTTACAACGACAATCCGCAGGTGGTGACGCTGGCCGCTCAGCTGATGCTGCTGGCGGCGATTTATCAGTTCTCCGACTCGATACAGGTGATCGGCAGCGGCATTCTGCGCGGCTATAAAGACACGCGCTCGATCTTTTTCATTACCTTTGTCGCTTACTGGGTGCTGGGCCTGCCCTGCGGCTATATTCTGGCGCTTACCGACTGGATTTTTCCGCGCCTCGGCCCGGCCGGTTTCTGGTGCGGCTTTATCATCGGGTTGACCTCGGCGGCGATCATGATGATTTGGCGTATCCGTCGTTTGCAGCAGCTGCCCGCGCAGGTGATCCTGTCGCGCGCTGCGCGCTAAGTCGCTGAGCGGGCCTGAAAAGGCCCGCGACGGCGAAAAAACCAACCGATAGCACAGTTGCTGGTCAGTCATCGCGAAAAAAGCGTTTTTCCTCTTGCCAGCGTTACACGCTGCCGTTAATATTCGTCCCCGCTGTCGCCCTGACAGCGCGTTGCGTTCTTAGCTCAGTTGGTTAGAGCACCACCTTGACATGGTGGGGGTCGATGGTTCGAGTCCATTAGAACGCACCAAGTGCGTCCGTAGCTCAGTTGGTTAGAGCACCACCTTGACATGGTGGGGGTCGGTGGTTCGAGTCCACTCGGACGCACCAAATTTTTTCGATGCGTTCTTAGCTCAGTTGGTTAGAGCACCACCTTGACATGGTGGGGGTCGATGGTTCGAGTCCATTAGAACGCACCACTCTTTCTTCTCCCGTTGCGCAATCTTATCTTTCTTTGATCTGCCTCGTAGTCCCGCTCCGCTTTTTGGTTGGTTTTCGAATACTTAGCGACTATAATGTTGCGCGTTGTTCCACTCGAAAGGTTTCAGCGACAACGTGCCCATGGTGATAACTCAGTTAATTTGCGCAACGCCGTTCAACCGGTTTTCCGACGCAACCGCACAACTTCCGCTGCACGCTCTGCCTCTGTCACCTATTCTTACTCTGTACCAGATTTCTGAAGAATTTTCATTTCGATGCGGCGCCATCGAATCCCGACCTTTATCATCCATCACAACTTACAGATAACCTGTCATGAAAAAGACCAAGATCGTTTGTACTATCGGTCCGAAAACCGAATCGGAAGAGATGCTGACCCAACTGCTGGAAGCCGGCATGAACGTTATGCGTCTCAACTTCTCTCACGGTGATTACGCCGAACATGGCCAGCGCATCGCCAATATGCGCGCGGTGATGGAAAAAACCGGTCGTCAGGCAGCGATCCTGCTGGATACCAAAGGCCCGGAAATCCGTACCATGAAGCTGGAAGGCGGCAATGACGTCTCTTTGAAAGCGGGCCAGACCTTTACCTTCACCACCGATCAGTCCGTGATCGGCAACAGCGAGCGCGTTGCGGTGACTTACGCCGGCTTCACCGACGATCTTAAAGTCGGCAACACCGTGCTGGTGGACGATGGCCTGCTCGGTATGGAAGTGACCGACGTTACTGAAAACACCGTGGTGTGCAAAGTGCTGAACAACGGCGACCTCGGCGAGAACAAAGGCGTCAACCTGCCGGGCGTTTCTATCCAGCTGCCAGCGTTGGCGGAAAAAGATAAGCGCGACCTGATTTTCGGCTGCGAACAGGGCGTCGATTTCGTCGCCGCCTCTTTTATCCGCAAACGTTCCGACGTGCTCGAAATTCGCGAGCATCTGAAACAGCATGGTGGCGAACATATTCAGATCATCTCCAAAATCGAGAACCAGGAAGGCCTGAACAATTTTGATGAGATCCTTGAAGCGTCTGACGGCATTATGGTGGCGCGCGGCGATCTCGGCGTGGAAATTCCGGTTGAAGAAGTCATCTTCGCCCAGAAAATGATGATCAAGAAGTGCAACAAAGCGCGCAAAGTGGTAATTACCGCCACTCAGATGCTCGACTCGATGATCAAAAACCCGCGCCCTACCCGCGCTGAAGCTGGCGACGTCGCCAACGCCATTCTTGACGGCACCGATGCCGTGATGCTGTCCGGCGAGAGCGCGAAAGGGAAATATCCGCTGGAATCGGTCACCATTATGGCGACCATCTGCGAGCGTACCGATCGCGTGATGAAATCCCGCATCGACACGCTTAACGACAGCCGTAAGCTGCGTATTACCGAAGCCGTGTGCCGCGGCGCGGTTGAGACCGCCGAGAAGCTGGAAGCGCCACTGATCGTGGTCGCGACCGAAGGCGGCAAGTCAGCCAAATCAGTGCGTAAATATTTCCCGAACGCCACCATCGTAGCGCTGACGACTAACGCCACCACGGCGCGTCAGCTGATCCTGACGAAGGGGGTTGAGACGCGTCTGGTAACGGAAATCGCCTCTACCGACGATTTTTACCGGATCGGTAAAGAAGTGGCGCTGGAGAGCGGCTACGGCCAGAAAGGCGATATCGTGGTGATGGTTTCCGGTGCGCTGGTACCGAGCGGCACCACCAATACCGCCTCTGTTCACGTACTCTAATTCCAACTCAGATTTAATTAAAAGCGCCTTAAAAAGGCGCTTTTTTTATTCCGCGCGTAATACATAATTGAGAAAATTCAATCGAAAATAACTATTCAAGCTTCACTGAAATTAAGGTTAATCCGATTAAATCTCTCTGTTTTAGCTTAATTTTTTCATCGTTTATCCTGAAACGCTGCTTCTTTGAGCGAACGATCAA
>DENB01000053.1:30166-80275 GCA_002359495.1 Enterobacteriaceae bacterium UBA2655
GCTAACCAGCGTCTGGACAACCAGGCTCACTCTTACCGTAAGTAAGAGTTCTGGTAATGAAAATGGCGCCTTCTGGCGCCATTTTTTTGCCTCTGCGCTGTAGCCTTCCCTGGCGCTGTCGCATTACGGCCCTGCCGCTTCCCCCGTCGTCTGACCGAGCGTTATCTGGCCCTGCGGTTCCTGCATCACCGCCGGCAATGGCGTATCGGCGTTTACCGGCTCTCCGCTGCTTACCAACACCGGCATGCCTGAACGACGCTCCAGCGCCGCCTTAATCAGCGCCGTATCGCTCTTATTGTTATTAAGGAACTGCTTCAACCCTTTGTCGAGGGTAATCGGCATGGTTTGCGGATCGTCTTTCTCGCTGTGGGAAAGCGGCTGATGAACCTCGACATAGCGTTTACCGTCCGGCTCAATAGCATACTTCACCGGCTGATTGATCACCTGAACCCGTGTTCCCTTCGGCACGCTGTTAAACAACGCCTCGATATCTTTCGGACGTAAGCGGATACAGCCCGAGCTGACGCGCATCCCGATGCCGAAGTCGGCATTGGTGCCGTGGATCAGATACTGGCCCGTGCCGCGCGCCAGACGCAGCGCAAACAGCCCCATCGGGTTATCCGGCCCCGCAGGCACCACGGCAGGCAGCGTGATGCCGTCCTTCGCGTAACGCTTGCGGATATTAACGGTGGGCGTCCAGGTAGGGTTAGGAATTTTCTGACGGATGCTGGTGACCATAGTAGGCGTCGCCGCGCCCTGCTGACCGATGCCGATCGGGTAGACGATAACCTTGTTCTCCCCTTTCGGATAATAGTAAAGCCGCAGCTCCGCCAGATTGACCACGATGCCTTCATGCGGCGTATCCGGCAGCAGCATCTGATGCGGGATGGTCAGCTGACTGCCCGCCTTCGGCAGCCAGGGATCGACGCCGGGATTCGCTTCCAGCATGCCCAGCAGGCCGATTTTATATTTCGCCGCAATCGCTTCCAGCGGCCGGTTGTCGTTGGGCACAAGGATGAGGGTGTTCTCGCCGATTAAACGGCTGTTCTCTGGCGGTAAGGGATACTCCGTAGCAAGCGCAGGTGCAGAAAGTCCTGAGATGGACAGCAGCAATGCACCGGCCAAACGTAAGGCTGGTCTCATGCGAGTTTCTCTTTGTGGGAAAAAGGACAGACACCTCGTTAGCGCAACGAGGTGTGTCGGGAAGTGTAGCTTAGCTGAGCGCCTGAGCGTTAACGCGAATGGCGCGGATCATCGCTTCCAGCCCCTGCGAACGCGAGGGCGTGAGGTGTTGCGTAAGAGCAAGTTGTTCGAACCAGTGACGGACATCCAGCGCGACGATTTCCTGCGCCGTCAGGCCCTGATAGAGGCAAAACACCACCGCAATCAGTCCTTTAACGATAGCGGCGTCGCTGTCGCCCTGGAAGGCGATAGTCTGGTCGGGCTGGGGATGCATGGTGATCCAAACCTGACTCTGACAACCTGAAATCGCATTCTCGGGCTGATACAAGCTTTCAGACGATTCTGGAAGCTTGTCGCCCAGTTCGATGATGTACAGATACTTCTCTTCCCAGTTTGCGCAACGATTGAAGTTACGAACCAGCTTCTCTTTATCTGGCAGATTTGCCATCGGGTCCTCCCTTATTGCCTGCTCAACCACCCAGCAGGCGATGAATACGCGTCAGGCCGGCAGCCAGACGATCGGCCTCTTCTTCGCTATTATAAAACGCAAAGGAGGCGCGGCACATCGCCGGCACGGCATAATGACGCATCAGAGGCATGGCGCAATGGTGGCCGGTACGAATGGCGATGCCATACTGATCCAGGAAGCTTCCCACATCGTAAGCGTGATGTTTGCCCAGGTTAAAGGCGATAACGCCGGTGCGCGCCTGCGGTCCGTAGATAATCAGATCCGGCACGGAAGCGAGCTTATCCAGCGCATAGCGCATCAGCATATCTTCACGCTGATGGATGGTATCCAGGCCCAGCGCGTTGACATAGGCCAGCGCAGCGCCCAGACCGATAATGCTGCCGGTATTCGGCGTGCCCGCTTCAAAGCGCCAGGGCGCTTTGCCGAAGGTGGTGCCGGTTGGTAGCGAGACCATATCGATCATCGAGCCTCCCCCTTCCCAGGGCGGCATCACATCCAGCAGCGCCTTGCGGCCGTACAGTACGCCGATGCCGGTAGGACCATACAGCTTATGCCCGGAAAAAACATAGAAGTCGCAGTCGATATCCTGCACGTCCACTTTCTGATGCATCACCGCCTGCGCGCCGTCAATCAGCGTCACGACGCCGGCCGCTTTCGCCTGCGCGACGATCGCTTTAACAGGGTTGACGGTGCCGAGCACGTTGGAGACGTGCGTCACCGCCAGCAGTCGGGTACGGCTGTCGATCAGCGTGGACAACTGGTCCAGCGCCAGCTCGCCATTTTCGGTCAGCTCCAGCACGCGAACGGACGCGCCGGTGCGCTCCGCCACCATCTGCCACGGCACGATGTTGGCATGGTGCTCCATCGCCGTGATGATGATGTTGTCGCCCGGCTGAAGCTGACTGCCGCCCCAACTGCTGGCGACCAGATTAATGCCTTCGGTGGTGCCCTTTACAAACACGATCTCTTCCGGCGACGCCGCATTGAGAAAACGCGCCGCCTGATGGCGCACGTTTTCCATATCGGTCGTCGCCTGGGCGCTCAACGTATGAATGCCACGGTGCACGGCCGCATAGCCGTGCTGATAAAAGTGACTTTCCGCATTGATCACCGCCAGCGGACGCTGCGCGCTGGCCGCGCTGTCAAGGTAGGCCAGCGGATGTCCGTTGACCTCGCGCTTCAGGATCGGAAAATCCGCCCTGACGCGCTCGAGATCGAAATTCATGATTCGCCTCCGGGGAAACGCAGAGCGATACGATCCAGCACTGCCTGGCGCAGAATCTTATCTTCCAGCGATTCCGTCAGTTCAGCCGCAAAAGCATGAATAATCATGCGCTGCGCCGATGCTTCATCAATACCGCGTGCGCGCAGATAGAACATCTGCTCGTCGTCGATACGGCCGATAGTGGCGCCATGGCTGCACTTGACGTCGTCGGCGTAGATCTCAAGCTGCGGCTTGGTATCCACTTCCGCCAGACGGCCCAGCAACAGGTTGTTGTTGGTCATCTGTCCGTCAGTTTTCAGCGCGTGCTGCGCCACGGTGATCTTACCGTTAAACACCGCGCGCCCTTTGTCGCGTACGATGGTTTTATGCAGCTGACGGCTCAGGCAGTGGCCTTTGTTATGCTCAAGGTAGCTGCGCGTATCGCACACTTCCTGATCCACCGGCAGCGCCAGGCTGTTGATGGCGAGATTGCTGTTTTCGCCGTTCAGCTGCGCGCTGGTGTTGTGGCGCGTCAGACCCGCGCCCAGCAGGAAGCTGGTGGTGGAAACCTGCGCGTCGCGGCCGATGACCACGTCGTTATGGGCGAAGTGGTAGCTTTGCGCGTTTTCAAACGCCAGCTTGGAGTGCGTCAGACGCGCATTATCCGCCACGCTCATGGTCAGACGCGCGCCGGTAAAGTGCGCCGCATCGTTCAGGCTGACGTAATGTTCGATCACCTGTGCTTCGGCGCTCTCTTCCAGCTGCAGATGGTGACGATGATGCACCGTGTTCATGCCATCGTTCTGCCCGCTGATAATGTGCAGCAGATAGAGCGGACGCGTCGCCGCTTTGCCGCGCGCCAGGCGAATGGCGGTCGCCTCTTCCGCCAGGCTTTCCGTCAGGTGCAGGAACACTTCCGGCTGCACCGGCGCAGGCAGCGGACGGCGCTCTGAGGCCTGCGCGTGCTGGATCTCGAACAGGTCATATTCGCGCGAGCTCAGCGCGGACTGGAAGTGACCGTCGACATAGACCAGGCGGACGGCGTCGATCGGCAGCGCCAGCGCGCTGACCTGCTCGTCGCTGAGATTCTGCGGCTGCGGCAGAAAGAACTGCTGCGCCAGCAGGCCATCCAGCGGCGTGTATTTCCAGTTCTCATGCTTACGCGTCGGCAGGCCGAGACGCATCAGCTGCTGCCAGTGCTGCTGAGCCTGCAGCGAACGTACGTCGCCGCGCGATTCAAACAGATGGTGCCACTGTTGCAGGGCGTTATCACTCTTCGTCGGTAAGCCAGCCATAGCCTTGCTCCTCCAGCTGTTTCACCAGCGTAAAGTCGCCGGATTTGACGATTTTGCCCTGAGAAAGTACATGCACGTAATCCGGTTTGATGTAGTCCAGAATACGCTGATAGTGGGTCACGATAATAAAGGCGCGTTTGCCGTCGCGCAGGCTGTTGACGCCGTTAGCGACGATTTTCAGCGCATCGATATCCAGACCGGAGTCGGTCTCGTCCAGAATGCAGAGTTCCGGCTCCAGCGCGGCCATCTGCAGAATGTCGTTGCGTTTTTTCTCGCCGCCGGAGAAGCCGACGTTAACGGAACGGGTCAGCAGATCTTCCGGCATTTTCAGCAGATGAATTTTCTCTTCGATGAAATCCTGAAAATCGAAGCGATCCAGTTCGCCCTGCTCGCGATATTTGCGCACGGCGTTGACCGCGGTTTGCAGGAAAAACTGGTTGCTGACGCCCGGGATCTCGACCGGATACTGAAACGCCATGAAGATGCCTTCGCCCGCGCGCTCTTCCGGCGACAGCTCAAGCAGATCTTTGCCTTTGAACTCAACGGAGCCGCCGGTAATTTCATAATCTTCACGGCCAGCCAGCGTTGCCGAAAGCGTACTTTTGCCCGATCCGTTCGGACCCATGATCGCATGCACTTCGCCCGGCTTCACTTCAAGGTTCAGCCCGCGCAAAATCGCTTTGTCTTCAACGCTAACCTGTAAATCTTTAATGCTTAACATACTTTTTCCTTCACATTGCGGTACGGCAACGCGTCTGAGGGCCGTCAGCCCACGCTGTGTTCAAGGCTGATCGCCAACAATTTTTGTGCTTCCACTGCGAACTCCAGCGGCAGCTCAGAGAAAACGTCTTTACAGAAGCCGTTCACAATCATGGAAATCGCATCTTCTTCGCTGATCCCGCGCTGCAGGCAGTAGAAGAGCTGGTCTTCGCCGATACGCGAGGTGGTCGCTTCATGCTCCAGCTGCGCGGTGTTGTTGCGCGTCTCAACGTACGGGAAGGTATGCGCACCGCACTCTGCGCCGATCAGCATCGAGTCGCACTGGGTAAAATTGCGCGCATTGGTCGCGGTCGGCATGATTTTTACCAGGCCGCGATAGGTGTTCTGGCTTTTACCCGCCGAAATCCCTTTCGAGATAATGGTGGATTTGGTGTTTTTACCAATATGGATCATCTTGGTGCCGGTATCGGCCTGCTGACGACCGCTGGTCAACGCGACGGAGTAGAACTCGCCGATGGAGTTATCACCGCGCAGGATGCAGCTCGGGTATTTCCAGGTGATGGCGGAGCCGGTCTCGGACTGCGTCCAGGACATTTTGCTGCAGTCGCCTTCACACAGCGCGCGCTTGGTAACGAAGTTCAGAATGCCGCCCTCGCCCTCGCCGCCCGGGAACCAGTTCTGCACCGTCGAGTATTTCACTTCGGCGTTTTTGTGGATGATCACTTCCACGACCGCCGCGTGCAGCTGATAGCTGTCGCGCACCGGCGCCGAGCAGCCTTCGATGTAGCTGACGTAGCTGTCTTCGTCCGCGATCAGGATGGTGCGCTCGAACTGACCCGTCTTCGCCGCATTGATACGGAAATAGGTAGAAAGCTCCATCGGGCAACGCACCCCTTTCGGGATGTAGACGAAGGTGCCGTCTGACGCCACCGCGGAGTTCAGTGCGGCGAAGAAGTTATCGTTATGCGGCACGACGGTACCGAGATACTTCTGCACCAGCTCAGGATGATCGTGGATAGCCTCGCCGAACGAGCAGAAAATGATGCCCTGCTCCGCCAGTTTTTCACGATAGGTGGTCGACACGGAGACGGAGTCGAAAATGGCGTCGACCGCCACCTCTTTGCCCTCGCGTACCGGCACGCCCAGCTGATTAAAAGCGTTTTCCACTTCCTGCGTCAGGTAGTTGCTCGCCGGCTCGCTGCCGGAAGCCTGCGTGGCGCCCGGCTCGGAAGCGCAGGTGTCGTCGCAGTTGCCGCAGGAAGGCGCGGAGTAGTAGCTGTAGTCCTGATAATCCAGCTTCTCGTAGTGCGCCTTCAACCAGTGCGGCTCTTCCATCTCCAGCCACGCATGATAGGCCTTAAGACGAAACGCCAGCATCCACTCCGGCTCGTTGCGTTTTGCCGAAATGGCGCGTACAACCTCTTCGCTGATGCCGTGCGCCAGCTCATCGGTTTTCAGTTGGGTAAAGAAGCCCTCTTTATAATTGAGCTTACCGTCCCACATTTGTACATCGTCAGATGCTTCGCTGTGTCGTGACATATTTCACTTACTCGACGCCAAAGCTTTCACCGCACCCGCAGGCGTGCTGAGCTTTAGGGTTATTGAATTTAAAAATCTGGTTCAGGCCTTCGCGGACGAAATCCACTTCGGTGCCGTCGACAAACGGCATAGCCTGGAGCGGCACAAACAGGGTTGCGCCATGCTGCGTGAACCGCAGGTCGTCATCAGCCGGTTTTTTCACCAGGTCCATAACGTAACCGAAACCCGCGCAGCCGGACTGTTTCACGCCCAGGCGCAGGCCTTTAACTTCAGGATCCTGCGACGCCAGGCTTTGAATCTGCTTGGCGGCGGTTTCGGTCAGGGTCAGCCCTTTCCAGACGAACTCATCGGGTGAAAAGGTGGCTGGATTAACAGATGCCATATTGATACCTCATAAGTCTGGGCCTTTTCAGGCTATCCCCCTATGGTAGTGATATCGGGTATCACTTCAACCTCTTGTTTTGCAGGGATATTCATCTTGTGCCGTTTTTGATTGCTGCTTTATTAAGCATAGACCCTTCACCCGGCTTTGCGGACGCAGAAAATGAAGGGCGGTCAATCATGTAACTCATTGAATTTCCGCAAAAAAAATTTGCGCCGTTTTTGTGAACCGGCACGCAGATAGGGTACGCTATTCTGTGATGTAAAGAGAATGTTATTACCAATTTTATTGACAGGCTAAGTAAATCGATAAAATTCCTACTTAACAATTGCATTCTTGACGCGGCTGAATATGATAATAATTATCATTACATGCCTGAGGTGGCTTCATGACGCTGAGTGTCTCGGCCTGGTTGCAACATAAAATTGACGAATATAAGTTCTCGGTGCGCGATATTACCGTCGACTTTTATATGGCGCAGGCAAAACTGAATCGTACCGATTGTACCATTGATCACCTGTGCAAGTTTAATGACACCTGCCTCGATATGGCAGAAATATGCCAGCTCAACGGCGACGACCAGAGTTATTTGCACGCGCTGGGCAAGCTTCATCACCGGCTTGTGCAGGAAATGGGCAACAGCGAACGCGATCGGTTATTCCGCATACAAGCTTATCAGCTGGCGCGCCTTTCACTTACCCGCCTGTGCCATCAGCTGGCGTTAAGCGGCGAATGGGACAAAGCGACTCAGCTGCAAAGCGATTTCGTCCGGCACGCGGGCTGGATATTCTAATCCAGCCGCGCGGCCGCGTCGCACTAAATTCGCCTCAGAGCAGCTCCAGCAGCGCCTGCAACGGATGGCGCATGCCGTTCCCCTCGACGCGCTTCACCTGGCTGCGGCAGGAGTAGCCGGTCGCCAGACAGCGCTGACGCGGCAGCCTTTGCAGCTGCGGATGCCAGGAGAGTGCATAGATGCCGAGCGAATTGTCGAGGTTTTTGCTTTCATGGCCGTAAGTGCCCGCCATGCCGCAGCAGCCGACGTTAATGTTTTCCAGCCTGGCGCCGAAGCGGGCAAAAATATCCTGCCACTGGTTCGGCGTGCCCGGCAGCGCGGTCACTTCCGTACAGTGGGCGAACAGATACCAGGCTTCGCCGCCGACCGGCTGGCTTTCGCGACCGGCAACCGCCTGCTGTAGCCACTCCTGCACCAGCAACACCTCGAACTCGCCGCGCGCTTCGCCCAACGTCTGACGATATTCATCGCGATAACAGAGCACCGTCGCGGGTTCGACCCCCACCATCGGCGCGCCCAGCTTCGCCACGCGGTTGAGAAATTCAGCGGTTTTGCCAGCGGTACGGGCAAAGCGCTGCAAAAAGCCCTTCACATGCTGGGCTTTGCCGTTCGGCGAGAAAGGCAGCAATACCGGCTGGAAACCGAGCTTTTCAATAAGTTTGATCGTATCGGCGACCAGCTGCGCTTCGTAATAGCTGGTAAAAGGATCCTGCACCACCAGCACCACGTTAGCGCGCTGAGACGGCGTCATCGCCTCCAGCTGCTCCAGCGTCAGACTCATTGCGGGATGACCGGCGAGCTGCTGTTTCAGCGTCGGCGACGAGAGCAGCGGCAAATCGACCATGCCGATGCGGGTCTTGCTCAGCTCGCGCATCCAGGGCTGTTTCAGGAAGAAGTTAAACACCCCCGGCGCCTTCGCCATCAGCGGCGCGTAGCTCTCCACTGCGGAAACCAGATGATCGCTGACCGGCCGTAAATAGCGGGTGTGGTACAGCTGCAAAAAGCGCGAACGGAAGTTCGGCACGTCGATTTTAATCGGACACTGGGTCGAGCAGGCTTTACAGGCCAGACAGCCCGACATCGCCTCTTTGACTTCATGGGAGAAATCATATTCCCCTTTCTTCGCATGCCAGCTGTTGCGCGTGCGCGCAATAAAAGCGCGCAGACTGATACGTTGCTCGGGCAGCGCCTGTTCCAGCGCCAGCGGGTCTACGCCCTGGTCCGCCAGCAAGCGCAGCCATTCGCGCGTCAGCGTCGCGCGCCCTTTCGGCGAGTGAATGCGGTCGCGGGTAATCTTCATCGACGGACACATCGGGCTGCGCGCATCGAAGTTAAAACAGAGGCCGTTGCCGTTGCACTCCATCGCGCCGCGCCAGTCATTACGCACCCTGAGCGGAATTTGTCGATCCCAGCTGCCGCGCGTTTCAGCGTCCACCTGCATCATCGGCTCTTTGCTGTCGACGGGCGTACAGATTTTCCCGGGATTCAGGCGGTTCAGCGGATCGAAGGCGGTTTTGATGCGGCGCAGCTCGTCGAACAGCGTTTCGCCGAAAAAAGCCGGACTGTACTGGGCGCGAAAACCTTTACCATGCTCGCCCCACAGCAAGCCGCCATAGCGCGCCGTCAGCGCCACTACCTCATCGGAGATCTGTTTCATCAGCATCTCCTGCTGCGGATCGCACATATCCAGCGCGGGCCGCACATGCAGCACGCCGGCATCGACGTGGCCGAACATGCCGTAGCTCAGACCATGGCTGTCCAGCAGCGCGCGGAAATCGACGATATAATCCGCCAGGTTTTCCGGCGGCACGGCGGTATCCTCGACAAAAGGAATCGGCTTGGCGCGCCCTTTGGCGTTGCCCAGCAGCCCCACCGCTTTTTTACGCATGTTATAGATGCGCTCAACGCCTTCGGGATCCTGGCAAAGCTGCCAGCCGATCACGCCGCCCTGCCGCTCCTCCATCAGCCTGTCGAGGCGCGCGCACAGCGCGGCGACCTGCTGTTCGATCAGTTCGGCGTCGTTGCCGGCGAACTCGACGATATTCAGCCCCAGCATCTCTTTATCGGCAACGTCGGTAATGAATTCGCGCACCGAATGCCAGACGATATCTTCGCGCGCCAGGTTGAGCACTTTGGAATCGACGGTCTCCACCGACAGCGCTTTCGCCTCTACCATAAAGGGGGCGTTGCGCAGCGCGGAATCGAACGAGTCATATTTGATATTGACCAGCCGACGCACTTTCGGCAGCGGCGTGATATCCAGCCGCGCCTCGCTGATAAACGCCAGCGTGCCTTCGGCGCCGCAGAGCAGCCGTGTCAGGTCGAAGGTTTGCATATCGTCGCTGAAAACATGGCGCAGATCGTAACCGGTCAGGAAACGATTGAGCTTAGGAAACTTTTCCAGAATAAGCTGGCGCCGCTCCCGGCAGCGCGTCAGCACCGTCTGGTAGATGCGGCCTTCCGGCGTCTGTTCCTGCGCCAGGCTTTCCGCCAACGCCACGGGCATCGGCCGGGTATCGAGAATATCGCCGCCCAGCAGCACGGCGCGCAGGCCCAGCACATGATCGGAGGTTTTCCCGTAAACCAGCGATCCCTGGCCGGAGGCATCGGTATTGATCATGCCGCCCAGCGTCGCGCGGTTGCTGGTGGAGAGCTCCGGCGAGAAGAAGAAGCCGAACGGCTTCAGCCAGGCATTAAGCTGATCTTTGACGACGCCTGCTTCCACCCGCACCCATCCCTGCTCGGTATTGATCTCAAGGATGCGGTTCATGTAGCGCGACATATCCACCACGATGTTCTGATTCAGCGACTGTCCGTTAGTGCCGGTGCCGCCGCCGCGCGGGGTAAACACCAGGCTGGCGAAACGCGCTTCGCCCGCGACGCGCGCAATCAGCGCCACGTCGGCAGTGGAACGGGGAAAAAGCACGGCGTCCGGCAGGAGCTGGTAGATGCTGTTGTCGGTAGACATGGTCAGGCGATCGGCGTAACTGGTGGCGCTGTCGCCGGTGAAACCCTGCTCTTTGAGCGCCTGCAGGAATGTCAGCACCAGTTGAATAAGGCCTGGCGCCTGAGAAATCTGTGGGATCATTATTGGGTGACCGAGATGTTGGAAACGTTTGCGTCTGTCTGTTTTAGTGAATCTCCCGTTTTATCACATTTTTAACACGCCTGCTGTTTTTTCAGAAAAGGCGGCAGCCCGGCTTTTACCTCTGTCTTAACGCCAGGAAATACCTCATCATGACGCCGGGCCTGTTATGCCTACAGGGTAAAGGATTTAATTGAGGTCGATGATTTTTTATGAAAAACCTGCAACGTGGCAAGGATTTACCGCAGATTCTATTCACTCTGATGTTCATTCTGTTAATGATCGTCGCCTGTATCTGGGTAGTTCAGCCGTTTATTCTTGGATTTGCCTGGGCCAGCATGGTGGTTATCGCCACCTGGCCGTTGATGTTAAAGCTACAAAGCTGGCTCTGGGGCCGCCGTACGCTGGCGGTGATTGTCATGACCATTATTTTGCTGCTGCTGTTTATTATTCCCATCGCGCTGCTGGTTAACAGTCTCATCGATAACAGCGCGCCGGTGATCGGCTGGGTGACCTCAGGCCATATGCAGTTGCCGCAGCTGACCTGGCTGAACGATATTCCGCTGGCGGGCGACAAACTCTACGCCAGCTATCAGAAGCTGGTGGCGGGCGGCGGCTCTGCGCTGATGGCCAAGCTGCAGCCGTACGTCGGCCGCACCACCGGCTTCTTTGTGGCGCAGGCGGGCCATTTCGGCCGCTTTATGGTGCATCTCGGCCTGATGCTGCTTTTCAGCGTGCTGCTTTACTGGCGCGGCGAACAGGTCGGCAACGGCATCCGGCATTTCGCCTTTCGCATGGCGGGCCGCCGCGGCGACGCCGCCGTGTTGCTGGCGGGACAGGCGATCCGCGCCGTGGCGTTGGGCGTGGTGGTGACCGCGCTGGTTCAGGGCGTATTAGGCGGCATCGGGCTGGCGCTGTCGGGCATTCCCTATGCCACGCTGTTAACCGTGCTGATGATTTTGTTCTGCCTGGTGCAGCTCGGCCCTTTGCCGGTGCTGGTGCCGGCGATCATCTGGCTCTACTGGAGCGGCGATACCACCTGGGGCACGGTACTGCTGGTATGGAGTTGCGTGGTGGGTACGCTGGATAACGTGCTGCGCCCGGTCCTGATCCGTATGGGCGCCGATCTGCCGATGCTGTTAATTCTGTCCGGCGTTATCGGCGGGCTGGTGGCGTTCGGCATGATTGGGCTGTTTATCGGCCCGGTGGTGCTGGCCGTCTCCTATCGGCTGGTTTCAGTCTGGATGCATGAAGCGCCCGCGCCGGAAGATAGCCCACAAACCGTGGTGGGAGAGCTGGCCGAGCACGAGGAAGAAATTCACCCCTGATGTTTCATCAAGGCGGTTTACGCGCTTTAACCGCCTTTCTTAGTTGCGCCGCTTTAGTAAATTTTTTCATTAATGATTTTTAAGAAAAAACGCAGATTTCAGCGCTTATCGCCTGTTTCCCTGATGTAATGATTATTTTTTGCACTGTATTGAGCATAAAATGCGCGAAACGGCATGACAAAATATAATTGGCTTTAAACTAATAAGAGGATTCTTAAAGACTGCGAGAGCGGCTGTGAATAACATGAGTCATATGTTTGAAATCAACCCCCTGATTTTCTAAACAACCCTCTTCCCCTGAGTAAAGTGAAGAATTGCTGTGTGTAGTCTTTGCCCATCCCCTGTGATGGGCTTTTTTTTGCCTTAAATCCAACCTTCCCGGTGCTGGCGCGCCCTGACGTAACGGGGTTTGCGCGCTTTAAGAGGGCTTTCGCGCCAGCACCAGATTCCTCTGCCCGCTTTGCCTGGGTTGCGTCCGCGCTTCGTTAAAGTATTAAGCCGCATTACGCTTTTATATGGCTCGCTGAAGTCGCTCTGCGCGGCGTAATTACCCTGCAGCCGCTTGCGTTTCGTCTGTGTTTCCCGCAGGTTAGGCGCTTTGCGGTGGAAATCGGCGGGAAAAGGTCATTTTGTTTATGAGATCTTATCAAATCTGTCGCAGGGCGCTTTTTCCTGTTTTCCGCATCGATAAAAAAAGCGGAGCTAAATCGCTCCGCTCAGGTCACTCGTTTTTGTCGGATCAGGAGAAAAGCTTATTTCCCCGCCCGCTCTTTGCCGCGCGTCAGGCGGGTTCAGCCTTATTCAGCTCCGCCAGGCTTAGCCAGGTTTCCACCACGGTATCCGGATTCAGCGACAGGCTGTCGATGCCCTCCTCCATCAGCCAGGCGGCGAAATCCTGGTGATCGGAAGGTCCCTGTCCGCAGATGCCGACATATTTGCCCGCCTCCTTCGCCGCGCGAATCGCCATCGACAGCAGCGCTTTGATCGCTTCGTTGCGTTCGTCGAACAGCTCGGAGACAACGCCGGAATCGCGATCGAGGCCCAGCGTCAGCTGCGTCATATCGTTCGAACCGATGGAGAAGCCGTCGAAGTGCGCCAGGAACTGCTCCGCCAGCAGCGCGTTAGAGGGGATTTCGCACATCATGATCACCTTGAGGCCGTTTTCGCCGCGCTTCAAGCCCTGACGCGCCAGCTCTTCGACCACCGCTTCCGCCTGAGCGACGGTACGCACAAAGGGGATCATCACTTCCACATTGGTCAATCCCATGTCGTTACGCACCCGTTTGACCGCTTCGCACTCCAGCGCGAAACAGTCGCGGAAGCTGTCCGCCACGTAGCGGCCGGCGCCGCGGAACCCGAGCATCGGGTTCTCTTCATGCGGCTCGTATTGCTCGCCGCCCACCAAGTTGGCGTATTCGTTGGTTTTAAAATCGGAAAGACGAACGATAACGCGTTTCGGCGCAAAGGCGGCGCCCAGCGTCGCGATGCCTTCCGTCAGGCGCGCCACGTAGAACTCCACCGGATCGTCAAAGCCCTTCATCATCTCGCGAATCTGCTGTTGCAGCTCAGGCGTTTGCTGATCAAACGCCAGCAGCGCTTTGGGATGCACGCCGATCATACGGTTGATGATAAATTCCAGACGCGCCAGCCCGACCCCTTCATTGGGCAGACAGGCGAAATCGAAGGCGCGGTCCGGGTTGCCGACGTTCATCATGATTTTTAACGGCAGCTCCGGCATTTTATCCACCTGGGAGCTGATCACTTCAAAATCAAGCAGATCGTTATAAACATAGCCGGTATCGCCTTCGGCGCAGGAAACGGTGACTTTATGACCGTCCTGCAGACGCTCAGTGGCGTCGCCGCAGCCGACTACCGCCGGGATCCCTAGCTCGCGCGCGATAATGGCCGCGTGGCAGGTGCGTCCGCCGCGGTTGGTAACGATGGCGGCCGCTTTCTTCATGATCGGCTCCCAGTCCGGGTCGGTCATGTCGGTCACCAGCACATCGCCTTTCTCAATACGGCTCATTTCGCTGATGTCGTGGATCACTTTCACTTCGCCGGCGCCGATACGGTGTCCGATCGCGCGGCCTTCCACGATCACATCGCTTTTGCCCTGCAGATTGTAGCGCTCCATCACCTGTCCGCTGGAGCGAACGGTTTCCGGGCGCGCCTGGACGATAAACAACTTGCCGGTATGGCCGTCTTTCGCCCATTCGATATCCATTGGACGCTGGTAGTGCTGCTCAATCAGCACCGCCTGGCGCGCCAGCGCCTGCACTTCGTCATCGGTCAGACAGAAGCGTTCGCGATCTTCCTGGGGAACGTCTTCAATCGCCACCTGCTCGCCATGCGCCTGCGAGTCGGCGTAGACCATACGCACTTTTTTTGAACCCAGGGTACGGCGCACGATCGCCGGACGGTTGGCCGCCAGCCCAGGCTTATGGACATAAAACTCATCGGGGTTCACTGCCCCCTGCACCACCATCTCTCCCAGCCCCAGCGCGGCGGTAATAAACACCACCTGGTCAAAGCCCGATTCAGTATCAATGGTGAACATTACGCCTGAGGAGGCCAGATCGGAGCGCACCATGCGCTGCACGCCGGCGGATAAGGCGACGCCGCGGTGATCGTAACCCTGATGGACGCGATAAGAGATGGCGCGATCGTTGAACAGCGAGGCGTAAACATGTTTGACTGCCGTCATCACCGCCTCGATGCCCTGCACGTTCAGGAAGGTCTCCTGCTGCCCGGCGAAAGAAGCGTCCGGCATATCTTCCGCCGTCGCCGACGAGCGTACGGCGAAAGAGGCGTCGGCGTCATCCGCCGAAAGTTGTTCATAAGCCTCAAGGATAGCGGCTTCCAGCTCCGGCTGAAACGGCGTCTCCACCACCCACTGGCGGATCTGCTTGCCGGCCTTCGCCAGTTCATCAACATCATCAATATCGGTTTTATCCAACAAAGCATAGATGCGCTGGTTCAATCCGCTCTGATCGAGAAACTCATTAAAGGCAAAAGATGTCGTCGCATAGCCATTGGGCACAGCCACACCCAGCGATGACAGATTGGTAATCATTTCACCCAGAGAGGCATTCTTCCCTCCTACCCGATCAACATCATGCATGCCAAGCTGGTTATACCAGAGCACAAGCGGCTGTTCGCCATTATTCGACATTGAGCTTATCCTTTTAAGATTGAATGGGTCTTATGGAACAAATTGCTATTTGCAAAATGAGTCTGGCACAAAGGTTATATAAAGACTAAGAGTTGAATCGTTAAAGCAGGGAAAGAATGGCAGTTTCAGATTTTTAACCCTGCTTTTTTACCGTTGCGCGACGCGTTACCTTAGAACCCGGTTGTGGCCGCTTTAAAAAGCGCTTAAATTCAATCGCTAAATCGCAGGCGGGCATGGCATAAACGGATTTTGCGTCACAGCCTTTGTTTACGGAAAAAAAGATAATGCACAAAGAAAAAAGAAACGCCTTTTCATTATTTCATTATTTTTTCGGCGCAATCCGAATAAAAAATAAATCCTTCAAAAGATAATAGTATGGATTTTTTATTTTATGCTGAGTTGCCGATACGTCTGTTTTAATCATGCCGTTTATGCTTGCTGACCGCAGGAGTCATTATGAATATGGCCACAGAAAGAAGTGTGTTTTATATCTCCGACGGCACCGCCATTACGGCTGAAGTGCTGGGACATGCGGTGCTGTCGCAGTTTCCGGTCGGCACCAACAGCGTCACTCTGCCTTTTGTCGAAAACGTACAGCGGGCGCAGGCGGTAAAAGCGCAGATCAATGCGCTTTATCAGCAGAGCGGCGTGCGGCCGCTGGTGTTTTTCTCCATCGTGACGCCGGAGGTGCGGGAAATCATTCTGCAGAGCGACGGATTTTGTCAGGATATCGTCCAGGCGCTGGTCGCCCCGCTGCAGCAGGAGCTGGGGCTGGCGCCCACGCCGGAGGCGCACCGCACGCACGGCCTGACGGCCAGCAATCTGGGCAAGTATGACGCGCGCATCGCCGCTATCGACTATGCGCTGGCGCATGACGATGGAATTTCCTTACGCGGGCTGGATGAAGCGCAGGTCATTCTGCTGGGCGTCTCGCGCTGCGGCAAAACGCCCACCAGCCTGTACCTCGCCATGCAGTTCGGCGTGCGCGCCGCCAACTACCCCTTTATTGCCGACGATATGGATAACTTAAAGCTGCCTGCGGCGCTGCGGCCGCTCCAGCATAAGCTGTTCGGCCTCACCATCGAGCCGGAGCGTCTGGCGGCTATTCGTCAGGAGCGCGCCGAGAATACGCGCTACGCCTCGCTGCGCCAGTGTCGGATGGAAGTCGGCGAAGTAGAGGCGCTGTTCCGCACCCACCAGATTCGTTATCTCAACAGCACCAACTACTCGGTTGAAGAGATTGCGACCAAGATTCTCGACATTATGGGCCTGGCGCGCCGCATGTTCTGATCTTCGCGACGGCGGCAGGCGCGGTTGTAAAGGCGAGCTGCCGTCTGGCTTTTTTGCTTTTACCCGGCAACGGGTTGAATCTGCACGCTAATGGTTTATTGTGCCCTCATTGCTTCCCGGTATTCCGCCGTTGCGAAGAAAAGATTTCAGAGAAAAGCATGAATAAAACAGATGAACTGCGCTCTGCGCGCATCGGCGAGCTGGTGACGCCGGCCGCCCTTGCGCAGCAACACCCTCTTACTCCAGCCATCGCCGACAGCGTGACCGCGGCCCGTCAGCGCATCGCCCGCATCCTAACCGGCGAGGATCGGCGCCTGCTGGTGATTATCGGCCCCTGCTCCCTGCACGATCCGCAGGCGGCGCTGGAGTACGCGCGTAAATTAAACCTGCTGCGCGAACGCTATCAGGATCAGCTGGAAATCGTTATGCGCGCCTATTTCGAAAAGCCGCGCACCGTCATCGGCTGGAAGGGGCTGATTTCCGATCCCGATCTCGACGGCAGCTTCGACGTCAATCGCGGCATCGGCATCGCCCGCCAACTACTGCTGGAAATAAACGCGCTGGGCATGCCGACCGCGACGGAATTTCTCGATATGGTGATCGGGCAGTTTATCGCTGACTTGATTAGCTGGGGCGCCATCGGCGCGCGCACCACTGAAAGCCAGATCCACCGCGAAATGGCCTCCGCGCTCTCCTGCCCGGTAGGCTTTAAAAACGGCACCGACGGCAATGTCCGCATTGCGGTGGATGCGATTCGCGCCGCCCGCGTCAGCCATATGTTTTTATCGCCCGATAAAGATGGACGCATGACCATCTATCAGACCAGCGGCAATCCGCACGGTCATGTAATTTTGCGCGGCGGCAAGCAGCCTAACTATCAGGCGAAAGATATCGCGGCGGCGGCGGAAAGCCTGCGTGAGTTCAACCTGCCGGAGCGGCTGGTGATCGACTTCAGCCACGGCAACTGTCTGAAGCAGCATCGTCGCCAGCGCGACGTGGCGGAAGACGTTGCGCAACAAATCCGCAACGGTTCGAGGGCGATCGCCGGCGTCATGATTGAAAGTTTTCTGCAGGAAGGGAATCAGCGCGTGATCGGCGGCCAGCCGCTGGTCTATGGCCAGTCGATTACCGATCCCTGCCTCGGCTGGGAAGATAGCGCCGGGGTGCTGGCGCTGCTGGCGGAGGCGACGGCAAGCCGCCTCTGACAGCCTGACCAGTTTAGCTGGAGCAGCTTACCTCCAGCTTTTTCCCCCAGTCCGGCGGGCGGCGCGTGAAGTCCGCCTCTGCCGGATTTTCGCTATAGGGCTGTTGCAGCGCCTGATGCAGGCGCTGCAACAGCGTCGTTTCATCCCGTTCGACCTCGTCAATGACCTGTTGCGCCAGATAGTTGCGCAACACCAGCGCCGGGTTGGCCGTTTTCATTACGCGCTGCCGCTCTTCATCGGGACGATCTTCCTGCAACAGGCGCATACGGTAACGTTGATACCAGCCGTCAAAAGCGCTGCGATCGATAAACTCGTCGCGCAGCGGGGAGCGGCTCTCCTGCTGCAGCGTATCGCTCAGCAGACGGAAAGTCAGGGTATAGTCGCTGTGCTCCTGTGCCATCAGCGCAAGCAGCTCGCTGAGGATCGCGTTGTCCTGCTCGTCCGCGCTCAACAGTCCCAGCTTCGCGCGCATACGCTCGCCCCAGACGCGCATCAGCTCAGGCTCATACTGACTCAGCGCCTGCTTCAGCTGATCCACGCTCAGCAACCCGGAGAGCGCATGGGCCAGCCGGTTGAGATTCCACAAGCCGATGGTCGGCTGGTTATTAAAGGCGTAGCGCCCCTGATAGTCGCTGTGATTGCAGATAAAGTCCGGCTGATAATCATCGAGGAAGCCGTACGGACCATAGTCGATCGTCAGGCCGAGAATCGACATATTGTCCGTGTTCATTACGCCATGGGCGAACCCGACGCTTTGCCACAGCGCGATCAGGCTGGCGGTGCGCTTCACGATATCGGTAAACCAGAGCAGATAGCGATCGGCTTCCTGCTGCAGCGCAGGCCAGTGGTGGCGGATAGCGTAGTCGGCCAGCTGCTGAACCTTCTCCTGCTGGCCGGAGTAGAAAAAGTGTTCGAAATGACCAAAGCGCAGGTGGCTCTCCGCAATGCGCATCAGCATGGCGCCGCGCTCGGTGGTTTCGCGCCGCACCGGCTCGTCGCTGACGGCGATGCTCAGCGCGCGCGTGGTGGGGATCCCCAGATAATGCATCGCTTCGGAAGCGAGGAATTCCCGCACCGTCGAGCGGATAACCGCACGGCCATCGCCCATGCGCGAATAGGGAGTCAGGCCCGCGCCTTTCAGATGCCAGTCCAGCTTGCGGCCATCCTCAAGCTGCTGTTCGCCCAGCAGAATGCCGCGTCCGTCGCCCAGCTGCCCTGCCCAGACGCCGAACTGATGGCCGCTGTAGACCTGCGCCAGCGGCACCATGCCGGGCAACAGATCGCGTCCGTACCAGACGCCGCCGCCCTCTTCGGTGAACAACGCGGCGTCCAGCGCCATCTCCGCCGCCAGCGGCGCGTTATGATAAAGCAAGCGGCCGCCGGTCAATGGCGTGGGCCGCAGCGCGCTGTAAAAGCCCGCCAGTTCCTGATGCCAGGTATTTGTAAACTGCATAGCGCCTCCCGATGCGCGCTGTCTTCGCCGGAGCGCAACAGCGACATCATGTCGGTAATAATTTGATTATTCTACCCAGTGTAATGCCAGCGGCAAAAATAAGACAGGCAAGGCGTTTTAAGGACGCGGCGTGGTGAGCATTTTGGGCGGGAAGATCAATTCAGAGAGGGCGTCAGCTTTCACCGTCGGGAAAAGATTGCCGTGCAGATGCACGCCGGGCAAGGTGGAAACTTTATCCAGTATCGCCGCATCATCGATGCCGGAAATAATAATGTATTCGGCGTGGGCTTTATAATTATCCACGATCGCCTGGATGAAAGGTAAAAAGGAGGCGCGACTGGCCAGCGAATGAATAAAGTTTTTATCCAGCCTGAGACAGGTAAAAAGATTATCGTAAACGGCCGTTGCCGGTGATTTTCCGGCACCGAATTGTGAAAGCGACAGGCGGAAACTTTGACTTAAATCACTTAATAACGAATTATTTTTTCCTAAAGCTAATTGCGGAAAGGTTTCGCTAATGTCGAGCGCTAAAAAAGGCAGCAGACTCAGTTTCCGCAGCAGGAATTCACTTTGTAGCAGGGTCGTCGCCATGACATCGTCAATACGCAGCAGCGCCATCACCTGATGACGTTCGAAAAACGCCTGATTTTGCTCAAGCAACGTGACCTGACTCTGCAACAGACGCAGATGCTGCGCCTCATCCAGCTGCGGTAATAAGATCTCCTGCGGCAGCGTAACGGGCGCATAGTCATGCACATACTGCGTAGCTAATTCAACCGCCGTAAGCTGGCCTGTAAATGAATAAACAGGGTTAAAAAAAGTCTCCGACCTGTAGTCGGCAGTTAAATGAATGTTCATTTTTCTCAGCCAGATAATGTGGCAATTGGCGCATCGTATAACAACCAAAAAGATCAGGCAATAGTACCAAATAATAGCAGAGATGGATATCGCTGCGCTTAAACAGGCGCAGCGGGAGCCGATAATTTACTTAAGCCAAATAGCCACTGAGCCACTGAGCCACGCTTGCATTAGACGTTCGGTTAAATTGCGGCATTATTGTTAGTATTAACTGAGGCTGGAGTAAAGTACCAATTAAAATGAGAGACAATAATAAGGCCAATTTGATTTAAAATGCCCGCGCCGCCACCGTCTTTTTCGCCGCCGGTTCGTTAAGCCGCTGCCCGTAACTTTCCTCAGATGCGACGCGCCTGCCAGAACGCTTTGCGCCAGTAAACGTTGTTCAGCGATGAGCGGATTACCCCCTGGCTGGTAGAGGCGTGAATAAAGGCATTATCGGTATCGTAAATGCCGACGTGAAGGCCGTTTTCACCCCGCCCGGTTTTGAAAAAAACCAAATCGCCCGGCAACAGATCCGCTTCATCGATGCGCGTGCCAATGTCGCTCTGCGCGCGCGTCGTGCGCGGCAGCTGCATAGAAAACTTATCGCGGAAGGTGAGATAAACGAAGCCGGAACAATCTACGCCGCCGCGCCCCATTCCGCCGTAGCGATAAGGCGTGCCGCGCCATGCGCCGAGCTGATCGTTCAGTTGCGCAATAACGGTGATGGAATCAGATAATCTTGCATCGCGCGGCGGCGCGTGGTGACTGCATCCCGCCAGCAGCAGCATGACAATCAGTAAGCCAATTCGCATGAGGACGATCCTTGGTAACATGCAACCGCCGCTACTTTAGCGGGAAAGCCGTCAGGCTGGCAAGCTGCGCGCGTCGCTTAACGCGCCACGGTCAGCAGACGTTGCCCATCCAGCTCAAACTGACGAAACGCAACCTGATAAACCGGCGAAAGACGCTCCGGCGTCAGCAGCCTTGACGCAGGTCCCTGGGCCACTACGCTGCCCTGATGCATCAGCCAGACGTTATCGGCCTGCTGCAGGCTATGATTGAGATCGTGTCCGCTGGCAATCACGGCGATGCCGGCGTTGCGCAGCCGCGCAAGCACATCGTCAACCGCTTTTTGTTGCGCGACGTCCAGCGCCGTCATCGGCTCATCCAGGATCAGTAGTTTTCCCTGCGGATTGCTGGTCGGATCGATCTGCAACACCACCGCCGCCAGCCTGACGCGTTGCCATTCGCCGCCCGATAGCTGCGTCAGCGGGCGCGTCAGCTTATCGCTAAGCTGGAGTTTTTCCAACAGCTCGCCCAGCGCAGCGTCAACCTGCTTTTTATCGCTCTCCTTTTGCAGATGCAAGCGCAGGTAGTGAAAAACCGGCATCTGGCTGAGGGGCGCCTGCTGCTGCGGCAGCCAGGCGCGCCTCTGCGCCAGCGCCTGCGGTGTCCAGCGGGCCAGCGGCTGTTGCAGAAATTCAAGCTCGCCCTGAAAGGCCAGCAGACCAGTCATCAGCGCCAGCAAGGTGCTTTTACCGGCGCCGTTCGGCCCGACCAGATGCAGCAGCTCGCCGCCCGAGAGCGTCGCTGAAAACGGGGCGAGCCGTCCGGGAACGGCTACGCCCTCAAGTTTCATCAGCATCTGTTACGCAAGCGCCTGCTTAATGCTTTCCTGAATGGCGGGATGGTCCGGGGTCATATCCGGCGAGAATCGTTGCACCACGTTGCCTTGACGATCGATCAGAAACTTTTCAAAGTTCCACAGAATGTCGCCCGGCGCTTTCGGCGCCCGTCCCTTGCTCGCCATACGCTCATAGAAGCCGCTGCCTTCCGGCGTCGCCGCCTGCGGCCTGGCCGCGATCAACTGGGTATAGAGCGGATGGCGCTGCGGCCCGTTTACCTCTGTTTTGCTGAACATCGGAAAGGTGACGCCATAGGTGGTGCTGCAGAAAGTTTTGATCTCTTCGTTACTGCCCGGCTCCTGCTCCAGAAACTGGTTGCAGGGAAAGCCCAGCACGCTGAAACCCTGGTCGCCCATGGCTTTCTGCAGGCTTTCAAGCTGTTCGTATTGCGGCGTCAGGCCGCATTTCGATGCGACATTGACCATCAGCAGCACCTTGCCCTGCCACTGCGCCAGTGTGGTTTTTTCCCCGTCGAGGGTTTCCAGTTCAGTCTGAAAAATGCTCATAGTTCACCTGTGTTGATTGGAAAAGAGCCAGCCAAGGCTAGCGCGGAGTTTTCATTAACAGCGCAATAAACAGCGGCGCGCCGAGGGTCGCCGTCACCACCCCGACAGGCAGTTCGGCCGAGGTTAACGCCAGCCGGGCGATGACATCCGCCCCCAGCAACACCAGTGCGCCCGCCAACGCCGAGGCGGGCAGCAGATAGCGATGGTCGCTGAAGCCGCTCAGCCGCAGCAGATGCGGGATCACCAGCCCGACGAAGCCGATAGCGCCGGCCATCGCCACGCTGGCGCCGACCAGCCAGCCCATCGCCAGCACCAGCAGGTTGCGCCAGAATAGCAAAGGCAGTCCGAGCTGACGCGCCGGGATTTCGCCCAGCGCCAGCAGATTCAGCACGCGCGCGCTGGCGAGCAGCGCCAGCGTAACCGGCAGCAGGCCCAGCATGATCCAGCGATAACGCCAGTCGATGCCGCTGAAGCCGCCCATCATCCAGTACATCAGCTGACGCAGGTCGAGGCTGGTGCTGAAATAGACGGCCCAGGTCATGATAGCGCTGCAAATAATGCCCAGCGCCACGCCGGTCAGCAGCAGACGCGACACAGAAAGTTGTCGATGGGCGAACCAGAGCAGGATCAGGGTAATCAGCAGCGCGCCCGCCATCGCCGCCAGGCTCAGGCTCCAGAGCGAGCCGTTGCCCCACATCACGCCCAGCACCAGCCCGATGCCGGCGCCATTCGATACCCCCAGCAGTCCGGGTTCCGCCAGCGGATTGGTAAACAGCGCCTGCATCACCACGCCACACACCGCCAGCGCCGCGCCGACCAGCACCACCGCCAGGGTCCTCGGCAGGCGCAGCTGCCAGACGAAGAGGTCGCCGCTGGCGCTGAACCAGCGCAGCGGGGAGATCCAGCTTTCGCCCGCGCACAGGCTAAGCACAAACAGGAAAAGCAGCAGCAGGCTCAGAAGAACCAGTCCGCGTTTAGCGCGGCGGCCGGTTTGGCGAGCAAGGTGATCCAGCAGCGTCATGACGTCCGGGCAGGCTGAGAAAACAGTGCTTTGATTGTAAAGAGATTGTGGCAAAAAGAAAGGTCAGGTTGCGCGTCCGCCTCAGGCGCGGCGCAATAAAAAAGGCCGCGGAGCGGCCTTTTGAAAATCTGAAATGCTTCAGTCGTTTTTAGGTGAAGCGTTTTCGACACGGCTTTTTAACTTCTGTCCCGGACGGAAAGTCACCACGCGGCGGGCAGTAATCGGGATATCTTCCCCCGTTTTCGGATTTCGCCCCGGACGTTGGTTTTTATCGCGCAGGTCGAAATTACCAAATCCAGACAGTTTGACCTGTTCACCGTTTTCCAAAGCGCGGCGGACTTCTTCAAAAAACAGTTCAACCAGCTCTTTCGCATCACGTTTGCTCAGCCCAAGCTTTTCAAACAGGTACTCTGACATTTCAGCTTTTGTAAGCGCCATAGGTTCAATCCCTCAAGGTTGCCTGGAATCGCTCTTTTAATGCTGCAACACAACGCGCTACTGTCGCAGCAATCTCCTCTTCTTCGAGTGTCCGGCTGGTATCCTGCAAAATCAGGCTAATCGCGAGGCTCTTATAACCCTCGTTCACACCCTTACCGCGGTACACGTCAAATAAGTTTACGCCAACTACCTGATTTACGCCAACTTTCTTACACTCTGCAATGATATCTGCTGCGGGCACGTTTTCCTGCACCACCACGGCGATATCACGGCGGTTTGCCGGAAAGCGGGAAATCTCGCGCGCATCAGGCAGGACGCGGTTCGCGACCTTATTCCAAAGCAGTTCAAAGACTAAGGTGCGGCCGTTGAGATCCAGCTTACGTTCCAGTTCCGGATGAACCACCCCGATAAATCCGATTCGTTCATCTTTCAGGTAAATTGCCGCGCTTTGACCGGGATGCAACGCCGGATTTGCCTCAGCGCGGAAGCTGATTTCATCCAGTTTGCCGGTCAGCTCCAGCACGGATTCCAAATCACCTTTTAAATCATAGAAGTCGACAGCCTGACGCGCCAGATCCCAATGCTCTTCGTAACGGCTGCCGCTCAATACGCCCGCCAGCATAAGATCCTGACGGATACCTAAATCCGCTTGCGTATCCGGCACAAAGCGCAGGCCGCTTTCGAACAGACGCACGCGGCTCTGCTGGCGATTCTGGTTATAGACCACCGCGCTCAACAGGCCGCTCCAGAGCGAAAGGCGCATGGCGGACATTTCGCTGGAGATCGGGCTGGGCAGGATCAGCGCCTCTTCGCCCGGATGCAGCAACGACTGCACTTTAGGATCGACGAAGCTGTAAGTGATCGCTTCCTGGTAGCCTTTGTCCACCAGCAGCGTTTTCGCGCGCTTCAGCGAGAGATCCGCTTCGCGATGTTGGGTCATCACCAGGCCCGCCTGCACCGGCACATCGGGAATATTGTTATAGCCGTAGACGCGCGCGACCTCTTCCACCAGATCTTCTTCAATCGCCATGTCGAAACGCCAGCCTGGCGCGACCGCTTTCCACTCGCCGTCGCCGACGGTGACGTCGCAGCCCAGACGCTGAAGAATGTCCGTCACCTGTTCGTCGGCGATCACATGGCCAATCAGGCGATCCAGTTTTTCGCGGCGCAGCGTGATGGTGGCGCGAGGCGGCAGCGACTCGCTGTGCGTCTGGTCGATCACCGGACCGGCTTCGCCGCCGCAGATCGCCAGCAGCAGCTGAGTGGCGCGCTCGATCGCCTTATGCTGCAGCGCCGGATCGACGCCGCGCTCGTAACGATGGGACGCATCGGTATGCAGACCGTGACGACGCGCGCGACCGGTGATCGCCAGCGGATCGAAGTAGGCGCACTCAAACAGAATGTTCTGCGTTTCTTGATTGACGCCGGAGTGTTCGCCGCCGAAGATGCCGCCCATCGCCAGCGCTTTGTGATGATCGGCGATCACCAGGGTATCCGCGTCCAGCTTCGCTTCGCTGCCATCCAGCAGCGTCAGGGTTTCGCCCTCTTTCGCCATGCGCACCACGATGCCGCCGTCAATGCGGTCGAGATCGAAGGCGTGCATCGGCTGGCCCAGCTCCAGCAGAACATAGTTCGTGATATCAACCACCGGATCGATAGAACGAATGCCGCAGCGGCGCAGCTTCTCTTTCATCCAGAGCGGCGTGTTCGCCTTCACGTCGACGCCTTTCACCACGCGGCCCAGGTAACGCGGGCAGGCGGCGGGCGAATCGACGCGGATCGGGAAGCGGGCGTCGATGGTGGCGGCCACCGGCGTGATCTCAGGCGCCGTCAGCGGCAGGCCGTTCAGCACGGCGACGTCGCGGGCGATGCCGATAATGCCGAGGCAGTCGGCGCGGTTCGGCGTTACGCTGATCTCAATGGTGTTGTCGTTAAGCTTCAGGTAGTCGCGAATGTCGGCGCCGATCGGCGCATCGGCTGGCAGCTCGATGATGCCATTGTGATCGTCGGAAATGCCCAGCTCAGAGAAGGAGCAGAGCATCCCTTCCGACGGCTCGCCGCGCAGCTTTGCCGCCTTGATTTTAAAATCGCCCGGCAGCACCGCGCCCACAGTGGCGACGGCTACTTTCAGTCCCTGGCGGCAGTTGGGCGCGCCGCAGACGATGTCCAGCAGGCGGTCGCCGCCGACATTAATTTTGGTTACGCGCAGCTTATCGGCGTTCGGATGCTGGCCGCACTCCACCACTTCACCCACTACCACGCCGTGAAACGCGCCGGCGACCGGCTCGACGCCGTCGACTTCCAAACCGGCCATGGTAATCTGTTCAGCCAGCGCAGCGCTGTCCCGGGCTGGATTTACCCATTCGCGTAACCAGAGTTCACTGAATTTCATTGGATAACCTGCCCTTATTTAAATTGTTTGAGGAAACGTAAATCATTTTCGAAAAAGGCGCGCAGATCGTTCACGCCGTAACGCAGCATCGTGAGGCGCTCCATCCCCATGCCGAAGGCGAAGCCGGAATAGATTTCCGGATCGATGCCGACGTTGCGCAATACGTTTGGATGCACCATGCCGCAGCCCAGCACTTCCAGCCATTTGCCGTTTTTGCCCATCACGTCGACTTCAGCCGAAGGTTCGGTGAAGGGGAAATAGGAGGGACGGAAACGCACCTGCAGATCTTCTTCGAAAAAGTTGCGCAGGAAGTCGTGCAGCGTGCCCTTCAGGTTGGTGAAGCTGATATTTTTATCCACGATCAGCCCTTCCATCTGGTGGAACATCGGAGTGTGCGTCTGGTCGTAATCGTTACGGTAGACGCGGCCCGGCGCGATAATGCGGATCGGCGGCTGCTGATTTTTCATGGTGCGGATCTGTACGCCGGAGGTCTGCGTACGCAGCAGACGCGTGGCGTCGAACCAGAAGGTGTCATGATCGGCGCGCGCCGGATGGTGGCCGGGAATGTTCAGCGCGTCGAAGTTATGGTAGTCATCTTCAATTTCCGGTCCGGTCGCGACCGCAAAGCCCAACTCGCCGAAAAAGCTTTCGATGCGATCGATAGTACGGGTCACCGGATGCAGCCCGCCGTTTTCCACCCGGCGGCCCGGCAGCGACACATCAATGGTTTCCGCCGCCAGACGCGCATTCAGTGCCGCCGTTTCCAGGGTGTTTTTACGTGCGTTCAGGCACTCCTGCACCTGCTGTTTGGCCTCGTTGATCACCGCCCCGGCAGCCGGACGTTCTTCGGCTGGCAGCTCGCGCAGTGTGGTCATTTGCAGCGTCAGGTGCCCTTTTTTTCCCAGATATTCGACGCGCACGGCGTCAAGGGCGGCGATATCCGTCGCCTCGTCGATGGCGGCCGTGGCGCGGGCCACCAGTTCTGCGAGTTGGGACATGGTTTCCTCTTCTTCCAGTCAGGCTGGTCTGTTCTCGTGGGGACCTTAAGATCCAATGTGATTCGCCAGAAACAAAAAAGCCTCCACGAGGGAGGCTTTCAGCGCGATTTTTCGTTTCTTTTCTTATGCGCAAAAGCCCCTGAATGTCAGGTGCTAAAGTAAAAAAAGAAACGGAAAATAGCAGCGTGCATGCTTGCGTTACCTTGTCATCATTTCAACGGCACTATTGAAATGCGCATCGCGATAAATGTCAATCATTTAGGCAGGTTGCAGACAATAAAAAAGGGAGCAAGCTCCCTTTTTTACCTGACTTACGCCAGAGCTGATTTCGCTTTTTCAACCAGTGCCGTGAAGGTCACTTTGTCGAATACAGCGATGTCGGCCAGGATTTTACGGTCGATTTCAATGGACGCTTTTTTCAGGCCATTAATGAAACGGCTGTAAGAGATGCCGTTCTGACGCGCCGCAGCGTTAATACGTGCGATCCACAGCTGACGGAACTGACGCTTACGTTGACGACGGTCGCGGTATGCGTACTGACCAGCTTTGATAACAGCCTGGAAGGCGACGCGGTAAACACGCGAACGCGCACCGTAGTAGCCTTTAGCTTGTTTTAAGATTTTTTTGTGACGTGCGCGGGCAATTACACCACGTTTTACGCGAGCCATGTGAGCTCTCCTGTTCTATATTCTGATGAAAAAAATTAATTTATGCGTACGGCAGGCAGGCTACAACCAGACCCAGATCGCCTTTAGACACCATGGCTTTCGGGCGCAGGTGACGTTTACGCTTAGTTGATTTTTTGGTCAGAATATGACGCAGGTTCGCGTGCTTGCGCTTGAAGCCGCCAGAAGCGGTCTTCTTAAAGCGCTTAGCCGCGCCACGGACAGTTTTAATCTTTGGCATTTTTACAAATATCCACTTCGCATTGTTAATAAAATGACCCAGACAGGCGAACAAAAAGCCGCACAGCGCGAACGCTGCGCGGTTTTGTCACTTGAAGGCCTACTGTTTCTTCTTGGGTGCGAGCACCATGATCATCTGGCGGCCTTCGATCTTCGAAGGGAAGGATTCGACCACTGCCAGTTCACTCAGATCGTCTTTCACGCGGTTAAGCACTTCCATACCGATCTGTTGGTGCGCCATTTCACGACCACGGAAACGCAGCGTGATTTTGGCTTTATCGCCTTCTTCCAGAAAACGAATCAGGTTGCGTAGTTTGACCTGATAGTCGCCTTCATCGGTACCAGGACGGAATTTGATTTCCTTAACCTGGATAACTTTTTGCTTCTTCTTCTGTTCCTTAGAAGATTTGCTCTTTTCATAGAGGAACTTGCCGTAATCCATAATACGGCAAACCGGCGGTTCGGCGTTCGGGCTGATTTCGACTAAATCAACGCCCGCTTCTTCAGCTTTTTCCAAAGCTTCACGTAGACTGACAATACCAATCTGCTCGCCATCAACGCCTGTTAAGCGCACTTCTGTGGCGCGGATTTCACCGTTGATACGATTCGGACGCGTCGGGTGTACTCGTTTTCCGCCTTTAATACCTTATTCCTCCAATTGGTGAAGATTTCGGCTGCGAATCTCTTGTTGCAGCTTCTCAACAAACACATCGACGTCCATCGACCCAAGGTCTTTGCCACGGCGGGTACGCACGGCTACCTTGCCGGCCTCCACTTCTTTCTCACCGCAGACCAACATATAAGGGACGCGACGTAATGTGTGCTCGCGGATTTTAAAGCCTATCTTCTCGTTTCTCAAGTCCGCTTTAACACGAATGCCCGCATTCTGTAATTTACGCGTCAATTCGTTGACATATTCTGCCTGGCTGTCGGTGATATTCATCACTACGGCTTGTATCGGCGCCAGCCAGCTCGGGAAGAATCCGGCGAACTCTTCGGTCAAAATACCGATAAAGCGCTCCATCGACCCGAGAATAGCGCGGTGGATCATTACCGGCGTCTGGCGATCGTTGTTTTCGCCGACGTAAGTGGCATCCAGACGCTTCGGCAGGGAAAAGTCTAGCTGAACTGTACCACACTGCCAGGCGCGATCGAGACAATCATACAGAGTAAATTCGATTTTCGGACCATAAAAGGCGCCTTCACCCGGCTGAAATTCAAATGGAATTTCATTTTCGTTCAGCGCGGCGGCCAGATCTTCCTCGGCGCGATCCCACAAATCATCGCTACCGATGCGTTTTTCCGGACGCGTGGAGAGTTTCACCACGATTTTTTCGAAGCCGAAGGTGCTGTACATGTCATACACCATACGGATGCAGCTGTTCACTTCGCTGCGCACCTGTTCTTCGGTACAGAAAACGTGCGCGTCGTCCTGCGTAAAGCCGCGGACACGCATCAAACCGTGCAGCGCGCCTGACGGCTCGTTGCGGTGACAGCTGCCGAACTCCGCCATGCGCAACGGCAGGTCGCGATAGGATTTCAGCCCCTGGTTGAAAATCTGCACGTGGCCCGGGCAGTTCATCGGCTTAATGCAATATTCACGGTTTTCTGACGAAGTGGTGAACATCGCTTCCTTATAGTTTTCCCAGTGCCCGGTTTTTTCCCACAGCACGCGGTCCATCATGAACGGACCTTTCACTTCCTGATACTGGTACTCTTTCAGCTTGCTGCGCACGAACACTTCCAGCTCGCGGAAAATAGTCCAGCCGTCATTATGCCAGAAAACCATGCCCGGCGCCTCTTCCTGCATATGATACAGGTCGAGCTGCTTGCCGATTTTACGGTGATCGCGCTTCGCCGCCTCTTCCAGACGCTGCAGATAGGCGTTGAGCTGTTTCTTATCCGCCCAGGCGGTGCCGTAGATGCGCTGCAGCATTTTATTATTGCTGTCGCCGCGCCAGTAGGCGCCTGAAATTTTCTGCAGCTTGAAGAAGTGGCAAAAACGCATGTTCGGCACGTGCGGACCGCGGCACATGTCGACATATTCTTCGTGATGATAAAGACCGGGACGATCGTCGTGGCTGATGTTTTCATCCAGGATGGTGGTTTTATACACCTCGCCGCGGGCGGCGAAAACGTCACGTGCTTCCTGCCAGCTCACCTTCTTCTTGATGACGTTGTAATTGG
This sequence comes from Enterobacteriaceae bacterium UBA2655, assembly GCA_002359495.1. Classification (GTDB taxonomy): domain Bacteria; phylum Pseudomonadota; class Gammaproteobacteria; order Enterobacterales; family Enterobacteriaceae; genus Pantoea; species Pantoea superficialis. Next base: position 60,256 of record DENB01000053.1, read on the forward strand.
TCTCCGCCAGCGCGTGCATGCGCTTTTCCAGCAGTTCGATATCTTCCTGCGTCAGCGTGCGATCGAGATCCACATCGTAGTAGAACCCGTTATCAATCACCGGACCGATAGCCATTTTGGTGTCCGGCCACAGCTGTTTAATGGCGTGACCCAACAGGTGCGCGCACGAGTGACGAATGATTTCGAGGCCGGCTTCGTCTTTGGCGGTGATAATCGCGACGGAAGCGTCTTCGGTAATAGGATCGACGGCGTCAACCAGCTCGCCGTTTACGCGTCCCGCAATGCAGGCTTTCGCCAGGCCGGGGCCGATATCCTGCGCGATGTCCATCACGCTGACGGGACGATCAAAAGAACGCTGACTTCCATCAGGAAGAGTAATTACTGGCATTTCATATCCTTAATTGCAGTGGTAAGCCACACGAAAGCCTACATGCAACGTTGATTGAGAGAATCTGCCCGGCGCGATGTCAGACCCACATTGTCGGAATGACGCCGGGTATTTTTAGCGAAGGAGATGATAACAGCTTTACCAAATCAGCAAAACCCGGAAAAGAAGGCTCTTTTTCGCGATTCGCCCGGCGATAAGCATGGATAAAAAACCCGCAGCGGAAGCGATTCCGGCTGCGGGCGTTCTCACTGATGCGCGCGATGACGCCTTTTACATGGCGTACGTCAGCATAATGGACGTTTTAGTGTCGGTACGATCCGGTGCGGACTCAGGCGGATTGTTGTTCCAGGTGACGTTGTACGCCAGCTTCAGCGCAAAGTGTTCGTTGATCGCGACCTGCAGACCGGTTTCGGAGTTGAGGGTGGTGTCTTCGCCGAAGGTGCTCAGCACCGAGAGGCCCTGAATGAATTTGGTGGTGTCGGTGAGCTGCCACTGATAGCTCAACGCGCCATAGCCGAGCGCTTTGGTTTCATCGCCACCGTCGTGGAAGTCGTCGTAACGCACGCCCGGACCAAATTCCATGCGCAGCGAGTGCACCGGACCGTTCAGAATCTGGCGACCGTAACCGGCGGTCAGCACGTCGCGGGAGTCGTAACCGTTGAAGCGATCGCTCAGCCAGCTCGCCTGACCGAACAGGTAGTCAGAGCTGTTAATGTTGTAACGGGTACGGCCGCCGATATTATAGGTTTCGGAAGAGCGCTCATCGTTGGAAGAGGTGTTCGCCGCGTTGCCCCACAGGCTGTAGGCGTAGTTGGTGGTGTACCACGTCATGCTGGTCTGGGCAGTCAGCGAGGAGCTGGTGGTGTTGCCGGTTTGCGCCAGATAGCCTGCCGATGCGCTGCCCTCAAACGGCTTTTTCGCACTGGAAGGATCGTCCATTGATGTAAAGACATTATTATCCGCTAATGCCTGGTGACAAAAAACGCCCGAAGAGAGCAAAAGAACAGCAGAGAGCTTTTTTAACGCTTTCATTAAATGTGATCCGTACGACAGTTTAAAAAACAGAGAGTCTGAAGGGTTTTGCAGGCCGATCAACGCAATTTATGGTAAGTATTGTAAAAAAATATTAAATAGCGTCAAAACCCGGCTATTGCGTTATTTCCGCTCCAGTTATGGGATTGTTCCCATTAACGGCGCGCATTATAGAGGGCAATTAGGAAAATGGCAGCAGAATTGCAACAAGAATTTTCCGAACATGACGGATCGTTTCCCGTTCCGCTAACCGCCCGATTTCACCGCTCTCTTTCTTCTCGCCTGTTGCTCAAAATTCGCTCGCCGCTTGCGGATGAACTACGCTAAAACTTGTTTCTTAACAACGAGGTTGATCATGAGTGCAGCAAGCGTAAAACGTTACATTGTCACCTTTCGTTATCATGAACAGGGCCTGAGCGATATTCTCGAACTGAACAGCGCAATGGCCAACGGCGGGTTCAGCACCACGCTGACCGATGAAGAAGGAAAATCGCATGAACTCGGCACTAACAGCTATGGCTTCGTCAGCGCTCTTACTGAAGATGAGATCAAACAGCAGGCAGAGAGCCTGGGCGAAATGGTTCTGGCTGAAAAACCGGAAGTAGAGATCAGCACGCTGGAAGATTTCCTGAAACAGCAGCGTTGAATCCATGGTTTTGTAAAAACCGCCGGCAGGCTGTACGCAACGCTGGTTTTGATGAATATTTAAGCGCTACAATCGTGCTTATGCAGCGAATAAAGAGGATAACCCGATGTGGTCAGCCATTCATCGTCTGTTAAGCGAACAGCTGGGCAATGCCGAAATTACCCAGCGTCATGAACTTCCCGGCGGGGATGTTCATCCCGCGTGGCAGATTCGCTACGGTGAGCACGATATCTTCATCAAATGCAACGCCCGCGATATGCTTTCGTTGTTCACTTGGGAAGCTGACCAGCTGGCGCTGCTGGCGCGAACCCACACCGTGCGCGTACCGAAAGTCTACGGCGTCGGCAACGACCGCGACTACAGCTTTCTGGTGCTGGAATATATTCCCCCTCAGCCGCTTAATGAAGAAAACGCCTTTCAATTGGGTCAGCAGCTGGCGCGCCTGCATCAATGGAGCGAACAGCCGCAGTTCGGCCTGGATTTCGACAACAACATTATCACCTCTCCCCAGCCCAATAGCTGGCTGCGCCGCTGGTCGGTTTTTTTCGCCGAGCAGCGCATCGGCTGGCAGCTGCAGCTGGCGGAGGAAAAAGGCATTCAATACGGCGACAGCGATCTGATTGTCGCCTGCGTTCAACGCGCGCTCAGTGCGCACCATCCTCAGCCGTCGCTGCTGCATGGTGATCTCTGGCCCGCCAACTGCGCCGGCAGTCCTCAGGGCCCGTGGATCTTCGATCCCGCCTGCTACTGGGGCGACCGCGAATGTGATCTGGCGATGCTGAGCTGGTTCTCCTATCTGCCGCGTCAGATTTACGAAGGTTATCAGTCCGTCTGGCCCCTGCCCGACGGCTTTTCGCAGCGCCAGCCGGTTTACCAACTCTATTACCTGCTTAACCGCGCCAATGTTTTCGGCGGCACCTGGCTGGAAGAGGCGCAGCTGGCGATCGGCAATTTGCTGGATGACGATGAAGCGAATAACAGTCAGGCCAAACCGGCCTGACCTGCGTTAAAGGAAGCCCAGCAGTGACAGCAGGAAATAGCCGACGACCGCAATGATGACAGGAAGGATGTAGAGCGGAAAAATCTGCAGCAGAATGGTGTGATGCGGCACTTTGATTTTCTCTTCCAGATGCTGTCGGCTACGCGCTTCGCTGCCTTTCGCCTGTTCCAGAATCAACTGATCTTCAATGCCCTCTTTAATGTGGCGCGACTGCCGCCACATGCGCGCGCCCGATGCCTGCAGCGCCAGCCCGACGAAAATCAGAATATAGATGATCCAGAAACCGACGTTAGCCTGATCGCGAAACTCGGGAACCGGTGAATTACGCCAGAAAAAACCAAGAAAGGGGGTGTTAAAGCGGATCATATCAATCATCACATGGACAAAATCGAGCATTACCGCATTAATGCCGGGCTGTTTTTCGCTGTGTTTAAACATAAAGCCGAGCAGCGAAATTATCGTGGACAACAGCGCCGGAATAAAAATCACCCAGCCCGCCACTCGCTTGAGGATGGCGATGCGGCCAGCCTGTTGGTATGTCATGGTGTCTCCTTGACCTGTAAAGTTTCGCTGTAAGTCTACCTGCCCCGGCATAATTTTTCCTGGGAAATGAGCAGGCTGCGTAAAATCATAGAGCCGATATCCCGGCGCTGCCAGTTCCGCCGTCGTCCATGTTAAGGTAAGGCGAATTTCACATGGAGCCGCTATATGACTTACCACCGCCCTGTCCTCGCCGCTATTTTTGATATGGATGGCCTGCTCATCGATTCCGAACCGCTTTGGGATCAGGCTGAACTGGACGTCTTGTCCGCCCTGAACGTCGATATTTCGCGCCGTCACGAACTGCCTGACACTCTGGGATTGCGCATCGATCAGGTGGTGCGCATGTGGTACGAAACCCTGCCGTGGAACGGCCCGGATCAGCAGGAAGTGACGGATCGCATTATCAGCCGTGCGCTGACGCTGATTGAAGAGAAACGACCGCTTTTACCCGGCGTAGAGCAGGCGCTGCGCCTCTGTCAGCAGCAGGGGCTGAAAATCGGCCTGGCTTCCGCCTCGCCGCTGCACATGCTGGAACGCGTGCTGGAGATGTTTGACCTGCGCCACTACTTCTCCGCGCTCGCGTCGGCGGAAGCGCTGCCTTACAGCAAACCGCACCCGCAGGTCTATCTCGATGCGGCGGCAAAGCTGGGCATCGACCCGCTTAACTGCATCACGCTTGAAGATTCTTTCAACGGCATGATTGCGACCAAAGCGGCGCGCATGCGTTCCTTGGTGGTTCCCGCCGCCGAATACCGCGACGACGCACGCTGGGCCCTGGCGAACGTCAAGCTCGATTCGCTTGAGCAACTCACGCCGGTCCATCTCGGCCTCTGATCTCCGGCCCGCTGCCGCAGCGGGCTATTCCCCTCTGGTTACGCCTGAGATTTGATCGCGCCTGCAAAAAAAGTAAAACATTGTTTCATTTTTATTGAATTCACTTTCCGCTCTGCCTAAGATGCCTCAACGCGCCTGAGAAGAGGCGATTCCTTTTCCTGATTTGCAGAGAGGTTATAGATGGACGTCCGTCAAAGCATTCATAGCGAACACGCCAGAGCGCTGGATACCGCCGGCCTGCGCCGCGAATTTCTTATTGAAAAGATTTTTGTCGCTGATAACTACACCCTGACCTATAGCCATACCGATCGCATTATTATCGGCGGCGTAATGCCGGTACGGCAAAGCGTCGCCATCGGCAGCGAAGTGGGCAAACAGCTCGGCGTCAGCTACTTTCTGGAGCGTCGGGAGTTAGGGGTGATTAACATCGGCGGGCCAGGCCTGATTGATGTGGACGGCAAAACCAGGGAGATCGGCCATGAAGAGGCGCTCTATATAGGCAAAGGCGCGCAGACGGTGATCTTCCGCAGCGCCAATTCCGACCAGCCGGCGAAGTTTTACTACAATAGCGCGCCCGCCCACACCACCTATCCCGATAAAAAAATCACGCTGGAGGAAGCGGCACCCACGACCCTTGGCGATCCGGCGACTTCGAACCGCCGCACCATCAATAAATTTATCGTGCCGGAGGTGCTGCCGACCTGCCAGCTCACCATGGGACTGACGAAGCTGGAGCCGGGCAGCCTGTGGAATACCATGCCCTGCCATACGCATGAACGTCGCATGGAAGTCTACTTCTACTTCGATATGAATGAAGAGACAGCGGTATTTCATATGATGGGCGAGCCGCAGGAGACGCGACATCTGCTGGTGCGCAACGAACAGGCGGTGATCTCCCCAAGCTGGTCGATCCATGCCGGCGTCGGCACCCAACGTTATACCTTTATCTGGGGCATGGTGGGCGAGAACCAGGTATTCGACGACATGGATCACGTCAAAATCAGCGAACTACGCTGAGTCTGAGGAGCCGCTATGGTAGCGAACGCATTTGATTTGGAAGGAAAGGTCGCCTTGATCACCGGCTGCAATACCGGCCTCGGACAGGGAATGGCGACAGGACTGGCGCAGGCAGGCTGCGACATTATCGGCGTTAACCGCGCCGATTCCGTCGACACGGCCCGACGCGTCGAGGCGCTGGGTCGACGGTTTTACCCGCTTCAGGCCGATCTCGCCGACGCCGCGTGCGCGGCGCAGATTGTCGAGCAGGCCGTCGCCGCCGCCGGTAAAATCGATATTCTGGTTAACAACGCCGGCATCATTCGCCGCGACGATGCGCTGAATTTCAGCGAGCGCGACTGGGACGAGGTGATGAATATCAACAGCAAGACGCTGTTTTTCCTTTCCCAGCAGGTCGCTCGCCGTTTTATCAGCCAGGGCGGCGGCGGCAAAATTATCAATATCGCGTCGATGCTCTCCTTTCAGGGCGGCATTCGCGTTCCCTCTTATACCGCGTCGAAAAGTGCGGTGCTGGGCCTGACGCGCCTGATGGCCAATGAGTGGGCGAAATATGGCATCAACGTCAACGCCATCGCGCCGGGCTATATGGCGACCAACAATACGGAACAGCTGCGCAACGACGAGGCGCGCAATCAGGAAATCCTGGCACGTATCCCTGCGGGCCGATGGGGAAATCCTGATGACATGATGGGTCCGGTGGTTTTCCTCGCCTCATCCGCCTCCGATTATGTTAATGGTTTTACGCTGGCGGTAGATGGCGGCTGGCTGGCGCGCTAAACTCTCTCAGTAAGGGCGGCCATCCGGCGCCTGTACGCTTTCTGATGAAAAAATTCATTTTTCGTTACAGCGTCACATATTCTCATTTACTGGATAAATCCCTATACTGGATGAATTGACAGTTTTTGCAGCCAGGTTTCATCATGACGGCCGAAGGCCACGTAATTTTCGCTATCGCCAGCGCTATTTTCGCTAAGCGCGCCGACTTAACGCCGGTGCTGGCCGACGCTGACTGGTGGCATCTTATCCCCGCGACATTGCTGACCTGCCTGCTGCCGGATATTGACCATCCTAAATCGGTACTGGGTCAGCGCCTGAAATGGCTTTCGCATCCCATCGCCCGCGCCTTTGGCCATCGCGGCTTTACTCATAGTTTGCTGGCGGTGGCGGCAGGGCTGTGGCTGTTTCAGATTAACGTGCCCGCCAGCTGGCCGGTTCCGGCCGACGTCTTGCAGGGCATGACGCTGGGCTATCTGAGTCATATCGCCGCCGATATGCTGACGCCGGCCGGCGTGCCTTTGCTGTGGCCGTGCCGCTGGCGTTTTCGTCTGCCGCTGCTAAGGACGCAAAAAGGCAACCAGTTGGAGCGCGTGCTCTGTCTGGCGCTGGTCGGCTTCGCCCTCTGGTTTCCGGCGGGTATGCCGTCTTTTGGTGCAACCGACTGGCCCACTCAGCTGTTCGATTCGCTGCAATATGGCGTCAGCCGGTTAGTTAATCCGCAAATCGGACATTAATCCGACAAATCAAGGCGATAAGTTATAAGCCATTCCATTTGAATATAAGTCTGCACTTTTTCGGCTGTTAACATACGGCTGTTCCGTCTTACCTAAAAAGACCTTTAAAAAGCTCAGGCTGACTGCGACGCCGTCAGCCTGGGATCATTCCTCTGGAGAAACAGAATGAACCTTCCCCTCATTCTTAATATTGTTGCTTTCGTTGCGCTGCTATTACTGTTAGCCCGCACCGGCCGGACCACATGGAGCCTGTCGAAAAAAGTGCTGACCGGCCTGGCGCTCGGCGTGCTTTTCGGCCTGGCGCTGCAATTTATTTACGGCGCCGACAGCGCCGTGGTGAAAGAGTCGATTGGCTGGTTCAATATCGTCGGCAACGGCTATGTGCAGCTGTTGCAGATGATCGTTATGCCGCTGGTGTTCGCCTCTATTCTCAGCGCGGTGGCACGCCTACATAACGCGGCGTCGCTGGGTAAAATCAGCGTGCTGACTATCGGCGTCCTGCTTTTCACCACCGCCATCTCGGCACTGGTCGGCGTCTTCGTCGCCGGCCTGTTCGGTCTGAGCGCTGAAGGTCTGGTGCAGGGCGCGCAGGAGACCGCACGGCTAACCGCGATTCAGAATAACTATGTGGGCAAGGTGGCCGATCTCAGCGTGCCGCAGCTGCTGCTTTCATTTGTGCCGAAAAACCCCTTCGCCGATCTCACCGGGGCGAATCCCACCTCAATCATCAGCGTCGTGATTTTTGCCGCCTTCCTCGGCGTGGCGGCGCTGCAGCTGCTGAAAGATGACAGCGAGAAAGGTCAGCGCGTGCTGCTGGCGATCGATACCCTGCAAGCCTGGGTGATGAAGCTGGTGCGCCTGGTGATGAAGCTGACCCCTTACGGCGTGCTGGCGCTGATGACCAAAGTCGTCGCCGGTTCCAACCTGCAGGATATCGTCAAGCTGGGCAGCTTCGTCGTGGCCTCGTATCTGGGCCTCGCCATCATGTTTGCGGTACACGCTCTGCTGCTTTCCGTTAACGGCATCAATCCGCAGCGTTTCTTTCGCAAGGTTTGGCCGGTGATCACCTTCGCTTTCACCAGCCGCTCCAGCGCAGCGAGCATTCCGCTAAATGTGGAAACCCAGACGCGCCGCCTGGGCGTACCAGAATCGATCGCCAGTTTCTCCGCCTCCTTTGGCGCCACTATCGGCCAGAACGGCTGCGCCGGCCTCTACCCCACTATGCTGGCGGTCATGGTTGCGCCGACCATGGGCATTAACCCGTTCGATCCGCTCTGGATCGCCACCCTGGTGGGTATCGTCACGCTGAGCTCCGCAGGCGTAGCGGGCGTAGGCGGCGGCGCGACCTTTGCCGCGTTGATCGTGCTACCGGCGATGGGTCTGCCCGTGACGCTGGTCGCCCTGCTGATCTCCATCGAGCCGCTTATCGACATGGGTCGCACCGCGCTGAACGTCAACGGCGCGATGACCGCAGGCTCGCTGACCAGCCGCTGGCTGGGCCTGACGGATAAAACCCTGCTCGAAAGCGATGAGCAGAGCGAACTGGCTCACCGTTAAGCCGCCATATCTCTGACCAGCAGGCAGCAATGCCTGCTTTTTTTTGCCTGCGGTTTGCTCGCCGCCTTCCGCGCCTGCTGCATTATCCCCTTGTTTTTATCCAGCTATTTTTCTGATATCCCTGCCTTTCGCAGGCGTATGCGCGTCGCTGTTCTATAGTTAATGGAGTCTGAAACCCGACCCGAACAAGGGAGCAATGCACCATGTCGAAACAAACCGATAATAAGGAACTGAGCCACAGGGCGCCCGCGACGGGACCTGAATCAGCGAAGCCCGGTCTGGACTCTCTGGCGCCGGAAGATGGTTCGCATAAACCGGAACCGCGGCCCAGCGCGCCCGGTAAACAGCCCACCGCGCCGGGCAGCCTGAAAGCCCCCGATATCCGCAACGCCAAGCTGGATCAGCTTGACGCAAACCGCAAAACCAACGATGAAAACTCGCCGCTGACCACCAACCACGGCACGCGTATCGCCAACGATCAGAATTCGCTGCGCGCCGGTACGCGCGGACCTACGCTGCTGGAAGATTTCATCATGCGTGAGAAAATCACGCACTTTGACCATGAACGCATTCCCGAGCGCATCGTGCATGCGCGCGGCTCGGCCGCGCACGGCTACTTCCAGCCCTATCGCGACATGAGCCATATCACCAAGGCGGACTTCCTGCGCGATCCGCAAAAGACCACGCCGGTTTTCGTGCGCTTTTCTACCGTGCAGGGCGGCGCCGGCTCGGCGGATACCGTGCGCGATATCCGCGGCTTCGCCACCAAGTTTTACACCGAAGAGGGCAATTTCGACCTGGTCGGCAACAACACACCGGTGTTCTTCATCCAGGATGCGCACAAGTTCCCTGATTTCGTGCATGCGGTAAAACCTGAGCCGCACAATGAAATTCCGCAGGGCGCCACGGCCCATGACACCTTCTGGGATTACGTCTCGCTGCAGCCGGAAACCCTGCATAATGTGATCTGGGCGATGTCCGATCGCGGCATTCCGCGCAGCTATCGCACCATGGAAGGTTTCGGCATCCATACGTTCCGCCTGATTAACGCCGAAGGCAAAGCGACCTTTGTGCGCTTCCACTGGAAGCCGGTGGCGGGCAAAGCCTCGCTGATCTGGGACGAATCGCAAAAACTGATCGGCCGCGACGGCGACTACCATCGCCGCGAACTCTGGGAAGCGATTGAGGCGGGCGATTACCCCGAGTATGAACTGGGGCTGCAGCTGATCCCGGAAGAGGATGAGTTTAAGTTCGATTTCGACCTGCTGGACGCCACCAAGCTGATCCCGGAAGAGCTGGTGCCGGTGGAGCTGGTGGGCAAAATAGTGCTGAACCGCAACCCCGACAACTTCTTCGCCGAAACTGAGCAGGCGGCGTTCCACCCCGGCCACATCGTCCCCGGCATCGACTTCACCAACGATCCGCTGTTGCAGGGCCGCCTTTTCTCCTATACCGACACCCAAATCAGCCGTCTCGGCGGCCCCAATTTCCACGAAATCCCGATCAACCGCCCGGTCTGCCCCTACCATAACTTCCAGCGCCAGGGCATGCACCGCATGGAGATCGATACCAACCCGGCCAACTACGAGCCTAACTCTATCAACGATAACTGGCCGCGCGAAACGCCGTCGGCGCCGCATCGCGGCGGCTTTGAAAGCTATCAGGAGCGTATCGAAGGACATAAGGTGCGCGAGCGCAGCCCGTCGTTCGGCGAATACTACTCGCAGCCGCGTCTGTTCTGGCTGAGCCAGACGCCGGTGGAGCAGCAGCATATCATCGCCGCCTTCTCTTTCGAGCTGAGCAAAGTAGGCCGCGCCTATATTCGCGAGCGCGTGCTGGATCATCTGGCACATATCGACGTGTCGCTGGCCCACGCGGTGGCGGAAAATCTCGGCATCGCGCTGCCGGACGAGCTGATGCATATCGCCCCGCCTAAAGATGTCAACGGATTGAAAAAGGATCCCAGCCTCAGCCTCTATGCGGTGCCGAGCGGCAACATCAAAGGTCGTCAGGTGGCGCTGCTGATCAGCGACGGTGTGAAGGCCGCCGACGTGCTGGCGATCCTGCAGGAGCTGAAGGCCAACGGCGTCCATGGCAAACTGATCGCCGCCCACATGGGTCAGGTACGCGCCGACGACGGTTCGGACATTGCGGTCGACGCGACCTTTACCGGCCAGCCTTCAGTGACCATGGATGCGGTTATCGTGCCGGACGGCAATATCGACGCGCTGCTGCTCAACGGCGATGCGCGGTACTACCTGCTGGAAGCCTACAAGCACCTGAAAGTGATCGGCCTGAGCGGCGATGCGCGCCGCTTTAAATCGCAGTTTGGTCTGGCCGATGATGAGAAAGAGGAAGGCGTGGTGGATGAGGTGAAAGCGGAAGGGGTATTGATGAGCGAATTTATCGCTTCGCTTGCCGCGCACCGCGTCTGGTCGCGCAGCCAGAAGGCGCAAAGCGTTCCTGCCTGAGGTCCGCAGCGGGGCGCCGACGCGCCCCGCTCCTCCATAATTTTCCCCTATCATGGCGGCTCCGTTAAGAAAGCGTTAAGCATGGTAAATGCCGGAAAAATCCCCCTTATTCCGCTTGAGTTTTCTGCAGGAAAAGCCAATTCTGCATGGAGTCAATGCAGGAGAATAATCCATGAAAAAAGTTATCGCCTCTGTGCTGGCGTTAACCCTGATCGCGCCAGCTATCGCTTTCGCTCATCCCGGCGGATGGGGATCCGGGCCCGGCCCGCACGGCCATTGGGGAGGCCCCGCGCCGCGCGGCCACTGGGGCGGCGGCGGTCCGCTGCGTTTTCTGCCTGAAGCGGCGGTCGGCGTGCTGATCGGCGGATTAACCTACTATATGCTGAACGGCAATTACTATCAGCGCCAGGGCGACAATTATGTGGTGGTGCAGCCGCCTGAAGCGCAACCGGTGCAGGAAATGCGCGCGCTCGATTTTAACGGCAGACGTTACTATGTGCAGGACGGGCACTACTACCAGCGCCAGATCGACGGCGAATATGTCGAAGTCGCGCGTCCTTACGGTCTGTAAGGCGCGCAAATAAAAACGGCCAGTCATATCGACTGGCCGTTTACTGTTCTGGTACAGATTACTGATTGACCTGCGGATCGGTGTCGTAATCTTTACAGCTCTGGAAGCCGTAGTTCATTACGCGACCGGTGTCGTTATAGCTGACGAAGTAGGTCTGCAATTTACCGTCGCGCTCGCCTAAAACATAAGTCTGGCAGGTTCCGCGCGCGTGAACCATCGTCACTTCAGTCGAAGGCTGGCCAGCGATCTGACGAACCTGGTCGCGCGTCATGCCTTTTTTCACATCTTTTACCACCGGCTTAGAAACATAACTTTCCGCACGATCATAAGCCGTACAACCAGACAGCGCAGCCAGGGTCAGGGCAGCAGCGACACATCCCATCACTTTATTCATCTTGTTATTCCTCATTCATTGTCCGTGTGAAAATAAGCCTGGAACATAAATCCAGATTTATCAAGTTTATGGCCGCGTTTCAGCAACCGCGAATGCGTTAAGCTTTGGTAAAAAAAGCTGTTAACGCGTAAAGGCCTTCGTATAATCGCCCACGAGCAAAATTGTGCTAAAACGCGTTGTTTTAATAAGTTTCTCTTCGTCGACCGATGCCGCAGAAGCGTCGGCGGCCGCGCTTCAAGCCCTTTAAAACACTCCACTCACTTTTAAGTCAGGACAGAGGACAAATGACACCTGCACATTCTAACCGGCTGGTTTACGCCATCACGCTCGGGCTGCTTGCCGCGCTCGGCCCGCTTTGTATCGATCTCTATCTGCCCGCGCTGCCGGAACTGGCGCGCGATCTGCATACCGAAACCGCCACCGCCCAGCTCAGCCTGACGGCGGGCCTGCTGGGGCTGGGCGCCGGTCAGCTGCTGTTCGGCCCGATGAGCGACAAATTCGGCCGCCTGCGTCCGCTGCTGCTGTCGCTGATCCTGCTCTGCATCGCATCGATCGGCTGCGCGCTGGCGAAAGATATTCATCAGCTACTGCTGGCGCGCCTGTTTGAGGGTCTGGCCGGCGCCGGCGGCGCGGTACTCTCGCGCGCGGTGGCGCGCGATATGTATACCGGCCATGAGCTGACACGCTTTTTCGCCCTGCTGATGCTGGTTAACGGCCTCGCCCCGATCGGCGCGCCGGTGCTGGGCGGCGTAATGATGACTTTCCTGAACTGGCGCGGCATCTTCGTGGTGCTGGCGCTGATCGCCGTGCTGCTGATCCTGCTGGCGCGCTGGAAACTGCATGAAACTCTGCCTGCCGAACGTCGCAGCCAGGGATCGATTTTCTCCGCCTGGGCGGCGCTCGGACAGGTGATCCGCCACTGCCCTTTCATGGGCTTCTGTCTGACACAGGGCTTTATGATGTCCGGCATGTTCGCCTATATCGGTGCCTCGCCGTTCGTGCTGCAGCAGATCTACGGCCTGTCGCCGCAGACGTTCAGCTTTTGCTTTGCCGCTAACGGATTCGGTCTGATTATCGCCTCGCAGACCAGCGCCCGCCTCTGCCCGCTCTGGGGCGAATACCGTGTGCTGAAAGGCGGCCTGACGCTGGCCTTTTTCGCCTCCAGCTGCCTGCTGCTGGCGGGCATCAGCGAAGCGCCGTTGCCGCTGATGCTGGTCGCGCTCTTCTTTACCATCGCCAGCAACGGCGTCATCGCCACCACCGCCTCGTCGCTGGCGATGCAGAGCCAGGGCCATCGCGCCGGGAGCGCCTCGGCGGTGATCGGCGTCACCATGTTTACCCTCGGCGCCATCAGCGTGCCGGTGACCGGCATCGGCGGCACCTCGGTATTGAGCATGACCGCCACCATCTTCGGCTGCTTTATGCTGGCGATCCTGACTTTCCTTCTGCTGGCGAAAAAACCGCAAAAGGCCTGATTTATCACCCGTTAACGCGAAACAACACCCTTCCCGGCTTGTTGTTTCGCGTGATGCGCGTTAGCTTTAAGAGATTCGCACCGTGCCGTCAGGCCACCGATTTAAGGAGAGGTTCATGTCACTGCAGCAGGAAATCATTGAAGCCCTTGGCGTTAAACCCAGCATCGACGTACAGCAAGAGATCCGCACCAGCGTGGATTTTCTGAAATCCTACCTGAAAAGCAACCAGGCGCTGAAAACCCTGGTGCTTGGCATTAGCGGCGGGCAGGACTCAACGCTGGCCGGCAAGCTTTCGCAGACCGCCATCAGCGAGCTACGCGAAGAGAGCGGCAATCAGGACTACACCTTTATCGCCGTGCGTCTGCCTTACGGCGTGCAGGCGGACGAGCAGGACTGCCAGGATGCGCTCGACTTTATCCAGCCCGACCGCACCTTGGTGGTAAATATCAAGGAAGCGGTTATCGCCAGCGAACGCGCCCTGCAGGATGCCGGCATTAAGCTTTCCGACTATATCCGCGGCAATGAAAAAGCGCGCGAGCGCATGAAGGCGCAGTACAGCATCGCCGGAATGACGGCGGGCGTGGTGGTCGGCACGGACCATGCGGCGGAAGCGGTGACCGGCTTCTTTACCAAATACGGCGATGGCGGCACCGATATCAATCCGCTGTTCCGTCTTAACAAAGGTCAGGGGAAACAGCTGCTGAAAGCGCTGGGCTGCCCTGAGCATCTCTACCTGAAACATCCCACCGCCGACCTCGAAGACGATCGTCCCGGCCTGCAAGATGAAGTGGCGCTGGGCGTAACCTATCAGATGATCGATGACTATCTGGAAGGCAAACAGATCGATGAGGCGTCAGCAAAAATCATCGAAGGCTGGTATCTCAAAACCGAGCACAAACGCCGTCCGCCGATCACGGTATTCGACGATTTCTGGAAAAAATAAGCGATTCGCGCTTCTCTCTCCCGCCGGGGAGAGAGAATTCTTCTGCTTTTCATGTTCACGCTCTCCCCTTCATCCTCTCCCTTATTTACGCTCTTATCGGTTTCAACGCCCTGCTGCTGCGAATATTCGCTTCCGATCTGCTGACAGGCCATACAGCAATGCTGAGCAAACTGGCGAGGAAGTAAACAGACTGATACACTGTACAGGCAACCAGTAACCGGAGCCTGTTTTGAGCAGACGTGCAACAACTCACCGCCTCGAGTTCGATGCGGCGGCAATTTACGAATATCCCGAACATCTGCGTCAGTGGCTGGAAGGCTTGCCCAATCAGCCCGGCGTTTACACGTTCCATGGCGAAAGCGAAACCATGCCGCTTTATATCGGCAAAAGCGTCAGTCTGCGCACGCGCGTGATGTCCCACTTCCGCACCACGGAAGAGGCGAAAATGCTGCGGCTGGCGCGACGCATCACTTGGATCCCGACCGCCGGCGATCTGGGCGCGCTGTTGCTGGAGGCGCAAATGATCAAAACGCAGCAGCCGCTATTCAATAAGCGCCTGCGTAAGAATCGCCAGCTCTGCTCGCTGCAGATCGGCAGCGACAGGCCGCAGGTGGTTTACGCCAAAGAGCTCGACTTTTCCCACTCGCCCGATCTTTACGGCCTGTTCCGCAGCCGCCGCGCGGCGGTTGAAACGCTGAAGTCGCTGGCTGACGAGCACCAACTCTGTCACGGCCTGCTGGGTCTGGAGTCGCTAAGCGCGGGCCGCCCCTGTTTTCGCGCCGCGCTGAAGCGCTGCGCCGGCGCCTGCTGCGGCAAAGAGACGCGGGAAGCGCATCATGCGCGGCTGTTGCAGGCGCTGCAGCATGTGCGCGTCGTCTGCTGGCCGTGGCAAGGCCCGGTGGGACTGGTGGAGGAAGGCAAACATCAGACGCAGATCCATGTGATCGATCACTGGTTCTATCTCGGGTCGGTCGACAGCCTCGATGAAGCGCGCAGCCTGAAGCGCGCGCCGGAAGGTTTCGATCACGACGGCTACAAAATTCTCTGTCGTCCTCTGCTGGCGGGTCAGTATCCTGTGCTGCCGTTGTGATTTTTTTCTCTTCCCGCTGTGCTTATCGCAACATAAGCGTCCAGGCTTAAAGCACCGTGTCGCTTTATGAGGCACTCAGCCAACGGGATAAGGAAAAACAATGTCACAACATGATGATCCAGGCATTTCACGTCGTCAGCAGGTCGGCGATCTGGCAGGCGGCGCAGCAACGGAAGGCGACAGCGCGAATGCGGCGTCGCCGCTGACCGGTAAAGATCCGCGCCAGGCATATCCGCAGCCGCCGTTCGAGCGCCAGCCGCAGGATCCGCCGGGCCTGGCCAGCAAAATGGTGCCCCGCCCCGATCACGGCGAAGAGAGCTATAAGGGCAGCGGCCGCTTAACCGGACGCAAAGCGCTGATCACCGGCGGCGACTCCGGCATCGGTCGGGCGACGGCGATCGCCTATGCGCGCGAAGGGGCCGACGTCGCGATCAACTACCTGCCGGAAGAAGAGTCCGACGCCAAAGAGGTCATTGAGCTTATCCGCGCCGAAGGGCGTAAAGCGATCGCTATCCCCGGCGATATCACCGACGAAGCCTTTTGTCAGAAACTGGTGAACGACGCCGCCATGCAGCTCGGCGGGCTGGACATTCTGGTGAATAACGCCGGTCGTCAGCAGTATGTCGAATCGATTACCGATCTGACTACCGAGTCCTTTGATAAGACGTTCAAGACCAACGTCTATGCGATGTTCTGGATTACCAAAGCGGCGATGGCGCACCTGAAGCCAGGCGCAGCGATCATCAACACCTCTTCGGTGCAGGCGGGCAAACCCAGCGCCATTCTGCTTGACTATGCGCAGACCAAAGCGGCCATCGTCGCCTTTACCAAAGGGCTGGCTAAACAGCTGGCAGAGAAAGGCATCCGCGTCAACGCCGTGGCGCCCGGTCCTTACTGGACGCCTCTGCAATCAAGCGGCGGTCAGCCGATGGAGAAAGTGATGAAGTTTGGCGAGGAAGCGCCCTGGGGCCGCCCTGGTCAGCCGGCGGAAATCGCGCCGCTTTACGTTCTGCTGGCCTCGGCGGAAGCGAGCTTCACCTCCGGCCAGGTCTGGTGCTCTGACGGCGGCACCGGCACCTTCTGATACAAAACCGCCGACGCTGCCCATAGCAGCTCTGCTGTGGACAACGTCGGCGGTCTCAAACCTTAGCCGTTAATCAGCAATTATTCAGCGGGCGGCGGCGGCATTTTACCGTGGTGTACCGGCTTTTCTGTCAGACGCTTCTCAAAGTTGGCGTTGTACTGCTTTTTCTGATCCGGCGTCAGCACGTTATACAGTTTGTTCTGCGTTTCCATCATCGCCAGCGCGTTCTCTTTGGCATTGGCGGTCATTTTCTCCGCCTGCGCTTCCGCTTTGGCGCGGTCGAAGCTGTCTGCCGCGATCAGCGCGTGGTTGGCGCGACGCTCTTCCAGCGACGGGCGCTTCATCTCTTTACGGCTCTCTTTCATGATGTCGTGCATCTGTTTTTTCTGCGCGTCGGTCAGGTTCAGACCTTTAAACATCATATTCATGCCCGGGTGCATCGGCGGGCGGTGCATCGGTTTTTCACTGCCAGCCTGCGGCGTCAGGTTGTCTGCCGCAGCGTGGGCGATATTGGCTGCACCCAGAGCCAGGGTGGTAGCCAGGAAAAGGGAAGTCAGTTTACGCATATTATTGTCCTTACTTTTCGGTTTTATGACGACAGCCTGTGTCGCGTCTACGGAAACAAGTCTACGACGCTGAACGTCAACTACTCAGAGTCTGAGTAAAGCCCTGAAAGCATAGAAGATAAAAATAAGGCGATCATGGAGAGAATGAGAAGAAATGCGTGAGAAAATGAAAATGAATATGAATTTCGCGCAGAATTAGCAGAAATCATGGAGGAGTGTAACGGCTGCGATCGTATTGCGAAAGGGAAATGCGAAGTTTAATCGGGACGATTTGGCTCCGTCATCCCTGACAGATAAAAACGGGCGGGTCCCTGGGCTGTTATAACGACAGCGCCTGGGTCTGTTCGCTCTCTTCCACCAGCATCAGCCCGGCGCGCAGGCCGGTCGCCACGTTCGGATTGGGAAACAGCACATACTCCCGCGCCTGCTGCACGTAATAGCGGGTCTCGCCATCTTCCGCCAGCAGGGTGCCCTGCGGAAAGGCGGTGAAGTTCAGGGTTTCGGCGCCCATATGCAAAACGAAGCGCTCGCTGTGGCGGGTAATCTGCTGCGCGACGCGATAGCGACGCGGCGACTCATGCACCACCGGCAGCGCCTCGCCGTACAGTAGCGCCGCCAGCGCCTGCCAGGCCTGGCTGAACTGGCTTAAATCGTTTTCGCCGAACGGCAGCGCTTTTCCCAGCTCCAGCGTGCAGCTGGCGGCGCCGAACAGTTCGCCGCTGTAATGGGTAAAGGTTCCCCCCGGCGCCCGATGAAACACCAGCGCTTCCAGCCCCGCCGCCGCCAGCCAGTGCATAAAGTCCTCCGGCCAGGGGCGATCGTTCTGCGGCATCACGCCGAAGCGGGCGTGATAAGAGCCGCGGATCGCGGTGTGCAGATCGAGATGCCAGCGCGTGTCCTCCGCGCCACAGGCTTGCCAGAATTGCTCCAGCGCCTGCTCAAGACGCAGCGCGCGGCGCGCCTCATCGCCGTCGTCGATCTGCTGCCAGCGACCGCCGAACAGCCGGTTTAAATCGTAATGGAGATAGCGTTTGCCGGCGCGCAGCGCGAGCGGGTTGCCCAGCAGCACCAGTACGCGCGGCGCCAGCGGCTTTTCGCCCGCCAGCAGCGGCGTCAGCAGCAGATTGAGTATTTCGACCGGCGCCGTTTCGTTGCCGTGGATCGCCGCCGACAGCACCAGCGCCTGACGCGTCGGCGTTTTCGGCGTCAGCTCCAGAATCCCCTCGTCCCACCAGTGCCAGCGTAAAAACGCATTTTCCCCCTTTTGCGCGGACGGGGCGCGGCCTGACAATGTCTGTTGTAAAAAATCCAGCATCCTCTCTCCTGTTCCCGGCTGGCTGACGAACGCCGCGGCAAACCTCGCCGCGGCGTCGATCAGCGCTGAAATGGATAAACATTTCCTAAGTCTAGCAGCTTCGTCAGTTCGTCCAGCGCTTCGCGTCCTTCGCGCAACAGTTGAGGATCGGCCAGATCGGCCTGCGACAGGCGGTCGCGGTAGTGGCGGTCGACCCAGCCATTCAGGCCGGCGAATAGCGCGTCGTTCATCAATACCGCAGGGTTGACCGCCTGCCGTTCGGCTTCTGTCAGCACCACGCGCAGACGCAGGCAGGCGGGGCCGCCGCCGTTGCACATACTCTCCCGCAGATCGAAGACCTTCAGCTCGCGAATCGGCCCGCCGCTCTCCGCCATTTCGCCAAGATAACGCCAGACGCCCGCGTGCTGGCGCGACTCTTCCGGCAGCACCAACAGCATGCTGCCATCGGGCCGGCTCAACAGCTGGCTGTTAAACAGATAGGTTTTCACCGCGTCGCTCACCGACACGCGATCTTCCGGCACCTCAATCGCCGTAAAGCCCGGCACCTGCGCCCGCAGCCGGGCCAGCAGCCCGGACTGATGTAAAAACGCCCGCTGATGACAGAACAGCACCTGACGATTGCTGACTGCAATCACGTCGTTATGAAACACCCCCTGATCGATAACCTGCGGATTCTGCTGACAGAACAGCGTGCGTTCAGGCGCAAGCCCGTTCAGACGCGCCACCGCCTCGCTGGCCTCCCGCGTCTGGCGCGCCGGATAGCGGGCCGGTATCAGGCCGCTGGCGATCTCCTCCCGACCGTAAACAAACAGCTGCACGCCCGGCTCGCCATACTCCCCGCCGAAGCGGTTATGGTTAGCGGCGCCTTCATCGCCGAACATCGCCACCTGCGGCAGCGCCTCCGTCACCTGAAAATGCGCCGTGCTGCGGAAGATGGCGCGCAGCAGCGCGGCGGTCTGCGGCGCTTCCTGCGCGCGGTGAAACTTATTGTTCAGGTTGGCGACGGTAAAGTGAACGCGGTCGTCCGCGCTGTCCGCCGAGGGCGAAACGGTGGCGGCGTTGGCGACCCACATTGCCGAGGCGGAGCTGGCCGCCGACAGCAGATGCGGAGTCTGTCTGGCCGCCTGCGCCAGTGCCTGCTCGTCGCTGCCGCTGAAGCCAAGCTGGCGCAGCAGCGGCAGATTCGGCCGCTCATGGGGCGGGATTACGCCCTGCACATAGCCCATATCTGCCAGCGCTTTCATCTTCAGCAGCCCCTGTTTCGCCGCCAGGCGCGGGTTCGAATAGTGATGCTGGTTGCGCGTCGAGGCCTCGTTGCCGAAAGAGAGCCCGGCATAGTGATGGGTCGGTCCCACCAGCCCGTCAAAGTTCGCTTCAAAGGCGTGCATCAGGCGTCTCCTGCGGCAGAAAAATCGAGGCCCGGCGCCAGGTTACCCGGCAGGGCTATGTCAGGCGATTCCAGCGAGGCCATCGGCCAGGCGCAGTAATCCGCCGCATACCAGGCGCTGGCGCGATGGTTGCCCGATGCGCCGATGCCGCCGAAAGGGGCGCTGCTGGCGGCGCCGGTCAGCGGTTTGTTCCAG
>DENB01000053.1:80311-80606 GCA_002359495.1 Enterobacteriaceae bacterium UBA2655
CCAGCCGGATCGCCTGATCGAAATCGTCATAGCGGATCACGCTCAGCAGCGGGCCGAACACCTCCTCATCCGGCAAGTTTTTCACCCCGGTGACGTCGATAATGCCCGGCGTCAGGATCGCCGACTGCGCGTCCGGCCAGCGCATCTCCAACAGCGCCTTGCCGCCGAGCGCCACCCGCTTTTGCCATTCACGGTAAATCTGCTGCGCCGCCTGCGGCGAAATCACGCTGCCCATAAAGGGCTGCGGTTCGGCGTTCCATACCGCAGGACGCAGCCTGGCGCTGACCGCCGCCAG
>DENB01000051.1:0-101537 GCA_002359495.1 Enterobacteriaceae bacterium UBA2655
TGAACGCGGCGGTGGAAGCGGCGCGCGCCGGCGAGCAGGGACGCGGCTTCGCCGTGGTGGCGGGCGAGGTGCGCAACCTGGCGCAGCGCAGCGCGGTAGCGGCGAAAGAGATTGAAAGCCTGATTGCTGAATCGGTGAATAATATCCAGGCGGGATCGAATCAGGTGTCGCGTACCGGCGAAGCGATCGCCGCGATCATCGCATCGGTGACGCAGGTCGATACGCTGATGGAACATATCTCAACCGCTTCGGACGAGCAGAACCGCGGCATCAGCCAGATTGAGCAGGCCGTCAACGAGATGGATAGCGTCACGCAGCAGAACGCCGCGCTGGTGCAGGAGTCGGCCGCCGCCGCCGCCTCGCTGGAGGAGCAGGTGCATCACCTGACGCACTCCGTCTCAACCTTCAGACTGGCGACGCGCTAACCAGCAGGAGAGAGCCGGACGGATAATACGCGTCCGGCTGTTTGCCTGAATGATTATACCCCTTTGCCGCCGCGCTTTTTTCCTGCGCGCCGGTTAAGCTGCGGATATTCGCGTTTACAGACCGTACAGGGATCGCTGTCGCTCCTGAACTGCTGCATCGTCGCCTGAGAAAGCCTGCGCTTACGGCATTGATAGGGCGTACAGCCCGTTATGCCTTTAAAAGAGCGGGTAAAAGATTGCTGACTCTCAAAATGAAATTTTACCGCCAGCGTAATGATCGGCACCGGCGTGCTTTTCAACGCTTTGATGCAGGCGACTAATTTTTTTTTACGAATATAGCGCGCCAGCGATTCATGATGATATTTAACAAACAGCTTCTGTAAATACCACTTCGAGTAGCCTGCTTTCTGTGCGATGTCGTCAATGCTCAAACGATTTTCAAGGTTGTCATTAATCCACAAGGTAAGCGTATCAATTACGCTTTCGTTATATTTTGTTTCTTCCATACTGCATCTCTTTTTACCGCTCTTTTTTTATTCCATGTAATAAGTTTAATCGGTGTTTATTTTCTCAGCGGGAAACTTTTATCCGGCAGGCATAAACTGCGCTAAATATCGGGACAGGTTCAGGTTTTTCGGCCAGGCTTGTGAAGAGAAATGTCTCAGATGACCCAAGTCGTCAATACCTCGGCTTAACGGCCATGCCAAACTGAACCCTTTTCGTTAACAAGGAGAATCCCGGATGGGACCGACATTCGCGTTGAAAAAATCGCTTGCCGCCTTCGTCACTTCCGCCGCGTTATTCAGTGCCGCCCCTGCGCTTGCCGCCGTTTACGGCGAGCAGCTGGAGGGCTTCCAGTATCCTTACCCGTTGCAGCATTTTAATTTTACCTCTCAGCAGCAGCCGCTGAGCATGGGCTATATGGATGTGAAGCCGACGCAGAAGGCGAACGGCCGCACGCTGGTGCTAATGCACGGCAAAAATTTCTGCGGCGCCACCTGGGAAAGCACCATCAAGGCGCTGAGCGACAGCGGCTACCGGGTGATCGCGCCGGACCAGATCGGCTTTTGCTCCTCCAGCAAGCCGGCCAGCTACCAGTACAGCTTCCAGCAGCTTGCCGATAACACCCATCAGCTGTTGCAGCACCTGGGGGTGAAAAAAGCGATTATCATGGGCCACTCCACCGGCGGCATGCTGGCGACGCGGTATGCGCTAATGTACCCGGGCGAAACGGAAAAGCTGGTGATGGTCAACCCCATCGGTCTGGAGGACTGGAAGGCGAAAGGCGCCCCCTGGCGCAGCGTGGATCAGTGGTATCAGCGCGAACTGAAAACCAGCGCGGAAGGGATTAAAAAGTATGAGCAGCACACCTACTATGCCGGACACTGGAAGCCGGAATATGACAAATGGGTGGATATGCTGGCGGGGTTAAACAGCGGACCAGGGCATGAGAAGGTCGCCTGGAACTCGGCGCTGATCTACGACATGATTTTCACCCAGCCGGTTTACTATGAATTCAAAGACCTGACCGTGCCTACTACGCTGATGATCGGCACCGCAGACACCACCGCCATCGGCAGCGATATCGCTTCGCCTGCGGTAAAAGCGCGGCTTGGCGACTACAAAGTATTGGGCAAAGAGACCGCGAAACTTATTCCTGACGCCCATCTGATCGAGTTTCCTGGTATGGGCCATGCGCCGCAGATGGAAGAGCCGGAGAAGTTCAACCAGACGCTAATCGCGGACCTGGCGAAAGCCCGTTGATGCGTAAAGCGAGTCGGGAGGCGGACTGAGGAGAACAACCTGCAGCGGCGCTGCAGGATGTCAGGCGGATTAGAGGATTTTCTGCTCGGCTAAATCGAGCGCGAAGTAGCTGAAGATCAGATCTGCGCCGGCGCGCTTGATGGCGCCCAGGCTTTCCAGCACGACGTTGCGTTCGTCAATCGCGCCCGCCTGCGCGGCGAACTTGATCATCGCGTATTCGCCGCTGACCTGATAAGCCGCCAGCGGCAGCTCGGTGCGCTCGCGGATATCGCGTAGCACGTCGAGATAGGCGCCTGCCGGTTTCACCATCAGCGAATCCGCACCTTCCGCCGCATCGTTCAGCGATTCGCGGATCGCTTCGCGGCGGTTCATCGGGTTCATCTGATAGGTTTTACGATCGCCCTTCAGCGCGGTGCCGGCTGCCTCACGGAACGGGCCGTAAAACGAAGAGGCGAATTTGGTGGAGTAGGACATGATGGCGGTATCGGTAAAGCCCGCCGCATCCAGCGCCTGACGAATCGCTTTCACCTGGCCGTCCATCGCAGCCGACGGCGCGATAAAGTCCGCGCCCGCCTGCGCGGCGACCACCGCCTGCTTGCCGAGGTTGATCAGCGTCGCGTCGTTGTCCACGCCATGATCGCACAGCACGCCGCAGTGGCCGTGCGAGGTATATTCGCAGAAGCAGGTGTCGGACATCACGATCATTTCCGGCACGGTATCCTTACAGATACGCGACATGCGCGCCACCAGACCCTTTTCATTCCAGGCGTCGCTGCCGGTCGCGTCGGTATGGTGCGAAATACCGAACGTCATCACCGAACGGATGCCCGCTTTGGCGATACGTTCGATCTCATACGCCAGACGCTTTTCCGGGATGCGCATTACGCCCGGCATCGCTTCAATCGCTTTGTAATCATCCACCCCTTCCTCAACGAAAATCGGCAGAGCCAGATCGTTCAGGCTCAGCGAGCTTTCCTGAAAGAGTTCGCGCATCGACGCGCTTTTACGCAGCCTTCTTGGGCGCTGGATGAGGGAAAAATCAGACATAACGGATTTACCACGTAGTATAAAAAAGTATCGACAGTTTACTCTTTTTAATCGGCGACACTGAAGGTTTGTGTGCTGTGACGGGAATTTTTTATGGCAAAAAATGTCTCTCCCGCCAGGGGGCGGGAGAGACAAATCATTACTCGTTGATATGGGGATGTTGATGCACCAGATTCTGTCGCTTCGCTTCCAGTTTGGCGATCTCTTCATCGATATCTTCGATTTTCTGCTCAATGCTGTCGTGATGCTCCTGCAGGATTTCACGCGCTTCCGCCAGATCCGACGCCGCAGGCGTCGCGCCCGATAGCGGCTTGTTGGCGGTCTCTTTCATATAGATACCGGTAATCAGACCAATAACCGCGATGACCATCAGGTAGTAGGCCGGCATATAGAGGTTATTGGTGGCTTCCACCAGCCAGGCCGCCAGCGTCGGTGTCAGGCCGGCGATCAACACCGAAATGTTAAAGGCGCTGGCCAGCGCGCTGTAGCGGATATGCGTCGGGAACATCGCGGGCAGTGAAGAGGCCATCACGCCGGTAAAGGCGTTCAGGATCACCGCCAGCAGCAGCAGACCGGCGAAAATCAGGCCAAGCACGCCGCTGTTGATCAGGATAAAGGCGGGAATGGCGAAGATCAGCAGAGCTATGCTGCCGAAGATAACGAACGGACGACGGCCGAACCGGTCGCTGAGCATCCCCATCACCGGCTGCACGAACAGCATCCCAAGCATAATGGCGATGATAATCAGCACGCCGTGATCTTCGGAATAGTGCAGGTTATGAGAGAGGTAACTCGGCATGTAGGTCAGCAGCATGTAATAGGTCACGTTGGTTGCGATGACCAGACCGATACAGGCCAGCAGGCTCTTCCAGTGTTTGCTGGCGATCTCTTTGAACGAGACCTTCGGCCCGTCGCGCAGACCGTCGCGGTCGCCCTGTTCCAGCTTATCGACATGCTGCTGGAACGCCGGCGTCTCTTCCAGCGCGTGGCGCAGGTAGAGGCCGATGATGCCCAGCGGCAGCGCAAGGAAGAACGGCAGACGCCAGCCCCAGCTCATGAAGTTCTCTTCGCCGACGATGGTGGAGATCAGCACCACCAGACCGGCGCCCAGCACGAAACCGGCGATCGAGCCGAAATCGAGCCAGCTTCCCATAAAGCCGCGCTTACGGTCCGGGGAGTATTCGGCAACGAAAATAGAGGCGCCGGTGTATTCGCCGCCCACCGAGAAGCCCTGCGCCATCTTGGCGACCAGCAGCAGCACCGGCGCCCAGATCCCTATCGATGCGTAGGAGGGGATCAGCCCGATACAGAAGGTGCTCACCGACATGATGACGATGGTGATAGAGAGAATTTTCTGGCGACCGTATTTATCGCCCAGCATACCGAAGAACAGACCGCCCAGCGGACGAATCAGAAAGGGAACGGAAAAAGTGGCTAACGCCGCAATCATTTGAATGCCCGGCGAAGCATCGGGGAAAAAGACCTTACCTAACGCGTAAGCAACGAACCCATACACGCCAAAATCGAACCATTCCATCGCGTTGCCCAGAGATGCTGCGGTAATGGCTTTACGTAAACGGGCGTCGTCGATGATAGTGACATCGCTCAGCCCGATAGGTTTTACACGCTTCCTACGTAGTTTCATAGAGTTACCCTGTATACGGAAAACGAAAGTCCTCAACGGCGCGAACCGACGTTATCTTCTCAGACCGCGGCGTTGAGAAATTTAAGCATAGCTCCGATCGATGACTTTGAACGGGCCACGTATCGCAATAATTAGCAGTGAAATTATCGCCTGACGCCACAGAGTATACCGTTTTTGTTTGATATTTGTCATTTTTCGTCCGAAGTAGCCCATTTTTACCGATGAAACCACAGGTCGCCGCCCAACGGACGAGCCGCGTTTCGAGCCGGAAAAGCCCGTTACGCAACTGTTAAAAAAGAGAAAAAAAGAGGAGGAGGAAAGAGGCCTAGCCCGATTTTTCAGGCGAAACCCGGGTCTGATTTTCCGTAGCGAAAGAGGTATCCAGCGGCGTCGCGCCTTTTACCTTCAGCCAAGCGATCAGGGCGTCATTATCCATCGGATAGGCGTAGTAATAGCCCTGAATAAAGGTCACGCCGCGGTTTTTCAAATATTGCAGCTGCATTCGCGTCTCTACGCCTTCGCCCAGCACCTGCAGCGCCAGCTTATGGCTGAGGTTGATGATGGCGTCCAGCACCGGCGTTTCGCCATCCAGCTGTTCGATGGCGTTGATAAAACCGCGATCGATCTTGAGATAGTCGAGCGGGAAATTTTGCAGATAGGTGAGCGAGCAGTGCCCGGTGCCGAAATCGTCGATCGCCACCTTGATGCCCTGCGCGCGCAGCTGCGACAGCTTGCGCGCCACGTCGACACCGTCCTGAATCAGGCTGCGTTCGGTGAGTTCCAGCGTAATCAACGGCTGATGGATGCGCACCCTGGCAGCAAAGGCGAGAATGTCACTGACGAATTCCGCATGTTGCAGATGCTCCGCCGCCACGTTGATGCCGAGATGGAAATTGGGATTGACCTGCCACTTCTGCATATCTTCGGCAATCAGATCCAGCAGATGGCGGGTTAGCGGCACGATCATGCCTTCCGTTTCCGCCGCGCTGATGAAAATATCCGGGCGGATCCATTCGTCGTTGGGCTTCCGCCAGCGCAACAGCGCCTCTACCCCGTCGCAGCGCTGGCTGCGGTTGTTATAGACCGGCTGGTAGTGAACCAAAAACTGACGGGCAACGATGGCGCGTCGTATTTCGTCGCGCCAGGAGAGGCGACGCTGCAACCAGTTGGCGGTCAGCATCATCAGCAGAATGGAAAAGATGGCCGTTATCGGCATAAAGACGAAAAAGCTCTGACGCCAGGCGTGCGACATCTCGGAAGAGGGCGCCACCACGCTGAGCGTAATAGGATAACGGGTTGACTGCGTATCGTATTGCAGGCTGGCGAACAGCGGGTTCGGCATTTCTTCTTTTTTGCCCACCGCGACAGGCGCGCCGTTGTCGAAGCGCATGGCGAGCTGATAGCCGTGGGATTCGCCGATGGCCTGCATAAAATCGATCAGGTACTGGCCGTCGATAATCGCCCAGAAGCCAGTGCCGTCAGGAAGCTGACGCACAAAAATCATTGCCGGGCGTTCGGGCACGCCGGCCGTACCGGCGACAGAGAGGCTCCACCAGGCTTTGCCGGTGACGGGCGGCGGGCGTCGTATCATCTGCGCCAGCGTGCCGGGATTGAGGCCGTAGGCGGAAGAGCAGCTGACGTTGTCGCCTTCCAGCTTGCCGATAGCGCGAAAATAGGCGTTCAGGGTGCCTGCCCGCTGGAGCTGCGTTTCAATAGCGGAGCAGGATTGATAATGGTACTGACGCAGCGAAGTGATCATATTCCAGGCGCTGTCGCTCATTTTTTCCGCCTGGGTCAGCAAAATATGGGCGGCGTTGACCTGCTGCTGTCGCACCGTATGGCGAGCCTCAACGACTGTGCAAATCAGGCCGAACAGAAGCGGCAACAGTCCGGCACAAACGATCAGCAGCCAGCCGTAGTCGCGTTTTTCATGATGTGGCGGCACCACGTAAATCCTCTGAAAATTGATGTGCCAGCAGAGCGAAGCGCTGATAGTCAGCGCAGCATAGCACCTCTTTGGGTCGTGCAGGATAGCGTTTCAGTCATAAACGCAATTGATATAGGTCAATTATCGACCGCGTTTTGTATTTATTGACAATGTTTTGCTTTTTTTCGCATTTCCCGACGGCAAAGTCGCTGTGTCAGGATGCTGAAAACCCTGGTCAGGCACAAGCGAGGAGTGAAAATGAGCACCACAACCCTGAATGTTTCGTCGCTGCAACAGCGCATCAGCGCTGCGGAGTGGCAGGCGCGCGTTAAGCTGGCGCAAGCTTATCATCTGGCGGCGAAACTGCGCTGGACCGATCATATCTACACCCATTTTTCGCTGCGCGCGCCGGGCGACGAGCCGCATTTCCTGATCAACGCCTATGGCCAGACCTTCGATGAAATCCAGCCGGAAACGCTGGTGAAAATCGATATTGACGGCAATATCATCGACGATCCCACCGGCCTCGGCATCAACCCGGCGGGCTTTGTGATCCACAGCGCCATTCATCGCGCCCGGCCTGACGCCCATGCGGTAATGCATACCCATACGGCGGCGGGCATCGGCGTCGCGGCGCAAAAACAGGGGCTGCTGATGATTTCCCAGCACAGCGGCCGCTTTCATCGTCGCGTCGCCTATCACGATTACGAAGGCATCGCGCTCGACCTCGACGAACAGCAGCGCATCGTGGCCGATCTCGGTCGGCTGAACGCGCTCATTTTGCGCAACCACGGCCTGTTGACCTGCGGCGGCAGCATCGAAGAGGCGTTTTATAACCTCTATTATCTGGAGCGCGCTTGCCAGGCGCAGTTGGCGGCGCAGTCGGGCGGAGCGGAGCTGATTATCGTGCCGGACAAGGTCGCGGAGAAAGTGGCGCAAACCTTTGAGAACGGCGTACGCAACCGGAAATACCTGCTGCACTGGGATGCCTATATTCGTCAACTGAACCGCAACGCACTCTGAGAGCGCCCATCATGAAAAGACTCAAACCGATAGCGTCGGCGCTGCTGCTGTGTGCGGCGTTTAGCGTCAAGGCCGCGCCGGATCTCTCCAGCGTTACGCTGGTTCTGGGCGATCAGGCGCGCAATCTGCGCTCGCTGGTCGAAGCCGCAGGAGTAATGAAAGACGCGCCTTATCATTACCGCTGGGCCAATTTTCAAGGCGCGGCGCCGCTGTTTGAAGCGCAGCGCGCCGGGGCCGTCGACACTTCCTACGCGGGCGACCTGCCGGTGCTGATGGCGGCCTCCGGCGGCGTGCCGCTGAAGATTATCGCCACTAACGTCGGCGATGCGGGGTCGAACGGGCTGGTGGTGCCAGCGGATTCGCCGTTGCGCAGCGTGCAGGATCTGGCGGGGCAGCAGGTGGTCGTCTCCTCCGCGCGCGGCAGTATTTCTCAGCATCTGCTCTATGCCGCGCTGGATGAGGCGCAGGTGAAGCGCGACAGCGTGCCGATGCGCTTTGTGTTGCCCACCGACGCCAGCGCCGCCTTTAACGCCGGGCAAATCGCCGCTTGGGCGACTTTCGACCCCTATCTCGGCATTGCGGAACAGCATGGCGCTCGGCTGCTGCGCGACGGCAAAGGGCTGACGACCGCGCTCTCCTTCGTCACTGCCACCCAGACGTCGCTCGACGATCCGGCCAAACGCGCCGCCATCGCGGACTTTACCCACCGGCTGGCGAAAGCGCGCGACTGGGCGCTGAAACATCCTGACGAATACAATCAGGTCTATGCGCAGCTGACACGCCTGTCGCCGGAAGACGCGCGTAAAATTACCGCGCGCATCTCACACGGGATACGCGACGTGACGCCGGAGGATGTAGCGAAAGTGCAGCGGGTATCCGACCTGTTCAGCCAGCTCAATATCTTGCCGAATAAAGTGAACGTGCAGGCGATTACGGACAACAGCCTGTACGGCGACGGCGCGGAAACGCCGTAGCGCCCGGAACGGTCAAATTTTATGCGGCCGCGGTCGGCCATTGCCCAACAGAATCGCCAGCCGACTGCCGCCCGGCGTGGTCTCCATCAGGATCTTACTGACGCTGGTGAGCGGCACGGAAAGCAGCATGCCGACCGGGCCGAGCAGCCAGCCCCAGAAAATCAACGACAGGAACACCACCAGCGTCGACAGGCCGAGGCTGCGCCCCATTAAGCGGGGCTCCAGCATATTGCCGAACACCATATGGATGGTGCTGAAGATCGCGGCCACCAGCAGCGCGTCGTAAACGTTGTTCAGCACCAGCGCCTGAATGAAAGGCGGAATGCCGGCGATGATCGGCCCGATATTCGGGATAAAGTTCAGGATGAACGCCACCACGCCCCAAAACAGCGCAAACTTTACCCCCACCAGCAGCAGCGCCAGCCAGACCGCGACGCCGGTAATCAGGCTGATCAACGTTTTCAGCGCCAGATAGTGCGTCACGCCTTTCAGCGCGCGGTGCAGGCCGGCGATATGAATCTGCGGGTTCATCAGGGCGTTGCGCAGCTTATAGGGCAGATGATGCACTTCGAACAGCATGAACACCACGGTCAGGACCAGCAGCATTACGTTGGTCATGGCGCCGGAAAATTGCGTCAGCAGCAGCGTCGCCATATTCATCGCCACGTTCGGATCGAAATGCTCTGCCAGCGAATCGGTTGAAATATTGAGGTTAAAGCCCGCCGCCAGATGCTGGATCACCTGCAGCTTCTGCTCCAGCATGGCACGCAGCTGCGGATAGATGGCTGAAAATTCGCTGACCGAACTGGCCAGCACCGCCACCAGCATCAGAATGACGATCATAATGACCGTGATCACCAGCGCGATCGCCAGCCCGCGACGCAACCCGCGTCGGCGCAGCATCGTTACCAGAGGGTTAAGCACAATTGCCAGGAAGCTGGCGAGTAAAAAGGGCACCAGAATGTCGGAAGCGGCGCGGATGCCGGCCAGAATAATCACCAGCATCGCCATTTTGACCAACATGTTCTGACCCATCTTTTGCTGCAGGGGTTCGCTCATACCTTCTCCTGATCATGAAGCGGCACAGGAAAGTGTAGCTGAAGGTAAATTAACTACCTGATTTACAGCATGAAAACAGAATAATTTCAGTGCATCCGCCGTCTTTGTAATGCCAGCAAGGCCGATATGAATAATGGACGGTTTGGCGGCTCGCCTGCGCCAACGCCACAGAATCCGGCAAGGGAAAGGGCGAGGCAAAAAAGCGCGATATCAGTCGCCTCGCTGTCACAAGCGCCGGAAAAGGGTGTAGATTGTAAAATCCCTGTGAAAATTTCAGTCAAACACGAGTGCGATCTTTCATGTCAGACCAGTCAGCAACGGAACCTGCTCAACGCGGTTTGCGTTTAAACCTGCTTATTCTCTCGATCGTGATGTTCAACTTCGCCAGCTATCTCACCATCGGCTTGCCGCTGGCGGTTCTGCCGGGCTTCGTCCACGATACGCTGGGCTACAGCGCCTTTTGGGCTGGGCTGGTGATCAGCCTGCAATACCTTTCGACCCTGTTAAGCCGCCCTCATGCCGGTCGCTACGCCGATCTCTGGGGAGCGAAAAAAGTGGTGATCGTCGGGCTGTTCGGCTGCCTGCTGAGCGGGATCTGTACGCTATTGGCGGCCTTCACCCTCGCCATGCCCTTTGTCAGTCTGGCGTTGCTCTGTCTGGGGCGGCTGATATTGGGGCTGGGCCAGAGCTTCGCCGGCACCGGCACCACGCTGTGGGGCGTCGGCCGCGTCGGATCGCTGCATATCGGCCGCGTCATCTCCTGGAACGGCATCGTTACCTACGGCGCGATGGCAATCGGCGCGCCGCTGGGCGTGCTGATTTTCCGCAGCGGCGGCCTGCTGCTGCTGGCCTCGGTCATTATTCTGATTTGTCTGCTGGCGATCGCCCTGGCCTGGCCGCGAGCGAAAGTGAAAGCCGGCAAGACGGAGCCGATGCCGTTTCGCGCCGTGCTCGGCAAGGTTTACGGGCTGGGATTGATCCTGGCGATGGGGTCGGCAGGCTTCGGGGTTATCGCCACCTTCATTACACTGTTTTATCGCGACAAGGGCTGGGACGGCGCGGCTTTTGCGCTGACGCTGTTCAGCGCCGCTTTTGTCGGCACGCGCCTGCTGTTTCCCAACGCCATCAACCGCCGCGGCGGGCTGCACGTCGCCAGCATCTGCCTGCTGGTGGAAGCGATCGGCCTTTTGCTGGTTTGGGGCGCCTTCGATCCCTGGATGGCGAAAGCGGGGGCGTTTCTGACCGGCGCCGGCTTCTCGCTGGTTTTCCCGGCGATTGGCGTGGAGGCAGTGAAAAAGGTGCCGTCGCAAAGTCAGGGCAGTGCGCTGGCGACCTATACGGCGTTTATGGATCTCTCGCTGGGGATCACCGGGCCGATCGCCGGTTTTATCATGAGCTTCGCCGGCATTCCGCTGGTTTATCTGCTGACCGCGCTACTGGTCTTGGTGGCGCTGGCCTGCACCCTGCGGCTGAAGCAGCGCAGCGGTGAAGGCAAGGCGTGAAAAAGGGGCCTGCGAAAGAGGCCCGAAAACGTGCAAGGACACAGATAAACCGGGCGCAGGCTGAACGCCTGCGCAAAAATCAATCCTGCAACAGCGCGATGCTGTGACGAATCTCGCGCTCGATGTCCGCCGCCGTCCAGTTCGCCAGCTGCGTCGAAAAAGGTTCGAAGGCGTAAACGCCTTTGTAGCCCATCTGCTCAAGCCGTTTCACCTGCGCCGCGCTGTTCAGAACATCTTTGTCGCTGAGCATAATGCGCTCTTCATCGCTCAGCTCCGCCGTCGGGCGCAGATCCTCGACCCCGGAGAGATGCACCAGGCCGATCTGATTGACGTCGATGCCCGCCGGAAACTCCTGCTCGGCATTTTCATACAGATGATGATGGAAGGTATCGAGCACCAGCTTGAACGGCGCCTGCGCATCCTGAATCAGGGTTTGCGTCTGCACCGCCGAACGCAGCGAGCTGATCGGAAAGCCCAGCGGCTCCACCAGCCCCTGAATGTCGTAACGTGCAAACAGCGGCGCCAGGACGCGCATCGCCGCCAGCGTATCGTCGGCGGAAACCGCGATCCCTTCATTCAATGGGCACATCACCAGTGCGCGGGCGCCGATGCGCTGCGCCTCCTGCAACAGCGCTTCCGCTTTCGCCAGCAGCGCCTCGTCCGGCCGGTTAAAGGGATAGAGCGCATTGATGGTGACGATCTCGATTTCATACTTCTCTTTCAGCGCCACCAGCTGGGCCGCGCTGAGGTGATCTGTGACCTTGCCGCCTGGCATATCGTTGCGCAGTTCGACTTTATTCAGGCCAAGCCGCTGCATCAGCTGGAAAAACGTATCCAGGGAGAGCGCCGGGGCAATTTTACGGTTGATACAGAAACGGGTGGGATCGATGGCCATGCTGCTGCTCCTGCAATAAAGAAAAGGGGATGGCCATAAAAGAACATTTATTTCATTAATAGTGAATTATGAAATGTAAATTATTGGAGATGACTCGCAAAAATTCCATTTCGCCCGGCGGGGATCCGGCTTAGCGTCAGCGCCTGTTGCTGTTTTTCCGCTTTGCTCCTGACCGGAGCAGCAGCGCCCGACCTGTGGCGCAGCGGGGCTCGGGTCCTTTTTATGCGTGAGATAAGCCGACCGCCGGGCCGGGGAGAAAAATGCGATCCATGCCGCTAAAAAATAATCTTTCAAAAATAATTATTTGAAAAATTTATTCCACTGTAATAGCTTCAAAGCACGCTTTTGGTTTTGTCTGGACAGGCGGCGCTTAAGGTTATCGACTGCCTGCGGGGAACTTACACATTCAAAGAGGCAATAGCATGAACATCACAGGAAACTTTATCGGCGGTCAAATTACCTTTAGCGCCAGTAACGAAACTATCCCTGTTTACGATCCGGCAACCGGCGCTATCGCACGCGAACTGACGCAAAGTACGGCCGATGAAGTGGCCCACGCGATTGAAGTGGCGCACAACGCTTTTCCTGAATGGTCGAAGACGTCGCCGCTGCGTCGCGCACGCGTGATGTTTAATTTTAAGGCGCTGCTGGAGCAGCATCGCGACGAGCTGGCGGAACTGATCGTGACCGAGCACGGCAAGGTGTGGTCCGACGCGCTGGGCGAGCTGACGCGCGGTATGGAGGTAGTGGAGTTCGCCTGCGGCATTCCACATTTGCTGAAAGGCGAGTATTCGCCAAACGTCGGGACCGGCGTCGACAGTTATTCGTTGATGCAGCCGCTGGGTGTGGTGGCGGGCATTACGCCTTTTAACTTCCCGGCGATGGTGCCGATGTGGATGTTCCCTATCGCGCTGGCCTGCGGCAATACCTTTGTGCTGAAGCCGCCGGCGCTGGATCCTTCCGCTTCGGTGCGTATGGCTGAGCTGCTGAAAGAAGCGGGTTTGCCGGACGGCGTGTTTAACGTGGTTCACTGTTCCAACGAGGACGCCGAGCAGCTTTATACCGATCCGCGCGTGCAGGCGGTGAGCTTCGTCGGCTCTTCCGGCGTGGCCGAGCATATTTATAAAACCGCCAGCGCCCACGGCAAGCGCGTGCAGGCGTTCGGCGCGGCGAAGAACCACGCTATTGTGATGCCGGACGCCGATCTCGACGCGACCGTTAATGCCATTATGGGCGGCGCTTTCGGTTCGGCGGGCGAGCGTTGCATGGCGCTGCCGGTGGTGGTGGCGGTGGGCGACGATACCGCCGATAAGCTGATCGCCAGCCTGACGCCGCTGGTGAAGGCGTTGCGCGTAGGGCCGGGCATTAGCAAAGGCGCGGAAGAGAATGAGATGGGACCGGTGGTGTCCGCCGCGCATCAGAAGAAGGTGTTGGGCTATATCGACGCAGGCGAGAAGGAAGGGGCGAAGCTGGTGGTGGACGGCCGCAACTGTCAGGTGCCGGGCTACGCCGAGGGGTATTACATCGGCGGCACGCTGTTCGATAACGTGACGCCTGAGATGGTGATCTGGCGCGAGGAGATTTTCGGGCCGGTGCTGAGCATTATGCGCGCCCCCGACTACGCCAGCGCGCTGGCGATCGTCAACAGCCATGAGTTCGGCAACGGCAGCGCCATTTTTACCAGCAACGGCCATACCGCGCGCGATTTCGTTCAGGAAGTGCAGGCAGGGATGGTGGGCGTTAACGTGCCGGTGCCGGTGCCGATGGCATTCCACAGTTTCGGCGGCTGGAAGCGTTCGGTGTTCGGCGCGTTGAACGTACATGGCCCGGACGGCGTGCGTTTTTATACCCGCATGAAGACCGCAACGGCGCGCTGGCCGAGCGGTCAGCAGACAGTGTCTGAATTTAGCATGCCGACCCTGGGTTGATTCGCGAACGGAGGAGGATGACTTTACTGGCTAAAGCGCAGCAGCCGGACAGCAACGGTCGTATTCAGCACGTTACGCCGGAGAGCGCCGGCTGGCGTTACGTCGGGTTTGACGCTTATTTGTTGAAGAAGGGGCAGAGTTTGAGTCTGGAGAGCAGCGACAGGGAGTTGTGTCTGGTGTTGGTCGCCGGGCTGGCGTCGGTAAATACCTCGCAGGCGGAGTTTCCCCATATCGGCAAGCGGATGTCGCCTTTTGAGCGTACGCCGCCCTGGTCGGTTTATGTGCCGCACGGCGATAGAGTAGAGGTGTTCGCCGAGAGCGATTTAGAGTTGGCGGTGTGCAGCGCGCCCGGTCAGGGCGATTTGCCGGCGCGTTTGATCGCGCCGGAGGATGTCGGCGTGGAGCAGCGCGGAAAGGGGCGCAATAAGCGGCTGGTGCATAATATTTTGCCGGATGATAAGCCAGCGGGCAGTTTGTTGGTGGTGGAGGTGTATACCAATGAGGGCGATACCAGCTCTTACCCCAGCCATAAGCACGATCAGGAGAACGTGGAGAACGAGACTTATCTGGAGGAGACTTATTATCACCGTTTTAGTCCAGAGCAGGGGTTCGCCATGCAGCGCGTTTATACGGACGATCGTTCGCTCGATGTGTGTATGGCGCCTTATAATTGCGATGTAGTGACCGTGCCGCGCGGCTATCATCCGGTGGCGACTATCGCCGGTTATGATAATTATTATCTTAACGTGATGGCGGGGCCGGTGCGTCTGTGGAAGTTTACCTGGGAGAAGGATCACGCCTGGGTGAATAGCGAGAGTTATCCGCAGGAGAAGTCTCGTTAGCGGGGGGAAGTGAGTCGGGGGCTGGATGTCGGGCGCTGGATGTCCAGCGCCTGCGCGGGTAACCCCGTCAGATCGTAAAGTCGCAAAGACGTCATCCCTGACTGCTCGGCCCGCGCCATCCCTGGCGCGGGACGCTTTACTCCTCTGACGGGGTTACCCGCGCCTCAGACTTCTTAGCCGTCTGTGAGAAAAGGCAAACCGTGCTGGTTTTGTAGTTTTTAGTGTTTGTGAGAAACGGCAAACCGTGCTCGTTTTTTTAGTTTTTTTGCTTCTTCGTCGTGTATGAACAAAGGCAGCCCGGGGGCTGCCTTTTTGTTGTCTGCGAGCGGGCGGAAATCAGGTTTGCGGTTGTTCGACGTTGTTCAGCGCCAGCGATACCGCCAGCGTCTGCGCCAGGCAGAGCGAGGCGACCTGCGAGCGGAAACCGTCGACCTGCGCCTCGCGCACCACGAAGCAGACATCGCTGAAGGCCGCCAGCGGGCTGACCTGGCTGTCGGTGATGGCGATTTGATGCGCGCCGCGTTTCGCGCCCAGTTCAACCAGTTCCACCGCCTCACGCGCGTAGGGCGAGTAGCTGATGGCGATTACCACGTCTTTAGGGTTTACCATGCTGAGCTGTTCGGTAAACATGCCGCCCAGGCCGTCGATAAGAAAGGCGCGACGTTCAAGGTGGCGCAGGGCGTATACCAGATAAGAGGCGACGCTGAACGAACGGCGCAGGCCGATAACGTAGATGTTCTCCGCCTCGCCGAGCAGTTTCACCGCCTTGTTGAGCTGATCCGGGTTGACCTGCATCGCCAGCTGTTGCAGCGCCTGGCTATTTACCATGGTGAACACGTTGAGGATTTCCGCCGGACTCTCGGGCGAGCTGGTACTGTTGTCGGTCGCGGTTTGCCGGAACAGGCGCGCGCGCTCGGTATAGTTAACCGTCTCCTCCATCAGGTGCTGACGGAAAACCTGTTTCATTTCGTTGAAGCCGCTGAAGCCGAAGGCGTTGGCGAAGCGGATCAGCGTCGAAGGCGGAACGTCGGCCTGCTGAGCGATGGATGCGACGGTATCAAAGGCGATGCTGTTACTGTTATCAAGGATATAACGAGCCACCTGCTTGAGTCGTTTACTCAGGGTTTCATAGCGACGACGAATGTCGTCCTGCAACAGAGAGAGTTGAGTTGGGTTGTTGTTCATTACGGCGGCCCGTTAAATAAGAATCTGGCTGGATAATGAACGCTATATTACCAGATGGATGGAAAATTTCATTCGTTTGTTTGTTTCGTGAGCTTTATTTCATTGGTTTATGAAACGCCTCACAGAATGAATGGAAAAGGCCCGGATCGATCCGGGCCTTGCTGGAAGTTTGCTGCGTTCGCTTCGCTACAGCCCGGCGTTATCGCGAATATAGCGTCGCGCCTTCACCGCGTATTCAAAGGGGTTCGCCAGCGCCGGATCCTGTTCCGCTTCCACCACCATCCAGCCCTGATAGCCGTAATCGTCGAGGATTTTAAACACCGGCCTGAAGTCGATCGCGCCGTCGCCCGGCACGGTAAAGGTGCCTTTTTTTACGCCGTCCAGGAATGAGAGCTTCTGCGCCCTGACTTCCGCCACCACCTCGTCGCGCACATCCTTCAGATGCACATGGGGAATGCGCGGCAGGTATTTTTCCAGCACCGCCAGCATCTTCTCCTGCGAGCCTTCCGAGTAGTAGACGTGGCCGGTATCGTAGAGAAGGCCGACGCGCTCGTCGGTCAGCGCCATAAAGCGGTCGATCTCTTCGCTGGTCTGGATCGCCGTGCCCATATGGTGATGCAGGCAGACGCGCATCCCTTTTTCTTCTGCGATGCGCGCCAGCTCGTTATAGCCCTCGGCGGTCAGCCGCCACTCTTCGTCAGTGAAAATGGGCTTCTGCTCCAGCACCGGCAGCGGGGTGCCCTGAATGCTTTTGCTCTGTTCGGAGCAGCCGATCACGCGCGCGCCCATCGCATGCAGGAAATTCATATGGTTAACGAACTCGTCGATGGTTTTCGCCTTGTCGCCGTTGGCGAAAAAGGTGCTGAACCAGGCGTTGCAGATCTCAAGGCCGCGAATCTCCAGCATCGGCTTCAGCACGGCGGGATCGCGCGGGTATTTGCTGCCGACTTCGCTGCCGGTAAAGCCCGCCAGCGCCATTTCGCTGACCGTCTGCTGGAAGGTGTTTTCGCTGCCCAGTTCGGGCATGTCGTCGTTGGTCCAGCCGATCGGCGCGATCGCCAGCTTCACATTTTGCTTGTTCATTGTGTTTTCCCAACAGAGGACGAAGAGGCGTTGCCCAGTAATTCGCGTTCGATAAGTTCGCGCGTTTCCACGGCCTGGTATTTCATTTTTTCCGGGTAGCCGAACAGTGAGGAGGCGATGATCGACTCGCCGCCCACCTTAAAGCTGCGGTTAGCGAAATCCATCTCGCGCAGGGTTTTGAACAGCGCGTCGAAATCGACTTCTCCTTCGCCTACCCCGACGTGCTGATGGATAGTGGCGTCCACGCCCGGCGGGTTAACGATGTAGCGGCAATTGCGGGTGTGGTTCATGGTATCGGCGATCAGCACGTGGGAGAGATCGCCGCCGGCATACTCCAACATGCTTTTCACGTCGCCTTTGCCTTTGTCGTAAAAGAAGGTATGCGGCACGCTGTAGAGGTATTTCACGTTCTCGCTGCGAAACGACTTCACCAGATCGGCGGTTTCGTTATTCTCTTCGCAGAAATCCCACGGGTGCGACTGGATCTCAATGCGGATGCCTTCGCGCTCGACAATCGGCAGCAGCTCCTCCATCGAGCGGTAAAACATCTCTTCGCAGATTTCCGGCTCGTTCGGCGTGCCGGAGAGTTCGGTGTTGATCACCTGGACGCCCATCTCTACCGCAATTTCGATCATGCGCTTCCAGTTTTTTACCGCCGCCTGGCGGCGCATCTCATCCGGGCCGGACCAGCGATAGACCACGATAAAAGAGGAAATTTCCAGTCCGGTGGCGCGCAGCGCGTTCTTGTATTCGGTGACAATTTCGCGGCTAGCTTTGGGATGTTTGTAAAACGGGTTGATCTGCGGATGCGGCGACTGCTCGATATATTTGTAGCCCCATTCCGCCACCTGATGCACCATCCGGGTGATGCCCATCTCTTTAATCACGTCCACATCGAAGGCGATTTTCATCTCTGTCTCCCTGCTATTCCTGTGCGTTGGGTCAGCCGTCCTGAGCTGTTCAGGACGGCCAGCGGCTTATTGGTCGTAAAACGCGGGGCGCGGCGGCATAGCGACCGGTTCAATAGCGCCGCTTTTTTGCGCCTTCAGGCAAGCGTCGGCGGCGACCGAGGCGGCAAAACCGTCCCACGCCGACGGACCGCTCAGCTGGCCCGTTTTTACGTCGTTGATAAAGGCTTGCAGCTCAACGTCGTAGGCGTCGATAAAGCGATCTTTCCAGTCGGTAAGAATTTGAGTGGCGAGCTTCGCCTCTTTGCGCATCTGCACCGAGGCCGGCTCCGGCAAGCTGGCGATGCCGGTTTCGCCCACTACCTGGCATTGGATGTCATAGCCGTAGGCGCAGTTAACGAAGATCTCCACGTCGATGCGGATCCCCTTTTGCGTCTCAAACAGCACGATTTGCGGATCTTTCAGCTGCGCATGGGATTTGGAGGTGACGCGCGGGAACACCACCTGCACTGTTTTATAATCGTCGCGCGTCAGCCAGCGCAGCACGTCCAGCTCATGGATCAGTGTGTTGGTGATCGCCATGTCGGTGGTGTAGTTTTCGCCTACCGTCGGGTTGCGATGCGCGCAGTGCAGCATCAGCGGCTCGCCGATTTCGCCGTCGTCAATCACCTTTCTCAACGCGCGATAACCGGCGTCGTAAGGACGCATAAAGCCGACCTGCACCAGACGTTTGCCATGCTGCATTTCGGCATCGACGATGCGGCGGCAGCCTTCCGCGCTCAGCGCCAGCGGCTTTTCGCAGAACACCGGCTTGCCGGCCGCGATGGCCGCCAGGGTAAATTCTTCGTGGGTGGGATCCCAGGAGGTCACCAGCACGGCGTCCACGTCAGGGGAGTTCACCACCTGGTGGCCGTCCTGATAGACCTCCGCCTCAATGTTCAGCCGCTGCAGCGCCGCCCGCGCGCCTTCCACATTGATGTCGGAAACCGCCACCACTTTCGCGCCCTGCAGCACTTTGCTGCAGCGGCGGATATGTTCCTGACCAATTGCGCCGGTACCGATAACGCCGAGTTTCAGAGTCATAGTTACACCTGTAGGGTTCGGGTAAGGAGATCGTCGGGCCGGGGGTTCCGGCCCTGAGTTTGTTAATATTTGCGCGCCTGATCGAGTTGAGCGTTGAGCTTTTCCGCCACCGCCTGAATGCGGTCGGAACGGGAGGTTTGCGCCGCGCCGACATGCCACCAGCTAAAATATTTGTGGATCATGGTTTTAGGCAGCTCTTTGATGTCGATCAGCGTGGAAACCGTCTGGCTGCGCGCATCTTCCAGCGCGGCCTGCAGCTGATCCAGCGTGGTAACGCGGTAAGTTTTACAGCCGTAACCGGCGGCGATGGCGGCAAAATCGACCGGCACGAAGCCGCCGTCCAGCTTGCCCCCTTGCGGATTGCGGAAGCGGAACTCGGTGGTGAAGCTCTCCATGCCGTGTTCCATTTGCAGGTTATTGATACAGCCGTTGGTCATGTTGTCGAACAGCACCACGTTGATTTTGGCGCCTTCCTGAATCGAAGTGACCAGCTCGGAGTGCAGCATCATAAAGGAGCCGTCGCCCAGCAGCGCGTAGACTTCCCGCTGCGGCTGCGCCAGCTTGACGCCCAGCGCCGCGTTTACCTCGTAGCCCATGCAGGAGTAGCCGTACTCAATGTGATAGCCGTTGTAATCTTTGGTGCGCCAGGCGCGCTGCAGATCGCCCGGCAGACTGCCCGCCGCCGCCACGATGACCGCATCCTTTGGGAGCTGCTCGTTTAGCACGCCCAGCACGCTGCTTTGCGTCAGAAAGGATTGGGTCAGGCGATTAAATTCCGCGAAAACCGCCTCGCGGTCGAGATGATCGTCGATCTCCGGAATAAAGCCGTCGCCGGTATAGGCCGCCTGATAAACGCGCTGCGTCTCTTTCAGCAGTTTGCTTTGCGCTTGCTCGATCTGGCTGCCCCAGCCGCTGGCGTAACCCTGAGCCGCCAGGCGGCCGTCCAGCGCCGTCAATCCTTCGCGCGCATCGGCCAGCAGCTGTACGCCGTCCAGCTTGTAGCTGTCGAAGTTGCTGACGTTGATATTAAGGTAGCTAACCTCGGGGTGCTGGAAAATCCACTTCGAGGCGGTGGTGAAATCGGTGTAGCGGGTGCCGACGCCGATCACCAGGTCGGCCTCTTTCGCCAGCAGGTTGGCCGCCAGGCAGCCGGTCTCGCCGACGCCGCCGACGTTCAGCGGATGATCGGAAAGCAGGGTGCCTTTGCCCGCCTGGGTTTCGGCGAAGGGGATGCCATAGCGTTCGGCGAATTGCAGCAGCGCGGCGCCCGCTTCGGAATATTTTACCCCGCCGCCGCAAACAATAAGCGGTTTGCGCTTGGTGGCGATGAGCTGAAGCGCCTCTTCAAGCTGGGGAACCGTCGGCAGCCGCCGATCGAGGCGGTGAACGCGTTTTTGAAAGAAATATTCCGGGAAATCCCAGGCTTCCCCCTGCACGTCCTGCGGCAGCGCCAGCGTGACGGCGCCGGTTTCCGCCGGATCGGTCAGCACGCGCAGGGCGTTGATGCAGGCGGTCATGAGTTGTTCAGGACGGCTGATGCGATCCCAGTATTTGCTGACCGCCCGGAAGGCGTCATTGGTGCTGAGGCTGAGATCGTGGCTCTGCTCGATCTGTTGCAGCACCGGATCGGGCTGGCGGGTGGCGAACACATCGCCCGGCAGCAGCAGCAGCGGAATGCGGTTGGCGGTGGCGGTGGCGGCGGCGGTGATCATGTTCGCCGCGCCCGGTCCTACCGAGGAGGTGCAGGCGATAATCTGGCGGCGCAGCGACTGTTTGGCGAAGCCGATCGCCGCGTGCGCCATGCCCTGTTCGTTACGTCCCTGATGCACCACCAGATCGCCGCTGTCCTGTTCCAGCGCCTGGCCGAGGCCGAGAACGTTGCCGTGACCGAAGATGGCGAAAATTCCCTTAACGAATTTCGTCTCAACGCCGTCGACGTTCAGGTACTGATTATCAAGGAATTTCACCAGCGCCTGCGCCGTGGTTAGTCTGATTGTGCCCATATGCTCATCCTTTACATGCTGATACCCGGAGAAGGGTATGACGCGGGTGGCGGGTGGTGCGCGTACAGGAAAGGCCACCGCAAATAAGTGAAACGTGAGGGGATTATAAACAAATATTTTTTCCATAAAATATGATTACAGAAGAAACATTTCATTTTGCGAGAGAGATCAAATTTAACGATGAATCAGTGCCTTTCACATGGCACTACAGATAAGAAATGAAACGGCAACCAGCCATTAACCACCTTTAAAGAAATTTCATTTGATCTCAGCAGGTTCCTGCGTTTTCCCGCGCCAGAATGCGAGGCTGGTCACAGCTGCTGCTGAACAGGCAAAACGGCCTGCCTCTTCGCCTGTTTTTCCGCTGGCGCAAGAGTTTTACCTGGTTCACAAAATTGAGGTGGATATTTCATTTCAGGTTGAATTTGGAATTTTTGTTCCTCATACTGGTTTTAGGGTCAATCAGGCAGCCCGGGAATCGGGAGCGTGTCGCCCGCCATCCGGCGGTTCCGCCTGCAGTCACGGCTTATCACAGAAGGAAACCACAGGTATGAGTACACAACAGAAGCGGCTCGATGTGATTTGTATCGGGCGCATCGCCGTCGATTTTTATGGGCAGCAGATCGGGGCGCGTCTGGAAGAGACCACGACTTTCGCCAAATATCTGGGCGGCTCGTCTGGCAATGTCGCCTACGGCACGGCGATTCAGGGATTGAAATCGGCGATGCTGGCGCGCGTCGGCGATGAGCATAACGGCCGTTTTCTACGTGAGGAGTTGCAGCGCGTCGGCTGCAATACCGATAGCCTGATTACCGATAAACGTCGTCTGACCGGCATGGTTATTCTGGGCATTAAGGATCAGGAGACCTTCCCGCTGATTTTTTACCGCGACAACTGCGCCGATATGGGGTTGGTGCCGGAAGATATCGACGAGGCTTTTATCGCCTCGTCCCATGCCGTGGCGGTGACCGGCACGCATCTTTCTCATCCCGATACCCGCGCGGCGGTGCTGAAGGCGCTGGAGATCGCCCGCGGCAACGGCCTGCGCACCGCGCTGGATATCGACTACCGGCCGGTGCTTTGGGGGCTGACCTCGTTGGGCGACGGGGAGACGCGCTACATCGAATCGCAGCAGGTAACGCAGCAGTTGCAGGAAGTGGCGCACTATTTCGACCTGATCGTCGGGACGGAAGAAGAGTTTCATATCGCCGGCGGCAGCACCGATACGCTGACCGCGCTGAAGAACGTGCGTCAGGCGAGCCAGGCGACGTTGGTCTGCAAACGCGGCCCGCTCGGCTGCGTGGTGTTTGAGCAGGCGATCCCGGATAGCTGGGAAGAGACGCGGCTGCACAGCGGCGTGCGCGTGGAAGTGCTGAACGTGCTGGGGGCCGGAGACGCCTTTATGTCGGGTCTGCTGCGCGGCTGGCTCAACGACGAAGGCTGGGAGCAGGCTTGCCGTTACGCCAACGCCTGCGGCGCGCTGGTGGTCTCGCGTCACGGCTGCGCTCCAGCGATGCCGACCAAACAGGAGCTGGACGATTTCCTCAGCCGCGAGCATGAGGTGAAGCGACCGGATCGCGACAGGCGCCTGAACCATCTGCACCGCGTCACCACTCGCAAGCGGCAGTGGCCGGAATTGTGCGTCTTCGCTTTCGACCACCGCAAGCAGCTGGCGGATATGGCGCGCGAGGCGGGCGTAGACGAAAGCGGCATTCCGCAACTGAAGCTGCTGCTGCTGAAGGCGGCGGAAGAGGCGGCCGACGAGGCGGGGCTGGAGAATAAAAGCGGCATTCTGGCGGATACCACTTACGGCCAGCGGGCGCTGAACGCCATTACCGGCAAAGGCTGGTGGATAGGCCGCCCGATCGAGCAGCCCGGATCGCGTCCGCTGCGCCTGGAGCATGGCAATATCGGTTCGCAGCTTATCGACTGGCCGCAGGAGCACGTGGTGAAATGTCTGGTGTTCTACCATCCGCACGACAGCGCCGAGATGCGCCAAGCGCAGGATGAGCAGGTGCTGGACGTCTGGCGCAGCTGCAATAAAAGCGGACATGAACTGCTGCTGGAGGTGATCCTGCCGGAGAGCAACCCGGACCATCAGGAGTCGTATTATCTTGATATCTTGAGCCACTTTTACCGCCTGGGCATTCAGCCGGACTGGTGGAAGCTGCCGCCGCTCTCCGCCGCGAGCTGGGAGGCGATCGGCGGATTGATTGAGCAGCAGGATCCGTACTGTCGCGGCATTTTGTTGCTGGGTCTGGATGCGCCGGAAGAGAAACTGAAGTCGGGCTTTGTCGCCGCCGCGCAGGCGCTGTGGGTCAAAGGCTTCGCCGTCGGCCGCACCATTTTCGGCCAGCCTTCACGGCAATGGCTACAGGGCGAGCTGGACGATCGGGCGTTGATTGAGCAGGTGAAGGGGAACTATCTGCGGCTGATTGCCTACTGGCGCGACGCGCGCAAGGCATCGGGCCGGGGCTGACGACGGCGCTGGGCGGGTTTGCCTCCTGCTTACCCGCCCGCCGCGGCGTAGATTACTTCAGGGTAAT
Organism: Enterobacteriaceae bacterium UBA2655; assembly: GCA_002359495.1. GTDB lineage: Bacteria > Pseudomonadota > Gammaproteobacteria > Enterobacterales > Enterobacteriaceae > Pantoea > Pantoea superficialis. The sequence goes on from DENB01000051.1 coordinate 23,840, forward strand.
CGTCTTCACGATATTCTCCGCAGTGCTCTGCGCCTGCTGCTGGTTATCCGCCGGCAGGGTGATCTGCATGGTCAGCAGCTTGCCGTCGACTTTCGCCAGAATCACCGTCGACCAGGAGGTCTGGTTGTTGGCGGAAATCACCGAATCCAGCTGCTGCGCCGGCTGATCTTTCAGCGTCACTGCTTTATTAGAGACCACCTGCAGCTGCGGATCGCGGTTGCGCTGCTGCTGCTCAAGGCGCTGAGAAAGCACCTCCAGCGACTCGTTAGTGGCATCGCCTTCGATAACGATAATGGCGCTCTGGCCGCTTTCATCCGCATAGACATGCATATTGGTCGACTGAGAACCGATTTTACCACTCTTGTCAGACATGCCGGCCGGCAGCGAGAAGCTTAATTTGCCGTCCATAAGCGTCACCGTTTGCGCAGACTGGCTGGCGCTGACGCCGTTGTCGTTTTTCGCCGCGTCATCTTGCTTCTGGTCGCAGGCGGCAAGTCCCAGCGCCAGTAAACCTATACCGAGATACTTTACTAAGTTACGCATCTGAATCCCTTTTTTTAGTTTCCAATCAGCCATTCTTACAATCCTCAGGCGGCAAAAGCAACCTGAGGATTGTCAGCAGATCTTAGCGGTCCGCCGGGCTTTGCTCCATAGGATTAGCCGAAATTTAGCTGGCTGCGGCGGGAACGCTGCGTGAGACGCTTCAGCGCGGCGTTCAGCAACATGCCGTAGGCGGGCAGGAAGAAAACCATGCAGATAAGCACTTTGAAGCTGTAGTCCACCAGCGCGATCTCGACCCAGTGCTGCGCCATAAAGGGATCGAGGCTTTTGTAGAACGCGATGAAGAAGAAGGCCAGGGTATCGCTGATATTGCCGAGGAACATCGCCGCCGCCGGCGCCGCCCACCACTGCGGCAGCTGACGCAGGCGGTTAAAGACATGTACGTCCAGAATCTGCCCCAGCGCATAGGCCATAAAGCTGGCGCAGGCGATGCGTGCCACGAACAGGTTAACCTCCTGCAATGCGGCCCAGCCCTGCCACTCTCCCTGGTAGAAAACGCAGGAGACCATATAAGAGATAAACAGCGCCGGAAGCATCACCGCCAGAATAATACGGCGCGCAAGCGGCGCGCCGAAGATGCGCACGGTGAGATCGGTAGCGAGAAAGATGAAAGGAAAGCTGAAGGCGCCCCAGGTGGTATGGAAACCGAAAATGGAGATCGGCAGCTGAACCAGATAGTTGCTGGAGGTGATCACCAGCAGGTGAAACAGCGACAGCCAGAACAGCGCGTGCAGGCGCTGACGCGGAGACAAATCGATCATATTAAGCCTTTTTAGTTTTGGGGTGAGGGAACCCATTGCCGCCGGCGAAACGCTCAGATTGCTGAAACGTCTTGCGCGGTTGCGGTTAAACTTAGGGAAAATCGGGCGGCATCTTACCGTTTCAGGTTATTTATGCAATGGTTAATTTTAACGCAATCGTTATCGCCTTGCGCCCTCTGTTCGGCGCGCTAGAATAGCCGGCCCCAACCCAATTCAGAGAGAATTATGAGCGACCGCTTCGCAAATCCCGATCAAACCTTAGACGCGCTGGGGCTGCGCTGCCCGGAGCCGGTCATGATGGTGCGTAAAACCGTCCGCCACATGGCGGACGGCGAAACCCTGCTGATTATCGCCGATGATCCCGCCACCACGCGCGACATACCCGGCTTTTGCCGCTTTATGGAACATACGCTGCTGGCGCAGGATACGGATGCGCTTCCCTATCGGTTTTTGATTAAAAAGGGCCTGTAGCGGCAGCGCCGTTACCAGCTGCCGCCGATAAAAACCTTCCCGTTCCCGTCCTGGTTAGTGGAAAAGGCATCGGACTGACGTCTGCGGTCCGTTCGATGAATGCGCTGAGAATCAGTGGGAAAGGGCGCGGCTTTGCGCGTGCAGTAACCGCTGTCGCATTCGGTGCCTGCTTTAATTGCGGGCTCCGGCAGTGAAAACGTCATCGATTTTTCGTCGGTTTTCAGCGGCGACGGGGCGGCAAGCAGCTCTGGGCTGCTTTGATATTCCAGCTGCAAGGGTTTGGCAGAAGCGATTAACGGCGAAACAAAAACAACGGATAGCAGAAGGCGTGTAGGCATTCCTTTGCGCATCATAAACTCCTTGTGATTAAAAGTGGGGCTGTCGAACAGAACCATTTTAAGGAAGAGTTAGTAAACCAAGGTTATCATTTTTGGTGAAAATTATCATGGCTGCTTTCCGCTCCGGCCTCCCTGCCAGAGCTGAACAAAGCGCCCTCTCTCAGTAAAGCCACAGCGAACGCACAATCATAAAATGACCGGCGAAGTAACAAGCGGCGACAATGGCGCTGTCGGCGCGGAAACGGCGGCGGTAGTGGCTGATAAACCAGACGATATTCGCCAGCAGTAGCAGGCTGGCGCCCACTACCAGCGAGAAGCTGTAGTCCGTAGGGCGGAAGAAGTACTGCTCCGCCGCCAGCCAGGTCATCACCAGCGTCATGCCGATAAAGGTGGAAATCGGCCAGCGCAGATCCTCCAGCCGCGTCCAGATGGTCGCAATCACCAGCACACCGATAATCAGCAGCACCAACGGAATCGGCCAGAAAAAGCTCATGGTCATATTCGCCGCGAAGCTGATGGTATAAAGCAGGTGCGACAGAAAAAACGCGCCGAGGGCGTAAAGCATGCGCTGGCGCGGCAACAGCGTCAGCGCGTCGCCGATCAGCGTCGCCACCAGCCCCGCCAGAATCAGGTAATCGGTGCTGTGCAGCCTCGGCGCCTGCCATGCCCAGGCGACAAGCAGCAACAGCGTGACAGGTTTGAAGACCCAGCGTTGCCACTGCGGTCCGCGATAAGAGGCGTCAACATAGAGCCAACCGGAAAAAAGTACCGCAAGGAAAGACCAAAGCATGTTTTCTCCCTTCACGAACAGAACGTCCGCTAATCAGATGAAAATTCCCAAAATTTCGATCTCAGTTTAGGTTACGGCCGGTGAATGTGACAATCAGGCTTCTCTGGTTGTATCCTTTGCCGCCACCTTATTTGAAACGCAAAGTGCGGGAGAAAATATGAGCAAGCCGCCGCTCCTCTTTTTTATCGTTCTGGCCATTATCGCCGTGCTGGCGACCCGTCAGTTTATCAAGCAGCGGCGCGAAATCGCCGTCAACGATGCGTCGCCCGTGCAGATGCTGCCGGCCCAAATAAAGAGCAAACGCGAATATCCGACCTCGAACCGCCGCTCGCGTCAGCGCGAAGTGATCGCCGGCGAGGAGATGCGCTACGAGGTCTGGTTTCATCCCCTGAACGGCGCGGGCGACTTTAAGCTGATGCTGAATGCCGGCGATTATCACCAGCTGGATAAAAACGTGAAGGGCGAACTGAAAGTGCAGGGCACGCGCTTTGTCAGCTTTACGCCCGCGCCCTGAGCGCGAGCGCGTTACGCCTGAGTATTACTGCTTCGGATAGTGTTTTTTCTGCCATGCCAGCAGTTCGAATACGCCGAAGACGAAGATTTTCAGCTGCGTCGTTCGGCTGAGCTTCGCGGCGTCTTTGGGCTGGGTCGCGCGCAGCAGCACCAGCTGCAGGCCGTGCATAATCACCATAAAAAACAGCGCCACGTTGACGAAGTAAGTCAGCGGTTTAGGAAAAGGCTGCACCAGATTCAGCAGCAAAAAAGCCCATACGCAGACCATCAGCAGGCGTCCCAGATTAATCAGCATCGCGCGTCTCCTGTTGGCGATGATACAGACGATAAGCCACCTGACCGGCGATCTTCTCGCGGTGCAGATGCCAGTGAACGGGAACCGGCGGCGCGCCGTGCTCCACTTCGCTCTCAACGTAGATCAGCGCGTCGGCGGCCAGCCAGCCGTTCTGCTCCAGTAGCGACAGCGTCTCCAGCAGCAGCCCTTTGCGGAACGGCGGATCGATAAACACCACGTCGTAAGGCTCGCCGGTTTGCGCCAGCCAGCTCAGCGTATTGGTCTGGATCACCTTACCCTGCGACGCGCCCAAAGTGCGCAGATTTTTTTCCAGCTGCTGCGCCACCGGGCGCTCCAGCTCCAGCAGCGTGGCCGAGGCGGCGTAGCGCGACAGCGCTTCCAGCCCCAGCGCGCCGCTGCCAGCGAAACAGTCAAGACAGCGCGCCTGGCGAATATCGGGCGCGAGCCAGTTAAACAGGGTTTCACGCACCCGGTCGGTAGTGGGGCGCAAACCGGCGCTGTCGGGCACCGGCAATTTACGCCCGCGCCACTGGCCGCCGATCAGGCGAATCTGCCCGGCACCGCCGGCGCTGCGGGGTTTTTTATTCATCTTGCTCACAACTCGTCATAATTTGTTGCGTAGTTTAACGGGCGCAGAGGCGAGAAGAAACGTTAAAAAAGGGTGCTGTGGTGCGCTGGCTGGAAAGTGTTAGACTAGCAGGCTCGGTTCCTGATGTGATGTGGTATCAATGCGTTCCGCGTCCGGTCACGGAATCGCCCCTGAATTTATCAAGTTTATTTGCACCCCGATAGCCGTCATCGGCCGGGTTTGAGCCATCGAGGAGTGTGGTCACACAATGGCAAAAGAGAAAAAACGTGGCTTTTTTTCCTGGCTGGGCTTTGGCAAAGAAGAAGAGAAACAGCCGGCTGCCGAAGAGAAAGAGAGCGTAGCGCAGCCTGAAGAGGCGGCGACAGATCGTCAGGCGGAAGCCGAGGAAATTCCTGAAGTCGCGCGCGCCGAAGCGCAGGCGGAAGCCACAGTCGCCGTCACCGAAGCGGTGGCGCAGGCGCAGGCTGAACATGCTGAGCCGGCAACGGAAGCGGAAAGCGCCATCGTTGCGCAAGAGCCGGAAACCGGGCAGCCGGATGTCGCTGCGGTTGAAGAAACGGAAGCGGCGCAGCCGGTTATCGTCGCCGTAGAAGAGGAGACGCTGCCGGAAGAGACTGCGCATCCTGAACGCGCTCCGGTCGAAGAGGAGCCGCAGGCGGAAGAGCTGGCGGAAGAAGAAGCCGGCGAGCCGCTCAGCGACGAAGAGCTGGAAGCGCTGGCGCTGGCCGAGGTCGCGCCGGACAGCGACGAGGCGGACAGCGCGTCGGTCGATACCGTCAGCGATCTGCCGCTTGCCGCCGCGCCCATCGTTACCCAGGAGCAGGAGCGCCCGACCAAAGAGGGCTTCTTTGCCCGCCTGAAGCGCAGCCTGGTCAAAACGCGCCAGAATCTCGGCTCCGGTTTCATCAGCCTGTTCCGCGGTAAAAAAATCGACGACGAGCTCTTTGAAGAGTTGGAAGAGCAGCTGCTGATCGCCGACGTCGGCGTGGAAACCACGCGCCGCATCATCACCAACCTGACGCAGCAGGCGAGCCGCAAACAGCTGCGCGACGCCGAAGCGCTCTACGGTCTGCTGAAGGCGGAAATGGCCGGCATTTTGCAAAAGGTCGACGCGCCGCTTGATGTCGGCGGCAAAACGCCGTTCGTCATTCTGATGGTAGGCGTCAACGGCGTCGGCAAAACCACCACTATCGGCAAGCTGGCGCGTCAATATCAGGCGCAGGGCAAAAGCGTGATGCTGGCGGCGGGCGACACCTTCCGCGCGGCGGCGGTGGAGCAGCTGCAGGTCTGGGGCGAGCGCAACAACATCCCGGTCGTGGCGCAGCATACCGGCGCTGATTCCGCCTCGGTGATTTTCGACGCCATCCAGGCGGCGAAAGCGCGCAAGGTGGATGTGCTGATCGCCGACACCGCAGGCCGTTTGCAGAATAAATCGCACCTGATGGAAGAGCTGAAGAAGATCACGCGCGTGATGAAGAAGCTGGATGAAGACGCGCCGCACGAAGTGATGCTGACCATCGACGCCAGCACCGGCCAGAACGCCATTAGCCAGGCGAAGCTGTTCCACGAGGCGGTGGGGCTTACCGGCATTACGCTCACCAAGCTGGACGGCACCGCCAAGGGCGGCGTGATCTTCTCGGTGGCCGATCAGTTCGGCATTCCGATTCGTTATATCGGTGTTGGGGAAGGCATCGAAGATTTGCGGCCGTTCAAGGCTGAGGATTTTATTGAGGCACTGTTTGCCCGAGAGGACTAATTTGGATGATTCGCTTTGAAGAGGTCAGTAAGGCTTATCTCGGTGGACGTCAGGCGTTGCAGGGGGTGGATTTCCATCTGCGCCCCGGCGAAATGGCGTTCCTGACCGGCCACTCCGGCGCAGGGAAGAGCACCTTGCTGAAGCTGATTTGTGGTATTGAGCGGCCAAGCGCCGGACAAATCTGGTTTGGCGGCCACGACATTACCCGTCTGCGCAACAGCGAAGTGCCTTTTCTGCGCCGCCAGATCGGCATGATCTTCCAGGATCACCACCTGTTGATGGATCGTTCGGTCTACGACAACGTGGCGATCCCGCTGATCATCTCCGGCGCCAGCGGCGAAGATATTCGCCGTCGCGTTTCGGCGGCGCTGGATAAAGTCGGCCTGCTCGACAAAGCGAAAAGCTATCCTATTCAGCTCTCCGGCGGCGAACAGCAGCGCGTCGGCATCGCCCGCGCGGTGGTGAATAAGCCGTCGGTGCTGCTGGCGGACGAGCCGACCGGCAACCTCGACAACGCGCTGTCGGAAGATATCCTGCGCCTGTTCGAAGAGTTCAACCGCGTAGGCGTGACGGTGCTGATGGCGACGCACGACCTCGGTTTGATTACGCGCCGCCGTTATCGGGTGATGACGCTAAACCAGGGACGTTTGCACGGAGGCCACGATGGTCAATAAACGCAACAAACGCGCAGCGGCGCCGAAAACCAAACAGCAACCTTCGAAAACCAAAGCGCTGAAGGGCGGCTGGCAGGAACAGTGGCGCTACGCCCTGCGCGGCACGCTCTCCGATATGTGGCGTCAGCCGCTGGCGACGCTGCTGACCGTGATGGTGATCGCCATCTCACTAACGCTGCCCAGCGTCTGCTACATGGTCTGGAAAAACGTCAGCCAGGCGGCGACCCAGTGGTATCCGGCGCCGCAGCTGACGGTTTACCTGTCGAAAACGCTGGACGACAGCGCGGCGGAGAACGTCGCGACGCAGTTGAAACAGCTGGACGGCGTGGATAACGTCAACTATCTGACGCGCGAAGAGGCGCTCAGCGAGTTCCGCAACTGGTCGGGATTCGGCGGCGCCATGGATATGCTGGAACAGAACCCGCTGCCGGCGGTGGCGATTATTACGCCGAAGCTGAATTTCCAGAACTCTGACACTATGCAAAATCTGCGCGAGCGCGTGGCGAAGGTCGACGGCGTGGATGAAGTGCGCATGGACGACAGCTGGTTTGCCCGCCTCGCGGCGCTGACCGGTCTGGTCGGCCAGGTGGCGGCGATGATCGGCATTCTGATGGTGGTGGCGGTGTTCCTGGTGATCGGCAACAGCGTGCGCCTCAGCATTTTCGCCCGGCGCGACACTATCAACGTGCAGAAGCTGATCGGCGCCACCGACGGCTTTATCCTGCGGCCTTTCCTCTATGGCGGAGCGCTGCTCGGACTGAGCGGCGCGCTGCTGTCGCTGATCCTCTCCGAAGTGCTGGTGCTGCGTCTGCAAACCGTGGTGGCGCACGTGGCGGCGGTGTTCGGCACCACCTTTACCCTGGAAGGCTTCTCCTGGGATGAGGCGCTGCTGCTGCTGTTGATCGCCGCGATGATCGGCTGGATCGCCGCCTGGCTGGCGACGGCGCAACATTTACGTCGATTTACGCCGCAGTAACCAACAGCAACGTTTTTTTGATATAATGTTCCTCTGCTGCCGACGACAAAGGAAGCAGAGGAGATCCTTCCCTGATCCTTTTCCCGTCATCTGTGTGTAAAATATTCACTGCTATAATTGAACTTGTGGATAACTTTGTCGTCCAAGTAGCACAGATTGCTTTCGATTTTTGAGCGGCGTTGACATACTGTAACGTTCGCTCAGGGAATTGTGCGGCAACTCCATTGAATTTGTGAGGGTTTGAATGACCAAAGAAATGCAAACTTTAGCTATTGCTCCTCTCGGCAACCTGGAATCTTATATTCGGGCCGCCAACGTCTGGCCGATGCTGTCGGCAGAAGAGGAAAAAGCGCTGGCTGAACGGCTGCATTACCAGGGCGATCTGGATGCGGCTAAGACGCTGATCCTGTCTCACCTGCGCTTTGTAGTTCATATCGCTCGAAATTATTCCGGTTACGGCCTGCCGCAGGCGGACCTGATTCAGGAAGGCAACATCGGCCTGATGAAGGCGGTGCGTCGCTTCAACCCTGAAGTGGGCGTGCGCCTGGTTTCCTTCGCCGTACACTGGATTAAAGCCGAAATTCACGAATACGTGCTGCGTAACTGGCGTATCGTGAAGGTTGCGACCACGAAAGCGCAGCGCAAGCTGTTCTTTAACCTGCGTAAAACCAAGCAGCGTCTGGGCTGGTTTAACCAGGACGAAGTGGAGATGGTGGCGCGTGAGCTGGGCGTGAGCAGCAAAGATGTGCGTGAGATGGAGTCACGTATGGCGGCGCAGGATATGACCTTCGATATGTCGTCAGACGACGAAAGCAGCGAAGGCAAAACCATGGCGCCCGTGCTCTATCTGCAGGATAAAACTTCGGACTTCGCCGACGGCATCGAAGAGGATAACTGGGATGCCCATGCCGCCGACAAGCTGAGCGACGCGATGCAGGGGCTGGACGAACGTAGCCAGCACATTATCCGCGCGCGCTGGCTCGACGAAGAGAACAAAACCACGCTGCAGGAGCTGGCCGATCGCTACGGCGTCTCTGCGGAACGAGTAAGGCAGCTGGAAAAAAACGCCATGAAGAAACTGCGCATGGCGATCGAAGCATAATAGCGATGCATAACGATGAAGGGCGACACGAAGTCGCCCTTTTTTATTGCCTGCGATTTATTTCACCCAGCCATCTGACTGCGCGCGAAAGCCGCAATTCTGCATAAAGGCCGCGCGCGTCTGCTGTTCGTCGCTGCCGTCATCGGCAATCCACCAGTCCGTCAGCGAGCTATTCTGCGCTATCGTCTCTTCCAGCAGATACTTCCCCACGCCGCGCCGACGGGTCGCTTCGCGCACGCGCAGCGCGGTAATCTTTCCCTGAATGCCGCCGATCTCCAGCTGCAAGGCCGCCAGAAGTCGGTCGTTAAAGCGCGCCGCATAAAGGCGGTGGTTCTCATCAAGACTTTTCTCAAGCTGATCAATCGCCGCGTCGGGCCAGATTTTAGCTAAATCGATACGGTCCTGAGGCGTGAATTCCGTTAACCGCAAAATAGTGAGCTTCATGACAAACACCTGTGCCAGTACAAAGCGTTAGTGTAGCGAATTTGTACAGTCGGAGCCTGGTAACTTTTTGCGTTAAAAACAGGTGAAACGCCGTTACAGCTGCCAGGATAGTGGTGTGAAACAGGTATTTCTGAGCAAAACCCCAGCATAATGCGCTGGCTTATCGCGCAAAAAGCCCCCGTTGCTGCCAGAGAATTATGCTGTGCTAATCGGCTATTACTGAATATGTCGGTTGATTTAAAGAAGAAAATTCCTGTTTAATAACCTGAAAAATAAAGCCTTATCGCACATAAACGCCAGATTGTTGCGCTAACTCGTTATTGCGAAATCGTTTTTCGACAATTCTCTGGCAGAAAATAAATGCAAACCACAACAAACACAGACACAACTGATGGGGAAGTTCGGATGAAAATGAGTAAAGGTCGCGCATTACTGGCGGGCTGCGTAGCGTTGGCGATGAGCCACGCTGCGCTGGCGGAAGATATCAAAGTGGCGATCGTCGGTGCCGTGACCGGTCCGGTCGCGCAGTACGGCGATATGCAATTCACCGGCGCCGCGCAGGCGATTAAAGATATCAATGCCAAAGGCGGCGTGAACGGCGACAAGCTGGTTGGCGTAGAATATGACGACGCCTGCGACCCGAAACAGGCGGTGGCGGTGGCGAACAAGGTCGTCAACGACGGCATTAAATATGTTATCGGCCACCTTTGCTCCTCTTCGACTCAGCCTGCGTCCGACATTTACAATGACGAAGGCGTGCTGATGATTACCCCGGCCGCGACCGCGCCGGAGCTGACCGCGCGCGGTTACGAAACCATTATGCGCACCACCGGCCTGGACTCCGATCAGGGCCCGACCGCCGCTAACTATATTCTCGACCAGATCAAACCCAAGCGCATCGCCGTGGTGCATGACAAGCAGCAGTACGGTCAGGGCCTGGCGGAATCGGTACAGAAAACCCTGAAAGAGAAAGGCGGCAATGTGGTGCTGTTTGAAGGCATCACCGCAGGCGATAAAGATTTCTCCACGCTGATTGCGCGTCTGAAAAAAGAGAACGTCGACTTCGTTTACTATGGCGGCTACTACCCGGAAATGGGGCAGATTCTGCGCCAGGCGAAAGCGGCCGGTCTGAACGCCGGCTTTATGGGCCCGGAGGGCGTGGGTAACGCGTCGCTATCCAATATCGCGGGCGACGCTTCGGAAGGCATTTACGTGACGCTGCCGAAGCGCTACGACCAGCTGCCGGAGAACAAAGCGATCGTTGACGCCATCAAAACTAACAGCGCGCAAAACCGTAAAGATCCGACCGGACCTTTCGTCTGGACCACCTATGCGGCGATCCAGTCGCTGGCGGCCGGCATCGAGCGCAGCAAGAGCGACGAACCGGAAGAGATCGTGAAAAACCTGAAGGGCGGCGAGCCGGTGCCGACAGTGATGGGCAACCTGAGCTGGGACCAGAAAGGCGACCTGAAAGGCTTCGAGTTCGGCGTATTCAAATGGCACAAAGACGGTTCTTCTACCGCGGTTAAGTAATCGTCCCATCGGCAGACAAATCCCTTGCCGTTGCGGCCGGGGATTTTCCCGTTCTTATGCAGGTCTTCACTATGTCCGAGCAGTTTCTTTATTTCATTCAGCAGATGCTTAACGGGGTCACCCTCGGCAGCACCTATGCGCTGATCGCCATCGGTTACACCATGGTCTACGGCATTATCGGCATGATCAACTTCGCCCACGGCGAGGTCTATATGATCGGCAGCTATGTCTCCTTTATCGTGATCGCCGCCCTGATGATGATGGGCATCGACACCGGCTGGCTGATGATCGCCGCCGGCTTCGTGATGGCGATCCTGATCTCCAGCGCGTACGGCTGGAGCATCGAGCGCGTCGCCTATAAGCCGGTGCGATCGTCGAAGCGCCTGATCGCGCTGATCTCCGCCATCGGCATGTCGATCTTTCTGCAAAACTACGTCAGTCTGACGCAGGGTTCGCGCGACCTCGCGCTGCCGAGTCTGATTACCGGGCAGTGGACGCTGGGCGAGAGCAACGGCTTTGCGGCGACCGTCTCCACCATGCAGATCGTCATCTGGCTGGTGACTTTCCTGGCGATGCTGGCGCTGACGCTGTTTATCCGCTATTCGCGGATGGGGCGCGCCTGCCGCGCCTGCGCCGAAGATCTGAAAATGGCGAGCCTGCTCGGCATCAACACCGACCGCGTGATTTCGCTGACGTTCGTTATCGGCGCGGCGATGGCGGCGGTCGCCGGGGTGCTGCTCGGCCAGTTCTATGGCTCGATTAATCCCTTTATCGGCTTTATGGCCGGAATGAAAGCCTTTACCGCCGCGGTGCTTGGCGGCATCGGCAGCATTCCGGGCGCGATGATCGGCGGCCTGGTGCTCGGCATCGCCGAAGCGCTGACCTCCGCCTATCTCAGCACCGAGTATAAAGATGTCGTCTCCTTCGCACTGCTGATCGTGGTGCTGCTGGTGATGCCGACCGGCATCCTGGGTCGCCCGGAGGTGGAGAAAGTATGAAATCCTCCTTTATCAATGCGCTGCTCTCCGCCGTGATGCTGCTGGTGCTGGCCAGTTTCTTTATGGGAATGCGGCTCGGCCTCGACGGCACGCGACTAGTGGTACAGAGCGCCGGCGACGTGCGCTGGAACTGGATTTTCGTCGGCTGCGCCGTGGTTTTTGTCTTTCAGCTGCTGCGCCCGTTCTGGCAGCGCGGCCTGAAAAAGGTCTCCGGCCCGGCATTGGTGTTGCCCGGCATCGACGGCTCCACGCCGAAGCAGAAGCTGTTTATGCTGGCGCTGATCGTGGCGGCGGTGGCCTGGCCGTTTTTCGTGTCGCGCGGCGCGGTGGATATCGCCACGCTGACGCTGATCTACGTGATGCTCGGCTTGGGTCTGAACGTGGTGGTCGGCCTTTCCGGTCTGCTGGTGCTCGGATACGGCGGCTTCTACGCCATCGGCGCCTATACCTTCGCGCTGCTAAACCACTATTTCGGCCTCGGCTTCTGGCAGTGTCTGCCGCTGGCGGGCATCGTGGCGGCGCTGTTCGGGCTGCTGCTCGGCTTTCCGGTGCTGCGCCTGCGCGGCGACTATCTGGCGATCGTGACGCTCGGCTTCGGTGAAATCGTGCGTATTTTGCTGCTGAATAACACTGTGATTACCGGCGGCCCCAACGGCATCGCGCAGATTCCCAAGCCTTCGCTGTTCGGCCTGGAGTTCGGCCGCAAGGTGTCCGAAGGCGGCTGGAGCACCTTCCATGATTTCTTCGGCATGAAATACGATCCCAGCGATCGCGTCATTTTTCTCTATCTGGTGGCGCTGCTGCTGGTGGCGCTGACGCTGTTCGTGATCAACCGATTGCTGCGTATGCCGCTGGGCCGCGCGTGGGAAGCGCTGCGCGAAGATGAGATCGCCTGTCGTTCGCTCGGCCTCAGCCCGACGCGCATCAAGCTGACCGCCTTTACCATCAGCGCCGCCTTCGCCGGCTTCGCCGGTACGCTGTTCGCCGCGCGTCAGGGATTCGTCAGCCCTGAATCCTTTACCTTCGTCGAATCGGCCTTTGTGCTGGCGATCGTGGTGCTGGGCGGCATGGGCTCGCAGTTCGCCGTGATCCTCGCCGCCATTTTGCTGGTGGTATCGCGCGAGCTGATGCGCGACCTGAACGAATACAGCATGCTGGTGCTGGGCGGCCTGATGGTGCTGATGATGATCTGGCGTCCGCAGGGACTGCTGCCGATGAAACGTCCGCACCTGAAACTGAAGCAGAAACAAGGAGAGCAGGCATGAGTCAGCCTTTATTAGCCGTTGAAGGCCTGATGATGCGCTTCGGCGGCCTGCTGGCGGTTAACAACGTGGCGCTGGAGCTGCGCCCACAGGAGATCGTCTCGCTGATCGGCCCGAACGGCGCAGGAAAAACCACCGTTTTCAACTGCCTGACCGGCTTCTACAAACCGACCGGCGGCACCATCAAGCTGCGCGATCAGCATCTGGAAGGCTTGCCGGGCCAGAAGATCGCCCGCATGGGCGTGGTGCGCACCTTCCAGCACGTTCGTCTGTTCCGTGAAATGACAGTGATCGAGAACCTGCTGGTGGCGCAGCATCAGCATCTGAAAAGCGGCGTCTTTTCAGGCCTATTCAAAACCCCGGCGTTTCGTCGCGGCGAGAGCGAGGCGCTGGATCGCGCCGCCGCCTGGCTGGCGCGCATCGGGCTGCTCGACCTCGCCAACCGTCAGGCGGGCAACCTCGCCTATGGTCAGCAGCGCCGTCTGGAGATAGCGCGCTGCATGGTGACGCGCCCGGAGATCCTGATGCTGGATGAACCGGCGGCCGGTCTTAACCCGAAAGAGACGCATGAGCTGGATGAGCTGATCGCCGAACTGCGCGGCGAGCACAAGGTCTCCGTGCTGCTGATTGAACACGATATGAAGCTGGTCATGGGCATTTCTGACCGTATCTACGTAGTGAACCAGGGGACGCCGCTGGCCAACGGCACGCCGGAAGAGGTGCGTAACAACCCGGATGTGATCCGAGCCTATTTAGGAGAGGCGTAACATGGCAAACCCGATGTTATCCGTTAATAACGTCAGCGCGCATTACGGCAAGATTCAGGCGTTGCATAACGTCAGCCTGCATATCAGCCAAGGAGAAATCGTCACCCTGATCGGCGCGAACGGCGCGGGAAAAACCACTCTGCTCGGCACGCTGTGCGGCGAGCCGCGCGCCACCCAAGGCAGCATTACCTTTGACGGCAAGGCGATCACCGACTGGCAAACCGCGCGCATTATGCGCGAGGCGATCGCCATCGTGCCGGAAGGACGCCGGGTGTTTTCGCGCATGACAGTGGAAGAGAACCTGGCGATGGGCGGCTTTTTCGCCAGTCGTCAGGAGTATCAGACGCGCATCGCGCGCGTTTATGAACTTTTCCCGCGTCTGGCGGAGCGTAAAATTCAGCGCGCCGGCACCATGTCCGGCGGCGAGCAGCAGATGCTGGCGATCGGTCGCGCGCTGATGAGCCAGCCGCGCCTGCTGCTGTTGGATGAGCCTTCCCTGGGGCTGGCGCCGATTATCATTCAGCAGATCTTCGACACCATTGAGCAGCTGCGCAGCGAGGGCATGACGATCTTCCTCGTGGAGCAGAACGCGAACCAGGCGCTGAAGCTGGCGGATCGCGGCTATGTGCTGGAAAACGGCCATGTGGTGCTGGAGGATAGCGGGGAGGCGCTGCTCTCTAATGAAGCGGTGCGCAGCGCGTATTTAGGTGCTTAACGGCCTGGCTTACTTGCCCTGCTGCGGTTGGGTAGTGCTCGCTCTCCTCACGTACGACAGTACGCTCCGGGAGCTGCGCGCTGTCCGCCCGCAGCAGGTCTTCGCCGCCTACGGCCTCGACCTGTGCGGTCTGTAGCGTTTATACGGTTTGGCTCCTGTGCGGCCAGTGATTATGCGAAACTTCCTGCATCTTCCCTGACATCCTATTGTCATCCCCCTGAAATAATTCAGTTATTTATCTGTCATTTTTCCGTGTCATGTTACTTCGCGAACAAAAAATGCGTGATTTCGCGCGTACCTACAATGTCACAGGAAACCGATATGTCTGCTTTTACTCTTCGTCGACGCGTGTCGAGTCTGGTGCTGGGCATGGCGCTCAGCGGCAATGCCCTGGCTGCCACTGAAATCCCGTTCTGGCACTCTATGGAAGGCGAACTCGGCAAGGAAGTCGACTCGCTGGCGCAGCGTTTTAACCAGGCCCATCCCGACTATCAAATCGTTCCGGTTTACAAAGGCAATTACGAGCAGAGCCTGGCGGCAGGCATCGCCGCGGTGCGCACCGGCAAAGCGCCTGCCATTCTGCAGGTGTATGAAGTCGGCACCGCCACCATGATGGCCTCGAAAGCGATCAAGCCGGTTTATCAGGTTTTCCAGGAAGCAGGCATTAACGTCAACGAAAAACAGTTCGTGCCGACGGTTTCCGGCTACTACACCGACGCCAAATCAGGCCACCTGCTGTCGCAGCCGTTCAACAGCTCCACGCCGGTGCTCTACTACAACAAAGACGCCTTCAAAAAAGCGGGGCTTGACCCGGAACAGCCGCCGAAAACCTGGCAGGAGCTGGCGAAAGACGCCGAAGCGCTGCGTAAGGCCGGCATGAGCTGCGGCTACGCCAGCGGCTGGCAGGGCTGGATCCAGATTGAAAACTTCAGCGCCTGGCACGCCCTGCCGGTCGCCAGCGAAAACAACGGCTTCGACGGCGTCGACGCGAAGCTGGAATTCAACGGCCCGGCGCAGGTGCGTCATATCCAGATGCTGGAAGAGATGAACAAAAAGGGCAGCTTCACCTACTTCGGTCGTAAAGACGAATCCACGCAAAAGTTCTATAACGGCGACTGCGGCATGACCACCGCTTCATCCGGCTCGCTGGCAGACATTCGCCACTACGCCAAATTCAACTACGGCGTCGGCATGATGCCTTATGACGAAACGGTGAAAAACGCCCCGCAGAACGCCATGATCGGCGGAGCCAGCCTTTGGGTGATGCAGGGCAAAGACGCGCAAACCTACAAAGGGGTGGCGGAGTTCATGCAGTTCCTCGCCCAGCCGGAAAACGCCGCCGAATGGCACCAGAAAACCGGCTACCTGCCGATCACCACCGCCGCCTATGAGCTGACGCGTCAGCAGGGCTACTACGATAAAAACCCCGGCGCCGATATCGCGACGCGTCAGATGCTGAACAAGCCGCCGTTGCCGTTCACCAAAGGCCTGCGTCTGGGCAACATGCCGCAGATCCGCACCATCGTGGACGAAGAGCTGGAAGGCGTCTGGACCGGCAAGAAAACCCCGCAGGCGGCGCTGGATAACGCCGTTGAGCGCGGCAATCTGCTGCTGCGCCGCTTTGAACGGCAGGTGAAGTAAATTGTCAGGGTCGGGCGGCTCGTTCGCCCGGCCTTCGTTGCGGCGGCTTTCCCGCCGCCGTGGTGATCGTCCTCCCGGAGTCGCGCTATGTCCGCCCACCGTCCCGGTTTTCGTCTCTCTCCGTTGCCTTATCTGCTGGTGCTGCCGCAGCTGCTGATTACCCTGATCTTTTTCCTCTGGCCGGCCGGCGAAGCGCTCTGGTATTCGGTGCAGAGCGTCGACCCTTTCGGCCTCTCCAGCGCCTTTGTCGGGCTGGCGAATTTTTCCGCCCTGTTTCAGGATGAGTACTATCTGGCGTCGTTCTGGACCACGCTGATCTTCAGCGCGCTGGTCGCCGGCAGCGGCCTGCTGATCTCGCTGTTCTTCGCTGCGCTGGTGGATTACGTGCTGCGCATGAAGCGCTTCTACCAGACGCTGCTGCTGCTGCCCTACGCGGTGGCGCCGGCGATTGCCGCCGTGCTCTGGATGTTTCTGTTCAGTCCCGGCCTGGGGCTGATTACCTGGGCGCTGCATCAGGCGGGCTACGAGTGGAATCACGCCCAGAACAGCGGCCAGGCGATGTTTCTGGTGGTGCTCGCCTCGGTCTGGCAGCAGATCAGCTACAACTTCCTGTTCTTTTTCGCCGCGTTGCAGTCGATTCCGCGCTCGCTGGTCGAGGCGGCCGCCATCGACGGCGCCGGTCCGGTGCGCCGCTTCTTCAGTCTGTCGCTGCCGCTGATCGCCCCCGTCAGCTTTTTCCTGCTGGTGGTCAATCTGGTTTACGCCTTCTTCGACACCTTCCCGGTGATCGACGCCGCGACCCAGGGCGGGCCGGTGCAGTCCACCACCACCCTGATCTACAAAATTTATCGCGAAGGCTTTACCGGACTCGATCTCAGCGCCTCGGCGGCGCAGTCGGTGGTATTGATGCTGCTGGTGATCGTTCTGACGGTGATCCAGTTCCGCTACGTTGAGCGTAAGGTGCGTTACCAATGATTGAGAATCGTCGCGGGCTGGATATCTTCAGCCACGTCATGCTCTGCCTCGGCATTTTGACGGTGCTGTTCCCGCTCTGGATCGCCTTCGTGGCAGCGACGCTGGACAACCAGCAGATCTTTCAAGTGCCGATGCCGCTGATCCCGGGCGTCAGCCTGTGGGAAAATATCAAAACCATCTGGCAGCAAGGAGTGAGCAGCAACAGCGCGCCGTTGAGCATTCTGCTGCTGAACAGTACGCTGATGGCGCTCGGCATCACCGTCGGCAAAATCACCGTCTCCATTCTCTCCGCGTTTGCCCTGGTCTGGTTTCGCTTTCCTCTGCGCAATCTTTTTTTCTGGATGATCTTTATCACCCTGATGCTGCCGGTTGAGGTGCGCATTTTCCCTACCGTCGAAGTGATCGCCAAACTCGATATGCTCGACAGCTACAGCGGCTTAACCCTGCCGCTGATGGCGTCGGCCACCGCCACCTTCCTGTTCCGTCAGTTCTTTATGTCGCTGCCCGACGAGCTGGTCGAGGCCGCGCGCATCGACGGAGCCAGTCCGATGCGCTTCTTTTGGGACATCGTGTTGCCGCTGTCGAAAACTAATCTGGCGGCGCTGTTCGTTATTACTTTTATCTACGGCTGGAACCAGTACCTGTGGCCGATCCTAATCACCAGCGAGACGAAAATGGGCACGGCAGTGGCCGGTATCCGCAGCATGATGGCGTCGGGCGAGGGCACCACGCAGTGGAACCTGGTGATGGCGGCGATGTTATTAACCTTAATTCCACCGGTTGTGGTGGTGCTGGTCATGCAGCGTGCCTTTGTGCGTGGCCTGGTCGAAAGCGAGAAATAAAACATGGCAGGCGTAACGCTTCAGGCGGTAACCAAATCTTACGACGGCAAGACGCAGATCATTCAGCCGCTGAACGTCACGGTGAACGACGGCGAATTTATGGTGATGGTCGGCCCCTCCGGCTGCGGCAAATCCACCCTGCTGCGCATGGTCGCCGGGCTGGAGCGCGTGACCTCGGGCGATATCTATATCGACGGCAAACGCGTCACCGAACTGGAGCCCAAAGAGCGCGGCATCGCGATGGTGTTCCAGAACTACGCGCTTTACCCGCATATGACAGTTGAAGAGAACATGGCCTGGGGGCTGAAAATCTGCGGCATGGGCAAAGCGCAGATCCGCCAGCGCGTGCTGGAAGCGGCGCGCAGCCTGGAGCTGGAGCCGCTGCTGCAACGCCGCCCGCGCGAACTCTCCGGCGGCCAGCGCCAGCGCGTGGCGATGGGGCGCGCCATCGTGCGCGAACCGGCAGTGTTCCTGTTCGACGAGCCGCTCTCCAACCTGGACGCGCGGCTGCGCGTCCAGATGCGCCTTGAGCTGCAGCAGCTGCATCGTCGCCTGAACACCACCAGCCTCTACGTCACTCACGATCAGGTGGAGGCGATGACGCTGGCGCAGCGCGTGATGGTGATGAATAAAGGGGTGCTTGAGCAGATCGGCACGCCGGTAGAAGTCTACGAACGTCCGGCGACCCGCTTCGTGGCGACCTTTATCGGCTCTCCGGCGATGAATCTGCTGGAAGGGCAGATCAACAGCGACGGCACCCGTTTTATGCTGGATGCGCAGCATTCGCTGCCGCTGGGCGGCTGCAAGCCCCGCTGGGCGGACCGGCGCATCACGCTCGGCGTCCGGCCGGAACATATTCAGCTTAGCAGCCGCGACGCCGGGGGGATGCCGCTGCGGGTTGACACGCTAGAGATGCTGGGGGCGGATAACCTGGCGCACGGCAGGCTGGGCAATACGCCGCTGGTGGTGCGTCTTCCCCACGCCGAGCGTCAGCAGCCGGGCAGCACGCTGTGGCTGCATCTGCCGCCCGATGCGTTACACTACTTCGATTCAACCCATGGGATGCGTCTGGAATGAGCAACAAACAGTGGCCTTACCCGAATATCGTGGCTCATCGCGGCGGCGGCAAGCTGGCGCCAGAGAACACGCTGGCGGCGATTGACGCGGCCCCCCGCTACGGGCATACGATGATTGAATTCGATGCCAAGCTGTCGCAGGACAGCGAAATTTTTCTGCTGCACGACGATACGCTGGATCGCACCAGCGACGGCTGGGGGATTGCCGGCGATCTGCCCTGGCACAAGCTGGCACAGCTGGATGCCGGCAGTTGGTTCGGCGCCGCCTTTAACGGCGAGCCGCTGGCGCTGCTGCGCGATGTGGCGCAACGCTGCCGTCGGCATAACATGATGGCGAACATTGAGATCAAACCCACCAGCGGAGCGGAGCAGGAGACCGGTCGCGCCGTGACGCTGGCCGCGCGCGAACTCTGGCAGGGGCAAACGGCGCCGCTGCTCTCTTCATTCTCTTATCAGGCGCTGGAAGCGGCGATGACCGCCGCGCCGGAACTGCCGCGCGGGCTGCTGCTGGATGCGTGGCGCGACGACTGGCGCGCGCTGACCGCCGCGCTGGATTGCGTATCGATTCACCTTAACCACCGTTTGCTGAACGCGGCGCGCGCTGCGGAGTTGAAGGCGACCGGGCTGCATATTCTGGTCTATACGGTAAACGACCCGGCGCGCGCGCGCGAACTGTTGGGCTGGGGCGTGGACGCCATCTGCACCGATCGCATCGACATCATCGGCCCCGACTTTCGTTAAGGATTTTGCTGAGGCGGCGGCGTAAGCAATCTCGGCTGCCCGGTCTGCGACTGAATCACGCGCTGCTGGGCGCTGTTGCGCTGCTCCTGCATTTTACGCTGCGTATTCTGTCGCTGAAGCTGCTGATCCTGCTGCAGCTGCTGTTTCTGCAGCTGCTGCTGGGTTTGCATCTGCGTCTGCATCCGCTGTTGGCTGGGGTTATAGCCGGAGCGGTTCGGATCGTTAGTGTTATTCAGCATATTCGCCATGCTGCTGAGCGGCAGCAGCATGGCCAAAATAATTAACCCTTTCTTCATCTCGTTTTCTCCCTTTTTTCAGGACGGGCATCATGTCGCAGAAATGTCTGCAACAGACGCTACGGTCATCCTGTTAAGTCTATGCAATTTCACACCTTTGTAATTTAGCAGATCGCCGGATTTGACTTAATAGCGCGACTTTTGCTGTATTTGTAAACACTTGCCGTAATGATAAGAAATGTAAACAACTGAAAAGGGTGGTGAGATGAACAGAGCGAGCAAGATGCGTCGGCTGGGCGGGCTGTTGCTGATCGGTTTTACCCTGGCCGGAGCGGCGGACGCCGCGACGGCCAGCGCGCCGCCGGTCTCTTACGGCGTGGAGGCGGATACCTTTCACCCGGTGAAAGAGAAAAGCGGCATGGTCGCGTCGGTGGACGCGCTGGCGACGCAGGTAGGCGTCGACATTCTGCAGCAGGGCGGGAACGCGGTGGACGCGGCGGTGGCGGTCGGCTTCGCGCTGGCGGTCACCCATCCGCAGGCGGGCAATCTCGGCGGCGGCGGCTTTATGCTGCTGCGCACCGCGGCGGGCCGCGTCAGCGCCATCGATTTCCGTGAAATGGCCCCCGCCCGCGCCTCGCGCGACATGTTTCTCGATAAGCAGGGCAACGCCGACAGCAAACTGTCGCTGACCTCGCCGCTCGCCTCCGGCACGCCGGGCACCGTCGCGGGCTTTGCGCTGGCGGCGCAAAAATATGGCACGCTGCCGTTCGGCCGCCTGCTGGAACCCGCCATTAAGCTGGCGCGCGACGGTTTCGTCATCGACGACGCGCTGGCGGACGATCTCGCTACCTACGGCAAAGAGGTGCTGCTTAACCATCCCGCAAGCCGGGCGATTTTCTTCAAGGCTGACGGCACGCCTTACCGCAAAGGCGAGCGGCTGGTGCAGAAAAATCTCGCCCGCAGTCTGCAACTTATCGCTGCGCAGGGACCGGACGCTTTTTATCGCGGAAAAATCGCCGATGAGATCGCCGGAGAGATGAGCCGGAGCGGCGGACTGATCGGCAAAGCGGATTTGGCAGCCTACCGCGTGGTTGAACGCCAGCCGATCAGCGGCACCTACCGCGGCTATCAGGTCTTCTCAATGCCGCCGCCATCCTCCGGCGGCATCCATATCGTCCAGATCCTGAATATCCTTGAAAATTTCGACCTGGCGAAAATGGGCTTCGGCAGCGCCGACGCGATGCAGGCAATGGCGGAGGCGGAAAAATACGCCTATGCCGACCGTTCGGAATATCTGGGCGATCCCGATTTCGTCAAGGTGCCGTGGCAGGCGCTGACCAGCAAAGCCTATGCGAAATCGCTGGCGCAGCAGATCGACCTGGCGAAAGCGCGTCCCTCTTCCGAGATCAAGCCGGGCAAACTGGCGCCCTATGAAAGCAATCAAACCACCCACTTCTCGGTGGTGGATAAGCGCGGCAATGCGGTCGCCGTCACCTACACGCTGAACACCAACTTCGGCAGCGGCATCGTGGCAGGTGAAAGCGGCATCATTTTAAACAACGAGATGGATGACTTTTCCGCCAAACCGGGCACGCCGAACGTCTATGGTCTGGTCGGGGGCGACGCCAACGCCATTCAGCCAGCGAAGCGGCCGTTGTCCTCAATGTCGCCGACCATCGTCACCAAAGAGGGCAAGACCTGGCTGGTGACGGGCAGTCCGGGCGGCAGCCGGATTATTACCACCGTGCTGCAAATGATCGTGAACAGCGTCGATTTCGGCATGAACGTAGCGGAAGCGACCAATGCGCCGCGCTTCCATCACCAGTGGCTGCCGGATGAGCTGCGGGTCGAGAAGGGGTTCAGCCCCGATACGCTGCGTCTGCTGGAGAGCCGGGGCCAGCATGTGCGGATCGAACCCGCCATGGGCAGCACGCAGAGCATTATGATCGGCCCGGACGGCATGCTTTACGGCGCATCCGATCCCCGCTCCGTTGACGATCTGACCGCGGGGTATTAAGGCAAAGGGCGCTCAGGCGCCCTTTTATTATTGAAAGTCATTTTCAGAGCAGGCGCGCCATATAATGCGTATCGATCATTTCACCGTTGCGCATCGCATAGCGGCGCGCAGTGCCCTCGATTTCAAAGCCAAACTGACGATAGAGCGCAACGGCGGCGTCGTTGTCGGCAAATACCGTCAGTTCAATTCGCGTCACCTGCAGCCAGTTATCACACAAATCGATCATCGCCGCGATCAAAGCCTTGCCTACGCCGCGCTGACGGTAATCTTGATCGACGCCCATACCGAAGGTCGCACTATGGCGGCGGCGTATAACTGCATTAACTTCCAGCGTTAATTGGCCGACCACTTTTTCATCGATACAGGCCACCAGCGAATGAACACCCGGGCGTAAATTATTCAGTCGTTCCTGCCATAGCGCCATCGGAGGCAGCGGTAAATGCAGGGTATTTGCCTGCGTATCAGGCTGGCTGTAGATTCGATGCAATGCGTTGGCATCTTCGGGTGTGACGTGACGAATGACAATCTGACTCATGACGCGGCTCCTTACGCAGCTGGATAAATCCCCTTAAACATCAAGGAATTCACGTATGAAAGCAAATGAATATTCGCAGCAAAAAGCGCTTTACAAATGCGAATGATAATGATTATTATTGCCATGCGTTCACGGGAACTCCTCAGGATAACCGGTGAAGGCACGACATTGCTCACATTGCTTCCAGTGTTTCTTAGCCAGCTTCGGTGCTGGCTTTTTTTTGTCTGCGATTCGCCGTAGACAGCCTCGCTTCCTTTCAACGGGATTCATCACCCGCTTGCTTACTCGTTCACTTTTTTTGAACAGAGAAATGAAGTTTTTCAGCTATCAATCATTCCTCCCCAGGTACAGACTATAAAAAACATTGAGGAGAATTTAACATGATCTACGTACGTAAAGCAGAAGAACGCGGCCACGCCAACCACGGCTGGCTCGACAGCTGGCATACTTTCTCTTTCGCCAACTACTATGACGCCAACTTTATGGGTTTCTCGGCGCTGCGGGTGATCAACGAAGATATCATCGATCCGGGCCAGGGCTTCGGCACCCATCCCCATAAAGATATGGAAATTCTGACCTACGTGCTTTCCGGCACCGTAGAGCATCAGGACAGCATGGGCAATAAAGAGCAGATCCCGGCGGGCGAGTTCCAGATCATGAGCGCCGGCACGGGCGTGCGTCACTCCGAGTACAATGCCAGCAACACCGAGGCGCTGCACCTTTATCAGATTTGGATTATCCCGGAGCGTACCGGTATCGAGCCGCGTTACGACCAGCGTCGTTTCGACGACGTGAAAGGCCGTCAGTATGTGCTGACGCCCGACGCGCGCGACGGTTCGCTCAAGGTTTATCAGGACATGACGCTGTCGCGCTGGGTTTTCGAGGCGGGCGATAAAGATGGCGTGGATATCGAAGCGGGCCGCCGCGTCTGGATTCAGGTGGTGAAAGGCGTCGTCGCGGTGAACGGCGAGCGCATCGGCGCCAGCGACGCCCTGGCGATCTGGGACGAAAGCACGCTGAGCATCGAAGCGGAAAGCGCGGCGGAAGTGCTGCTATTCGATCTGCCGCCGGTCTGATAAATCTCAATCAGTGAGGGCGCGCGCAAAGGTCGCGCCCTGTTTGTTTTTCTGTGACGTTTTAATGATAGACTCATCGTAAATTTGCCCCTGAGCGATTACGATGAAGAAAAAAAGGCCGGTATTACAGGATGTTGCCGATCGCATCGGCATCACAAAAATGACCGTCAGCCGCTACCTGCGCAATCCTGAACAGGTCTCCGTCGCGCTGCGGGAAAAAATCGCCGTGGCGCTTGATGAGCTGGGCTACATTCCCAACCGCGCGCCCGATATGCTCTCCAACGCCACCAGCCGCGCCATCGGCGTGCTGTTGCCTTCGCTGACCAACCAGGTATTCGCCGACGTGCTGCGCGGCATTGAAACCGTGACCGACGAGGCGGGCTACCAGACGCTGGTGGCGCACTTCGGCTATAACGCGCAGAAAGAGGAGCTGCAGCTGCGTTCGCTGCTGGGCTGGAATATCGACGGCGTTATCCTGACCGAGCGCAACCATACGCCGGGCACGCTGCGCATGCTGGAAGTGGCCGGCATTCCGGTAATCGAAGTGATGGACAGCGTCTCTCCCTGCCTGGATATGGCGGTGGGTTTCGACAACGTCGAAGCGGCGCGTCAGATGACCCATGCTATTCTCAAAAAAGGCCATCGCCATACGGTTTATCTTGGCGCGCGCCTGGATGAGCGTACGCTGCAAAAGCAGCAGGGCTACGAAAAGGCGATGCGCGAGGCGGGGCTGGAGCCGCACAGCGTAATGATGGAGGAGGCGTCGTCGTTCAGCGCCGGCGCGATGCTGCTGCGTGAGGCGCAACAACGCTATCCCGATACCGACAGCTTGTTCTGCACCAATGACGACTTGGCGGTCGGCGCCATGTTCGAATGTCAGCGCCAGGGGTTGAAAGTGCCTGAGCAGATGGCGATCGCCGGGTTCCACGGCCACGATATCGCTCAGGTCGTGACGCCGCGCCTGGCCACCGTGCTGACGCCGCGCGAACATATGGGACGCGAAGCGGCGGCGATGCTGCTGGCGCGTATTGGCGGCGATCGCAGCATGACCGCCGCGCTGGACGTCGGGTTTGAAATTGCCGAAGGGGATAGCATCTGATTCTGACGCTTTTTTGAATCAGCTCACACTTCTGCGCTTTTCCCGGTAAAAAGGTTGCCTCGCCATGATGCTGTCCCGACAATGTTGACTGAATTGTTATCGGTAACATTGGCAAATTCATCTGCCGGAGCGAATAAAATGACAACGCCTTCCATACCGCATCATGTTTTTATCCTGATGGGGGTATCTGGCAGCGGTAAATCTGCGGTCGCCAGCCAGGTTTCTTATCAGTTGCAAACCGCCTTTCTCGACGGCGACTTTCTTCACCCGCGCGCCAATATCCTGAAAATGGCGGAAGGGCACCCGCTGGACGACAACGATCGCCAACCCTGGCTGCAGGCGCTGAACGACGCCGCTTTCGCCATGCAGCGCACCCAGGCGGTATCGATTATCGTCTGCTCGGCGTTGAAAAAGCGCTATCGCGATATTCTGCGCAAGGGCAATCAGAATCTGAAATTCATCTATCTCAAGGGTGATTTCGACACCATTGAAGCCCGTCTCAGGGCGCGTAAAGGCCACTTCTTCAAACCGCAGATGCTGGTCACGCAGTTCGCCGCTTTGGAAGAGCCGGGCAGCGACGAATATGACGTACTGGTGGTGGATATCGACCACACGCTGGACGAAGTTGTTGCGGCCACGGTTGCGACCATCAAGGGAGCAGTAAACAAGGATTGATGTAATGAGTACCGCAACGCTGGTTTTGACAGCGGCAGGTTCCGTATTCCTGCTGCTGTTTCTTGTTATGAAAGCGCGCATGCATGCTTTTGTCGCGCTGATGCTCGTCTCTATCGGCGCCGGCCTTTTTTCCGGTATGCCCCTCGATCACATTGCCGAGACCATGCAGAAGGGAATGGGCGGCACGCTGGGATTCCTCGCTATCGTGGTCGCGCTGGGCGCGATGTTCGGCAAAATCCTGCATGAAACCGGCGCCGTGGATCAGATCGCTATTCGCATGCTGAAAACCTTCGGCGAAAGCCGGGCGCACTATGCGATGGGGATTGCCGGGCTGATTTGCGCGCTGCCGCTGTTTTTCGAAGTGGCAGTGGTGCTGCTGATCAGCATCGCGTTTGCCGTGGCGCGCCGTACGCACGGCAACCTGGTCAAACTGGTGATCCCGCTGTTTGCCGGCGTGGCCGCCGCCGCCGCCTTTTTGCTGCCCGGCCCGGCGCCGATGTTGCTGGCGGCGCAGATGCATGCGGATTTCGGCTGGATGATCCTGCTGGGACTCTGCGCGGCGATCCCCGGCATGCTGGTCGCCGGTCCGCTGTTCGGCAACCTGATCGCTCGTCACGTCAGCTTCAGCATGCCGCCGGAGACTCACCAGCCGGAGGTGGATGAAAACCAGCTGCCGTCGTTTGGCTTCAGCCTGGCGCTGATCTTATTTCCGCTGGTGCTGGTGGGGCTGAAAACCATCGGCGCGCGTTTTACCAGCGAGGGGTCGCGCCTTTATGAGTGGCTGGAGTTCATCGGCCATCCCTTTACCGCCATCCTGCTGGCGTGCCTGGTGGCGATCTACGGCCTGGCGTATCGGCAGGGCATGGATAAAGAGAAGGTGATGCAGGTGTGCAGCAGCGCGCTGCAGCCCGCCGGGATCATTCTGTTGGTGATCGGCGCGGGCGGCGTCTTTAAGCAGGTGCTGGTCGACTCCGGCGTCGGCCCGGTGCTGGGCAACGCCCTGACCGGCGCCGGTCTGCCGATTGCGCTCGCCTGTTTTATTCTGGCCGGCGCCGTGCGGGTGATTCAGGGATCGGCCACGGTAGCCTGTCTGACCACCGTGGGACTGGTGATGCCGGTGATCGAAAACCTGCATTACAGCGGCGCGCAGCTGGCGGCGCTTTCCATTTGCATCGCTGGCGGCTCGATTATCCTTAGCCATGTCAACGACGCGGGCTTCTGGCTATTCGGCCGCTTTACCGGCGCGACGGAAGGGGAAACGTTGAAAACCTGGACGCTGATGGAGACGATCTTAGGTGCCACAGGCGCGCTGGTGGGCATGATCGCCTTTGCCCTGATGTCATAAGACGGGCGGGCTTCAGGCCCGCCGCATGCCGACCGAATGCCGGGGCGCTTCTCCCTGCGCTCCGGCTAACGCCGTTACAACTTTACCGGCGAGATGTTCCAGATCTCATCCGCGTACTCCTGAATGGTACGGTCGGAGGAGAAGTAGCCCATATTGGCGATATTCAGCGCGGCGCGACGCTGCCACTCTTCCGGCTGACGGAAAAGCGTATCCACCTTATCCTGGGTATCCACATAGCTGCGGTAATCCGCCAGCAGCTGGTAGTGGTCGCCGAGGTTAACCAGCGAATCGAAAATATTGCGATAGCGGCCAGGTTCCTGCGGGCTGAAAGCGCCGGTGGCGATCTGATTCAGCGCCAGATGCAGCTCGGCGTCCTCTTCATAATATTTGCGCGGGTTATAGCCGTTACGGCGCAGCGACTCCACCTGCGGCGTGGTATTGCCGAAGATAAAGAAATTCTCTTTGCCGACGTGCTCGCGCATCTCAACGTTGGCGCCATCCAGCGTGCCGATCGTCAGCGCGCCGTTCAGGGCGAACTTCATGTTGCTGGTGCCGGAGGCCTCGGTTCCCGCCGTGGAGATCTGCTCGGAGAGATCCGCCGCCGGAATAATGATCTGCGCCAGGCTCACGCCGTAGTTTGGAATAAACACCACCTTCAGCTTGTTTTTCACCTGCGGGTCGTTGTTGATCACTTTCGCCACGTCGTTAATCAAATGAATAATGTGCTTCGCCATGTAATAGGCCGAGGCGGCCTTGCCGGCGAAGATATTCACGCGCGGCACCCACTCCGCATCCGGATCCGCCTTAATGCGGTTATAGCGCGTAATCACATGCAGGACGTTAAGCAGCTGGCGTTTATACTCGTGAATACGCTTGATCTGCACGTCGAACAGCGCATGCGGATCGAGCACGATATCCATATTTTTCGCCACCCACTCCGCCAGACGACGCTTATTCGTCAGCTTCGCCTCGGCGATTTGCCGGATAAAGGCGGGGTAGTCGATCTGCGGCGTCAGCTCCGAAAGCTGGCTTAGCTCAGTACGCCAGTTGCGGCCGATGGTTTCGTCCAGCACCGAGGAGAGCGACGGATTAGCCAGCGCCAGCCAGCGGCGCGGCGTAATGCCGTTGGTTTTGTTGCAGAAGCGGCCCGGGAAAAGAGGCGCGAAATCGGCGAACAGCGACTGCACCATCAGGTTGGAGTGCAGCTCGGAGACGCCGTTCACCTTGTGGCTGACCACTACCGCCAGCCAGGCCATGCGCACCTGGCGGCCGTTGTTCTCATCAATGATGGAGACGCGCGACAGAAGATCGACGTCGTCAGGGTAATTGTCCTGCACAGTTTTCAGAAAGTAGTCGTTGATGTCGAAAATGATGCCGAGATGGCGGGGCAGAATCTTGCCGATCATATCGACGGGCCAGGTCTCCAGCGCCTCGCTCATCAGGGTGTGGTTGGTGTAGGAAAAGACTCGGCAGGTGACGTCGAACGCCTCGTCCCAGCTGAATTTGTATTCGTCGATCAGCAGCCGCATCAGCTCCGGGATCGCCAGCACCGGATGGGTGTCGTTCAGGTGGATGGCGATCTTGTCCGCCAGATTTTCCCAGGAGTGATGCATCTGCCAGTGTCGGTTGAGAATATCCTGCACCGTGGCGGAAACGAGGAAATATTCCTGACGCAGGCGCAGCTCGCGGCCGGAATAGGTGGAGTCGTCAGGGTAAAGCACGCGCGAGACGTTCTCGGAGTGGTTTTTATCTTCTACCGCCGCGAAATAGTCGCCCTGGTTGAATTTACCCAGGTTGATCTCGTTGCTGGCCTGCGCGCTCCACAGGCGCAGCGTGTTGGTGGAGTCGGTATCGAAGCCGGGGATGATCTGATCGTACGCCATCGCCAGGATCTCTTCCGTCTCCAGCCAGCGCACCTTGCTGCCTTCGTGCTGGATACGTCCGCCGAAACGCACTTTGTAACGGGTATTGTAACGCTGGAACTCCCAGGGGTTGCCATATTCCAGCCAGTAATCCGGCGACTCTTTCTGCTGTCCGTCCACGATGTTCTGCTTGAACATGCCGTAATCGTAGCGAATGCCGTAGCCGCGCCCCGGCAGGCCGAGCGTGGCGAGAGAATCGAGGAAGCAGGCGGCGAGTCGGCCCAGGCCGCCGTTGCCTAATCCCGGATCGTTCTCTTCCTCCATCAGATCGGCCAGGTTCAGCCCCATCTCCTCCAGCGCCTGACTGAGATCTTCATAGATCCCCATCGCCAGCAGCGCGTTGGAGAGGGTGCGGCCCATCAGGAATTCCATCGACAGGTAGTAAACCTGGCGCACATCCTGCGAAAGCTGCGCGCGGCTCGACCGCAGCCAGCGCTCCACCATGCGATCGCGCACCGCCAGCAGCGCGGCGTTCAGCCAGTCATGCTTATTGGCGACGGAGAGATCTTTGCCGATGGTAAACATCAGCTTATAGGCGATGGAATGCTTTAAGGCATCAACCGTTAACGTAGGGGCGGCATAGGTGAAAGGTGCTTTCATATCCAGTATCCCAATCTCTCGTTACAGCAAACGTTGATACAGATCGCGGTAGGACTCCGCCGCTACTTGCCAACTAAAATCCATCCCCATCGCCTGACGCTGAACGTAGCGCCAGAGCGAGGGACGGGACCACAATACAAAGGCGCGTCGGATAGCCCGCAGCAGCGACCAGGCGTTGCTATCTTCAAAGCTAAAGCCGCTGGCGGCGCCGTCGGCCAGGTTCTCCAGCGAACTGTCGTTGACGGTATCCGCCAGGCCGCCGGTGCGGCGTACCAGCGGCAGCGTGCCGTACTTCAGACCGTAGAGCTGGGTCAGGCCGCAAGGCTCGAAGCGGCTGGGCACCATAATCACGTCGGCGCCGCCCATAATGCGATGCGAAAACGCCTCGTGATAGCCGATCTGCACGCCGACGCTGCCCGGATGTTCCGCCGCGGCGGCGAGAAAGCCCTGTTGCAGCTCCGCATCGCCTTGCCCCAGCAGCACCAGCTGGCCGCCCTGCGCCAGCAGGCCCGGCAAGGCTTCCAGCACCAGATCGAGACCTTTCTGACGCGTCAGGCGGCTCACCACCGCAAACACCGGCACGCTGTCGTCGACCTTCAGGCCCATGGCGATTTGCAGCTGCCGCTTGTTCTCCGCCTTGGCGTCCAGAGTGTCGCGGTTGTAGCGCGCGGTCAGCAGCAGGTCGTGGGCCGGATCCCAGATAGCCGGATCGACGCCGTTGAGAATGCCGCTTAAGCGTCCCTCCAGCAGACGTTGCGCCAGCAGCGACTCCATGCCGTAGCCGAACTCCGGTCGGGTAATCTCGTGCGCGTAGGTCGGGCTGACCGCCGTGATATGATCGGCGTAGTAAAGTCCCGCTTTCAGGTAAGAGATTTGGCCGTGGAACTCCAGCCCGTGCATGTTGAAGAAAGACCACGGCAGCTGGATTTGATCCATATGGTGCGCGTAAAACAGCCCCTGATAGGCTAAATTATGCACGGTAAACACCGATTTCGCCGGACGGCCGCGCGCCTCCAGATAGGCGCAGGTCAGACCCGCATGCCAGTCATGCGCATGCACGACATCGGGCCGCCAGAAGGCGTCCAGCCCGCAGGCGATTTCGCAGCCCATCCAGCCGAGCAGCGCGAAGCGCAGATAGTTGTCGGTATAGGCGAACTGTGATTCATCGTGGTACGGACTGCCGGGGCGATCGTACAGCCCCGGCGCGTCAATCAAATAAATCCCGACGCCGTTGTAGTGCCCGAACAACAGGCGCACGAAACCGGCGAAGGTATGCAACTCTGCAACGACTTCCGTGTCCGGAATTCCCTTGCGCAGGTCAGGAAACGCGGGGAGCAATACCCGCGTATCCGTACCACCGGCGATTTGCGCCTGTGGCAATGCCCCGACGACATCAGCCAGCCCGCCCGTTTTCAGCAGCGGGAAAAGTTCTGAACAGACATGTAAAACCTGCATCCTCGACCCCTATTTAAATAATCAGGCGCGATCCTCGCGTCGATTGCATGTGTACTGTTTCGTCGCTCGAAACCTATTGAGCCAGTTTGGCCAGCATGGCTCGGGTTACCAGCACGATGCCCTCTTCTGAACGGTAAAACCGGCGGCTGTCTTCATCGGGGTTTTCGCCAATCACCATCCCTTCCGGCAGCACACAGGCGCGATCGATCACGCAGCGGCGCAGACGACAGGAGCTGCCGATTATCACGTCCGGCAACAGCACGCTGGAATCAATATTGCAAAACGAATTAATGCGTACGCGCGGGAACAGCACGGAATTCACCACTACCGAGCCGGAGATGATGCAGCCGCCGGAGACCAGCGAATTCATCGTCATGCCGTGGCTGCCGGAGCGATCCTGCACGAATTTCGCCGGCGGCAGCTGCTCCATATGGGTACGGATCGGCCATTCGTGGTCGTACATATCCAGTTCGGGCGTCACTGAAGCCAGGTCGAGGTTGGCGCGCCAGTAGGCTTCCAACGTACCGACATCGCGCCAGTAGGGCACCGCTTGCGTATCGTTTTGCACGCAGGAATCGGTGAAAGAGTGTGCGTAGGCCTGACCGCTGGCGACGATTTTCGGCAGCAGATCTTTGCCGAAATCGTGATTCGAGCCTGGCTCCAGCAGATCCTCTTCCAACAGCTGATAAAGATAATCCGCGTTAAAAACATAAATGCCCATGCTGGCCAGCGCCTGGGTATCGTCGCCGGGCATAGCGGGGGGCTGAGGCGGCTTCTCGACGAAATCCACCACGATATTATCTTCGTTGACCGCCATGACGCCGAAGGCGGTGGCTTCATGGATCGGCACCGGCAAACAGGCGATAGTGCATTTCGCTTCGTTGCCGACGTGATCCAACAGCATGCGCGAGTAATCCATTTTATAAATGTGATCGCCCGCGAGGATCACCACGTACTGCGCGTTGTAGCGGCGGATGATGTCGAGATTTTGCGTTACCGCGTCGGCGGTGCCGCGATACCAGTGCTCGGTGGAAAAGCGCTGCTGCGCCGGCAGCAGATCGACAAACTCATTCATCTCCTCATTGAAGAAGGACCAGCCGCGCTGGATATGCTGCACCAGCGAATGCGACTGATATTGGGTGATCACGCCGATGCGCCGGATGCCGGAGTTAAGGCAGTTGGAGAGCGCAAAGTCGATGATACGGAACTTGCCGCCAAAGTGGACTGCCGGTTTGGCGCGTTCTGCGGTCAGGTCTCTCAGGCGCGTGCCGCGCCCTCCCGCAAGGATCAGGGCGACCGTCTGTGCTGGCAGTTGTCTCGCCAGCATCATCTGATCTGTTCTATCGAATTTGACCATGTCTGACTCCTTATGATTGCTTTTGGAACACACACACGCCGTGCGCGGACCCATGCCAGACAGTTATCAGTATCGGGTTTTCATCCCCGGCGAAAGGAGGTAAGGCACGCCATTCGCCACCTGGTAACTTGATGTCGCTCACGGATTCCGTGGCGTTTATTGTTATTAACCAGCGGCCGGAGAGCAGGATTTGCAGTCTGTGCTCCCCCTGTTCCCACTCTTCTTCCTGCAGGGGTTCGCCGCTGGCGTTCAACCACTGCACGCTGCCGTCGTCTTCCTGCCACCAGCGATCCGCCGTCAGCGCCGGAATGCGCTGGCGCAGATGGATCAGAGCCGCAGTAAAGTCGACCAGTTCGTTATCGCCGTCCCGCCAGTCCAGCCAGGTCAGCACGTTGTCCTGACAGTAGGCGTTGTTATTGCCGTGCTGGCTGTGGCCAAGCTCGTCGCCTGCCAGCAACATCGGCGTGCCCTGCGACAGCAGCAGCGTGGTCAGCAAGCCATGCACGCTGCGTCGACGGCGCTCTATCACCTCATACGACGCTTTCAGCCCTTCGGTACCGTGGTTGTGGCTGTGGTTACTGTTGTTACCGTCGAGGTTGTCTTCGCCGTTGGCTTCGTTATGTTTTCGGTTAAAGCTCACCAGGTCCCGCAGCGTAAAGCCGTCATGGGCGGTAATCAGATTAATGGAGGCGGAAGGCAGACGATCGTCGCGCTGGTAAACCTCGCTGGTTCCTGCGAAGCGCGATGCGAATTCGCCGTTGCTTATTGCGTTGTGCAGCCACCATTTCCGCATGCCGTCGCGAAAATGGTCGTTCCATTCGGCGAACGGCGCGGGGAAATCGCCGACCTGATAGCCGCCGGGACCAATGTCCCAGGGCTCGGCGATCAACTTCACTTTCGACAGCACCGGACAGGCCTTGATGGCGGCGAACAGCGGCGCCTCCTGGGTGTAATCCGGGGTGCGGCCCAGCACCGTCGCCAGATCGAAGCGGAAGCCGTCGACGTGACAGACGTTGACCCAGTAGCGCAGCGCCTCCAGCACGAACTCCATCACGCGCGGATGGGCGATGTTGAGCGTATTGCCGCAGCCGGTCCAGTTTTCGTAATCGCCCTGTTTGTTCAGCCAGTAATAGCTGGCGTTGTCGATGCCGCTCATGGAGATCACCGGGCCGGTCTCTTCCAGCTCGGCGGTATGGTTAAACACCACGTCCAGCAGCACTTCGATGCCCGCCTCATGCAGGTTTTTCACCGCCTGCTGAAACTCCGCCAGCGGCGACAGGCCGTTCTGCCCGGAGGCGTAGCGTGGATCCACCGCCCAGTTGGCAAAGGGGTTATAGCCCCAATAGTTGCTCAGTCCCAGACGCAGCAAACGCGGCTCGCTGGCGAAGTGGGCGATGGGCAGCAGCTCAAGCGCGGTGATGCCGAGACGCTTCAGGTAATTCACCATAACAGGGTGGCCCAGCGCGGCGTAAGTTCCCCGCAGCGTTTCCGGAATTTCCGGATGCAGTTTCGTCAGGCCGCGCACGTGCGCTTCGTAGATCACCGTGTTGCCCCAGGGGGTGCGCGGCGGGGTGTCTCCGCCCCAGTCGAAATCTTCGGCGACCACCACCGATTTCGGCGCCAACGCGGCGTTGTCCTGCTTGTCGGGCTCGCCGTCGCCGCTGTGAAAGCGCGGATCGTCAGGGACGTCGCCGATCACGGCACGCGCGCAGGGATCGACCAACAGCTTGTTGGGATTAAACCGGTGCCCGAGCGGCGGCTGCCAAGGGCCGTGCACCCGGTAGCCGTAATGCTGTCCCGGCTTCAGCGCCGGAAAATAGCCGTGCCAGATATCCCCGCTGCGTCCGGGCAGAGTAAAGCGTCTCTCCGTGCCGTGATTGTCGAACAGACAAAGCTCGACGCGCTCGGCGTGTTGTGAAAACAGGGTAAAATTAACGCCTTTGCCGTCGTAGGTCGCGCCTAAAGGCTCAGGCTTGCCGATCTGTAATGCCATCTACTCTCTCCCGCGCCAGCCAGATGGTCGCCAATGGCGGCACCATCAGGCTAAGCGATTGTTCACGTCCATGGCTGGGTATAGCCTCAGTCTGCACCACACCACGATTGTGCACGTCGCTGCCGTGATAGGTATGCTGATCGGTATTCAGCACTTCGCGCCAGCCGCCGGCCTGGTTCACGCCGAAACGGTAATGTTCGCGCGGGACCGGCGTAAAATTACTGACCACGATGATTTCGTTGCCATCGCGGTCGCGTCGGGCAAAAGCAAAAACGGAATTTTCATGGTCATCCACCACCAGCCAGTCGAAGCCCTGCGGGTCAAAATCGAGCTGGTGCATCGCCGGATAGTGGCGATAGGTGTGGTTAAGATCGCGCACCAGGCGCTGGACGCCGTGATGCCAGTTGTCGGCGCCTTCCAGCAGGTGCCAGTCCAGGCTGATGTCATGGTTCCACTCTTTGCCCTGCGCGAATTCGCCGCCCATAAACAGCAGCTTTTTGCCAGGGAAAGCCCACATCCAGCCGTAGTAGGCGCGCAGGTTGGCGAACTTCTGCCAGGGGTCGCCCGGCATCCGGTCCAGAATGGAGCGTTTGCCATGCACCACTTCATCGTGCGAAAGCGGCAGCACAAAGTTTTCGGTGTAGTTGTACAGCATGCCGAAGGTCATCAGGTTATGATGATGGCGACGATGAATGGGGTCGAGCTTCATGTAGTCGAGCGTGTCGTGCATCCATCCCAGGTTCCACTTAAACCAGAAGCCGAGGCCGCCCGACTCCGGCGGCTTGGTGACGCCGGGGAAATCGGTAGACTCTTCCGCCACGCTGATGGCGCCCGGCGCCGTGAGGCCCAGCGTG
The DNA here is from genome assembly GCA_002359495.1 of Enterobacteriaceae bacterium UBA2655. GTDB lineage: Bacteria > Pseudomonadota > Gammaproteobacteria > Enterobacterales > Enterobacteriaceae > Pantoea > Pantoea superficialis. The sequence continues at coordinate 58,824 of DENB01000051.1, forward strand.
CGGTTGGTGTAACGCAGGAAGGTCAGCGCCTCGAGGTTCTCGCGGCCGCCGTAATAGTTGGGCACCCATTCGCCTTCCGCGCGGCTGTAGTCGCGATAGATCATCGACGCCACCGCATCGACGCGCAGCCCGTCGATGCCAAACCGCTCCAGCCAGTAGAGCGCGTTGCCAGCGAGGAAGTTGCTGACTTCGCGGCGGCCGAAGTTGTAGATCAGGGTATTCCAGTCCTGATGAAAGCCTTCGCGCGGGTCGCTGTGCTCGTAAAGTTCGGTGCCGTCGAACCTCGCCAGGCCGAAATCGTCGCTGGGAAAGTGGCCCGGCACCCAGTCGAGCAGGACGTTAAGACCAGCATCGTGCGCGGCGTCGATGAAATAACGAAACTCGTCGCGCGTGCCGAAGCGGCGTGTCGGCGCGTAGATGCCCAGCGGCTGGTAGCCCCAGCTGCCGTCGAACGGGTGCTCGTTGATCGGCATCAGTTCGATATGGGTAAAGCCCATGTCTTTCACATAGGGAACCAGCTGTTCGGCCAGCTCCTTATAGCTGAGCCAGAAATTATTGTCGGTATGGCGACGCCAGGAACCTAAATGCACCTCGTAAATGGAGATCGGCGCGTCAAAATCGTTGGCCGCTTTGCGTGCGTCGCTCATCTCCACTTTCGCCGGCAGGCCGCAGATCATGGAGGCCGTTTGCGGACGCATTTGCGCCTCGAAAGCGAAAGGATCGGCCTTGATACGCAATTTGCCGGTTTTATCGACGATCTCGAATTTGTAGAGTTGGCCGTTAAAGGCGCCGGGCACGAACAGTTCCCAAATGCCCATTTCGGCGCGAAAACGCATCGGATGGCGGCGGCCGTCCCAGTAGTTGAAATCGCCGACCACCGAGACGCGCTGAGCGTTAGGCGCCCAGACGCTGAAGCGGGTGCCGTTGACGTCGTCAAGCACCGCGCCGTGCGCGCCCAGCTTCTCATAAGGCCGCAGATGGGTGCCTTCCGCCAGCAGCCAGGCGTCCATCTCTTCCAGCAGCGGGCCGAAGCGGTAGGCGTCGTCGATCAGGTTCTGTTGCCCATGCCAGTTTACGGCCAGCTGATAGCGGAACATGTTCTTGCGTCTGGGAATGACGCCGCTGAAGAAACCGCGTGAATCCAGACATTGCAGCTGAGCGCATTTGCGCCCGGTTTTTGTTTCTATTACCCACACTTCCGAGGCTTCGGGCAGCAAGGCCCGGACTTCCAGCCCCTGAGCGGTTTGATGCATCCCCAGCAGGGAAAAGGGATCGGCATAATTGCCCGCAAACAGGGCGTTAATCGTCTGGCGATCGGGAAGCTCTGACATGACTTTTTTCCTGTGATATAGGGGCAGGCGAGATGAACGAGGCGGGTAGGGGCCTCCACACATGCGCTGCTTTTTATTGAGCCATGAGCACACAGGCATGGAAGCTATCCATCCATGGGAAAATTCGCAGCCGTGTACAACAACTATTCAGTTCGGAAAGCAAAAACAGTTAACTACCGGCACATCATGGTTAAATCATAGCTTGGGGTTGGCAGTTGCCAGGGGAGAAAGCAAAAAATTATCGTCCCGGTGTCAAAAAAGGGAAGCGGATCACTTGCAGGACGAAACTTAGATTGATTTTACATCGAAAGGAATAAAAAAAGGCCGGGAAAACCCGGCCTCGACAGCAGATTCAGAGTTAGCCCGCCAGCAGGCGCAGCATACGGCGCAGCGGCTCCGCCGCACCCCATAACAGCTGGTCGCCGACGGTAAAGGCGGAGAGATACTCCGGCCCCATGTTCAGCTTGCGCAGACGGCCAACCGGCGTGGTCAGGGTGCCGGTTACCGCAGCCGGCGTCAGCTCGCGCATCGTCAGCTCGCGGTCGTTCGGCACCACTTTCACCCATTCGTTATGCGCAGCCAGCATCTGCTCGATCTCCGCCAGCGGCACATCTTTTTTCAGCTTCAGCGTAAAGGCCTGGCTGTGGCAGCGCAGCGCGCCGACGCGTACGCAGAGGCCGTCGACCGGAATGGTGCTGCGGGTGCCGAGAATTTTGTTGGTTTCGGCCTGACCTTTCCACTCTTCGCGGCTCTGGCCGTTATCCAGCTGTTTGTCGATCCAGGGGATCAGACTGCCCGCCAGCGGCACGCCGAAATTGTCGGTGGGCAGAGTGCCGACGCGCGACAGATCGGTGACCTTGCGTTCAATGTCGAGAATGGCGGAGGCCGGATTTTGCAGTTCTTTCGCAACGTGGTCATGCAACATGCCCATTTGCGTCAGCAGTTCGCGCATATGGCGCGCGCCGCCGCCAGACGCCGCCTGGTAAGTGGCGACGGAAGCCCACTCCACCAGATCGTTCGCGAACAGGCCGCCCAGCGACATCAGCATCAGGCTGACGGTGCAGTTACCGCCGACAAAGGTTTTCACGCCTTTATCCAGACCCTGACGGATCACCTGATGGTTGACCGGGTCGAGGATAATGATGGCGTCGTCCTGCATACGCAGCGTCGACGCCGCATCGATCCAGTAACCCTGCCAGCCGCTCGCGCGCAGCTTCGGGTAAACCTCGCTGGTGTAGTCGCCGCCCTGGCAGGTAATAATGATATCCAGCGCTTGCAGCGCGTCGATATCATACGCATCCTGCAGCGCGCCGTTGGACTTGCCACCGAATTCAGGCGCCGCCTGACCGTGTTGCGACGTGGAGAAAAAGACCGGATTGATAATATCGAAATCGCGCTCTTCGCTCATGCGGGACATCAGCACGGAACCCACCATGCCGCGCCAGCCGATTAAACCTACATTTTTCATCTTTTGTCCGTCTCAGGCGATTGGGCTGCGTCTGCTGTTCGCCGCCTGCCTGAATCAATGTCAAAACCCGTAACGGCGGAGCCATTACCCGGATGTGTACTATACGATTTACTAATGGTTACTAACTCTACAAAATGCAGCACGTCTGGCAAGTGAATTAAATCGATTGCCCTTACTTTTTCAGCAGCGTAGCTAATAACGCGCTGTCGGCGACAGGAATATCTTAAAACAAATGACTGAATTAATTTCTGCGACCATTTTATTGTTGTTGATTATGGATCCGCTGGGCAACCTGCCGATATTTATGTCGGTTTTGAAGCATCTGGAGCCGAAACGGCGGCGCGTGGTGCTGATTCGCGAAATGCTGATTGCGCTGGTGCTGATGCTGCTGTTTCTGTTCGCCGGCGAACGTATTCTGGCGTTTCTTAACCTGCGTGCCGAGACGGTGTCGATCTCCGGCGGCATTATTCTGTTTCTTATCGCCATCAAAATGATTTTTCCTTCGCACGAGAGCAACAGCACCGGCCTGCCCGTCGGCGAAGAGCCGTTCCTCGTGCCGCTGGCGATCCCGCTGGTGGCCGGTCCCTCGCTGCTGGCTACGCTGATGCTGCTGTCGCATCAATATCCGAATCAGATGGGACATCTGGTCGGTGCGCTGCTGCTGGCGTGGGGCGTAACGGTGACGATTTTGCTGCTCTCCGGCCTGTTTCTGCGCCTGCTGGGCGATAAAGGCGTGAATGCGCTGGAGCGGCTGATGGGATTGATTTTGATTATGCTGGCGACGCAGATGTTTCTGGATGGGATCAGAGCGTATCTGAAGTTATAAGAAGTTATAAAAAGGGAAATAACCGGGCGGATCGCGCTCCGCCCGGCCTTGATCAGGCGGACTGCTTCAGCGGCAGCGGATTGCGATCCGCCACGTGTGTCGACAACCACTCAGCGACGCGCGTCTGCTCGGCTTTACTTAGCCACATGCCCTGTTTAGTGCGGCGCCAGATGGCGTCGTCCAGTTCGCGCACCCACTCATTCTCCATCAGATAGCGCAGCTCGGCTTCGTAGAACTCATGGCCGAAGTTCTCGCCTAAATCGTTCAGGCTCTGCGAGCCCTTCAGCAATTTTTCCGTGTTGCTGCCGTAGGTACGCGCATAGTGACGCGCCATGCCTTCGCTGATGAACGGATAACGGCGACGCAGGCTGGCAGCGTAATCCTCGCGGGTACCGGCGATATCGCCGCCCGGCAGCACGCAGTTCTTCGTCCAGGCTGGACCGGCGTTCGGATAATATTTCGCCAGCTTCTCCATCGCATGCTCGGCCAGCTTGCGGTAGGTGGTCAGCTTGCCGCCGAAAACCGAAAGCAGCGGCGTTGTGCCGTTATCATCATGCACGTCCAGCGTATAGTCGCGCGTGATCGCCTGTGGCGAATCCGACTCGTCGTCGCACAGCGGACGCACGCCGGAGTAGCTCCAGACGATATCGTCGCGAACCAGCTGTTTCTTAAAGTGGCCGTTATAGACTTTCAGCAAGTATTCGATCTCGTTGTCGTCGATTTTGACGTTTTTCGGATCGCCTTTATATTCCACATCGGTGGTGCCGATGATGGAGAACTCGTCCATCCACGGAATCACAAACACGATGCGGTTATCTTCGTTTTGCAGAATATACGCCTGTTTTTCGCGGTGCACGCGCGGAACCACAATGTGGCTGCCTTTGATCAGACGGATGCCGTAAGGGGATTTCAGCTTCAGGTTTTCGTCGAACAGCTGCTTAACCCAGGGGCCTGCGGCGTTGACCAGCCCTTTGGCGCGCCAGGTAAAGGTTTTGCCGCTGTCGGTCTCTTCCGCTTCCACCATCCAGAAGCCGTTTTCACGCCAGGCACGCGTCACGCGGGTGCGGGTACGCACTTCGCCGCCGCGTTTGACCACTTCCTGCGCGTTCAGCACCACTAAACGCGCATCGTCGACCCAGCAGTCGGAATATTCGAAACCGCGCGTGATTTCCGGATTGAGCGCCGAATCCGCGCCAAAACGCAAGCTCTTGCTGCCCGGCAGGCTGGTGCGTTTCCCGAGGTGGTCGTACATAAACAGACCGGTGCGGATCATCCAGGCCGGGCGCAGATGCGGACGGTGCGGCAGGCGGAAGCGCATCGGGAAGGCAATGTGCGGCGCCATTTTCAACAGGACCTCACGCTCGGCCAGCGCTTCGCTCACCAGGCGGAATTCGTAATGTTCAAGGTAACGCAGGCCGCCATGAATCAGCTTCGAACTGGCAGAGGAGGTTGCACAGGCCAAATCCCGCGCCTCCAGCATCAGCACAGACAGTCCGCGTCCTGCAGCGTCCGCTGCAATGCCGGCACCGTTGATGCCGCCGCCGATCACGATCAGGTCTTTGGTTTCCACGTCATCTCCTCCGATGTTCGGAATAGTTCACTAATGTTCGTTTTCGAGCATTATAATAATCGGAAACCAACATTGGCGCCAGCTATTAACTCAATAAAAACATTTTTGCGTGATATGGCTAACATTTCTGCGCAAAATATTCATAATGCCACAACCTTTGTCAGGTTATTGACCGGCTAACTCGCGTTACAATAGCTGCCGTTTATGACGCAGAAATGAGAAATCCCATGGAAAATTTTGAGTGCATTACTGTCCTGCAGGCCCAGGCGCATCTGGCGCAGGGCGCGGTGCTGGTGGATATCCGCGACCCGCAAAGCTTCCAAACCGCGCACGCCACCGATGCGCTTCATCTCTCCAACAGCAACCTGAACAGCTTTATGGCGCAGGCCGATCGCAGCAAACCGGTGCTGGTGATGTGCTACCACGGCAACAGCAGTAAAGGCGCGGCGCAGTACCTGATTAACCAGGGCTTTGATGCGGCCTATAGCATTGACGGCGGCTTCGACGCCTGGCGCGCCGCCTTCCCGGAAAACGTCACCGCTTCGCCTGAGGCGTAATATGTAAAAGAGCAAGGAGGTCGGTGCAAGATGCGTATTACTCAGTTTAGCCATCCGCGCATGGCGCAAGCCTTTGTCGACTACATGGCGACGCGCGGCGTGCGCCTGCGGATTGAGCATGACGGTCACTATTTCATCATGCTGGATGATGAGTCGAAAGTGGAAATGGTCGAAAACGAACTTCAGCAGTTCATTCGCGACCCTAATCATGCGCGTTACCATGACGCCAGCTGGCGCACCGGCAATACCGCCAGCGGGCTGCGCTACCCGCGCGGCCATTTCTGGGCGAATATCCGCGAGCGCGCAGGGCCGCTGACCCTGACGGTGATGGTCGCCTGCGTCGCGGTTTTCGTGCTGATGCAGATAGCGGGCGCGCAAACCGTGATGGACTGGCTCGCCTGGCCGGACGGTCCGGGACAATATTTTCAGGTCTGGCGCTGGTTCAGCCACGCGCTGCTGCATTTTTCGCTACTGCATATCCTTTTTAACCTGCTCTGGTGGTGGTATCTCGGCGGCGCGGTGGAAAAACGCCTCGGCAAAGGCAAGCTGTTCGTCATTATGGTGATTTCCGCCTTGCTGAGCGGCTGGATGCAGGCGAAATTCAGCGGCATCTGGTTTGGCGGCCTTTCCGGCGTGGTTTATGCGCTGATGGGCTACTGCTGGTTGCGCGGCGAGCGCGATCCCGAAAGCGGGATTTTCCTGGAGCGGGGGCTGATTGGTTTCGCTATTCTGTGGTTGATAATTGGCTGGTTCGGCGCTTTTGGCTTGTCTGTCGCCAACGCGGCGCATGTGACCGGCCTGCTGGTCGGTCTGGCGATGGCCTTTGTCGATACCCGTAAAGTGACGCGGCGTTAACGCCGCCACGGAAAACAACAGGCCACTGGCCATGAACAGGAGAGCAGTGTGAAGCAGACGCAGCGTCATGACGCCATTATCGATCTGGTCCGGCGTCAGGGATATGTCAGCACCGAGGAGTTAGTCGACCACTTCGAGGTAAGTCCGCAAACCATCCGGCGCGATCTCAACGATCTCGCCGAGCAAAATAAAATTCAGCGCCACCACGGCGGTGCCGCCTTACCTTCCAGCTCGGAAAACACCGCCTGGCAGGATCGCAAGATGATGTGGTCCGCGGAAAAGGCGCGTATCGCCCAGCGCGTCGCCAGCCAGATCCCCGACGGCGCCACGCTGTTTATCGATATCGGCACCACGCCGGAGGCGGTAGCGCATGCGCTGATGAACCACAACGATCTGCGCGTCGTCACCAACAACCTCAACGTCGCCATGCTGCTGATGTCGAAACCGGACTTTCGCCTGATTATCGCCGGCGGCGAAATACGCACGCGCGACGGCGGCATCATGGGCGAGGCGACGCTCGATTTCATCTCGCAGTTTCGCCTCGACTACGGCATCCTCGGCATCAGCGGCATCGATATGGATGGCTCGCTGCTGGAGTTTGATTATCACGAGGTGCGCACCAAGCGCGCCATCATCGAAAATTCCCGCTGCGTCATGCTGGTAGTGGATCACTCCAAGTTCGGCCGCAACGCCATGGTGAACCTCGGCAACATGAGCCTGATCGATTACCTCTACACCGATCAGCAGCCGCCCGCCAGCGTAATGAAAGTGATCGAGCAGTACGAAGTTCAGCTCGAACTCTGTTAAACCCCGGCAGGCCAGCGCGGCTGGCCTGCACTGCCGCTTTTGATTTTCCTTGCGTCGCGCTGTCGCTTTTTTCCTCAATGACGTCTTAAATTAAGGCGTTGCTGACGCGTCCGCCTTTTCTCTGGCCCCGGACTGGAGCCGCATTCACGCCCTCTTTTACTAACGCGGCGCCGTCAGCCTGTGCGCAACCCTGTTCCCCACATCGTTAAATGGACGAGTGCTATGTCGCAGCAAAAATTCAATCAGGCACGCTTTGAATCTGCATTAACCCGTCAGTGGCAATATCTTGGTCTCTCCGCTGCGCAGCAAATGACGCCCGCCCAGTGGTGGCAGGCACTAAGCGGCGCGCTGGCGGAACTGCTGGCCGCGCAGCCAGCGGCGAAGAACGGCAAGCCGCAGCGCCATGTTAACTATTTGTCGATGGAATTCCTTCTGGGCCGCCTGACCGGCAACAATCTGCTAAACCTCGGCTGGTATGACGAAGTGAAAGCGGCGCTGGCGCAGCACCAGGTCGATCTCGGCGAACTGCTGGAGGAGGAGGTAGACCCGGCGCTCGGCAACGGCGGGCTGGGGCGCCTGGCGGCTTGCTACATGGATTCGATGGCGACGGTCGGCCAGCCGGCGATAGGCTACGGCCTGAACTACCAATATGGCCTGTTCCGCCAGTCGTTTCGCAACGGAAAACAGTATGAAGCGCCGGATGACTGGCAGCGCGATCGCTATCCCTGGTTCCGCCATAACGCGGCGCTGGACGTCAGCGTCGGCATGTGCGGCAGCGTGGAGAAAACCGACGATGGCGGCGTTCACTGGAAACCCGCCTTCGCCCTGCGCGGCGAAGCCTGGGATCTGCCAGTGATTGGCTATCGTAACGGCGTCACCCTGCCGCTTCGGCTGTGGAAGGCGAGCCATCTCCATCCTTTCGATTTGACGCTGTTTAACGACGGCAAGTTTCTACAGGCGGAGCAGCAGGGCGTTGACGCCGCGAAGCTGACTAAAGTGCTCTATCCCAACGATAACCATCAGGAAGGCAAACACCTGCGCCTGATGCAGCAATATTTTCAGTGCGCCTGCGCGGTGGCGGATATCCTGCGACGCCATCACCTGGCCGGGCGCAAAATCGAAGAACTGCCCGATTACGAAGTGATTCAGCTTAACGATACGCATCCCACCATCGCCATCCCGGAGATGCTGCGCCTGCTGCTGGACGAACATCAGCTCGGCTGGGATGAGGCTTGGCGCATCACCAGCAACCTCTTCGCGTATACCAACCATACCCTGATGCCTGAAGCGCTGGAGCGCTGGGATGAACGCCTGATGCGCAGCCTGCTGCCACGCCATATGATGATCATCCGCGAAATCAACCGACGCCTGAAAAAGCAGGTCGAAAAGCGCTGGCCGGGCGACGAAGCGGTCTGGGAAAAGCTGGCGGTGGTGCATGACCGCCAGGTGCGCATGGCGAACCTCTGCGTGGTCAGCGGCTTTGCTGTCAACGGCGTGGCGGCGCTGCATTCCGACCTGGTGGTCAAGGATCTCTTCCCGGAGTATCACCAGCTCTGGCCGCAAAAATTTCATAACGTCACCAACGGCATTACGCCGCGCCGCTGGCTGAAAGCCTGCAATCCGCAGCTTTCCGCGCTGATCGACGAGACGCTGAAGGTCGAGTGGGTGAACAATCTCGACGCGCTGAAGGCGCTGGAGCCGTACGCGGAGGACCCGGCGTTTCGCCAGCGCTACCGGCAGATCAAGCACGATAACAAGGTGCGGCTGGCGGAGTATGTCGAACGTCTGACCGGCATTAAGATCCGCCCCGACGCGCTGTTCGACGTGCAGATTAAACGCCTGCACGAATATAAGCGTCAGCACCTTAATCTGCTGCATATCCTGCACTGCTACCGCGCGCTACGCGACAACCCCGATCGGCAAGATAGGGTGCCGCGCGTCTTTCTGTTCGGCGCCAAAGCGGCGCCCGGCTACTACCTGGCGAAAAACATTATCTATGCCATTAATAAGGTGGCGGAGGCGATCAATAACGACCCGCGCGTCGGCGATCGCCTGAAGGTGGTGTTTATTCCCGACTACCGCATCACGGCGGCGGAGCTGATGATCCCGGCCGCCGACCTTTCCGAGCAGATCTCTACCGCAGGCTACGAAGCGTCCGGCACCGGCAACATGAAGCTGGCGCTGAACGGCGCATTGACCATCGGCACGCTGGACGGTGCCAACGTGGAGATTGCGGAGCAGGTGGGCGAAGAGAACATCTTTATCTTCGGCCATACCGTNNGGTGAAGGCGCTGAAGGCGGGCGGTTACGACCCGAAAAAGCTGCGTAAAAAAGATAAGCATCTGGACGGGCTGTTGAAGGAGCTGGAAAAAGGCGCCTTCAGCGACGGCGATAAAAATGCTTTCGACATGATGCTCGACAGCCTGACGAAATATGGCGATTACTGGCTGGTATTGGCTGATTTTGCCGATTACCTGCGCGCGCAGGCGCGCGCAGAGGAGATGTGGAGAGATCAGGAAACCTGGACGCGCGCGGCGATCCTGAATACCGCCCGCACCGGCATGTTCAGTTCCGATCGCTCTATTCGTGATTACCAAAAACGTATCTGGCAGGCGAAGCGCTAAGGAGCCGCAATGAAAGTGAGTCAACGGAATAAGGCAGTCAGCGCAGCCGGCATTGCCCCCAGTTTTATCAACGTGGACGGCGAAGAACAGGCGATCAGCGATGAGACGCGGCAACAGCTGCTGGCGGTTATGGATTTAGACCGTCTGGCGGAGCAGGAGGCCGCGCCGGTACCGCCGGCGAAGGTGTTTCGCGGTCCCGGCAAGCGCGAGATGGCGGTCGAAGGAAGCGGAACCTTTCACTGGCGGCTGACCACCCAGAAGGGCAAAACCTTTACCGGCGAGGTCGCGGGCGGCGAGACCCTGACGCTGCCGCCGCGTCTGGCGCAGGGCTATCATCAGCTGACCCTGACGCAGGGCGAGCGGCAGTGGGATTCGCGCATTATCATCACGCCGCGCCGCTGCTACGAGCCGGAGGCGCTGCGCGCCGGCGAAAAACGCTGGGGCGCGCTGGTGCAGCTCTACACCCTGCGTTCGGAAAATAACTGGGGCATCGGCGACTTCGGCGATCTGGAAAAAATGCTAGCGGAAATCGCCGAACGCGGCGGCGATTTCATCGGCCTTAACCCGCTGCATGCGCTCTATCCGGCGAACCCGGAAGGCGCCAGCCCCTACAGCCCTTCGTCGCGCCGCTGGCTGAACGTGCTCTATATCGACGTGGCGCAGGTGGAGGATTTTCAGCAGAGCAAGGCGGCGCAGCGCTGGTGGAAAACCGTGAAAACCCAGCGGGCGCTGGAGAAGGCGCGCGACAGCGAATGGGTGGAGTATGCCCTGGTCGCGCGGCTGAAGCTGGAGGCATTGCGCCTCGCCTGGATGCAGTTCCGCCAGCGCGACGCGCAGGACGACGCCATGCTGGCGTTTGAAGCTTTCGTGCGCGAAGGCGGCGACAACCTCTGGTATCAGGCCGCCTACGACGCGCTGCAATGCGAAAAGAGCGCGGACGATACGCTGCGCGTCGGCTGGCCCGGCTGGCCCGGCTGGCCGGAGGCGTGGCATAACACCCAACTGCCCGCTGTGCAAAGCTGGTGCGACGAACACGTCGACGAGATCCGCTGCTGGATGTGGTTTCAGTGGCTGGCGCACAGGCAGTTCGCCCAGTGCTGGCAGCGCAGCCAGCAGCTCGGCATGGCGGTGGGACTCTATCGCGATCTGGCGGTAGGCGTGGCGGAAGGCAGCGCAGAAACCTGGCATGACCCGGAGTTATACCGGATGAAAGCCTCGGTCGGCGCGCCGCCGGATCGCCTTGGCCCGCTCGGCCAGAACTGGGGCCTTCCGCCGATGGATCCGCATGTGATGCTGGCGCGCGGTTATCAGCCTTTTATCGATCTGCTGCGCGCCAATATGCGCGACTGCGGCGCTCTGCGCATCGACCATGTGATGGCCATGCTGCGGCTCTGGTGGATCCCCTACGGCGAAACGGCGGACAAAGGCGCCTACGTTTTCTATCCGGTAGACGACCTGCTGGCGATTATGGCGCTGGAGAGCCAGCGCCAGCGCTGTATGGTGATCGGTGAAGATTTGGGCACCGTGCCGAAGGAGATCATCGGCAAGCTGCGCAACAACGGCATCTTTTCCTGGAAAGTGCTGTGGTTCGAGCAGGAGCGCAACGGCGCGTATCGCCTGCCGCAGAGCTACCCGCGCCAGTCGATCGCCAGCGCCAGCACGCACGACCTGCCGACCCTGAGCGGTTTTTGGGAGGCGGGCGATTTGGCGCTGGGAGAAAAGCTGGGGCTTTATCCCAACGAGAAGGTGCTGAAGCAGCTGCATGAACAGCGTGCACGGCAGAAAAAAACGCTGACGAAGGCGTTGCGTCAGGCGGGCGCGCTGGCGGAAAAACAGCAGGAGGAAGAGGTCGATACCCAGGCGATGACGCCCGCGCTAAACCAGGCGATCCACGCTTTTCTGGCGAAAACCAACAGCGCTCTGCTCGGCCTGCAACCGGAAGACTGGATCGGCATGACGACGCCGGTCAACGTGCCGGGCACGGTCAACGAATATCCGAACTGGCGACGCAGACTGAGCGTGACTCTCGAAGCGCTGTTTGCTGATGACGAGGTCGATCGTCTGCTGAAAGAGGTGAGCCGACAGCGCAACAGCCAGTAAAACAGAGCCGACGGGCGCGCGCCCGTCGGCAGCCAGCGAATCAGTAGTAAGAGTGCTCGCCGCGCTGGTGCTCGGTCAGATCGCGCACCCCTTTCAGTTCCGGGAAGGCGTTCAGCAGCTCTTTCTCAATGCCTTCTTTCAGCGTCACATCCACCATCGAGCAGCCGTTGCAGCCGCCGCCGAATTGCAGAATGGCGTAGCCTTCGTCGGTGATTTCCATCAGCGTTACGCGGCCGCCATGGCCCGCCAGCTGCGGGTTAATCTGCGCCTGCAGCAGATATTCGACGCGCTCAACCAGTGGCGCATCTTCCGAGACTTTGCGCATTTTGGCATTCGGCGCTTTCAGCGTGAGCTGGGAGCCGAGGTTATCGGTCACGAAGTCGATCTCGGCGTCTTCCAGATAAGGCGCGCTTAACTCATCAACGTAGGCGGAGAGCTTCTCAAACTTCAGTTCGGTATCGGTCGCTTCCACCGCATCCGGCGGGCAGTAAGAGACGCCGCACTCGGCGGTCGGCGTACCCGGATTAATAACGAATACGCGAATTTGGGTGCCATCTTCCTGTTTTGACAGCAGTTTAGAAAAATGCTCTTGGGCAGAATCGGTAATACGGATCATGGCGATTGCTCAATAGTTGACTAATTTAGTTGGTTATAATACGCCCATCACCGACGCTCTACAAGGTACGGCACAGGCACCAGATTTGAACGCTGGCCGCCCCGTGGGCCAGTAAAAGCCGGGTAATTTCCGCCACTGTCGTGCCGGTGGTCACCACGTCGTCGATTAACGCGATATGGCGTCCCTGCACGGCCATTTCAAGGCGGAACGCCGCTCTGAGGTTGCGCCGTCGCTGCCGGGCGTTTAACCGGCGCTGCGGCGCGCCATGCCGGCGGCGACGCAAGCCGTGCGGCTGATATTCGCATCCCAGCCAGCGCGCCAACGGCCGCGCCAGCAGCGCCGACTGGTTGTAGCCGCGGCGCCAGAGCCGCTTTTTATGCAGCGGAACGCAGAGCAGCAGATCGGGCCGCGGCGCGGCGCGCGTCCGTCTCGCCTGTAACCAGCTTAGCAAAAGCAGCCGCGCCAGCATCGCCCTGAGTGCGGTGGCGCCGTTAAATTTCAGGCGGCGAACCAGCTGGCTGAGCGGCGGCGTATAGTCGCTGACGCAGATCAGGCTATGCCAGGGCGGCGGCTGCTTCAGGCAGCGTCCGCAGGGCAGATGCGGATGTCGCGACGGCAGAGCGCAGCGCGGACAGAGCAACGGCAGCGCGGGCAGCTGGCGCAGGCACAAACTGCAAATCCCGTGCTGCGGCAAACGCAGCGGCAGACGACATAGCCAACAGACGCCCGGCATTGGTAGCATAGCGGCCTCCTTTATAATCACGGAATAGTAACTGATGAAATCGCTCTACTGGCACACCAGCGGGGAAGGAAATGTCGACCTTGTGCTGCTGCACGGATGGGGACTGAACGCGGAGGTGTGGAAAGACATTGCGATGCGGCTCAGCCCGCATTTTCGTCTGCACCTGGTCGATTTGCCCGGCTTCGGCCGCAGCCAGGGCTACGGCGCGCTGTCGCTGGCGGATATGGCGCAGCAGCTGGTTCCGATGCTGCCCGAGCGCGCCATCCTGCTCGGCTGGTCGTTGGGCGGGCTGGTGGCGAGCCAGCTGGCGTTGACCCAGCCTGAAAAGGTGCGCGGCTTAATCACCGTGGCCTCCTCGCCCTGTTTTACCGCGCAGGAGAGCTGGCCCGGCATCAAGCCCGACACCTTGCAGAACTTCCAGCATCAGCTGAGCAGCGACTTCCAGCGCACGGTAGAGCGTTTCCTGGCGCTGCAAACGCTGGGAACGGAGAGCGCCCGTCAGGATGCGCGCGCGCTGAAAGAGGTGGTGCTTTCCCAGCCGATGCCGTCGGTTCCGGTGCTGGAGGGGGGACTGGAGATCCTGCGCCAGGCGGATCTGCGCGACGCCTTAACCGAGTTGTCGCTGCCTTTCCTGCGCGTTTACGGCTGGCTCGACGGGCTGGTGCCGCGCCGCGTGGCGGAGATGCTGGATGAGCGCTGGCCGGAGAGCCGCTCGGTGACGATCGAAAAAGCAGCACATGCGCCTTTTATCTCCCATCCCGCGCGGTTCTGTCAGCATATTCTCTACTTTAGCGCGGACCTGACGAAATAAAATTTTTCCTGGCAGCTGGCGAAATAGTGTGATGCGGCAATACTTTTTCAGGTAAGCAGGATCGCTGCCTGACCGCCGGGAAGAGAGGATTGTGCGGTTCCATACTGCCTGATTGCGTTATTGCAGCTGCCTGCTTTTCGCATACCAATAATGAATGAGGATACGTGTATGAACATTAAGAAAACGGTTATTGCTTCGCTCTGCTGCATCGCTTCTTTCTCCGCGCTGGCAGCGCAGGAAGTCACCAAAGAAGAAGTGCAGAAAATGAATCTGCAGAAAATCGGTACCGTGAATACTACGGCGGAAACCACCTCGCCGATGGATGCCAAGCGCGAGCTGTCGAAAATGGCGGATGAGAAGGGCGGCCGCTACTACCTGATCATCGCCGGACGCGAACATGGACGCTTCAGCGGCGTGGCGGAAGTGTATAAATAATCAGCCGCGCAGCCACATAAATTGCCAGGCATCCAGCGCCACCGGCTGGGTGCCGTCTACTCTCTCGCCGCTGATCACATCCTGAAATTTATGCGCCTCGGGCAGGCGCGCCTCCACCCGGCGGCTGCTGAGATTAAAAACGCACAGCAGACTCTCCTGGCTCTCCGGGCGGTGACGCTTCAGGATCAGCAACGCATTTTCACTGTCGAACAGCGTCATCGCATTATCTGGGTGAAACGCCGGCTGGCGCGTGCGCAGCTGAATCAGCGCGCTTAGCTGGTTAAAGGTTTGCTGGCGCAGCCAGTCGCCGCCCGCCAGCGCCGCTTCGATCCCGTGCAGCGCGTATTTCTCGCGGTTGATGGCGCGGTTATGCCCGGCGGCTCTGACCCCTTCGCGATCGTTGCGCGCGCCGAGAATACTCTGGATATAGATGGCGGGCACGCCGGGGAAGGCTAGCAGAATGCCGTGCGCCAGCAGGAAACGGCGCAGGCGCGTCTCATCATCGTCCTCCTGCTTGTTCAGCGCATCCAGATAGGTGACGTTGATTTCATACGGGCTGGTGGTGCCGTCCGGGTTGTTTTTATAAGAAACCAGCGCGCCCTCAAGCGCCAGATCGCGCACCAGCGCGACGATCTCCGGCTCCGACAAAATGCCGCGCGCCGGGTTAAGGCCGATGCCGTCATGGGAGGCGAGAAAATTAAAGAAGGTAGTGTCGCTGCCGCTCAGCTCAAGGGTGGCGGCCCACTGGCGCAGGGCACGCGCCGAGCCGGAGTGGATGGCGTGCAGCACCAGCGGCGGCAATGAGAACTGATAAACCATCTGCGCCTCGTCACGGCCGTTGCCGAAATAGCTGATATTGTCTTTATGCGGCACGTTGGTTTCGGTGATGATCACCGTGCCGGGCGCGACCACGTCGGCAATGGCGCGGAACAGCTTTACCAGCTGGTGGGTTTTCTCCAGGTGGATACAGTTGGTGCCCGGCGTCTTCCACATATAGCCCACCGCGTCGAGCCGGACATAATCCGCCCCTTTTTTCAGGTAATCCAGCAGCACGTCCACCATGCTGATCAGCACTTCCGGGTTGGCGAAGTTCAGGTCGATTTGATCGGCGCTGAAGGTGGTCCAGATAAAACGCGTTTCGCCGTTTGCCAGGGTAAAAGGGGTTAGCAGCGGCGAGGTGCGCGGCCGGGTCACGGCGCTGAGATCGGTCGCGGGCGGCATGCTGATAAAGAAATCATCCCAGCCGGGATCCTGAGCCAGAAAGTGACGGAACCATGCGCTTTTGGCGGACATATGGTTGCAGACGAAATCGAACATCAGCCGCGTATGGGTATGCAGCTCCGCCACGTCCTGCCATTCGCCGCAGATCGGGTTGACCTGATGGTAATCCACTACCGAAAAACCGTCGTCGGAGGTATAGGGAAAAAAGGGCAGCAGATGGACAAGAGTAAAGGTGGATTGCAGATGCTGCTGGAAGAAGCGCGAGAAGGTTTTGAGCGTCGGCGCTTCGCTTTCGCGGAACTGATCGGCGTAGGTAATCAGCACGACATCTTTCTCATCCCAGTGCGCCTTGCGCGCCATTTTTACCGTATCGCGCGCTGCCTGAATATGGTAGAGCAATCTCTCGCGTGCGGCCACAGGAAAGGAATCCGCGTAAATCTTATCGATTAATACATTGATAATTTCCATATTTCGCGCGCGCCACGGCAAGAGTTATTTTTTGTACAGGCTGTTTTTCAGCGTAGCTTTTTGCCGGGAAATCGCAAATGTGTCCCCTTTTCCGCACTGCGGAAAAGGGGAACCGGGAGAGAGGGTTAACGCTTTTTACCGAAGGCGGCCGCGAGCGCGTCGCCCATTGCGCTGTTGCCCGCCGGCTGGCTGTTGCCGCGCGGACGCGCTTTCGCATTGCCAGGACGCGCGTTGTCGCGCGCTGCGGATTTGCCGTTGCCGCCACGCGACGCGCTTTCGCCCGGCTGCTCGTCCAGACGCATCGTCAGGGCGATGCGCTTGCGTTGCAGATCCACTTCCAGCACTTTAACCTTCACGATATCGCCCGCTTTGACCACCTGATGCGCATCCTCGACAAACTTGTCGGAGAGGGAGGAGATGTGGACCAGCCCATCCTGATGCACGCCGATATCCACAAAGGCGCCGAAGTTGGTCACGTTAGTCACCGCGCCTTCCAGCACCATGCCGGGCAGCAGGTCGTTCAGGGTTTCCACCCCCTCGGCGAACTGGGCGGTTTTAAACTCAGGGCGCGGATCGCGGCCCGGTTTCTCCAGCTCTTTCATGATGTCGGTCACGGTCGGCAGGCCGAAGCGCTCGTCGGTAAAGTCCGCGGCTTTCAGGTTGCGCAGCGAGCCGGGGTTGCCCATCAGCGCATCCAGCGCCTGTTCGGTGGCGGCCAGAATGCGCTGCACCACCGGATAGGCTTCCGGGTGTACCGTGGAGGCGTCCAGCGGGTTGTCGCCGTTATTGATGCGCAGGAAGCCCGCGCACTGCTCAAAGGCTTTCGGGCCGAGACGGCTTACTTTCAACAGCTGCTGACGATTGTGGAAACGGCCGTTTTCGTCGCGCCAGCTGACAATATTCTGCGCCATCATGCGCGTCAGGCCCGCCACGCGCGTCAGCAGCGCGACGGAGGCGGTATTGAGGTCGACGCCGACGGCGTTGACGCAATCCTCCACCACCGCATCCAGCTTCTTCGCCAGCTGGCTCTGGCTGACGTCATGCTGATACTGGCCGACGCCGATCGATTTCGGGTCGATCTTCACCAGCTCCGCCAGCGGGTCCTGCAAGCGGCGGGCGATGGAGACCGCGCCGCGCAGCGAAACGTCCAGATCGGGGAACTCCAGCGCCGCCAGCTCGGAGGCGGAATAGACCGAGGCGCCCGCTTCGCTGACGATCACTTTTTGCGCCTTGATCTGCGGATACTGTTTCTGCACATCGAGGAAGAAGCGTTCGGTCTCGCGCGAGGCGGTGCCGTTGCCGATCGCCACCAGCTCCACCTGATGTTTAGTACAGAGCGCGGCGACGATGGTGGCGGCCTTCGCCGCCTGGCCGGTGTGCGGATAGATGGTATCGGTCGCCACCAGTTTGCCGGTCGCATCCACCACCGCCACCTTAACGCCGGTGCGCAGGCCGGGATCGAGGCCCATGGTGGCGCGCATGCCCGCCGGCGCGGCCATCAGCAGATCGTGCAGGTTGCGGGCGAAGACGTTGATCGCCTCATCTTCGGCGCGCTCGCGCACTGTGCCCATCAGCTCCGTCTCAAGGTGCAGCAGCACTTTGATGCGCCAGGTCCAGCTCACTACCGCTTTACGCCAGCTATCGGCGGGCGCGTTATTCAGGCGCAGGTTGAGGTGGTCGGCGATCAGGGTTTCGCCGTAGCTTTCGCGCGGCGCTTCATCGTATTGCGGATCGGCGTTCAGCGAGAGTTGCAGCACGCCCTCGTTGCGGCCGCGAAACATCGCCAGCGCGCGGTGCGACGGGACGCTGGAGAGCGGCTCGTGATGATCGAAGTAGTCGCGGAACTTCGCNNGCATCTTCGGCGAAGCGCTCCATCAGGATATAACGCGCGCCGTCCAGCGCCGCGCGCACGTCGGCGACGCCTTTATCCGCGTCGACATACCCGGCGGCGAGTTGTTCAGGATCCTGCGACGGGTCCTGCCACAGCGTGTCGGCCAGCGGCGCCAGACCGGCTTCAATCGCGATCTGGCCGCGGGTGCGGCGTTTGGGTTTATAGGGGAGGTAAAGATCTTCGAGTTCAGTTTTGCTCAGCGTGCCGTTGATGGCGTTGGCGAGCTCGGCGGTCAGCTTGCCCTGCTCATCGATCGATTTCAGAATCGACAGGCGACGCTCTTCCAGTTCGCGCAGGTAGCCGAGGCGAGTCTCCAGCTGACGCAGCTGGGTATCGTCCAGGCCGCCCGTCACCTCTTTACGATAACGTGCGATAAAAGGCACGGTATTCCCTTCGTCCAACAGGCGCACGGCGGCTTCGACTTGCTCTGCCCGCGCCTGAAGCTCACTTGCAATAATCTGGCTCAGATCTTTCATCATCGGTAACTATCTTGCTTACACAGGGTTGAGAAACAGGGGACAGTTATACGGATTGAAGGGTGAAAATGCCAGCGACGCGGGCCGCTTTGGGCGATATTCTGAATGACTAATTGACGTAGGTTATCTCATTGACGTACCAGAGCGCCGGACCGGCCGGCGTCTGCACCGTCGCGGCGTCGCCGACCTCTTTTTTCAGCAGCGCGCGCGCCATCGGTGAGTCGATGGAGATGTAATCCTTGCGGCCGAAAATCTCGTCGTAGCCCACAATGCGAAAGCGCTTCAGCTCGCCCGCGTCGTTCTCGACCTCTACCCAGGCGCCGAAAAAGACTTTGCCGTCCTGCTGCGGCGAATAGTCGACGATGCGCAGCTCTTCAAGACTTTTCGTCAGATAGCGCACGCGGCGGTCGATTTCGCGCAGGCGCTTTTTGTTGTACTGGTAGTCGGCGTTTTCGCTGCGATCCCCCAGGCTGGCGGCCCAGGTGACTTTTTTCGTCACTTCCGGGCGCTCTTCGCGCCAGAGGTAGTCCAGCTCCGCTTTCAGCTGGTTAAAGCCTTCGCGGGTAATCAGTTTGGTTTTCATTCTGCTTTTGCGCTGCCGGAAAATTCACATGCCAGCTAGTGTAAGGGGATCAATCCGCGCAGTTCAATGCGCAAAAAAAGAGTCGGGGAACCGGTTTTTAGAAAAGTTAAAAACCGAATCCTTTATTCCCCGGTGGCGAAATGGGCAGGCGCATAGCATTTTCGTACAGGGTAAGCAGGCGAAGCAGGAGCCTGCCTGTTGCGCACGGATGCAAGGAAACATTCAGTTGAGAATCAGTCTGCGTGATTTTTCTCGGGCTGTGAAGGCGGGATGACCCGCTGATTTCGCGGCCTTTATTTTTATCCGGGCCGAAATTCTGTCGGCGCCGCTTTAATCTGAGACGCGAGGCGGCCTGATAAAGGCAACGCGCCAATTTTTCTGCTGCGTATCTGGTGAATAAAGCGATATTCTGACAAGCCTGCGGCCCGTCGGCTGAGACGTGGGCGGATAAATAAAATAACCTTTTGTATTTACTTGCTTATTATTTCATGGCGCGAATATCACGCCAGCCAATAGCAGAAAATCGGGTCAAGTTTCAGATTAGCCGTAACGGCGCCTGTCGCGGCTGAAATGCGATCCCGGACGCGGCGCAAAGTAAAAACAGAAGTTAAGCTGCTGTTTAATATGCTTTGTAACAATTTCGGCTAGAATATAAACCATTAATGACTGTCACTGCAGAGCATCTTTTTTTAACAATATCGGCTCAGGCAATGGCGCCTTTGGGAGTTTAGAAATGCAAGAGAACTACAAAATTCTGGTCGTTGATGATGATATGCGTTTGCGCGCGCTGCTCGAACGCTATCTGACCGAACAGGGCTTTCAGGTACGCAGCGTCGCCAACGCCGAACAGATGGACCGTTTGTTGACCCGTGAATCTTTTCACCTGATGGTGCTGGATTTAATGCTGCCGGGCGAAGATGGCCTGTCGATCTGCCGTCGTCTGCGCAGCCAGAGCAACCCGATGCCGATCATTATGGTGACGGCGAAAGGCGAAGAGGTCGACCGCATCGTGGGGCTGGAGATCGGCGCCGACGACTATATTCCAAAACCTTTTAACCCGCGCGAGCTGCTGGCGCGTATTCGCGCCGTGCTGCGTCGTCAGGCCAATGAGCTGCCGGGCGCGCCGTCGCAGGAGGAAGCGGTTATCGCGTTCGGCAAGTTCAAACTGAACCTCGGCACGCGTGAAATGTTCCGCGAAGATGAGCCGATGCCGTTAACCAGCGGCGAGTTCGCCGTGCTGAAGGCGCTGGTCAGCCATCCGCGCGAGCCACTCTCCCGCGATAAGCTGATGAATCTGGCGCGCGGTCGCGAGTACAGCGCCATGGAGCGCTCCATCGACGTGCAGATTTCACGCCTGCGCCGCATGGTGGAAGAAGATCCGGCTCACCCGCGTTATATCCAGACCGTCTGGGGCCTGGGTTACGTTTTTGTCCCGGACGGCAGTAAAGCATGAAGCGCCTGCGCTTCTCGCCCCGCAGTTCGTTTGCCCGCACCCTGTTATTGATCGTTACCTTGCTGTTCGTCAGCCTGGTAACGACCTATCTGGTGGTGCTCAACTTCGCCATTCTTCCCAGCCTGCAACAGTTCAACAAAGTGCTCGCCTATGAAGTGCGTATGTTGATGACCGACCGGCTTCAGTTGGAGGATGGCACGCAGCTGGAGGTGCCGCCCGCCTTTCGGCGCGAAATCTATCGCGAGCTGGGCATTTCGCTGTATACCAACGCGGCGGCGGAAGAGAGCGGGTTGCGCTGGGCGCAGCATTACGAATTTCTCAGCGAGCAGATGGCGCAGCAGTTAGGCGGCCCGACCGACGTGCGCGTCGAGGTGAATAAAAATTCTCCGGTGGTCTGGCTGAAAACCTGGCTGTCGCCCGATATCTGGGTGCGCGTGCCGCTTACGGAGATCCATCAGGGCGACTTTTCGCCGCTGTTCCGCTATACGCTGGCGATTATGCTATTGGCTATCGGCGGCGCCTGGCTGTTTATCCGCATCCAGAACCGACCGCTTGTCGATCTGGAACATGCCGCATTACAGGTCGGGAAGGGCATTATCCCGCCGCCGCTGCGGGAATATGGCGCTTCCGAAGTGCGCTCGGTGACGCGCGCTTTTAACCAGATGGCGGCAGGCGTAAAGCAGCTGGCCGACGATCGTACGCTGCTGATGGCCGGCGTCAGCCATGATTTGCGCACGCCGCTGACGCGTATTCGTCTGGCGACCGAAATGATGAGCGAGCAGGATGGCTATCTTGCGGAGTCGATTAACAAGGATATCGAAGAGTGTAACGCCATCATCGAGCAGTTTATCGACTACCTGCGCACCGGTCAGGAGATGCAAACCGAGCGCGCCGATCTGAACGGCGTGCTGGGCGAAGTGGTGGCGGCCGAGAGCGGCTACGAGCGGGAGATCGAAAGCGCGGTGATGCAGGAAGAGCTGATGCTGGATATCAATCCGCTCTCCATCAAGCGCGCGGCGGCCAATATGGTGGTGAACGCGGCGCGCTACGGCAACGGCTGGATCAAGGTCAGCAGCGGTCATGAACTGCATCGCGCCTGGTTCCAGGTGGAGGATGACGGTCCCGGCATCAAGCCGGATCAGTTACAGCATCTGTTCCAGCCCTTCGTGCGCGGCGACAGCGCGCGCAGCACCAGCGGCACCGGCCTGGGGCTGGCGATCGTGCAGCGTATTATCGATGCGCATCACGGCTCGCTGGAGATCGGCGTCAGCGAACGCGGCGGGCTGCGCATTCGCGCCTGGCTGCCGATTCCTGAGGGAGGCGGCCACAGCCCGGCGCTGATCGGCAGCGCGCAGAGCTAAACCGGCAATAACCGGCGCGGGAAACCCACGCCGGTTTTTTATCGCCTCAGTGCTGAGGACCCGCTTTCACCAGCGCCGCGCCGGCGGCAGTATCGGTGTATTTGTCGAAGTTATCGATAAAGCGTTGCGCCAGATCGCGCGCTTGCGCCTGCCACTTCTCTGCGCTTTCCCAGCTGTTGCGCGGATCGAGGATCGTCGCATCCATCTGCGCCAGCGCGCGCGGGAATTGCAAACCGAACACCGGCAGCGTCTCTACCTCCGCTTCATCCAGCTCGCCCGCCAGAATAGCGTTGATGATGGCGCGCGTATCCTTCAGAGAGATGCGCTTGCCGCTGCCGTTCCAGCCGGTATTCACCAGATACGCCTGCGCGCCGGCGGCCTGCATGCGTTTCACCAGCACTTCCGCGTACTGCGTCGGATG
Organism: Enterobacteriaceae bacterium UBA2655; assembly: GCA_002359495.1. Taxonomy (GTDB): domain Bacteria; phylum Pseudomonadota; class Gammaproteobacteria; order Enterobacterales; family Enterobacteriaceae; genus Pantoea; species Pantoea superficialis. Next base: position 81,440 of record DENB01000051.1, read on the forward strand.
CAGCGTCAGAAAGGCGGCGCCGAAACAGGCGGAAAAGGTCGGCGTCGGTTCGGTAATGCCGCGCTCGGTGCCGGCCAGTTTGGCGGTAAAGCCGGAGAGAAAGTGATACTGCGTCTGCTCCGGGGTTAAGCGCGATACCGGCGGCAGCACGCCGAAGGCGTCGGCCGTCAGGAAAATCACTTTTTTCGCATGACCCGCTTTCGACACCGGCCTGACGATGTTGTCGATATGATCGATCGGATAGGAGACGCGGGTATTTTCGGTTTTGCCGGCGTCGTCATAATCGACGCTGCCGTCGGCGCGCACCACCACGTTCTCCAGCAGCGCGTTGCGGCGAATGGCGCGATAGATTTCCGGCTCCGCCTGCGCCGAAAGCTTGATGGTCTTGGCGTAGCAGCCGCCCTCGAAGTTAAACACGCCGTCATCGTCCCAGCCATGCTCGTCGTCGCCGATCAGCTGACGTTCCGGGTCGGTGGAGAGCGTGGTTTTACCGGTGCCGGAGAGGCCGAAAAACACCGCCACGTCGCCCGCTTTGCCGACGTTGGCCGAACAGTGCATCGACGCGATGCCGCGCAGCGGCAGCAGATAGTTCATGATGGCGAACAAGCCCTTTTTCATCTCGCCGCCGTACCAGGTGCCGCCAATCAGCTGCATACGCTCCGTCAGGTTAAAGGCGACGAAGTTTTCGGAATGCAGCCCCTGCGCCTGCCAGTTCGGATTAGTGCATTTCGCGGCGTTCATTACCACGAAATCGGGCGTGAAGCTGGCCAGTTCGGCCTCGCCGGGTTGAATAAACATGTTCTTCACGAAGTGCGCCTGCCAGGCGACCTCGGTAACGAAGCGCACGCTCAGACGCGTATCGGGGTTGGCGCCGCAAAACGCGTCCACCACGAACAGACGCTTGCCGGAAAGCTGCTGCGTGACGCAATGTTTCAGCGCCTGCCAGGTTTCCTGCGACAGCGGCTGATTGTCGTTCTTCCCTTTGCCCTGATCGTTCCACCAGAGCGTGTTGCGCGTGGTGTCGTCACGCACGATGTATTTATCCTTCGGCGATCGGCCGGTGAAAATGCCGGTATCGACGGCGATGGCGCCGCTTTGCGTCAGGGTGCCGCGCTCGTAGCCTTGAAGATCCGGGCGCGTTTCTTCCTGAAACAGAGTGTCGTAGTCGGGGTTGTAGACCACTTCCGTGGTGTCCGTAATGCCCAAAGCGGTAAGGTCTTGCGAGGTCAGGCCGTTAACGCGCATGTGACTGCTCCTTTAATCGGTGTCTGTGCTGCACTGACAATGAAAGTTTGTCGATCGTGAAAATTATTCCTGATAATTCCTGAATGTAAGCACAATCGCGCGCAGTGTACACCTCTCCGTCATCAGGAAAAAGAACGATACCCAGAAATGCGAAGCCAGGCGCGCTAAGCAGAAATTTCGGTCAGTCGTGCATAAAAAGCCAGCGCGAAAAAACGTGGTTGCTATTGAATCTTTTAATAGGGCGAAGAAAGGAGAGGGCGACGAACGTCGCCCGAAGGGAATTAATGCAGACGGTCGTCGCTGCCGTTGCTGCTGACGGAGGCGTTGCGAATCGCCGCGATATCTACCGCGTCGTAGACATAATGGGTGCCGCAGTAGTCGCAGTGCATATCGATTTCGCCATCTTCTTCGATAATCTCGTCTACTTCCGCCTGCGGCAGGGTTTTCAACACTTCGCCGCAACGCTCGCGCGAGCAGGTGCATTTGAAGATCACCGGCTGCGGATCGTAGACGGTCGCCTCTTCCTGATGGTAAAGACGCCACAGCACATCGTTGGCGGGCAGCTCGATCAGCTCTTCCGCCTTCACGGTCTCCGTCAGGGTCGCCAGATGGTTGAAATCATCCTGGCTGGCGTCCTGCGCCGGCAACACCTGGAGCAAAATGCCCGCCGCGCCTTTGTCGCTGGTGCGGATAAACAGGCGCGTCGGCAGCTGCTCGGAACGCATAAAGTAATCTTCCAGACACTCGGCGAGCGTCTCTCCTTCCAGACCAACCACGCCCTGATAGCGTTCGCCTTTTTCCGGCGCAATGGTGATCACCAGATAGCCGTTGCCGACCATGCTTTTCAGGCTGCTGTCCGGCGCGATATCGCCCTGAACGCGCGCCACGCCGCGCAGTTCCTGACGGTTGTTGCCGTTGATCACCGCCAGCGACAGCGGGCCGTCGCCCTGCAGCTGCACGGTGATGTCGCCGTCGAACTTCAGGGTGGCGGTCAACAGGCTGGTGGCGACCAGCAGTTCGCCCAGCAGCTGCTGCACCGGCGCGGGATATTCATGAGTTTTCAGCACGTCGCGCCAGGTTTGTGTGACATTCACCAGCTCGCCGCGCACTGCGGCATTTTCAAACAGGTAACGATGCAGTTGATCTTGTACGGACATAAGGTTTCTCTCGTTGGGGCGAAGCGTTATTCTTCGCCCGAAATTTTAAATTTCATCAGATCGCGGCGCTCTTTTTTGTCCGGCCGACGATCGGGATGCGGCATGGTCAGCGCATTCATCTTGCGCGCCAGCGCCATCTTTTCCCGTTTTTCAATGCTGGCAGCGGTTTCGCTATAGAGCTGCTGCGCCTCGCTGGCGGGACGACGTTGATCGGTGATGGCGGCGACGATCACCGTGCGCTCGTCGTCGCCCTGGCGCAGAGTCAGTTCCGCCTCCAGCTCCACCAGCTTGCTGGGTTTGCTGCGCTGGCCGTTGTAGTGAACCTTGCCGCCTTCGATCATTTCGCGCGCGATGGCGCGGGTTTTATAAAAGCGCGCGGCCCAAAGCCATTTGTCGAGCCGTACGCCCTCGCTGTTTTTCTCTTTCATTGCGACTCCTGACGTTTACGTCAGCGTATGGCTGAGCTGGCGATAATCCCGTACGGCCTGATACCGGGCAAAAGTTTGGTCGGGCCGACCAGAGTCGGGATTGCTGACGCCCAGGCACCAGCGGATGCCCCATTGATGCGCGGCATCCAGAACGGGTTCGCTGTCGTCGATAAAGAGCGTGCGCGCATTATCGAACCCCGTGTGCTGCTGCACCGCCTGCCATAAGCGTTGGTCTTCTTTCGGATACCCAAAGGTATGGGTGGAAAGTAATAAATCAAGGTGCGCCGCCAATCCGGTTTCGGCCAGCTTGATCTCCAGGTTGTAAGGATGGGCGTTGGTCAGCAGGATGGCGCGTTTGCCTGCCCGGCGCAGCGCCTGCAAAAAGGGCAGCGTGTCGGCGCGTAACGCGGCCCGGCTGCGCTTTTCCCACGTCATGGCGCGGATATCCAGCGCCAGCTCCTGCGACCAATAGTCCAGACAATACCAGTTTAGCGTATGCGCCACGGCCTGATATTTTTCGGCGATCAGCTGGTGCGCTTCCGCCAGCGTAATGGCGCGGGCGCGGCTCAGGGATTCGGGAACGTGCTCCAGCCAGAAATGGCGGTCGAAGGCGAGATCCAGCAGGGTGCCGTCCATATCGAGCAGCACGGTATCAATCTCCGACCAGTTCAGCGTCATGGCCATATTATCCCCAAGCGAAAACAGGGCGACAGGGTAGCACAGAAGGCTGAGGGTCAGAATAACGAGCGCACGCTCTGTATAGTGCCGAGATGGTGGTTAAAGCATTTGTCGTAATATTGCTGGATATCCGCCATACGCACGCGGTTACGATGGATGCGGCGCAGCGCCAGCAGGGCGTTCGTCAGCGCGCAGACGATCAGCGCCACCAGCAGCAACGACGTCGCCAGATAGCGCCAGAGCGCCATGGCGTCAGGTTCGGTATGCAGCGCGATATGCCGGGTGCCGTTGGCGTCGGTGGAGAGGCCGGTGATGATCCCTTTCGCGGAAAAAGGCGTATGCAGCAGCATGCCCGACATGCGTTGCAGCTCAATCCACTGCGCGCGCGCGTCGAGGTCGAACAGCGAGACCGTCGGCTGAGACTGATTCACCAGCTGACGACCTTCATCGCTGATGATCAAAAACCCGCCCGGCGGCGGACTGTTGAGATTTTCCGCCGCGCGTCGCGTCTCGCGCGCAAAGAAGGTCGAGGTGGCGGTATTCACCAGGTTTTCCAGCGCTTCGGCGCTGACCGGACGCAGCAGCACGTTCATGCCGTTGAGCTGGCCGGAATCGGCGCGATGCACCAGCGTATCCCAGTCTTTGGCGTTGCCGAGGTTAACCAGCGCGTTTTTCAGCCGGACGCAATCCTGCTGCTGGTTGCAGAGGCTCTGCGTTTTGATCACCAGATCGGAAAAATCATCCAGCAGGATCATGCCCGATTTCTGTATGGCTGACGCCAGCTGCGGGTTCAGCTTGGGATCGCTGTTGGTCTCCGGGTGCAGCTGTTTATTGGTGCTGTCCAGCAGCGCCGAGGCTTTATCGATGATGTCGGACTGCGGCTGCGGCAGGGGAGCCGCATTGTTCCAGTAGACCGCCGAGCAGTCAAAGGGCAGCCAGGCGTAGGAGCGGTTGCTCTGGTAGTTGCCCGGCACCGAACACATGCCGGTGCCGTTCACCTTCAGACTATCGCCGATATTCAAAGAGATCGCCGCCAGCTGGTCGACGCCGTTCACCTCGATGCTTTCCGTCCCTTTTACCCAGGCCAGACTCAGCTTCAGCGGCATGCTGAGCGGGATCCAGCTCACCAGCAAGGCAAGCGCCAGCAGCGAACCGCAGGCCAGCACCACGTTTTTTCGCCAGCGCTGCACCGGAAAATTACGTACCTCGTCCTGCAGCGAAAGAAAACGGCCCTGACGCACTACCTGGCGGTTCAGGTAGATTTCGACGTCGGTAATCTGGCCTAAATCGTGATTGACGTAGGGCTGCCAGTGGCTGGGATAAATCAGGTCAATGATGCCGAGCGAAACGTTATTCTGTCCCTGATTGGATTCGCCGAACAAGCCCCAACGTTTCGCCGCGCCGCGCAGGCAGTGCACTTCGCGCAACCCTTTTTCCCCCGGAAAACGGTAGAGGAACCACAGGCTGACCGCGATGATCATCACGCCCAGCAGCAGCAGCCAGATCATAAAACGGCCCGGCACCAGCAGGCTGGTGAAAAACAGCAGAAAGGCGAAGCTGATGGAGAGCGCCTCGCGCGTGCCGTCGGGACGCGAGAGCGCATACTCTTCCGGCGTCTCTTTACGCACCTGCAGCAACTCAACGTTTTCGCTCTCTTCTTTGCGGATCGAGGCGTTGGTCGACATCGGGCGCACCAGCGGCGGCAGCGGCGGCTGTTCGACCGCATAATTCACCAGCGAGTGGCCGTTAAGCGAAATCACTAAAGGTATCGATTGCGTTTTAATCAGCTCGACATAGTTCTCGTCGGTGATGTATTGCTCCCAAAGGGGCGGCAAATGCACCTCGACGGCGTCAAGGTAATAACGCCACTTCTGCGGATCGTCGGTAGAGAGACCGTAGCGCGTAATGGCGTGCGTCACCGGATAAACATTGTTGCTTTGCGAAGTGAGCGCCAGACTTTCGGCGCCGGAGGCGGTTTCGCCAGGCACGGAAACGCTGCCGCGACGCTTTCTTTTACCGAAAGAAGCGACATATTTTTCAACGGCGCTGCGCTCTTCGCTGGTGAGCTTGCGATGGGGAGGACTGATAAACGGCAGCGGTTTCGCCAACGGCGGGCGATGCCGCATAGCGTACCAAAAACCGATGCCCGCCAGTATTGAACAGGCCAGCATGACCGCAAGGATGATGAGTATTGTGCTCATGCTTTGCTTAATCCAGCCAAAATACTGCCTTCACGTTAACCGCATGCTCCAGATGACGCCACTGATTGAGGAAAATTTTGGCGGGACCAAACAGCGTCGGCAAACGAGCTGAGAGATAAAATAACGCACAAAATCATGAAATTAGGGCCAGCGTAACGAGCCTTGCTGAAATGTTACCCGTCGAAAACTCAATTAAATATCGGTCTATTCTGAATTTTTCAGACGTTGATTGACATCATGCTGTTTTTGTCTGAGCCATAACAAGAAGTTGTTAGCCCGGCTGGCTAAAGGTGTGGCAGGATTGGCAGGGCTGACTGTCGCGCAATGGCGCGCGCTTCTGTATTCTGTTCGTTTCGGGCATCATCGCATCACATGGCTGCGCTAAGTTTGAGGCTGATATGAAAAACACTTTAAAAAAACCTGACATCCTCAACGTGGAAGCGGTGGCGCGCTCCCGTTTGTTTACCATTGAAGCCGTTGATCTTGCCTTCAGCAATGGCGAACGGCGGGTTTATGAACGCATGAAGCCCCCCGGGCGCGAAGCGGTGATGATCGTGCCGATTATCGATAATCAGCTGATCCTGATTCAAGAGTACGCCGTCGGGCTGGAAACCTATGAGCTGGGCTTTCCGAAAGGTCTGATCGATCCGGGCGAAAGCGTTTTCGAAGCGGCGGAGCGCGAGCTGAAAGAAGAGGCGGGATACGGCGCGGAAAAGCTGGCGTCGCTGGGCAAGCTGACCATGGCGCCCTCCTATTTCTCCAGCAAAATGAATATCGTCGTGGCGGAAGCGCTCTATGAAGAGAAGCTGGAAGGCGATGAGCCGGAGCCGCTGATCGTACGCCGCTGGCCACTGGAAAACCTGCTGGCGCTGTTAGAGGAGCCCGATTTTCAGGAGGCGCGTAATGTCAGCGCGCTTTTCCTGGTGCGTGAGTGGTTAGTGAAGCAGGGCAGGCTCGCCTACTGAGGCCTGGTCCGTGGTTCTCCCGCTTTTGTTCGACCCCGATACCCCTTCATAAAAAAACGCAACCGGGTTTTGCGACCCGATTGCGTTTCAGTTTTCAAGCCAGCGATGAGAAACAGGCGTCAGAACAGCTCGTGGCTCTCTCCGCCGGTATCCATAAGAGTCGTGCCGACATCATGCACCGAATATTCTGTCGGCTGCGTGCCGTTGATGAAATACTCCTGACGCGTGTTGCCGGCGCCGTTCGCCAGCTTGCCGGTGCGGCGATCGATGGTAACGGTGACGATACCGTCCGGCGGCGTTAGCGGCTGCTCCGGCACGCCATCCAGCGCGACTTTCATATAGTCGTCCCAGGCGGGCTGAGCGCTCTTCGCGCCGCCTTCATAGCCGGAAATCTGATCTTTGATCGCCCCGGACGCGGTGCTGCGGCCTAAATCGCGACGCGCATCGTCAAAGCCGATCCAAACCGAAGTGACCGTTTCCGGGCCGTAGCCGGAGAACCAGGCATCCTTCGAACTGTTGGTGGTGCCGGTTTTGCCGCCGATATCGTTGCGCTTGAGATCGCGCGACGCGCGCCAGCCGGTGCCCATCCAACCCGGTTCGCCGAAAACGTTGGAGTTCAGCGCGCTTTTGATCAGGAATGCCAGCGGCGTGCTGATAACGTGCGGCGCATACTGCTGCTCGCCGCCCGGCTGCGGCGTCACCTGTCCCAGCTCAGGCTGGGGAACCGTCTGGTTTTGACCCTGATCGGAAACGGCGACGTTCTCTACGCTCTCTTCGTTCAGCGCGAGGGCTTTTTGCGTCTCGCCGTACACCACCGGCAGATTGCACTGCGGACAGGCGATTTTCGGCTTAGCTTCAAATAGGGTTTCGCCCTGTTCATTCTCGATCTTTCTGATGAAGTAAGGATCGACCAGGAAGCCGCCGTTGGCCATCACCGCATAGCCGCGCGCCACCTGCATCGGGGTGAAGGAGGCCGCGCCCAGCGCCAGCGATTCGGTATGAACAATATTTTGCGCCGGGAAGCCGAAGCGTTGCAAATACTCCGCCGCATAATCGACGCCCATCGCGCGCATAGCACGCACCATCACCACGTTTTTCGACTGCCCCAGACCCTGACGCAGACGAATCGGGCCATCATAGGTCGGCGGCGAGTTTTTCGGACGCCAGTCCGCGCCGGCGCCGGCATCCCAACGGGAGATCGGCACGTCGTTCAGGATGGAGGCCAGAGTCAGGCCGCGATCCATCGCTGCCGTATAAAGGAACGGCTTGATGTTGGAACCGACCTGGCGCAGCGCCTGAGTGGCGCGGTTAAACATGCTTTGATTGAAATCGAAGCCGCCTACCAGCGCGCGCACCGCGCCGTCGGTGGGATTGAGCGACACCAGCGCCGAGTTGACGTCCGGCACCTGCGCCAGCCACCAGTCGTTATCCACTTTACGCACCCAAATCTGCTGGCCCGCCTGCAGCACCTGGGTCACGCTCTTCGGCGTGGCACCCTGCAGGGTGTCGGACTTGTACGGGCGCGCCCAGCGTACGCCTGCCAGCGTCAGCGCGACGCTGCTGCCGTCCTTCATCAGCGCCGTGGCTTCGCCGCTGTTCGCGCTGGTTACCACTGCCGGAAAGAGCGGGCCGTAAACCGGCAGGTCTTTCAGCGCCTTCAGAATTTCTGTCTTATCCTGCGCCGGCTCGCCCACTTTCCACAGCGTGCTGGACGGGCCGCGGTAGCCGTGGCGCATATCATAAGCGATGACATTGTTGCGCACCGCATCCTGCGCCGCCTGCTGGAACTTGCGCGAGACGGTGGTATAGACCTTGTAGCCGTCGGTATAAGCATTTTCGCCATAGCGCTTCACCATATCCTGACGCGCCATCTCGCTAAGATAAGGGGCGGAGAAGGCGATTTCCGGGCCATGGTAGCGCGCTTCCAGCGGCGTGTTGCGCGCGTCGTCATACTGCTGTTGCGTAATGTCGTTCTGGTCGAGCATACGCCCCAGCACCACATTGCGCCGCGTCAGCGCGCGGCTGTGCGAGTAAAGCGGGTTAAAGGTCGAAGGCGCCTTCGGCAGACCCGCGATCATCGCCATTTCGCTCAGTGAAAGCTGATCGATAGACTTGCCGAAATAGACCTGCGCAGCCGCGCCGACGCCGTAAGCGCGGTAGCCGAGGTAAATTTTGTTGAGGTAAAGCTCCAGAATTTCATCTTTCGTCAGCAGCTGTTCGATGCGAATAGCGAGAAAAGCTTCCTTGATTTTACGCATCAATGTGCGTTCAGGGCTGAGGAAGAAGTTACGCGCCAGCTGCTGAGTAATGGTGCTCGCGCCCTGCGAGGCGTGGCCTGAGATCAGCGCCACGCTGGCGGCGCGAAAAATCCCCATAGGATCAACGCCGTGATGCTCATAAAAACGGCTATCTTCTGTCGCGATAAACGCTTTGATCAGCTCCGGCGGCATCTGCTGCAACGTCAAAGGAACGCGACGTTTTTCGCCATACTGGGCGATCAGCTCGCCATCGGCGCTGTAAACCTGCATTGGGGTTTGCAAGCGAACATCTTTCAGGGTGTTTACATCGGGCAGCTGAGGCTCAATATATTTGTACAGGCCATAAACAGAGCCGGCTCCCAGCAAGATGCAACACACTGCAAGAATCAATAAATACTTTACGAACTTCACCTGAGATTTCCCATCTGTTGTCGTTTGGGCAGTTTATAAACAATCGCGCGGTAGTATAAAGGCAAGGCAGACGCTTTGATACGTCCTTTTTCCCTGACGATATGGAGATCGCGCGCATGGCTTTTCAGACATGGCAAATCGGGCTGGATATTCAGAATAAACAACTGTGCGCGCTCGGCATCCAGCGCCGTCGCGCAGGCTGGCAGCTTCGACACTGGTGGCGGCAGCCGTTGCCGTCGGATACGTTGAAAAACGGCGTGTTGCAGCTCTCTACCACGCAGCAGGTTCTGCTGCGCCAGTGGCGTAAACAATTGCCGCAGCGCATTTCGCTGCGCGTCGGTTTGCCTCCTCAGCTGGCGTTGCAACGTCCCTTAACCTTACCCAACCAGACATTGCGCGAGCCGGAGCTTAGCCGTTATGTGCATGCCGCCGCGAGACGAATATTCCCAATTGAGCCGGATGCGCTGGCGCTGGATTACCGTCCGTTCGAGGTTGATGAGAAGCGGCTCTGCGTCACCGCCGCCCGCCGCACGGTTATCGCCCAGTGGCTGGAGCCGTTACGACAGGCCGGTTTATCCCCGGACGTGTTCGAACTGACGTCGACGGCGCTGGCGATTGTCGCCGGCGCGGCCGGACTGCCGACGGGCGGCGTTATGGTGCATCGCCTGAGCGATGGCTGGCTCTGGCATCAGCAGGGCGGGGAGGAGACGTTAGGCGGCAGCTGCGACGACATCGCCGATTTTTCAACCCTGCGGCAACGCTATTTTCCTCAGGCCGACTCCGTCTGGTTCAGCGCCGCCGACGAGACGGCCGCGCCCGCAGATACGCGGCTTTTCTCGCCGCTCGCCCTATTGTCGCATAAGCAGCCGCCGCTGCCGCAGCATGAAAATGCCTTTACGCTGGCGCTCGGTCTGGCGCTGCGTCGGGAGGATTGCTGATGGTCGCCGTCAATCTGCTGCCCTGGCGGGAGCGTCGGCTGCGTCGCCGACGCCGCGGCTGGCTTCTGCTGATGCTCTGTACGCTGGCGCTGTCGCTTGTCGCTCTTATGCTGCTGAGCGGGCGGAACGCGCGCCTGCACCGTCAGCTTGAGCAGGAACAGACGGCGCTCGACGAGGAGGCGCGAAGCCTGCAAAGCGCGCTGGCTCAGCGCAAGGCGGCGCTGCAGCAGCTTGAACAGCTGGACCTCAGGCTGCAACGGCGGCTGCGCGTCGTTAATCGACTCAACGACTGGCATCAGTTCTGGATGCGCCTGCCGACGCTGTTGCCCGATGCGCTGTGGCTGACCCAGCTGGAGAAGCGGGACGCCGTCCTGATGCTGGAGGGACGTTCCCGCTCCGTAGGGGCGGTGCGCGATTTTCGACTGCAATTGGCTGCGCTGCCGCTTTTTACCCAAGTGCGGCAGGGCGATCTCAGCCGCCAGCCGGAAGGCGATTACCGTTTTGTTTTGCGAGCCAGCGTGCGGGAGGCGCCATGAATGACGCGATAACACGCTGGCTGCAACTGCCGCTGGCGCTAAGAATCGGCTCGCTGGCCGCCAGCATGCTGTTATTGCTGCTGCCGGGCTGGTTGCTGCTGCTGCGTCCTCAACAGTTGGCGCAGCAGCAGTTGCAACAGGATTTGGCCGCGTTGCGGTCGGCGGCGCGGCAGTACCAGCTTCAGCTTAATCAATTACCCGAGCCCGCCGCGCTGCTGGAACGGCGACAGCGCGCAGAGGCGCAGCTGGCAGCGCAGCCTGAAGGCGGATCCGTCGAGACGCTGCTGGCCGAACGCGGCGAGCAGCTGGCCAGCTGGCAGCCGGACGCCGAGCCGAAGCAGCTCTCGCTGCACCTGAGCTGGGACGAGTTTCAGCCGCTCTTTGACCATCTGCAACGGTTGCAGCCGACGCCGCTGCCGGCGCGCTTTTTGCTGCAGGCGAATAAAGACCGGCTGTCGGCTCAGCTCTGGCTGGAGATCGGCGATGAGGAGTAAAGCGCTGCTGCTGTTGGCCTGGTCCGGCGCGCTGCTGGCGCGCGATCCCTTCCAACCGCCCGCCGACGCCCTGTGTCTGCGCGACGTCGCGCCTCTGAGCGCGTGGCGATTGCAGGGCGTGATCGGCAACCGCGCGCATTTTTACGCCTGGCTGGCTCATCCGCAGGGCGCGACCCTGCGCATTCGGTCCGATCGGCCTTTTCCCGTTCCGCCCTGGCGAATCGTCTCGCTCACCGCACGGGAGCTGGCGCTCACGGCAGAAAAAAGCTGCGCGCCGTTCTCTATCTCGTTTCAGCTAAAAGGAAAATATGATGACAAGGAGAGTCATAACATTGCTGCTGCTGGCGGGGCTGATGTTTCCCGCCCACGCCAGCGATGAACCTCTGACCAATGACGAGCGTCTGACGCTGGCGTTCGACGACGCGCCGGTAGAACGCATCCTGAACGCGCTGGCTGAGTTCCAGCAGCTTAATTTGCTGGTGGCGCCCGGAGTAGAGGGATCGCTTTCGCTGCGGCTGGACGACGTGCCGTGGCGGCAGGCGCTGGATTTAGTCGCGCGCATGGCGCATCTCACGGTAGTGACGGAAGAGAATATTCTGCTGGTCTACCCGGAGAGCTGGCAGCAGCTCCAGCAACAAAAAGCGCTGCAGCAAAAAGAGGAGCGTCTGCAACAGCAACCGCTGAGGCAACGTACGGTGGCGTTGCAGTATGCCGACGCCGACGAGGTTCACCGCAGCCTGCAGGCCGAGCGCCTCTCGCTGATGACGCCGCGCGGCAGCGCGACCGTCGATAAGCGCACCAACGCGCTGCTGCTGCGTGACACCGAAGAGGCGCTGGAAGAGACCGAGCGCTGGCTGCGCGCGCTGGATGTGCCGCTGGAGCAGATCGAACTGGCGGCACATATCGTCACCATCAGCGAAGAACGTTTGCGCGAGCTGGGGGTGAACTGGAGCCTGCACCCCGAAGAAGAGGTAACTAAAGTCTTACGCCATCCCCGGCTCTCGATTCCTCTGGCGGTAAGCAAGCCCAGCTTCAGCGCAGGCTTGACGCTGGCGCGCATGAGCGGCGATCTGCTGGACCTGGAGCTTTCCGCGCTGGAGCAGGAAAACCAAGTGGAAATTATCGCCAGCCCGCATCTTTTCACCTCGCACCAACAGACCGCCACCATCAAGCAGGGCAGCGAGATCCCTTATGAAGTCGCGTCGGGAAGCAGCGGCGCGACGACCATCGAATTCAAAGAGGCGGTGCTGGGCATGGAGGTAACGCCCAGCGTGCTGGCGAACGGACGCATTCATCTGAAATTGCGTATCAGCCAGAACGTGCCCGGCAGGAATATCAACAGCGGAGAAACCGAGGTGCTGACGATCGACAAACAAGAGATCGAAACCCAAGTGACGCTGCGCGACGGACAAACGCTGGCGCTGGGCGGCATTTTTCAACAGCAGCGCACGCAGGGAGAGAGCAAAGTTCCGCTGTTGGGCGATATTCCCTGGCTGGGCAGGCTTTTCCGACAGGAGCTGGAGGAGCGTAAAAAACGGGAGCTGGTGATTTTCATTACGCCGCGACTGGTCAGGGAAGCAGCACTTTCGGCGGGATAAAACGGAAAATTCATCCTCCAGAGCCATCCACGTTGACGCAGCCTAGGAATTAGCATACAAGGTTTAGCGATTTTTAAACGGTGTGACGATCCGGCTATTCATATACAGCGCGAGTCTGTTTTTCTTGAGGGACAGAGCCTTTTTTAGCGCTGCAATGGTTCGTTACAGTTTCGCGAACGACAGACCGGCCCTGTAAAGTGGTCGCCAGCGGCGATTTATTCGGTTGCCAAATGGCCTTGAGTGTTGAGATAATTTTTCGTCTGACTCTTGCTAACGCTCATGAGGTTTCAGTTCCTGTCCCGCCAGCTCAAAGCTGAACGCGGGGTATCATCAACGAATTCTTAGTAATACCGACAAAATGGCAGAGAAACGCAATATCTTTCTGGTTGGGCCTATGGGTGCCGGCAAAAGCACTATTGGTCGTCAGTTAGCTCAGCAACTCAATATGGAATTTTATGATTCCGATCAGGAAATTGAGCGACGTACCGGAGCGGATGTGGGCTGGGTATTTGACGTCGAAGGTGAAGCTGGCTTTCGCGATCGTGAAGAAAAGATCATTAATGAGCTGACCGAAAAGCAGGGCATTGTCCTGGCGACCGGCGGCGGATCTGTCAAATCCCGTGAAACTCGTAATCGTCTCTCCGCCCGCGGCGTAGTGGTCTACCTTGAAACCACTATCGAAAAACAGCTGGCACGTACGCAACGCGACAAGAAACGTCCGCTGCTGCAGGTTGACTCACCGCCGCGTGAAGTGCTTGAAGCGCTGGCTGACGAACGTAATCCTCTTTATGAAGAGATCGCTGATGTCACCATCCGCACTGACGATCAAAGTGCTAAAGTGGTGGCGAATCAAATTATCCATATGTTGGAAAAAAATTGATCCATCGCCTGCGGGCTTAGCAATAGGTAATCGCTCATCGTGGAGAAGATCACTGTCTCACTGGGGGAACGCAGTTACCCCATCACTATCGCCGCCGGACTGTTTAACGATCCGGCTTCTTTTTGGCCGCTGAAGGCGGGCGACAACGCCATGCTGGTGACTAACCAGACGCTGGCGCCGCTCTGGCTCGACGCGCTGAAGCAACGTTTGATGGCGGCGGGCGTGAAGGTCGATCAGGTGATTCTGCCTGACGGTGAACAGTACAAAACCCTCGCCGTGATGGATCAGGTGTTTACCGCGCTGCTGGAGAAACCACACGGGCGCGATACGACGCTGATCGCCCTTGGCGGCGGCGTTATCGGCGATCTTACCGGTTTTGCCGCAGCCAGCTATCAACGCGGCGTGCGCTTTATTCAGGTGCCGACCACGCTGCTGTCGCAGGTCGACTCCTCTGTCGGCGGAAAAACGGCAGTGAACCATCCGCTGGGTAAAAACATGATCGGCGCGTTTTACCAGCCCGCCTCAGTTGTGATCGATATCGAATGTCTCGCCTCTTTGCCGCCTCGCGAGCTTGCGTCCGGCATGGCGGAAGTGATCAAATACGGCATTATTCTCGACGGCGAATTCTTTAGCTGGCTTGAGCAGAATCTCGATGCGCTGATGGCGCTGGATGAGAAGGCGATGGCGTACTGCATTCGCCGCTGCTGCGAGCTGAAGGCGGAGGTGGTCGCCGCGGATGAGCGTGAAACCGGTCTGCGCGCGCTGCTGAATCTGGGGCATACCTTCGGGCACGCCATCGAAGCGCACATGGGCTACGGCAACTGGCTGCATGGCGAAGCGGTCGCGGCAGGCATGGTGATGGCGGCGCGCACGGCGGAGCGTCTGGGCCAGTTCAGCGCGCAAGAGTGCGATCGCGTTATCGCGCTGTTGCAGCGTGCCGGCTTGCCGGTCCACGGCCCGCAAAGCATGGCGGCGGAAGACTATTTGCCGCATATGATGCGCGACAAGAAAGTTCTGGCTGGCGAGCTGCGTCTGGTGCTGCCGCTGGCGATCGGCCGCGCTGAAGTCCGCGCGGGTGTCGACCATGATGTTGTTCTGGCTGCGATTAACGATTGCCAGGCATCCTGACTTAAAGAAGTAAGTGGTGAACGCGGCTCAGGGAATGCGCTGCGCGGCAAGCCGCTTAACGGAGGAGGCTAAATGGATGAGTTTAAACCGGAAGACGAGTTAAAACCTGACGCCAGCGACCGCCGTCCGACGCGATCGCGTAAGCCGCACAGGTCCTCTTCCGCCGAAAAATTGCCCGTTTCCCGTCAGCATATGATGATGGGCATCGGTATTTTAGTTCTGCTATTGCTGGTGCTGGGCATTGGTTCCGCGTTAAAAGGCCCGGATAAGAGCGTGCCTGCGCAGCAGTCTGCCGATAATAGCGCAGCCTCTTCCGGCTCCGGCAATGAAAAAAGCATCGATCTTACCGGGCCGGCGTCGATGACCGGACAGCAGACCAGCACAACGCCGGTCGCAGGCGCGCCGTCGGGCGGCGATGCGGCAAACGGCGATGCCGGTCAGCCGCGCGATATCTCCATGCCTGCCGTTTCTTCGACGCCGACGCAGGCTGCGCCGGTGGAAACGCCGACAAATCAGCAGCGGGTTACCCTGCCGGGCGATCTCAACAGCGCGTTGAGCAATCAGCAGGGGCAAGTGGATAACGCCGCGCAGGGCGCGCAGGGCGAAAGTTCGCTGCCTACCGCGCCGGCGACGGTCAGCGGCGGCAGAAGCGGCAGCGTTAGCAGCGGAGATACCAGCGGCAGCGCCGCGCCGGTCAGCAAGCCGCAGACGCACGCGAGCAAACCGACCACGCACAAAACGCAGCAGGCGCCTGCGGTGAAAGAGAGCAAGCCGCAGGCGACCGCCGCTTCGCGCAGCCATGCGTCTGCCGGCAGCAGCACGGGCGGCAACGCCAGCAAAGCGATGCCGGGCGGCAGCTATACGCTGCAGCTGAGCAGCGCTTCGCGCTCCGATACGCTGAACGCTTGGGCGAAGAAACAGAATTTGAGCGGTTATCATGTGTACAAAACCACGCGTAACGGCGAACCCTGGTACGTCCTGATCAGCGGTTCTTACGCCACGCCGGCCGACGCCAAACGCGCCGTCGCCTCGCTGCCTGCGGAAGTCCGCGCGCAGAACCCGTGGGTGAAACCGGTCAGCCAGCTTAAAAAAGAAGCCAGTAACTGATGTTTGTGGGGCCGTCGCGGACGGCCCCGTTTTGAAGCGCAGAACTGCTGTCGGTTCAGCCACAGCCAATAACGAAGATGTATTAACCACGACAGCATGAAGAAAAAACGCGCTTTCCTGAAATGGGCAGGAGGTAAGTACCCTTTACTGGACGACATTCGTCGCCATTTGCCGCAGGGCGACTGCCTGGTTGAGCCTTTTGTCGGCGCCGGTTCGGTATTTCTCAATACCGATTACGAGCACTACTATCTGGCCGACATCAACAGCGACCTGATTAATCTCTATAACATCGTCAAAACCCGTACCGCCGAATTTATTCAGGATGCTGGCGCGCTGTTTACGCCCGAAGCCAACAGCGCCGACGTCTATTACGGTCGCCGCATCGAATTTAACAGCAGCCGCGACGCCTATCAGCGCGCCTTGCTGTTTCTCTATCTGAATCGCCACGGCTACAACGGTCTCTGCCGCTATAACCTGCGCGGCGAATTCAACGTGCCTTTCGGCCGCTACCGCAAACCCTATTTTCCCGAGGCGGAGCTGCTTTGGTTTGCGGAGCGCGCGCAAAAAGCGACCTTTGTCTGCGAATCTTACGATGTTACCCTGAACAGCGCGCAGGCCGGTTCGGTCGTCTACTGCGATCCGCCCTATGCGCCTCTGTCAGCGACGGCCAACTTCACGGCGTACCACACCAATAGTTTCAGCATGCGCGAGCAGGAACATCTGGCGGAGCTGGCGGCTAAGCTGGCGCAGGAGAGCCGTATTCCGGTACTGATATCGAACCACGACACGGATATGACGCGTTTGTGGTATCAGGATGCCGTATTGCATGTCGTCAAAGCCCGGCGTTCTATCAGCCGAAGTATTAGCGGTCGCACGCAGGTCGACGAACTACTGGCGCTTTACCGCTAGTCTGTTTCGTCCGCGACCAATGTATTACTTCAGCCTGCGGGCTGATGCCAAAAACTGGGAGAATCGGATGAAACAATATTTGCTGGCCCCTTCAATACTCTCCGCGGATTTCGCCCGCCTGGGCGAAGATACCGCCAAAGCGCTGGCGGCCGGTGGCGATGTGGTGCATTTCGACGTCATGGATAACCACTATGTGCCCAATCTGACCATGGGGCCGATGGTGCTGAAAGCGCTGCGCGATTACGGCATCACGGCGCCGATCGACGTGCACCTGATGGTGAAGCCGGTGGACAGCCTGATCCCCGAATTCGCCCGCGCTGGCGCCAGCTTTATCACCTTCCATCCCGAAGCGAGCGAGCATATCGATCGCACGCTGCAGCTGATCAAAGAGCACGGCTGCAAGGCGGGACTGGTGTTTAATCCGGCCACGCCGCTCAGCTATCTCGACTACGTGATGGATAAGCTGGATATTATCCTGCTGATGTCGGTCAACCCGGGCTTCGGCGGCCAGTCGTTTATTCCCGGCACGCTGGATAAGCTGCGCCAGGCGCGTAAGCGCATCGACGACAGCGGCTACGATATCCGTCTGGAAGTCGACGGCGGTGTGAAGATCGACAATATCGCGCAGATCGCCGCCGCAGGCGCCGACATGTTTGTCGCCGGCTCGGCGATTTTTGGCCATCCCGATTACAAAAAAGTGATCGACGACATGCGTAACGAGCTGGAGAAAGCCAATGGCTCATTTCACTGATATCCGCGCGCTGGCGTTTGATCTCGACGGCACGCTGGTTGACAGCGCGCCGGGTCTGGCGGAAGCCATCGACCGTACCATGGCGGACCTGAAGCTGCCGCCCGCAGGCGTCGAGCGCGTTTCGACCTGGATCGGCAACGGCGCCGACGTCATGATGTCGCGCGCCCTGAACTGGGCGCTGAACCGCGAGCCGCAGCCCGACGAACAGCGCGACGCGCGCGCGCTGTTCGATCGCTATTACGCCGAGACGGTAGAAGCGGGCAGCACGCTGTTTCCGCAGGTAAAGGCTACGCTGCAGGCGCTGATGGCTAAAGGCCTGCCGATGGCGATCGTCACCAACAAGCCCACTCCTTTCGTGGCGCCGCTGCTGGCTTCGCTCGGCATCGCCGACGCTTTCTCGCTGATTATCGGCGGGGACGACGTAATCGTGAAAAAACCGCATCCGGCGGCGATTTTTCTGGTTTTGGGCCAGTTTGGCCTGCTGCCGCGGCAGCTGCTGTTTGTCGGCGACTCCCGCAATGATATTCTCGCTGCCCAGGCGGCGGGCGTGCCGAACATCGGCATGACCTTCGGCTATAACTACGGCGAGCCTATCGCCGCCAGCCGACCCGATTTGACACTGAGCTCTTTCGACGAACTTTTGCCCGCTCTCGGGCTATGATTATCAGGACTTGAGTATGAGTAAACCCATCGTTTTCAGCGGCGCACAGCCTTCCGGTGAACTGACCATTGGCAACTATATGGGTGCGCTGCGTCAGTGGGTGCAGATGCAGGACGACTATCACTGCATCTACTGCATCGTTGACCTGCACGCCATTACCGTACGTCAGGATCCGGCCGCATTGCGCAAGGCGACGCTGGATACGCTGGCTCTTTATCTCGCCTGCGGCATCGATCCTGATAAAAGCACCATCTTCGTTCAGTCGCACGTGCCGGAGCATACCCAGCTGAGCTGGGTGTTGAACTGCTACACCTATTTCGGCGAGCTGAGCCGCATGACGCAGTTTAAGGATAAATCCGCGCGCTATGCCGAAAACATCAACGCTGGACTGTTTGACTATCCGGTGCTGATGGCGGCGGATATTCTGCTTTATCAGACCAATCAGGTGCCGGTGGGCGAAGATCAGAAGCAGCATCTGGAGCTGAGCCGCGACGTCGCGCAGCGTTTCAACGCCATCTACGGCTATACCTTCAAGGTGCCGGAGCCGTTTATTCCGAAATCGGGCGCGCGCGTGATGTCGCTGCTGGAGCCGACCAAAAAGATGTCCAAGTCGGATGACAACCGCAACAACGTCATCGGCCTGCTGGAAGATCCGAAATCGGTGGTGAAAAAGATCAAGCGCGCGGTGACTGACTCCGACGAGCCGCCGGTGGTGCGCTACGACGTGCAGAACAAAGCGGGCGTTTCTAACCTGCTGGATATTCTTTCCGGCGTGACCGGCAAATCCATTGCCGAGCTGGAGCAGGAGTTTGAAGGCAAAATGTACGGCCACCTAAAGGGCGCGGTAGCCGATGCGGTTTCCGGCATGCTCTCCGAGCTGCAGGAGCGTTACAACCGTTTCCGCAATGACGAAGCTTTCCTCGAGCGCGTGATGCGCGAAGGGGCGAGCAAGGCGCGCGCGCAGGCGCAGGAAACGCTGAAAAAAGTCTACGAAGCGATCGGCTTCGTCGCGCAGCCGTAATCCCGGCGGCTTCAGCGATAAAACGGCGGAAACTTATCCGCCGTTTTTTTTTGCATGACTATTTCGTCGCGCGCTTCAGAACCAGCGCAGCCTCTCCCGCAGGCTGACCACGCGTCCGATAATGATCAGGCTGGGGCTGTTAACCTGGTGCGCCAGCTCGCTAAGCTGCGCCAGCGTGCCGCTGACCACACGCTGATTGGACGAGGTGCCGTTCTCGACCAGCGCAACCGGCATATCCGTCGCCATACCCTGAGCTGTCAGCTGCCGTTGAATTTCCGCCGCCTGCGACAGCCCCATATAAAACACCAGCGTCTGCTGCTCGGCGGCGAGCTTCGACCAGTCCAGCTGGCTGTCGCGCTGCAGATGCCCAGTCACCAGCCGCACACTCTGAGCGTGATCGCGGTGCGTCAGCGGAATGCCCGCGTAGGCGGAACAGCCTGACGCGGCGGTAATGCCGGGCACCACCGAAAAGGGAATGTCGGCCTCGCGCAGCGTCTCCAACTCTTCACCGCCGCGTCCGAAAATAAAGGGATCGCCGCCTTTCAGCCGCACCACGCGCTTGCCGAGCCGCGCTTCGCGCAGCAGAATCTGGTTAATCTCCTCCTGCGGCACGCAGTGGTGGCCGGCGCGTTTGCCGACGAAAATGCGTTCGGCATCGCGGCGCACCAGCTTCATAACCTCATCGGAGACCAAGCGATCGTAAACCACCACGTCCGCCTGCTGGATCTGCTG
>DENB01000051.1:101593-132838 GCA_002359495.1 Enterobacteriaceae bacterium UBA2655
GGGGGGGGGGGGGGGCCCGCCTCATCCCGATCCTGCTTCGCCAGCGCCTGCGCAAGCCGATGGTCGGCGAAAAACTTTTCCCAGAAGCGGCGACGCTCGCTCATCGTGGCGAAAGTGGTTTTTATCCGCTGGCGCAGCCTGCCCGCATAGCGCGCCAGCAGGCCGAGGTGCTGCGGCAGCAGCGCTTCCAGCTTTTCACGCAGAATACGGGCCAGCACGGGGGCGTTGCCGCCGGAGGAGACGGCGACCATCAGCGGCGAATGGTCGATAATGGAGGGCATTATCACGCTGGCCTGTTCCGGCGCATCCACCAGATTGCAAAAAATCCGCTGCGCTTCGGCGGCGACCGCCACCTGTTGATTTACGCCATCGTCATCGGTGGCGGCGATAACCAGCCAGCATGCCGTTAGCCAGTCGGCGGAAAACGTGCCATGGATCAGCGTCAGCTTCTCCTGCTGCGCCCAGTGATGAAAGGCGGGGGTGAAATCGGGCGCGCCGACCAGCAAGTCGGCGCCTGCGTCCAGCNNGCAGACGCGCCTTGCGTTCGGCCACCTCGCCGCCGCCTACCAGCAGGCAGCGTTTACCCTGTAAACGACAAAACAGAGGAAGGTAATCCATAGCGAATCCTGAAAAAAAGCCCTCGCGTCAGGCGAAGGCCGGGGTGAAAGGTTCTTGCTCAGGCGTTGCGGTTTCAGGCGCAGACTTCAACCTGGCCCGCAGTCACGCGCACCGGGAAAGTCGCTATCGAGCGGCTTTCATCCTCCATGCAGAGGCCGTCGCTGAGCCGAAACCGCTGTTTTTTCAGCGGGCTGGCGACCCAGAGCGACTGCTGGTGCTCGGCGATGATACCACGCGACAAGACGCTGGCTTCGGCAAAGGGATCGATATTGCTCAGCGCCCAGAGCTGTTCATCGTCCCTGGGGCGGAAAATCGCAATCTGCTGACCGTTAACCAGCGCGCAGACGCCGGTAGCCGGCAATATCTGCGTGAGTGAACAAACTGCGGTCCACTGGCTCATGATTTTACCTCCTCAATCAGCGTCACTTTGATGCGTTCAGCCGGGCGCGCCGGGCGATGCTGATCGCGTTCGGCCACATGCTGTACGTTGGGATCGCGCTGCGGCGAGTTAATAAAGTGTTTGAAGCGCGGAAGCTGCTGCGGATCCGCCAGCGTGGCTTGCCATTCGCAGGCGACGCTGGCGCGCAGACGCGCCAGTTCGCTCTCCAGCTCGCTGTTAAGGCCCAGCCGATCGTCGATGATGACGCTGCGTAGATAGTCGATGCCGCCATCCAGGCTTTCGAGCCAGAGCGAGGTGCGCTGCAGGCGATCGGCGGTGCGGATATAGAACATCATAAAGCGATCCAGATAGCGGATCAGCGTGTCGCGATCGAGATCGGCCGCCAGCAGATCGGCATGGCGAGGTTTCATGCCGCCGTTGCCGCAAACGTAGAGATTCCAGCCTTTTTCCGTAGCGATAACGCCGACATCTTTGCCCTGCGCTTCGGCGCATTCGCGGGTGCAGCCGGAGACGCCGAACTTCATTTTGTGCGGGGTACGTATGCCTTTGTAGCGGTTTTCCAGCTCGATGCCGAAGCCGAGGCTGTCGCCGACGCCGTAGCGGCACCAGCTGCTGCCAACGCAGGTTTTCGCCATGCGCAGCGCTTTGGCGTAGGCCTGTCCGGTTTCGAAGCCCGCCGCAATAAGCTTAGCCCAGATAGCGGACAAATCGTCCTTGTGCGCGCCGAACAGCCCGATGCGCTGGGAACCGGTGATTTTAGTGTAAAGTTGATATTCGCGCGCCACCTTGCCTATCGCCATCAGACCTTCCGGCGTAATTTCGCCGCCCGGCGAGCGCGGGATCACGGAATAGGTGCCGTCTTTCTGAATGTTGCCGAGGTAGAGATCGTTGCTGTCCTGCAGCGGCGTATGCTGCGGCTGCAGAATATAGTCGTTCCAGCAGGAGGCGAGCAGCGAGGCGACGGTGGGCTTGCAAACTTCGCAGCCGTAGCCCTGGCCATATTTCGCCAGCAGCGCTGCGAAACTTTTAATTTCCTCAACCCGAATCAGATGGAACAGCTCCTGGCGGGAGTAAGCGAAGTGTTCGCACAGATGGTTGTTAACCTCCACGCCCTGACGGCTGAGCTCGGCGTTAAGCACCTGGGTGATTAGCGGAACGCAGCCGCCGCAGCCGGTGCCGGCGCGGGTTTCAGCCTTGATCGCCGCCACGGTATGGCAGCCGTTCATCACCGCTTTAACGATATCGCCTTTGCTGACGTCGAAGCAGGAGCAGATCTGCGCGCTGTCGGGCAGGGAGTCGACGCCCATCGCCGGTTTTTCTCCGCTGCCTGCGGGCAGGATCAGCGCCTCCGGATTTTCCGGCAGCGGGATCTGATTCAGCGCCAGCTGCAGCAGATTGCCGTAATCGCTGGTATCGCCCACCAGCACGGCGCCCAGCAGCGTTTTGTTGTCTTCGCTGACCACCAGCCGTTTGTAGACGGATTTATTCTCATCCAGCCAGATGTAGCTGCGTGCGCCCGGCGTGCGGCCGCGCGCGTCGCCGATGCCGCCGACGTCGACGCCCAGCAGCTTAAGCTTGGCGCTCATATCGGCGCCGCCAAAGGCGTTTTCGCGATCGAGCAGGCAGTCGCTGACCACCTGCGCCATCTTGTAGCCGGGCGCCACCAGACCGTAGATGCGGTTTTGCCAGGCGGCGCATTCACCGATCGCGTAGATCGCCGGATCGCTGGTCTGGCAGCGATCGTCAATCGCGATGCCGCCGCGTTCGCCCAACGCCAGGCCGCACTGCTTCGCCAGTTTGTCCTGCGGACGAATGCCGGTGGAAAACACGATGAAATCGACGTCGAGCTGGCTGCCGTCGGCGAAATGCAGGGTTTTTCCCGCGTCGCCGTGCTCAATGCGCCGGGTATTTTTTCCGGTGTGGACCTGCACGCCCATCTGTTCGATTTTACGTCTCAGCTGTTCGCCGCCCTGCGCATCGAGCTGTTCCGCCATCAGTACAGACGCAAACTCTACCACGTGCGTTTCGATGCCGAGGTTTTTCAGTGCGCCGGCCGCTTCCAGACCGAGCAGGCCGCCGCCGATGACCGCGCCGCGCTTGCTGCGTCGGGCGCAGGCCTCAATGGCGTTGAGATCTTCAATGGTGCGGTAAACGAAACAGCGGGCTCCGTCAGCGCCCTCGATCGGCGGTATCCAGGGATAAGAGCCGGTAGCGAGCACCAAAGTGTCGTAATGGACCGTGCGCCCGCTGCTGGAATGGATGACCTTTTCCTGACGGTTAATGGTAATGGCGCGTTCGCCCAATAGTAGATTGACGTTGTGCTCTTCGTAAAAACCCTCGCGCACCAGCGAGAGTTCTTCAGCGGTATGATGGGAAAAGTAAGCGGAGAGGTGGACGCGATCGTAGGCGACGCGGGGTTCTTCGCAAAACACGGTGATCGCAAACTGGTCGGGCGCGGACTTTTGGATAAGCTCTTCGATGAAGCGGTGCCCTACCATGCCGTTACCGATAACGGCGACGTTATGCTTGCTCATTTTTGCCTCAAAACAGGGAAATTGCGGCTACCATAGCGCACCCTTTAAGACGCTTATTGATATACATCAAACGACGCCCTATATACCTATTATGAGGTATCTTATTGATTATAAAAAGCTTTGTTTTGGAAGGGAAAATCTGACAGCAAGAGGCGAGGCGGGCGAGCTTTCAAGTCTTAAAGAAACGGGCGGAAAGTTCCGCCCGTAGTGATTAATGCATGATATGGCCATGCTGACGGTGCTTCGTCACGAAGCCCAACAGCACGCACATCACGAAGACCACGGCATAAAGTCCGTTCGCCGTTGCCAGTGCCGCGTGCGCGCCGCCTTTCGCCACAATCGGACCGGTGACGACGAAGGTCAGCATGGTGCCGACGGTGCCGCAGGTCAGAATAAAGTTCACCAGCTTAGGCGAGGCAACTTTTGTCTGCAGCGAGCCGAGCGTAATGATGGTTGTATAGATGGCGCTGGAGCTGAAGCCGAGCACCATGATAATCCAGCGCAACATGCCGGCGTCCTGGCTGCTGACGAACCAGTACATCAGCACCGTCGCCAGACCAGCCAGCACCATCAGAATGCGCTGCAGATCGAAGAAGCGCAGCAGGAAGCTGAATACCCACATACCGATCATATAGGCGGTCCAGAAGTTACCCACCAGCTGACCCGCGTCGGCAATATCCATGCCCATGGTTTTGGTGGCGTATTCCGGTACCCAGGAGATAAAACCCAGCTGGCCGAGGATATAGCAGAGCGCGGCAAGCGCGAGGAACAGCACGCCGACGCCCCATTTCTCTTTTTCCACCGCCGCCGTCTTTTCCGTCTTACGCAGCACCGGGAACTCCACGCACAGCGTCAGAACGAAAATCGCCACATAAAGCAGGCCGATACAGCAGTAAACCCAGTACCACGGTAGCTGGCGCGCCAGAATAATGCCGGCCAGGATCGGGAACAGCGTGCCCGCCATGCTGAAGAAGGAGTCGGTAAACAGCAGGCGTGAACCGCGCTGGCGGCCCTCATACAGGTGCGTGATCAGGAAGGTGCCGATCGACATGGTAATGCCGCTCACCACCCCCAGCACAAACATGCAGAGCGAGAATACCTCAAGGCTGTGGCTGTTCATCAGGCCAGCGATCGCCAGAATCATCAGCACGAAGCCGAAGATCAGCTGCCGCTTCAGCGGAACGATCTCCATCAGCCAGGCATTAAGAAAAATAGCGACCAGAATACCGGCGTTTAAGAAAGTAAAGGTATTGCTCATGCTGGAGATGGGCAGTTGGAAATATTGAGCGATATTATCCATCACCATGCCGGTGACGATCACCAGCGCACCGGTCAGCGCATATGAAAAAAAGCTGATCCAGGTGAGGCCGATGCGATTACGATTAGTCATTGTCACAACCTGTAAAAGGGCAGATAGGAGGGGCGGAAAATGTCAGAAAGTGTAAACGGAACTGTGATCTTAATAAACAAAGAGTGAAATATGATATCTATATTTCACTGGTAGTGTGATTATTTTCACGGAAAACGGCTTTCTGATGGCATGCTGACCGGGTAGAACCGCAGCGTAAATATAAGTAAAACGCTGGCTCTTGAATAACATGCTCTTTACAATCAATCTGTTTTTGAGCTTGCTTTCCAAGGTAAGGAACCATTCATGTTTAAACGTACTTTGACAGCGGCGGTTGCCCTGTTAGCGCTCTCTTCAGTCTCCGCGACGGCTTTCGCCGCCAAAGGCGACACCCACGTGTTGCTCACCACCTCTGCAGGTAATATCGAGCTTGAACTGAATAACCAGAAAGCGCCGGTTTCAGTGAAAAACTTCGTCGATTACGTTAACAGCGGCTTCTATAACAACACCACTTTTCATCGCGTTATCCCTGGCTTTATGGTTCAGGGCGGCGGCTTCACGACGGATATGCAGCAAAAACAGCCCGGCGCGCCGATCAAGAACGAAGCGGATAACGGCCTGCGCAATCAGCGCGGCACTATCGCCATGGCGCGCACCGCTGAGAAAGACAGCGCCACCAGCCAGTTCTTCATTAACGTTGCCGACAACGCCTTCCTCGACCACGGCCAGCGCGATTTCGGCTATGCCGTTTTCGGCAAGGTGATCAAAGGTATGGACGTAGCGGATAAAATTGCGCAGGTGCCTACGAAAGATGTCGGCCCTTATCAGAACGTGCCCGTTAAGCCCGTGGTTATCCTCTCAGCGAAACTCCTTCCCTGATTATCCGCATCGCCATGTCCGCATGGCGATGTCAGCCTGGCCTTCGGCAAAGGAAAAGTTTGCTGCTTATACTTAGGGCAACTTACCAAGCAGGAGGCTTCATGGCCAGCAAACTGACCGACAAACAGAAATCGACGCTCTGGCAGCAGCGCCGCAGCGCCAGCTATCAGGCCAGCTGCCGGCTGGAGGGCTTTACGCTGCTGGAGCCGACCATTAGCGGCGAACAGGCGGAAGAACGGCTGACTTCGCTGAGGAGGCAGTATGGCCGATAATCTCACCCCCTCGCACGATCCTTATGTCTGGCAAAACGACGACGTGCTGAAAAACCTGCTCGACATCCACGACGCCGCTCAGCTGCGCAAAGCCGAGCTGGCTTTCAGCAGCGCGCGCCTGGCGACGCTGGAGTTAGGGCCGCGCAATATCGGGCTGCCCTATCTTTGCCACATTCATCGCATGCTGTTTCAGGATCTCTATAGCTGGGCGGGCGAGATACGCACTATCGATATCTGGCTGGACGATACGCCTTTCTGTCATTTCGAATATATCGAAAAAGAGGGTAATGCGCTGATGAGCGCGCTGGAAGATGAAGAGGGACTGGCGAATCTGGAGCCGGAAGCCTTTATCGCCCGGCTTTCGCATTATTACTGCGAAATCAATATGCTGCATCCGTTCCGTACCGGCAATGGCCGGGCGCAGCGCATCTTCTTCGAACAGCTGGCGCTGCACGCCGGTTATCTGCTCGACTGGGAGAAGATTGAACCGGAAGCCTGGCGGGAAGCCAACCGCGCGGGCGTCGACGGCGATCTGCAGCCGCTTATCGCCCTTTTCACGAAAGTGGTGAGCGCGGCCAGCTAAAAGGCGTAGAATAGCGGCGGTTTTAACGCTGAGGCGCGATAATGCTGCTGCTAATCGATAACTACGACTCCTTCACCTGGAATCTCTATCAATATTTCTGCCAACTGGGCGCCGCGGTGCGCGTGGCGCGCAACGACGCCATTTCGCTGAGCGAGATAGAGGCGCTGCCGCTGACCCATCTGGTGATCTCTCCCGGTCCCTGCACCCCTGACGACGCCGGCATTTCGCTGGCGGCGATCGCTCATTTCGCCGGTCGTCTGCCGATACTCGGCGTCTGCCTTGGACATCAGGCTATCGCCCAGGCTTATGGCGGAGAGGTGGTGCGCGCGCGGCAGGTGATGCATGGAAAAACCTCGGCGATCGAGCACAGCGGCAAAGGCGTGTTCAGCGGGCTGAATCATCCGCTGAGCGTGACGCGTTACCATTCGCTGATCGTGGCGCGCGATTCCCTGCCTGATTGTTTCGAACTCACCGCCTGGAGTCTGCGCGACGGCGAACCTGATGAAATCATGGGGTTTCGTCATAAAAACCTGCCGCTGGAGGGCGTGCAGTTTCATCCTGAGAGCATCCTCAGCGAGCAGGGGCATCGATTGCTGGGCAATTTCCTTAACCAGTAAAGTTATGTTTGCCTTCTTTTGATTTTTTATGCATATTTTGTGATTATTATTTCACATTAGCTCAACATGCAATCAAACGAGGTCGGCAATGGCAGCGGAAAAACCAGCGGTAGCCCGGGAAACTTTCGATAAGGTCATCTTGCCTGTTTATGCACCTGCGCAGTTTGTGCCGGTGAAAGGCAAAGGCAGTCGCGTATGGGATCAGCAGGGCAAAGAGTATATCGATTTTTCCGGCGGCATTGCGGTCACCGCGTTGGGCCACTGCCATCCGGCGCTGGTGGAGACCCTGAAATCTCAGGGCGAAACGCTGTGGCATACCAGCAACGTCTTTACCAACGAGCCGGCGCTGCGTCTCGCCAGCAAGCTGATTGACGCAACCTTCGCCGATCGCGTATTTTTCGCTAACTCCGGCGCGGAGGCGAATGAAGCGGCGTTTAAGCTGGCGCGCTACTACGCATCTCAACGCCATAGCCCTTATAAAAGCAAAATCATCGCCTTTCATAACGCTTTCCATGGGCGCACGCTGTTTACCGTATCGGTTGGCGGCCAGCCGAAATATTCCGATGGATTCGGCCCGAAACCGGCCGACATCGTGCATGTGCCTTTTAACGATCTGGCGGCGGTGAAAGCGGTTATCGACGATCACACCTGCGCGATTGTCGTGGAGCCGATTCAGGGCGAGGGCGGCGTGATGCCCGCTACCCAGGAATTTATGCAGGGTCTGCGCGATCTGTGCGACCAGCATCAGGCGCTGCTGGTGCTGGATGAAGTGCAGAGCGGCATGGGACGCAGCGGTAAGCTGTTCGCTTACGAGCACTACGGCGTGAAGCCCGATATCCTCACCACCGCCAAAGCGCTGGGCGGCGGCTTTCCGGTGAGTGCGATGCTGACCACCAACGAGATCGCCTCGACCATGGCGCCGGGCGTACACGGCACCACCTACGGCGGCAATCCGCTGGCCTGCGCCGTTGCCGAAACGGCGCTGGATATCATCAATACGCCCGAGGTGCTGGAAGGGGTTGAGAACCGTCGCCAGCAGTTTGTCGCGGCGCTGAAGGCGCTGGACAGCAAGCACGATCTCTTCAGCGATATTCGCGGCAAAGGGCTGTTGATTGGCGCGGCGCTGAAACCGCAGCACGCCGGCAAGGCGCGCGATCTGCTCAATGCGGCGGCGGCGGAAGGGGTGATGATCCTGAACGCCGGCACCGACGTGATCCGTTTCGCCCCTTCGCTGGTGATTGAACCCACCGATATCGAAGAAGGCATGGCGCGCTTCGCCCGCGCGGCGCAAAAGGCCTTAGCCGACTAACCGGTTTTGCCCAGGCGTCTCGCCAGCCAGCGGCCATGTTGCGGCCGCTGGCTCCAGGCCAAAGAAGAGATAGTGTGCATCACGTTAAGATGCCCCAGAATCCGCTTCACGTGCCGTTCGACGATGGTTATCGGCCCTTCATTCACATCTTCCGGTCCCTCCAGCACGTTGCTGTCTGAGCCTCCGTCATACTCCAGCCGCTGCTGACAGCGCTGCAAAGCGATTTCACAGGATTGCAGATAGCGCTGCGCCAGTTCGCGCGTCAGCATGGTGTGCTCGCGCGCCAGAATCGTCATGGCATTGATGTGCTCGACGATAAACTGGCTGTGCGTCACCCACAGCCGCATATCCTTAAGATATTGCGCGTTGAAAGCGGGCTCCTGCATCGCCTGATTCAGCGAGTTGAACAGCGCGTTGTGCGCCTGATTGACGCGCATTCGCTGGTACGCCAGCTTTTCCGGCGCCTGTTCCGATCCCAGCAGCATCTGCAACGCCTCCTGGTAAGCTTCCAGCGCGTCGTGCGCATTCTGCCGCAGCAGCCCGCTTTGCCACTGCGGCCAGAGCCAGATCATCCCGGCGAAGGCGATCAGGCA
This sequence comes from Enterobacteriaceae bacterium UBA2655, assembly GCA_002359495.1. Taxonomy (GTDB): domain Bacteria; phylum Pseudomonadota; class Gammaproteobacteria; order Enterobacterales; family Enterobacteriaceae; genus Pantoea; species Pantoea superficialis. Next base: position 110,747 of record DENB01000051.1, read on the forward strand.
GCCCGTCAGCGTATCCAGCAGACGCGGCAACAGGAATTGCGCGCCGTTCAGCGACAGCAGCTGCAGCGAATAAACCGCCGTGACGGTAAAGCCGACCATCGCCCAGCCGTAAGATTTGCGGATAAACAGATAGCTAATCAGGGTGATCGCCAGCATAGACGACAGCACGACCGGCTCCGGCACGGCGAAGCGCAACGTCGCCGCCGCGATCACCAGTCCGGCAAAGGTGCCGAGCGCCCGGTGCTGGATCCTGACGCGCGTGGCGTTATAGCCGTTCTGGCTGACGAACATAATGGTCATCAATATCCAGAAAGGCTTGGGCACGTTGAAGAACAGGGCCAGCGTGCTGCCGAACATCAGCATCGTGGCGAAGCGTCCGGCGGTGCGCAGCGCGGCGGATTTCAACGACATATAGCTGCGTAGCGCGGAGAGCAGCGGCAGACGACGCTGGCGATCGGCCATTAAGTCGCGTTGATAAAGCGGCTTCTGGCTGCGCAGTACGCGGGCGATACGGCTGAAGTGATAGAGGCAGAAGTTGCCTACCGGATTATCCGGGTGCTGACGGGCGATCTTCTCCAGCGCGCCGAGCTGCTTATCCATGGCGAAACGCTCCGGCAGCTGGTGATAGAGAATGTCGTCCGCCAGTTCGCGCAGGCGCGCGGAAATAGTTTTGGCGTTCCAGCGGATCACCGCTTCGGCGTGGCTCTGCTCCACCAGTTTCTGCACCTCTTCCGGCTGATGCAGGCTGACGGAAATATGCTCCTGCAGATCGAGCGCCACCTGAAAAGCGCGCGTCAGCCGCTTGTGGCTGTTGTCGCGGCTGGCGGCCAGCATATGCATTTGCTGATAGCAGGTGGTGATCAGATCCACCGCTTTTTGCTGACGCGCCAGCAGAGGCGGCAGCGCTTTTTCGGGATCGGTGAGCTGGGTCAGCAGCGTATATTTGGCGTCGCAGTAGTCCGCCAGCTCGCGGTAGAGCAGGCTGAGCGTTTCGCGCATCGGCTGCTCTTTCCACAGCCAGAACCAGAACCAGTTGAATAAGCCATACCAGAGCGTGCCGCCGATATAGAGCAGCGGCGGCACCCAGATGGGCATACGGCCTTCCAGACCGAGGGTGAAGATGGCGGCGATCAACGCGCCGGGCAGCAGCCGCCCATGCAGCGGGCTGATCTCGCCGGTGACGCCCAGCAGCAGCGGCATCAGGAAAAGCACCAGCGGCAGCGGCATCTGTCGCAGCGTCAGCCACTGGATCAGAAAGCTGCTGGCGGCAAACAGGCCGCCGCCGACGATTAGCCGCTTAAAGAAACGCTTATGCGGCGTATCCAGACCGGCAAGATTGCAGCAGGCGGGCACCAGCGAGAAGAGCAGCCCGTTTTGCAGACTGCCCAGCAGCCAGCCGAGCGTTACCGGCAGGCTAAGCACCAGCGTTTGCCGCAGAGCGTAATTGACTTCAGGGTGATAGATGATTCGGCGCCACATCAGCTCATCGCAAATAAAAACGGCGCGATATTGCCATCACGCCGTGAGTGATAAGGAATTAACGGGTGCCGTAGACGACGATAGTCTTACCGTGCGCGGAGATCAGGTTTTGATCCTCCAGCATTTTCAAAATACGGCCGACGGTTTCGCGCGAGCATCCGACGATCTGGCCGATCTCTTGACGGGTGATTTTAATCTGCATCCCGTCGGGATGGGTCATGGCGTCAGGTTGTTTCGCCAGGTTGAGCAGCGTCTGCGCGATGCGGCCCGTCACGTCAAGGAAAGCTAAATTGCCGACTTTTTCCGAGGTCACCTGCAGACGACGCGCCATCTGCGAAGAGAGGCGCATCAGAATATCCGGGTTGACCTGGATCAGCTGGCGAAATTTCTTATAAGAAATCTCAGCGACTTCGCACGCGGTTTTTGCGCGCACCCAAGCGCTGCGCTCCTGGCCTTCCTCAAACAGGCCAAGCTCGCCGATAAAATCGCCCTGATTCAGATAGGAGAGGATCATCTCTTTACCTTCTTCATCTTTAATCAACACCGCAACGGCGCCTTTCACGATGTAGTAAAGCGTTTCAGCCTTTTCGCCCTGGTGAATCAAGGTGCTTTTCGATGGGTATTTATGAATATGACAATGGGACAGGAACCATTCGAGTGTAGGGTCTGTTTGCGGTTTTCCGAGAACCATTCTCTGTTATCCTCTGTTGTAATCGTGCCCAAAATACAGGGGCCGTTTTCCCTGTCAGGCGGTGAAATCGTCAAGCTTTTCCCATTCAGGAAATTATTCGGGTCTCCGTCTTGAGCTGCGCTCGTGATTCGCCCCGCATTCGTCTATAGGTGACGAAAAATGTTTTTCAGCTCTGTTTGTAGCACAGCTTTTACTGACTGTCTCGTGTTGTCTCGCTTCAGCAAACGGCGAATCCGACCGATTGCTGTTTCGTCTGAGAGGGCGTACTCTGAGGTTAACTAAATGAATCAGGAATGTTTATTATGCAGGCTCGCGTGAAGTGGGTGGAAGGACTGACATTTTTGGGAGAATCCTCATCCGGCCATCAGGTGCTGATGGACGGCAACTCGGGCGACAAAGCGCCGAGTCCGATGGAGATGGTGCTGATGGCCGCAGGCGGATGCAGCGCCATCGACGTGGTGTCGATCCTGCAAAAAGGGCGCAACGCGGTGGCGGATTGCGAAGTGAAGCTTACCTCCAAGCGTCGCGAAGAGGCGCCGCGTATTTTCACCCATATTAATCTGCACTTTATCGTCAGCGGGAACGATCTCAGCGACAAGGCGGTGGCGCGCGCCGTGGATCTTTCGGCGGAAAAATATTGCTCCGTCGCGATTATGCTGGGCAAGGGGGTGGAGATGACTCACAGTTACGAAGTGGTGGCGAAATAGCGTCGCAGCGGGACCGTCTGCGCCGGTTCCGCCCGTTACTCAATGCGTTTCCCTTCTATCAGCCGCTTCACCAGCGGCGCCATAATCAGTTCCATCGCCAGCCCCATTTTGCCGCCCGGCACCACCAGCGTATTGATGTGGGAGATAAACGAACCCTGCAGCATCGCCAGCAGATAGGGAAAATCGATCCCCTCCAGCCCGCGGAAATGAATTACCACGAAGCTCTCATCCAGCGAGGGAATGCCGCGCGCGGCGAAGGGGTTGGAGGTGTCGACCGTCGGCACGCGCTGGAAGTTAACGTGAGTGCGCGAAAACTGCGGCGTAATAAAATTGATGTAATCCTCCATTGAGCGCACCACCGAATCCATCACCGCCTCGCGGGAGTGGCCGCGCTCGCTGGTATCGCGCACCAGTTTCTGGATCCATTCCAGATTGACGATGGGCACCACGCCGACCAGCAGGTCGACTTTCTCCGCCACATTATGCTGCTGCGTGACGACGCCGCCGTGCAGCCCTTCATAAAACAGCACGTCGGTTTCGGCGGGCAGCGGCTGCCAGGGGGTAAAGGTGCCCGGCACCTGGTTCCACGGCACCGCTTCGTCATAGGTATGAAGATATTTGCGCGACTGGCCGTGGCCGCTGCGGCCATATTCGGAAAAGGTTTGCTCCAGCAGGCCGAAATCATTGGCTTCCGGGCCGAAATAGCTGATATGGCGCCCAAGGTCGCGCGCTTTACGGATCGCCATATCCATTTCCGGCCGCGTGTAGCGGTGGAAGCTGTCGCCTTCCAGTTCGGCGGCGCGCAGACCCAGCTGTTGGAATATTTTGCGGAAGGCGAGGCTGGTGGTGGTGGTGCCGGCCCCGCTGGAACCGGTAACGGCGATGATCGGATGCCTGGCTGACATGGTAAAACTCCCTGCTAAGGTCGGGCGATGAGCATTGTTAACATGATTATCGCCCTGGTGTCATCCGTTCTCCGTCAGCCGCGAAACTCGCTGCGCGGCATGATATTGACCGTTTCATGCAGCTCAGACCATACCAGCACCGCCTCGCCGCGCTCCAGCTGGTGCCTGACGTCTTCGACTTTTTCCGCCAGGCTGCGCTCCTCTTCGCCATAGTCGGTGCCTTCGCGCAGCACAAAGGCTTCGATCAGATTAGCGAGGGTTTCGGGGTCTACTTGTTGCCAGGGAATAATCACGATTCAGGTTTCCAGCCAGGGTGAAAGCCAGTGCGGCACACGCTGTTCAAGCCACATCTGCGGCCTGCGCAGCGTACCGCCCACAAAGCCAACGTGACCGCCGTAGCGGGTCAGTTGATAAGTAATGTTAGCAGGTAAGCGACGGGTATCCGGGATCACCTCGTCAGTCATGAAAGGATCGTCTTTGGCATGAATGATCAGCAACGGTTTGCGTACGCCGGGCAGCAGCGGCATGGCGCTGGCGCGGCGGTAGTAGTCGTCGGCGTCGCGGAAGCCGTGCGCGCGGGCGGTAATGGCGTCGTCGAAATCGCGCAGCTTGCGCAGCGCTTTCAGCTGCGACAGCGTGACCGGCAGGGTGCCGGGCCACGCGAGCAGCTTGCGTTCGGCGTTTTTCTTCAGCTGCTCCAGCAGGTAACGCTGATAAAGACGCGAAAAGCCGGTTTCCAGCTTAGCGCTGCAAGGCTCTAACAGCAGCGGCGCGGAAATGACCACGCCCGCATCCAACAGCACGTCGTCGCCCTGTTTGCCCATCAGGCAGGCCAGCATATTGCCGCCCAGCGAGACGCCCACCGCGGCGGTGGGTGCCTGGCCCCAGCGTTGTCGCAGCCAGCTGAGAAACCAGGCGGCGTCTTCCGTTTCGCCCGAATGATAAATGCGTCCCAGCCGGTTCGGCACGCCGCTGCAGCCGCGAAAATGCATTACTACGCCCAGCCAGCCGCGCTCACGCCACGCCTGCAACAGACCGTGAGCGTAAGGGCTGTGAAAGCTGCCTTCCAGCCCGTGAAACAGCACTACGCGCGGTTTATGGCGCGCCTGCTGCGGATCTTCGCTCCAGGCGAGATCGATGAAGTCGCCGTCGGGCAGGTCGAGGCGCTGCCAGTGCGGCTTCAGGGTGATATGACGACGAACCAGGCGCGGCAGCACGGTCTGCAGATGCGGATTGCGCAAACCCGCCATCGGCGTGAAGGTCTCAGCCGGCGCGTGACTAAAATTCATGTCGTAAAGGCTTGTCTGATTCATATCGCACTGTTAGCTTCGGTGGGTTGTCCGTTTTTCCTGGGTGAGGAGCACCCGACATAACATGGAACTGAGTCTGTTTTTTTCAATGCTGGGCTTTCTCTGGGTCGCCGCGATCACGCCAGGCCCTAATAATATGTTACTCACCGCGTCCGGCGCCAACTTTGGCTTTCTGCGATCCCTTCCTTTAATGATCGGCATTATGATCGGCATGCAGCTGATGCTGATGCTGGTGGCTTTCGGCGTGGGCGGTCTGATCCTGCTTTATCCGTCGCTGCATCTGTTTTTGAAGATCGCCGGCAGCCTCTATCTGCTGTGGCTGGCGTGGAAAATCGCCACCGCCGCGTATGAGGAGCTGGAGACCGGCGAAGGGCCGAAAACGCCGATGCCGTTCTGGCAGGGTGGGCTGTTGCAGCTGATTAACCCGAAAGCCTGGCTGATGGCGCTCGGCGCGGTGGCCAGCTTTAGCCTGGCCGGCGACGCTTACCGTTCGTCGGTGATCGCGATCAGTCTTGGCATGGCGATCGTCAATCTGGTGGCGGGCATCGCCTGGCTTGGCTTCGGCAGTTTGATCGGCCGCCTGCTGCGCAGCCGCCGCGCGTGGAAGATCTTCAACCTCGCCATGGGCGCGCTGACGGCCGCCTGCGTGCTGCTGATCTGGCGTTGAGTCAGCAGGAAGCGCGTTCGACGCGCTTCCAGGGCAGCACCTCATGAACGGCCGCCGCGTGCGGCTGGCGTATCTTTTTCAATAGCAGCTGGACGCTGCGCGCGCCGAGCTGATGCATCGGCTGTTCGATGGTGGTGAGCGGCGGGTTAAGGCTGCCGGTCAGCGCCAGGCCGTCGAAACCCACCACCGCTAAATCTTCCGGCACGCGCAGCCCCGCCTGCAGCGCGGCGTGGATCACGCCGACCGCCAGCATATCTGAAACGGCGAACACCGCATCGGGCCGCTCTTGCCGCTGGAGCAGCCGGCGTAACGCGGCGCTGCCCGCCTCGCAGGTCAGATCCGCGACATATTCCACGCTTGCCCAGTTCAGCTCCTTCTCTTCCAGCGCCGCGCGATAGCCCGCTTCGCGTTGATGAGAGTAGAGATAGCGCATATCGCTGTTGATCAAGGCGATGCGCCGACGCCCTTTGCCGGCCAGATAGCAAACCGTTTCGTGAGCGGCGGCGCGATTATCAATAGTGACGGAAGAGGCGTTGATCGCCGGGTCGTTTTCGGCGCACTGCACCCAGGGCGAATCGCCGATATATTCCGCTAAGTCCGGCAGACAGCTCGCCGCATCCATGGTGATCACGCCATCCACCACCTTGCCCGCCAGCAGCCCTAAAAAAGCGGCCTCGCGCTGACGTTGCGAAGCGGTATGGCAGAGCAGGATATGGTAGCCCTGCGCTTCCGCCTCCGCTTCGATGCCCTGCACCACGTTGGCGCAAAACGGATTGGTAATATCTGAAATCAACACCAGCAGCATATGGCTTTGCGCAGTACGCAACTGACGCGCCAGCAGATTCGGCTGATAACCGTAGGAGTCGATCGCGGCCAGCACCTTATCGCGCGTGTCGGGCCTGACGCCGGGATGATCGTTCAATACACGGGAGACGGTCGCTTTCGAAACGCCCGCAAGCAGCGCTACTTTCTCTATCGACATGGTACAAACGCACCTTATTAGCGAGAGGAAAACAGAGAGATTATTAATACCACAGCAGATTGCAGCACGCCCGGTCTGGTTTAGCCGTTTCGCTTAAAAGTATTTGCATTTTTTGCATGAGATTAACAGGAGTTGATCTAAGAACTTATTTTTATTAGGGATAATTTTAAGTTCCTTTATCAAAACCTGAACGCCGGAGAAACTGCCGAAAAGATCAATCTCTCGGGGTGCATCATGGCAGCAAAAGGGCGTTTCTCATTACTGGCCGCAGCGCTGGCGCTGGCGGCATTTCAGGCCGACGCGGTCAATGTCACCGTGGCGTATCAAACCTCGGCGGAGCCGGCCAAAGTGGCGCAGGCGGACAACACCTTCGCCAGCGAAAGCGGCGCCACGGTGGACTGGCGTAAATTCGACAGCGGATCGGGCGTGTTGCGCGCGCTCGCTTCCGGCGATGTGCAGATCGGCAATATCGGCTCCAGCCCGCTGGCCGTCGCGGCCGCGCAGCAGCTGCCCATCGAAGCCTTTTTGCTCGCCTCGCAGTTAGGCAATTCCGAAGCGCTGGTGGTGAAAAAAACCATCCGCACGCCGCAGGATCTGGTGGGCAAGCGCATCGCCGTTCCCTTTATCTCTACCACGCACTACAGCCTGCTCGCCGCGCTGAAGCACTGGGGCATCAGGCCGGACCAGGTGCAGCTGGTTAACCTGCTGCCGCCAGCGATTATCGCCGCCTGGCAGCGCGGCGATATTGACGGCGCCTATGTCTGGGCGCCGGCGGTCAACGAGCTGGAAAAACAGGGGAGGGTGCTGACCGACTCCTCGCAGGTCGCCGCCTGGGGTTCGCCGACGCTGGACGTCTGGGTAGTGCGGAAAGATTTCGCTCAGCAACACCCGGAGATCGTCACCGCTTTCGCCCGCAGCGCGCTGGCGGCGCAAAAAGCCTATCTGGATAACCCGCAGCAGTGGCTGACGCAGCCGGATCATCTTAGCAAGCTGTCGCGCCTCAGCGGCGTGCCGGAAGCGCAGGTACCGGGACTGGTAAAGGGAAACACCTATCTGACGGCGCAGCAGCAGGTCGGTCAGCTGGGTAAACCGGTCAATCAGGCGATTGTGGATACCGCGCGCTTTCTGAAAGAGCAGGGCAAGGTGCCGCAGGCGTCTGACGACTACAGCGATTACGTTACCAGCCGCTTCGTACAACCCTTAGCGCAGCCGTAAGGAGAAGATTATGCTTCGCATCTCGCATCTGAACGCGCGTAACGCAGGCCAGCCCGCGTTACAGGACATTACGCTGCAGTTGGATCAGGGCGAACTGATGGTGGTGCTCGGCCCATCCGGCTGCGGCAAAACCACCCTGTTGAACCTGATCGCCGGCTTTCTGCCGCTGGAGTCGGGCAGCGTCACGCTGGACGGCAAGGCGATTAACGGGCCGGGCGCGGAGCGGGGCGTGGTGTTCCAGAACGAGGGGCTGCTGCCGTGGCGCAACGTTATCGATAACGTCGCCTTCGGCCTGCAGCTGGCGGGAATGGCGCGCGCGGAGCGTCACGCGATCGCCCGTGGCCTGCTGCAAAAAGTGGGTTTGGACGGGGCGGAACGGCGTTTTATCTGGCAGCTTTCCGGCGGTCAGCGCCAGCGCGTCGGCATCGCCCGCGCGCTGGCGACGGATCCGCGGCTGTTGCTGCTGGACGAGCCCTTCGGCGCGCTGGACGCCTTCACCCGCGAACAGATGCAGACGCTATTGCTGACGCTGTGGCGCGACAGCAGCAAGCAGATTCTGCTGATTACCCACGATATCGAAGAGGCGGTGTTTCTCGCCAGCGATCTGGTGCTGCTTTCGCCGGGGCCGGGACGTGTAATGGAGCGGATGAAGTTCGACTTCGGCCGTCGTTTCGCCGCTGGCGAAGCCTGCCGCAGCATTAAGTCCGATCCCGTTTTTATCGAGCGACGTGAATATGTGCTGAGCCGGGTCTTTGAACAGCGGGAGGCGTTCGCATGAGCACGCTGATTGATGGTAAAGCGCAGGCCGCGCGTCGCCGTCTGCGCTGGCCCTTTTCGCGCCGTCTGCGCTGGCCCTTTTCGCGCCAGCTGAGCCTGAGCGTTCTTAGCCTGCTGGTTTTGCTGCTGATCTGGTGGGGCGTGACCGCGCTCAATCTGATCGGCCCGCTGTTTCTGCCGCCGCCACAGCAGGTGCTGCGAAAGCTGCTGCTGATCGCTAGTCCGCAGGGCTTTATGGACGCCACGCTCTGGCAGCATCTCGCGGCCAGCCTGACGCGTATGCTGATCGCCCTGCTGGCCGCGGCGGCGATCGGCATTCCGGTCGGGATCGCCATGGGATTGAGTCCCGCCGTGCGCGGCCTGCTTGATCCGCTGATCGAATTGTACCGTCCCGTTCCGCCGCTCGCCTATCTGCCGCTGATGGTGATCTGGTTCGGCATCGGCGAAACCTCGAAGATTTTGTTGATTTACCTGGCGATTTTCGCGCCGGTCACGCTGTCGACGCTGGCCGGCGTGAAAAACACGCGTCAGGTACGGATCCGTGCGGCGCAGGCGCTGGGCGCCAGCCGCTGGCAGCTGCTGCGCTGGGTGATTTTGCCCGGCGCGCTGCCCGAGATCCTCACCGGCCTGCGCATCGGTCTCGGCGTCGGCTGGTCGACGCTGGTGGCCGCCGAGCTGATTGCCGCTACGCGCGGGCTGGGCTTTATGGTGCAGTCCGCCGGAGAATTTCTTGCCACTGATGTGGTGCTGGCCGGCATCGCCGTGATCGCCCTCATCGCCTTTAGCTTAGAGTTGGGTCTGCGCATGCTGCAGCGCCGCCTGACGCCCTGGAATGGAGAACAGTAATGAACGAACGTTTGACGATTACCGCGCTGGGCCCCTGGATCGGCGCGCAGGTAGGCAATCTCGATCTCGCTAAGCCGCTCAGCGACGGACAGTTTGAGCAGCTTTACCATGCGTTGATGCGTCACCAGGTGCTGTTCCTGCGCAATCAGCAGATTACGCCGCAGCAGCAGCGGGCGCTGGCGGCGCGCTTCGGCGATTTGCATATTCACCCGGTTTATCCTCACGCCGAGGGGGTGGATGAGATCATCGTGCTGGATACCCATCAGGAGAATCCGCCGGATAACGATAACTGGCACACCGACGTGACCTTTATCGAGACGCCGCCGGCGATCGCCATTCTGACGTCGAAACTGCTGCCGGAAAGCGGCGGCGATACCCTGTGGGCCAGCGGGTTTGCGGCCTGTGAATCGCTCTCCGGGCCTTTTAAAACCCTGCTGCAAGGCCTTCAGGCCGAACACGATTTCAAAAAATCGTTTCAGGAATATAAGTACCGTAAAACGGAGGAGGAGCATCAGCGCTGGCAGCAGGCGGTGGCGAAGCATCCGCCGGTACAGCACCCGGTGATCCGCACCCACCCGGTGAGCGGCAGGAGAGCGATTTTCGTCAATGAGGGTTTTACCACGCGCATTGTGGGGCTGAGCGAGAAAGAGAGCGATGCGCTGCTGGGCTTTCTGTTCGCGCATATCACGAAGCCGGAGTTTCAGGTGCGCTGGCGCTGGCAGGAGAACGATGTGGCGATCTGGGACAACCGCGTGACGCAGCATTATGCCAATGCGGATTATTACCCGGCGCGCAGGGTGATGCATCGGGCGACGGTGCTGGGGGACGCCCCTTATTAAAATGTCCGTACCGGGCTGCGACCGCGTTGCTGCGCCCCGGAACCATGCTCACATACTACAGTATGCTCCGCGTGTTCCGGGCCTGGCGCCTTGTCTCGCTCCGGTACGATCATTTTAAGCGCGGCGCGGGAAGGGCAAAAGGCTAAAGAGCCAAAACCAAAGCCAAAGCGATCAGGAGGCCAGCATGCTTTCCAGCTGTTCCTGCGCGTCCAGCCAGGCCATTTCTATCTCTTCCAGCGCCGATTTGCTTTCCGCCTGAAGCTGCAATGCGGCGGTCAGATCGGCTTTGCGGCCCGGATCGTAGAGGGCGCTGTCGGCAAGCTGGTTTTCCGCCTCGGTCAACTGCGTCTGCCATTTCGCCATCTGCTTCTCCAGCTTCTCAATCTGCTTGCGCAGCGGCTGGGTCTGGGCGCGCAGCTCGGCGTCGCGGCGTTTCTGATCTTTGCGCGCCTGCGCGCTGTTGCCGTTGTCCGCTTTCGGCGCGGCGTCCTGCTGGGCTTCCTGTTTTTGCAGGTCGCTCAGCCACTGCTGATAATCTTCCAGATCGCCTTCGAACACATCGACTTTGCCGCCGTGCACCAGATAAAGATCGTCGGTGGTGGCGCGCAGCAGGTGACGATCGTGCGAGACTACCACCAGCGCGCCTTCAAAATCGATTAGCGCTTCGGTCAGCGCCTGACGCATATCCAAATCAAGGTGGTTGGTGGGTTCGTCAAGCAGCAGCAGGTTTGGACGCTGCCAGACGATAAGCGCCAGCACCAGACGGGCTTTTTCGCCGCCGGAGAAACGTTCGGTGCGCTCGCTGACCTTGTCGCCCTGAAAACCGAAGCCGCCGAGGTAGTCGCGCAGCTGCTGTTCCGGCACCTTCGGTGCCAGACGCGCCAGATGCTGCAACGGCGATTCGTCAGCGTGCAGGTATTCCAGCTGATGCTGAGCGAAATAACCGAGCTTGATGCCTTTCGCCAGGCCGATTTCGCCGTCGAGCGGCATCAGCTCGCCCGCCAGCAGCTTGATCAGCNNCCCCCCCCCCCCGCCAGCAGCTTGATCAGCGTCGATTTGCCGGCGCCGTTGCGCCCCAGCAGCCCGATGCGCGAGCCGGGCACCAGATTCAGCTTGATGGCGTCAAGGATCACGCGATCGCCGTAACCGGCGGTGACCTTCTCCATTTTCAACAGCGGATTGGGCAAGCTCTCCGGCGGACGAAAACTAAAGCTGAAGGGATTATCGACATGCGCCGGCGCGATCAGCTCCATGCGCTCCAGCATTTTGATGCGGCTCTGCGCCTGCTTCGCCTTGGAGGCTTTAGCGCGGAAGCGATCGATATAACTTTGCAGGTGCGCCACTTTCTCCTGCTGATGCTCATACAACGCCTGCTGCTGCGCCAGCTTGGCCACGCGCTGGCGTTCGAATGAACTGTAGTTGCCGGTATATTCGAACAGCGTTTGTTGTTCGATATGTAAAATCTTATTCACCACCGGATCGAGAAAATCGCGGTCGTGCGAAATCAGGATCAGCGTGCCGGCGTAGCTTTTCAACCAGCGCTCCAGCCACATCACCGCGTCGAGATCGAGGTGGTTGGTCGGTTCGTCGAGCAGCAGCAGGTCGGAGCGGCAAAGCAGCGCCTGCGCAAGGTTCAGACGCATGCGCCAGCCGCCGGAAAAATCGCTCACCGGACGCAGCAGCTGTTCCTGTCCAAAGCCGAGGCCGTGCAGCAGGCTGGAGGCGCGCGCCTGGATGCTCCAGGCCTGAATGGCGTCGAGCTTGCCGTGCAGCAGCGCGATGGCGTTGCCGTCGTTGCGCGCGTTGGCCTGCTCAAGTTCTGCTTCAAGTTGACGATACTCCCGGTCGCCGTCGATAACATAATCGAGCGCGGGTTTGCCGAGCGCGGGCGTCTCCTGGTTTACCCACGCAAGCGCCCAGTTGCCGGGAAAGGTGACGCTGCCGGCGTCGCCGGTGATTTCCCCTTTCAGCAGGGAGAGCAGCGTGGATTTGCCGCAGCCGTTTTTGCCCACCAGACCGACTTTCTGGCCGGGATTGATGGTTGCGCTAGCGTTATCCAGCAGAACCTGGGTGCCGCGTCGAATTTGTAACGAGGAAAAGACAATCATAAGCGCCGTATCGTCAGAATATGTTAATTTACCGGCAACATAATAAGATAAACATTCGTTGCGTCGTGCATGGTAGCGGAAATCCCGCGCGGTGACGACGTTTTGACGATCCTGAGGAGAACGATGTCGCAGCCGCCGAAAGTTTTGCTGCTTTATGCCCACCCGGAATCGCAGGACTCCATCGCCAATCGGGTTCTGCTGCAGCCGGCTCAGCAACTGGAGCATGTCACGGTACATGACCTTTATGCTCATTATCCTGACTTTTTTATCGATATTCATTATGAGCAACAGCTGCTGCACGAGCATCAGGTGGTGGTGTTTCAGCATCCGCTTTATACCTACAGCTGCCCGGCGCTGTTGAAAGAGTGGCTGGATCGCGTGCTGTCGCGCGGTTTCGCCAGCGGCGTGGGCGGCAATGCGCTCGAAGGCAAATACTGGCGCAGCGTGGTGACCACCGGCGAGCCGGAGACCGCCTATCACGAAGACGGCCTGAACCGCTATCCCATGAGCGAAATCATGCGGCCCTTCGAGCTGACGGCGCAAATGTGCCGCATGCACTGGATGACGCCGATGATTATCTATTGGGCGCGCCGGCAATCGCCGGAGATGATGAAACAGTTCGCCCGCGCCTATGGCGACTGGCTGGCGGCGCCGCTGCCCAACGGAGGTCTGTAATGGAAGGTCAATCCCTGCTTACCGCTGGCGTCATTTATCTGTTCGCCGCCGTGTTGGTGGTACCGGTCGCCGCGCGGCTGGGCATTGGCGCGGTGTTGGGTTACCTGCTGGCCGGCATCGCGATTGGTCCCTGGGGGCTGGGCTTTATCAGCGACGTAGAGGAGATCCTGCACTTCTCCGAGCTTGGCGTCGTGTTTCTGATGTTTATCATTGGACTGGAGCTGAATCCCGCCAAGCTCTGGTCGCTGCGCCGCTCTATTTTCGGCGTAGGCGCCGCCCAGGTAATCTTTTCCGCCGCCGTGCTGGGCGTTTTGCTCTGGCTGACCGATTTCGACTGGCAGGCCGCCGTGATCGGCGGCATCGGCCTGGCGATGTCTTCCACCGCAATGGCGTTGCAGCTGATGCGCGATAAGGGCATGAACCGCAGCGAAGCGGGGCAGCTCGGCTTCTCCGTGCTGCTGTTTCAGGATTTGGCGGTTATTCCGGCGCTGGCGCTGGTGCCGCTGCTGGCAGGCAGCGACAGCGGCAATATCGACTGGATGAAATTCGGCATGAAGGTGCTGGCGTTCGCCGGCATGCTGATCGGCGGACGCTATCTGCTGCGGCCGATCTTCCGCTATATCGCCGCGTCCGGCGTGCGCGAGGTGTTTACCGCCGCCGCGCTGCTGCTGGTGCTGGGCTCCGCGCTCTTTATGGATGCGCTGGGGCTGTCAATGGCGCTGGGCACTTTTATCGCCGGCATTCTGCTGGCGGAGAGCGAATATCGCCACGAACTGGAAGTCGCGATCGATCCCTTCAAAGGTCTGCTGCTCGGTCTGTTTTTTATCTCCGTCGGTATGGCGCTCAATCTCGGCGTGCTTTACACCCATATCATCGCGATTCTGCTCGGCGTGCTGATTCTGGTGGCGGTGAAAAGCCTGGTGCTTTACCTGTTGGGACGCATTTACGGTTTGCGCAGCTCCGAGCGTTTGCAGTTCGCCGGGGTGCTGAGCCAGGGCGGGGAGTTCGCTTTCGTTCTCTTTTCCGCCGCCTCCTCCGCGAAGCTTTTTTCCGGCGATCAGCTGCCGCTGCTGCTGGTGACCGTTACGCTGTCGATGATGACCACGCCGCTGCTGATGCAGGGCGTCGATCGTATCCTCGCGCGCCGCTTCAACGAGCCGGACGATGAGAGCGAGAAACCCTTTGTCGAGGACGACCAGCCGCAGGTTATCGTGGTGGGATTCGGCCGCTTCGGCCAGGTGGTGGGGCGCCTGCTGATGGCGAACAATAAGCGCGTCACCGTGCTGGAGCGCGATATTAGCGCCGTCAGCCTGATGCGCAAGTATGGCTACAAGGTTTACTATGGCGATGCGACCGAGCTGGAACTGCTGCGCGCCGCCGGCGCCGCCAGCGCTCAGTCTATCGTGATTACCTGCAACGATCCGGAAGATTCGATGGCGATCGTGCAACTCTGCCAGCAGCATTTTCCTCAGCTGCAGATTCTGGCCAGGGCGCGCGGGCGCGTCGAGGCGCATGAGCTGCTGCAGGCGGGCGTGACGCAATTCTCGCGCGATACCTTCTCCAGCGCGCTGGAGCTGGGCCGCAAGACACTGATGACGCTGGGCATGCACCCGCACCAGGCGCAGCGGGCGCAGCTGCATTTTCGGCGGCTCGATATGCGTATGCTGCGCGAGCTGATGCCGAACCATGCCGACAGCGCGCAAATTTCGCGCGTGCGCGAGGCGCGACGGGAGCTGGAAGATATCTTTCAGCGCGAAGTGCAGCAGGAAAAACGCCAGTTCGACGGCTGGGACGATCAGGAGTGATCGTTCACGGGCCGTTCGTCTCTCGGCTAAACTTAGCGAATCCGATCTGCAACAGAACGGGCGGAAAACAGAATGCGTAAACGTTTTATTGCCGGTGCGGTCTGTCCGCACTGTCAGGAAAAAGACACGCTGGCGATGTGGCGTGAAAATAATGTCGATGTCGTCGAGTGCGTGAAATGCGGTCACCAGATGCGCGAGGCCGATAAGCAAATACGCGATCAGGTACGTAATCAGGAGCAAGTTATCGGCATTTTTCATCCTGAGTAGCGTAATGTCGCAGCTTTTTTTAAGCTTAAACTTACAGCGGGATTGAATTCCGTTACAATCGGCGCAATTAACGCTGGGGCGACGGAAAGCGCGGTTGCGTTTTTAACCTCAGTCTGGAACCTTTCTGGTTGGTGTTATTGCACGCAAAAATAGACCAATGAGACGGGATCGCAGTTCTCAACGGTTAGGAGATATCATGAAAGTAGCTAAAGACCTGGTGGTTAGCCTGGCCTATCAGGTACGTACAGAAGACGGTGTGTTGGTTGACGAGTCACCGGTGAGTGCACCGTTGGACTATCTGCACGGTCATGGTTCCCTGATTTCGGGTCTGGAAAAAGCGCTGGAAAATCACGTCGTAGGCGATAAGTTTGACGTGCATATTCCGGCGAACGAAGCTTACGGCCAGTACGATGACAACCTGGTGCAGCGCGTGCCTAAAGACGTCTTTATGGGCGTGGACGAATTGCAGGTCGGTATGCGTTTCCTCGCGGAAACCGATCAGGGCCCGGTACCGGTAGAAATTACCGAAGTGGAAGATGAGCACGTCGTGGTTGACGGCAACCACATGCTGGCGGGCCAGAACCTGAACTTCAACGTGGAAGTCGTTGCGATCCGCGAAGCCACGCCGGAAGAACTGGCGCATGGTCACGTGCATGGCGAACATGGCCATCACCACGATCACGACCATGATCATGGTCACGACCACGGTCAGGGCGGTTGCGGCACCGGCGGCTGCGGCTGCGGCCACTAAGATTTCTGAGTAGCGAAAAGGCCACCCGCGGGTGGCCTTTTGCTTTTCTGACGCTCGCCTCCAGGCGTGCGTGAGCATGCAACGAGGCAAGGCGCCAGGCAACGGGAAAGCGCAGCATACGGAATTATGTGAACATTTCACAGCGCCGCAGCGCTGAACCGATCAATAATGCGGCGGCGGCGTCTCTTCCGCCTGCGACGCGATCATCGACGGCGCCGCGGCTTTCAGCTTATTTACCATCAGGCGCAACTGCTCCCGCATCCTGCTCATTTCCAGCTCGTGCTGCGTGACCGTTTGGTTTAGCTGGTCAATGGTCAGCTCCTGAAAAGCGACCTTGCTCTCGAGGGCTTCCAACCGTTTTTCCCACTCTGAATCTTGCATAGATCCTCCTTCTGTTACGGCGCGACAGGGTGATGCGCATTCAGATATGATTTTACGGCCTGGCGGCGCAGAAATACCCGATTTTTTTGTTCTTCATCACCGGCTTGCTTGAAATCAGGCGAGACGACATCATCTCTGATGAAACTTCCTGATGCAAAAAAGGTCGGAGGTTAACCGGATAATCACATTGTGGTAGTGTTCGCCGCTGCCGCGTACAGTTATAGTGTGGGCCTTTAGTCCGCAATAATTCCCGAGGTTAGAGGCTTCGGTTTTGGAGAAAGGATGAAATCACTGTTTAAAGTCACATTGTTAGCGACCACCATGGCGGTTGCGCTCACCGCTCCGCTGGCAATGGCGGCAGAGACAACCACCGCACCAGCTGCGGCGCCGACCGCTGCGCCTCAAGCGCCGAAAAACGCCGCCTTCAATAATGAAGATCAGCAGTCTGCTTATGCGCTGGGCGCCTCGCTGGGTCGCTACATGGACAACTCCCTGAAGGAACAGGAGAAACTGGGCATCAAACTGGACAAACAGCAGCTGATCGCTGGCGTTCAGGATGCGTTTGCCGGCAAGAGCAAGCTTTCTGACCAGGAAATCGAGCAGACGCTGCAGGCTTTCGAAGGCCGCGTAAAAGGCGCGGCTCAGGCCAAGATGGAGAAGGACGCTAAGGAAAACGCCGATAAAGGCGACGCCTACGCGGCTAAATTCGCCAAACAGAGCGGCGTGAAGAAAACCGACAGCGGTCTGCTGTATAAAGTCGAGAAAGAAGGCAGCGGCGACGCGCCGAAAGACAGCGATACCGTCGTAGTGAACTATAAAGGCACGCTGATCGACGGCACCGAATTCGATAACTCCTATACACGCGGCGAGCCGCTCTCTTTCCGTCTGGACGGCGTTATCCCGGGCTGGACTGAAGGTCTGAAGCACGTTAAGAAGGGCGGTAAAATTCAGCTGGTGATCCCGCCGCAGCTGGCCTACGGCAAAAACGGCGTGCCGGGCATTCCCGCCAACTCCACGCTGGTGTTTGACGTCGAGCTGCTCGATATCAAGCCGGCGCCGAAAGCGGACGACAAGGCGCAGGCGCCTGCCGCTGACGATAAAAAAGCCCAGTAAGCTTATCACCGCCGCTGCGAAGCGGCGGTTTCATTTCCATACGATGACAAAGCTCTGGCATAAGCGAGCGACATTTGCCAGACTAGCGCCTGCAAAACAATCCAAATATTGAGTCTGCCCTGCAGCGCTGTGACAGGCTCCAGCCATTTAGGGTGATGTCTTCGATGTCTAATCCATTCAATCCCGGTGAACTGACCGATTTCGACTTACTCGAACAACGTCCGTTCGAACAAACCGATTACGATATTTTGAAGTCCTACGAGGCCGTTGTGGATGGCCTGGCGATGCTGATCGGCTCACATTGTGAAATCGTGCTGCACTCGCTGGAAGATTTGAAATGTTCTGCGGTGCGCATCGCAAACGGCGAGCACACCGGACGGAAGGTCGGCTCGCCCATAACCGACCTGGCGCTGCGTATGCTGCATGATATGCACGGCGCGGACAGCAATGTTTCCAAAGCCTACTTCACCCGCGCTAAAAGCGGCGTGCTGATGAAGTCGGTTACTATCGCGATTCGCAATCGCCAGCAGCGGGTCATCGGTCTGCTTTGCATCAACATGAATCTTGACGTTCCTTTTTCGCAAATCATGTCCACCTTTATGCCGCCGGAAATGCAGCAGGTGGATTCCAACGTCAACTTCGCCAGTTCGGTCGAAGATCTGGTGACGCAAACGCTGGAATTTACTATCGAAGAGGTGAGCGCCGACCGCAACGTCTCAAACAATGCGAAAAATCGCCAGGTAGTGCTCAATCTCTATGAAAAAGGGATCTTCGATATTAAGGACGCCATTAACCAAGTCGCCGATCGTTTGAATATCTCCAAACATACGGTCTATCTCTATATTCGCCAGTTCAAAAACGGCGATTTCCAGGGGCAGGATCGCTGATGCGTTACACCTTGCTGGTCACCGGAGCGCCTTACGGAACGCAGCAGGCCAGTAGCGCGCTGCTGTTCGCTCGCGCGCTGCTGGCGGCGGGCCACCAGCTGGAAAGCGTCTTTTTTTATCGGGAAGGGGTGCTTAACGCCAATCAGCTTACCGCGCCCGCCAGCGATGAAATCGATCTGGTGCGTGCGTGGCAGGCGCTGTGGCAGGAGCAGGGCGTTTTGCTGAATGTCTGCGTGGCAGCGGCGTTGCGGCGCGGCGTGACGGACCAGCAGGAAGCGTCGAGGCTGCAGCTGGCCTTCAGCAACCTGCAGCCCGGTTTTGAGCTTAGCGGCTTGGGCGCGCTGGCGGAAGCCGCGCTCAGCTGCGATCGACTGGTGCAATTTTAATGAATCGCGTCGCCTTTGTGTTTACCCGGGCGCCGCACGGCAGCAGCGCCGGACGGGAAGGTCTGGACGCCGCGCTGGCGACGGCCGCGCTGAGCGAATCCATCGGGCTGTTTTTTATCGGCGACGGCGTGTTGCAGTTAATGAGCCAGCAGCGGCCAGAGCTTATACTGGCGCGAAATTATATCGCTACTTTCGGCGTACTGCCGCTGTATGACATTGAGCAGTGCTATCTGTGCCATGCGTCGCTAAAGGCGCGCGGCCTGGCGGCGGATGCGGCGCGCGTACTGGACGTGGCGGTGCTGGAGCCTGAGGCGCTGCGTCAGCGACTGGCGGAATTTGACCGCATTATCACCTTTTGAGGGCCGCAGATGCTGCATACTCTGATGTATTCGCCCTGGCAATGCGATATTGAAACGCTGCTTCGGATGTTGAGCCAGGGGGACGACCTGCTGTTATTGCAGGATGGCGTTTTAGGCGCCCTGGAGGGCAGCGCGATGCTGGACAGGCTGCTTTCCGCGCCCGCGACGCTGTGGGTGTTAACGGAAGATGTTGAAGCGCGAGGCCTCTCTGTACAAATTTCGACCAGATTGCAATCGCTGGACTATACTGGATTCGTCGCCTTAACCGCGAAACATCAGCAGCAAATGACCTGGTAATGACGTAAAGCCTGGTTATTTCTTGACACCTTTTTAGCACAGCCCTAAAATTCTGCGTCCTCGTAGTAATACGAGGCGATTTATTACGTGTTTACGAAGCAAAAGCTAAAACCAGGAGCTATTTAATGGCAACAGTTAACCAGCTGGTTCGCAAACCACGCGTACGCAAAGTTGCAAAGAGCAACGTGCCTGCGCTGGAAGCCTGCCCGCAAAAACGTGGTGTTTGTACTCGTGTGTACACCACCACTCCGAAAAAACCGAACTCAGCACTGCGTAAAGTTTGCCGTGTTCGTCTGACTAACGGTTTTGAAGTTACCTCCTATATCGGCGGTGAAGGTCATAACCTGCAGGAGCACTCCGTGATCCTGATCCGTGGCGGTCGTGTTAAAGACCTGCCGGGTGTGCGTTACCACACCGTTCGTGGCGCGCTGGACTGCTCAGGTGTTAAAGACCGTAAGCAGGCTCGCTCCAAATACGGCGTGAAGAAGCCTAAGGCTTAATGGTTCTCCGTTAAGTAAGGCCAAACGTTTTAACTTAAATGTCAAAATAAACTCGTAGAGTTTTGGACAATCCTGAATTATCAACGGAGTATTTCCATGCCACGTCGTCGCGTCATTGGTCAGCGTAAAATTCTGCCGGATCCGAAGTTCGGATCAGAGCTGCTGGCTAAATTTGTTAATATCCTGATGGTAGATGGTAAAAAATCTACTGCTGAAGCAATTGTATATACCGCGCTGGAGACCCTGGCTCAGCGTTCTGGTAAATCTGAACTGGAAGCTTTCGAAGTAGCCCTCGAAAACGTGCGCCCGACTGTCGAAGTTAAGTCTCGCCGCGTTGGTGGTTCTACTTATCAGGTACCAGTTGAAGTCCGTCCGGTTCGTCGCAATGCCCTGGCAATGCGTTGGATCGTAGATGCTGCTCGTAAACGCGGTGATAAATCTATGGCTCTGCGCCTGGCGAACGAACTTTCTGATGCTGCAGAAAACAAAGGTACTGCAGTGAAGAAACGTGAAGACGTTCACCGTATGGCAGAAGCCAACAAGGCGTTCGCTCACTACCGCTGGTAATAGCCACGTAGTAGTTGTTAAACCAGCGGGCGCTCAAACAGCCAACCCGCTGGGGTCGACTAACTTTGAACGTCCGAGAATCAGAGGAATCAAATGGCTCGTACAACACCCATTGCGCGCTACCGTAATATCGGTATCAGCGCACACATTGACGCCGGTAAAACCACTACCACCGAGCGTATCCTGTTCTACACCGGTGTTAACCATAAAATCGGTGAAGTACACGATGGCGCAGCAACCATGGACTGGATGGCGCAGGAGCAGGAGCGTGGTATTACCATCACTTCTGCAGCGACCACCGCGTTCTGGTCAGGTATGGCTAAGCAGTTTGAGCCGCACCGCATCAACATCATCGACACCCCGGGACACGTTGACTTCACCATCGAAGTAGAACGTTCCATGCGTGTGCTCGACGGCGCAGTAATGGTTTACTGTGCAGTAGGTGGCGTGCAGCCTCAGTCTGAGACCGTATGGCGTCAGGCTAACAAATACAAAGTTCCGCGTATTGCGTTCGTTAACAAAATGGACCGCATGGGCGCGAACTTCCTGAAAGTTGTTGGTCAGATCAAAGAGCGTCTGGGCGCGAACCCGGTTCCGCTGCAGTTGGCAATCGGCGCTGAAGAGAACTTCACCGGCGTTGTTGACCTGATCAAAATGAAGGCCATCAACTGGAACGACGCTGACCAGGGCACTACCTTCGTTTACGAAGATATCCCGTCTGACATGGCTGACCTGGCTGAAGAGTGGCGTCAGAACCTGATCGAATCCGCAGCTGAAGCGTCTGAAGAGCTGATGGAAAAATACCTGGGCGGCGAAGAACTGACCGAGGAAGAGATCAAGACAGCGCTGCGTCTGCGCGTACTGAACAATGAGATCATCCTCGTGACCTGTGGTTCTGCATTTAAGAACAAAGGTGTTCAGGCGATGCTGGATGCCGTGGTCGAGTACCTGCCGGCGCCGACTGACGTTCCTGCGATCAACGGTATCCTGGACGACGGTAAAGATACGCCTGCTGAGCGTCATGCTGACGACAGCGAGCCGTTCTCTGCTCTGGCGTTCAAAATCGCGAACGACCCGTTCGTGGGCAACCTGACCTTCTTCCGCGTGTACTCTGGCGTGGTTAATTCAGGCGATACTGTACTGAACTCCGTGAAATCCGCACGCGAGCGTTTTGGTCGTATCGTTCAGATGCACGCTAACAAACGTGAAGAGATCAGCGAAGTTCGCGCAGGCGACATCGCTGCGGCAATCGGCCTGAAAGATGTGATCACCGGTGACACCCTGTGTGATCCCGCTAACCCGATTATCCTCGAGCGTATGGAATTCCCGGAGCCGGTAATTTCTATCGCCGTTGAGCCGAAAACCAAAGCTGACCAGGAAAAAATGGGTCTGGCTCTGGGTCGTCTGGCGAAAGAAGACCCGTCATTCCGCGTATGGACTGATGAAGAGTCTAACCAGACCATCATCGCCGGTATGGGTGAGCTGCACCTCGACATCATCGTTGACCGTATGAAGCGCGAGTTCAACGTTGAAGCGAACGTCGGTAAACCTCAGGTTGCTTACCGCGAAGCGATTCGC
>DENB01000051.1:133007-133130 GCA_002359495.1 Enterobacteriaceae bacterium UBA2655
GGCATCCAGGAGCAGCTGAAATCAGGTCCGCTGGCTGGCTATCCGGTAGTTGATCTGGGCGTTCGTCTGCACTTTGGTTCTTACCATGACGTCGACTCCTCAGAACTGGCGTTTAAACTGGCT
>DENB01000038.1 GCA_002359495.1 Enterobacteriaceae bacterium UBA2655
GCAAGCGGCCACAGCGCCAGCAGCGCGCTGCGAATGCGCCAGCGCAGCGGCAGGGTTTTCAGCAGCGAGCCGAGCCGACGCCAGCCGCGCCCGACGATCAGCCCCTTGTGAAAGCCACGGCCTTTCGCCCGTCCCTCGCGGAATTCACGATAGAGCGTTTCGGTTTGTTTAACCTCTTCCGGCGTCGGTTTGGTACGTACCGACATATAGCCTTGCACTTTGCCTGCGCGCACTACCGGTATGGCGTTGGCGCGCACCCAGTAGTGGTCGCCGTTTTTACGGCGGTTTTTCACCAGCGCCGTCCAGGGTTCCCCCTGTTTCAGCGTCGCCCACATGTCGGCGAACGCCTCCGGCGGCATATCGGGATGACGCACCATGTTGTGCGGCTGCCCGTTCACCTCATCCGGCGTAAAGCCGCTGACCTCAATGAACGCATCGTTGGCATAGGTGATATAGCTGTTGAGATCGGTGGTGGACATCAGCGTGGCATGGTCGTCAAACTGGTATTCACGCTGGCTTACGGGCTGATTATTACGCATGGATGAGTCCTTGAAGGGCAACGGCCTGTAACAGATAGAAATCGATTACCTTTTTTTATCTTTTCGGCACGACGAGGCGCTGACTTTAGCGAGAAAAATTAATTTTTATCCCGAATTAACGGGCTTTGCAGCGCAGATCACATAATTCCGGCGGGAAAGAAACCTGAAGAATAATTAAGCTAATAGCTAAAAGGTGGGTTGCAGCTTCTCCATTATCGATAAGCCGCAGTACAGTTTTACGCCATTTTGGATAGCGCTAAGAGAGATCGACGCCTTTGTAGCCGCCCCACCAGGTAAACAGAAAGCCGCCTGCCCAGGCGATCGCCAGTCCCGCGGCGTAGACCGCCATCGCCGCAAAAATGCCGTGATTCGAAGTCATCAACGGCAGCGTCACCAGGCCGGACGGGCCGAATACGGTGTTCATGCCGACCGGCAAGCCCAGCCAGGAGACGAGGCCAATAAAAAAGCCGCCCAGCGCGCCGCCGCAGCAGGCGGTGATGAACGGCTTCAGGCGCGGCAGGGTGACGCCGTAAATCAAGGGTTCGCCCACCCCCAGCAGGCCGGGGACGATCGCGCCTTTGATCTGGACCCGCAGCGCGGCGTTTTTATCCGCGCGGCACCAGAGCGCCAGCGCGGCGCCGACCTGCCCTGCGCCCGCCATCGCCAGTATGGGAAACAGCGAGTTGAAACCCTGGGTTTCCATCAGGGCGAAATAGACCGGGATAAAGCCCTGATGAATGCCGAACACCACCGAAATAAGAAACAGCCCCGCCAGCAGCGCGCAGCCGAAGGGGTTGCCGTTGAGGTGCAGGAACAGCCAGGACATGCCTTTGAACAGCTCTCCGCCGATCGGCATGATTATCGTAAAGGTCACCGCGCCGGTGATCAGCAGCGTCAGCAACGAGGTCAGGATCATATCGAGGTTATCGGGGATGATTTTACGCAGCCGCTTCTCCAGCCAGGCGCCGAACATCGCCGCCAGCAGCACGCCGATAATGCTGCCGCGCGGATCGATAGCCAGGCCGAAGAAGGTCTCCATGCCGCTGTAGTAGCCGCCCTGCGCACCCGGTTGATAGCCGAAAATAAACAGCGAGGCGATAATGGCGCCGTTTACGCCAGTGCCGCCAAAGGCTTTTTGCGCGTTATAACCGATCAGGATGCTGAGAAAGGTGAACAGCCCTTTGCCGAACAACTTCATGTAGCTGACGGCGTGCAGCAGCCAGGGTGCATGATCGCCCGGCTGGTTGAGCTGGAAGAGCTGTTCAGCCAGCGTCGCGAACCCCAGCAGCAGACCGGCGGCGATAAAGCCCGGAATTAACGGCGTAAAAACAGTGGCGAAACAGGTGAGAAACCGATGCAGCCCACTGGTCTGGCGCGCTTTCAGCTGCTGTTTTTTCTCCGCCGCCACGCTGGCCAGATCGCCCTTTGCCGCATCCTCGCCGGCGAGCAGCGCCTGCATCCCTTCCGCGGCGCTTTGCGCCTTGCCGGGCCCGAGAATAATCTGCAACTGCTGCTCGCCGTTCACCACCCCCAGCACGCCGGGCAACCCTTTTATTCGCGCCTCGTCGACCTGTTGGGCGTCGGCAAGCGAGAGGCGAAGGCGCGTCATGCAGTTGCCGCAGACGAGTATATTTCCGGCGCCACCGACCGCCTGCAGCAGATCGCGCAGCAACCTTTCGGTGATGTTCGCCATTATTCTGCCTCCGCAGCGCGCAGCGCCTGGCGGATAAAGCCCTGGTTTCGCGCCAGCAGCGCGCGGGCTTCTTCCGCCGTCAGTCCAGCGAGCGTCATGAGGATCGCGGTTTTACAGTGCCTGCCGCAGGCCGCCAGCGCCTGTTTCGCCGTCTCCTCATCGCAGCCGCTTGCCTGCATCACGATATTCACCTGGCGCTGAACCAGCTTCTGATTCGTCGCCTCCACGTCCACCATCAGGTTGCCGTAGACTTTGCCGCTGCGGATCATCGCGCCGGTGCTCAACATATTCAGCACCAGCTTCTGCGCCGTTCCCGCCTTCATGCGCGACGAGCCGGTGACCACTTCCGGCCCTACCACCGGCGTCAGCGCGATATCCGCCAACTGCGCCATTTCGCTGTCGGGATTGCAGGTCAGTGCCGCGCAGGTCGCGCCGAGCGTTTTGGCATAGGCCAGCGCGCCGATCGCATAGGGGGTGCGACCGCTGGCGGCGATGCCGACCAGCACGTCGCGGCGACCGAAGGCGATATTGCGCAGATCCTGTTCGCCCTGCGCGCGGTCGTCCTCCGCGTTTTCCACCGCCTGCAGGATCGCCGTATGGCCGCCGGCGATCAGCCCCACCACCTGATGATGCGGCGTGCCGAACGTCGGCGGGCATTCGCTGGCGTCGAGAATGCCGAGGCGGCCCGAAGTGCCCGCGCCGCAGTAAATCAGTCTGCCGCCCTGCTGAAACGCGGCGCTGATGGCGTCGACGGTCTGCGCAATCTGCGGCAGGATCGCCTCCACCGCCAGCGCCACTTTCTTATCTTCTTCATTAATGACGCGCAGCATCGCTTCCGTGGAAAGCTCGTCAATGTTCTGGCTGGCCGGATTGCGGCCTTCGGTAATCATTTTGCTGAGATCAATTTTCATCGCGCAACTCTGTTATTGAATAAATTATTCCTCACTATTTGTATCATAACGAATGAATAATTCATGCATCGCGATCAAATTTTTCTCTTTCCCGCTATGGCGGGCAGAAAAAAACCCGCCGGGCGGCGGGTTTTTTCATAACTTTGCGATGCGCTTATTCGGCGGTTTGCGTCCGAAGCGTCAGCTCATACGCTTTCGCCTGCTGCGCGTCGAACTGATTTTCCCAGCGGGCGATAACCAGCACCGCCAGCGCGTTGCCGATCACGTTCAGCGCGGTACGCGCCATATCCATGATGCGATCCACGCCGGCGATAAACGCCAGGCCTTCCAGCGGAATGCCGACGCTGCCCAGCGTCGCCAGCAGCACCACGAACGAGACGCCCGGCACGCCGGCGATGCCTTTAGAGGTCACCATCAGCGTCAGCACCAGCAGGATCTCGTCGCTGAGCGACAGGTCGATGCCGTAGAGCTGGGCGATAAAGATCGCGGCGATGCTCTGATAAAGCGTCGAGCCGTCGAGGTTAAAAGAGTAGCCGGTCGGCACCACGAAGCTGGTGATCGCTTTCGGCGCGCCGTAGGCTTCCATCTTCTCCATGATGCGCGGCAGCACGGTTTCAGAGCTGGAGGTGGAATAAGAGAGGATCAGCTCATCTTTAAGAATGCGCATCAGCGTGGTAATGCGCAGCTTGCAGATGCGCGCCACGGTGCCGAGCACCACGAAGGCGAAAAACAGAATCGCCGCGTACACCAGCAGCACCAGCTTCGCCAGCGGCCAGAGCGAGGCGAAACCGAAGTTGGCGATGGTGACGGCGATTAGCGCAAACACGCCGATCGGCGCATAGCGCATGATCATGTTGGTGACTTTAAACATGGTTTCCGACACGGAACGGAACACCGTGACCAGCGGATCGCGATGTTCCGCAGGCAGCGCGGAAAGCCCCATGCCGAACAGCACCGAGAAGAAAATAATCGGCAGCATGTCGCCCTTCACCAGCGAGGCGAAGATGTTTTGCGGGATCAGCGACAGAATGGTGGTCACCAGGCTGTGTGCGCCGCCCTGCACCTGCTGCGTCGTCGCTTCGTATTTAGAGATGTCCACCGTTGCCAGCGTTGACATATCGATGCCGCTGCCCGGCTGAAACACGTTGGCCAGGGTAATCCCGACCACAATGGCAATGGTGGTGATCACTTCAAAATAGAGAATGGTTTTGACGCCGATGCGTCCCAGCTTTTTCGCATCGCCTACGCCGGCGATGCCGACAATCAGGGTAGAGATAACAATCGGCACCACAATCATCTTGATCAGATGAATAAAGATGTCGCCTGCCGGGCTGAGAAAGTTAGTGATTAACCATTCACGACCTTCCTGCTGATTATGCAGCACGGTGCCCACGACGATACCTAGCACCAGAGCAATCAAAATTTGCCAGGCGAGGCTGATTTTAAAACCTTTCATAACGCGTTATTTCCTCAATCAAAACCCCTGTCTCTGCGGTGCAGATGCAGCGAATAAGAACACAGGGAAGTGAGCAAAAGCCCGGTAAATTAGAGGGTTGTAATAGGTTGCATCCGCATGAAAACGCTGTGGCTTTTCATGCTCCGATCTGTGCAACCCGAATTGTTACCTGCTGTGCAGGGGCGAGATAAGTACCATTTTCACTACGGTAAATGCAACCCCTGGCGAGTTCGCTTAAAACTTCACCACTCTGACAGGATAAAGTGCTGTTTAGTTATATAAACCCTAACCTGCTGTTATGAAAAGTAATAATTCATCATATTCGCGCATAGCTATGCACTGCCGCGCAAAAACAGAGCGGGTTCGTTTGCTGTTTTTTTGAGCAGCGCATCGCGACCTTTCCTAAACTTAACGGGTGCCTGCTGCGGCATTTATCCGCAAGACCTCCTCGACGTTCAGGCTTTTTAGCGTCTCTTTTAAACGCGTGATCTGAGGCGCAAAAAACAAACAAAGCGCCGGCTCTCGCTTTTATTAGCCTTTGATTGACATATGATTAACCTCTTCAAGGAGATCCGCCATGAGCCAAATACATAAGCATCCCGTTCCGGCCGCTATTGCAGAAAATGCCCTGATTAACGCAGCGCAGTATCAGTCGATGTATCAACAATCCGTACAGGATCCCGACGCCTTCTGGGGAGAGCAGGGCAAAATCCTCGACTGGATTAAGCCCTTCAGCAAAGTGAAAAACAGCTCTTTCGCGCCGGGACAGGTTTCTATCCGCTGGTATGAAGACGGCACGCTGAACCTGGCGGCCAACTGCCTCGATCGTCATCTGCACGAGCGCGGCGATCATCCAGCGATTATCTGGGAAGGCGACGACGCCAGCGAAAGCAAAACCCTGACCTTTCGCGATCTGCATCGCGACGTTTGCCGCTTCGCCAACGTCCTCAAGGATCTCGGCGTGAATAAAGGCGACGTGGTCGCTATCTATATGCCGATGGTGCCGGAGGCGGCGGTGGCGATGCTCGCCTGCGCCCGTATCGGCGCCGTGCATTCAGTGATTTTCGGCGGCTTTTCGCCGGAAGCGGTGGCGGGACGCGTGGTCGACTCCAGCGCCAGGCTGATCGTGACCGCCGA
The DNA here is from genome assembly GCA_002359495.1 of Enterobacteriaceae bacterium UBA2655. Classification (GTDB taxonomy): domain Bacteria; phylum Pseudomonadota; class Gammaproteobacteria; order Enterobacterales; family Enterobacteriaceae; genus Pantoea; species Pantoea superficialis. The sequence continues at coordinate 5,737 of DENB01000038.1, forward strand.
CGAGGGCATTCGCGCGGGCCGTACCATTCCGCTGAAAAAGAACGTCGATGATGCGCTGAAAAACCCGGCGGTCACCAGCGTCCAGCAGGTAGTGGTGTTGAAGCGCACCGGCAACGATATCGCATGGCATGAAGGACGCGATCTCTGGTGGCACGAGCTGATGCACAGCGCCAGCGCGCATCATCAGCCGGAGGAGATGAACGCTGAAGATCCGCTGTTTATCCTTTATACCTCCGGCTCGACCGGCAAACCGAAAGGGGTGCTGCACACCACCGGCGGCTATCTGGTCTACGCCGCCACTACCTTTAAATATGTCTTTGACTACCATCCCGACGACATTTACTGGTGTACCGCCGATGTCGGCTGGGTGACGGGACACAGCTATCTGCTTTATGGCCCACTGGCGTGCGGCGCCACTACGCTGATGTTCGAAGGGGTGCCGAACTGGCCGCAGCCGAGCCGCATGGCGGAGATCGTCGACAAGCATAAGGTGACGCTGCTTTATACCGCCCCTACGGCGATCCGCGCCCTGATGGCGGAAGGCGACAAGGCGATTAGCGGCACCAGCCGCGCCAGTTTGCGCATCATGGGTTCGGTCGGCGAGCCGATCAACCCGGAAGCCTGGGAGTGGTATTACCACAAAATCGGCGACGGCCGCTGCCCCATCGTCGATACCTGGTGGCAAACCGAGACCGGCGGCTTCATGATCACCCCGCTGCCGGGCGCCACCGAGCTGAAGGCAGGATCGGCTACGAAGCCCTTCTTCGGCGTCCAGCCGGCGCTGGTCGACAACGAAGGCCAGCCGCAGGAAGGGGCGGCGGAAGGCAACCTGGTGATCATCGACTCCTGGCCCGGTCAGGCGCGCACCCTGTATGGCGATCACGCGCGCTTCGAGCAGACCTATTTTTCCACCTTCAGAAATATGTACTTCAGCGGTGACGGCGCGCGGCGCGACGAAGACGGCTATTACTGGATCACCGGCCGCGTTGACGATGTGCTGAATGTGTCCGGTCATCGCCTCGGCACCGCCGAGATTGAGTCGGCGCTGGTCTCGCATCCGAAAATCGCCGAGGCGGCGGTGGTGGGCATCCCCCACAACATCAAAGGCCAGGCGATTTATGCTTATATCACCCTGAACCACGGCGAAGAGCCGTCGCCTGAGCTGTACGCCGAGGTGCGCAACTGGGTGCGCAAAGAGATTGGGCCGCTCGCCACGCCGGACGTGCTGCACTGGACCGACTCGCTGCCGAAAACCCGCTCCGGCAAGATCATGCGCCGTATTCTGCGTAAAATCGCCGCCGGCGACACCGGCAATCTCGGCGATACCTCGACGCTGGCCGATCCGGGCGTAGTGGAGAAACTGCTGGAGGAGAAACAGACCCTCGATATGCCGTAACCGGTTCTTTGCGGGAAGCGTCCGGGCTTCAGCCGTGCCCTGCTTCCCGCACCGGCGCTATTCATTTTTCGCAGTCGCATTACAGCGTTAACAATAACAACACCCTACAGATGAGGCGTTAGCAACGCGCTCCGTTTTTCCGCTATTCGCTTGACGGAGCCTCAGGTCGCCGCCTCAACGACCTCTGGAGAAACTGTGATGAACGAAGCCCCATCCGGACACGACGTTGTCTATGCCCGCATCGAAAATAACCCGCGCTTCCGGGAGCTGGTGCATAAGCGCCAGACCTTCGCCATGCTGCTGTCGCTGATTATGCTGGTGCTCTATGTCGGCTTTATTCTGCTGATCGCCTTTGCGCCCGGCTGGCTCGGCACGCCGCTGCACGCCGGCACCAACGTGACGCGCGGCATCCCTATCGGCATCGGCCTGATTGTCATTTCCTTCTTGCTGACCGGCGTCTATGTCTGGCGCGCTAACGGCGAGTTTGATCGTTTAACGCAAGAGATCATGAGCGGGGTGAAATCATGAAGCGACCTCATCTGCTGTTGATGTTGAGCGCGGCGCTGCCCGGCGCGACGCTGGCCGCCGACGCCGTGACCGGCGCGGTGCAGAGGCAGCCCACCAATTATCAGGCGATCGTCATGTTCGTGGTGTTCGTCGCCGCCACCTTAGGCATCACGTACTGGGCGTCGAAACGTACCCGCTCGCGCAGCGATTACTATACCGCCGGCGGCAACATTACCGGCTTTCAGAACGGGCTGGCGATGGCGGGCGACTTTATGTCCGCCGCCTCGTTTCTCGGCATCTCCGCGCTGGTTTACACCTCCGGCTACGACGGGCTGATCTACTCGCTGGGCTTTCTGGTGGGCTGGCCGATGATCCTGTTCCTGATCGCCGAACGTCTGCGCAACCTCGGACGCTACACCTTCGCCGACGTCGCCTCTTACCGCCTGGCGCAAAAGCCGATTCGCACCCTTTCCGCCTGCGGCTCGCTGGTGGTGGTGGCGCTCTATCTGATTGCGCAGATGGTCGGCGCCGGCAAGCTGATCCAGCTGCTGTTCGGGCTGGATTATCACATCGCCGTGGTGCTGGTGGGCATTCTAATGGTGCTCTACGTGCTGTTCGGCGGCATGCTCGCCACCACTTGGGTGCAGATCATCAAGGCGGTGCTGCTGCTGTTCGGCGCCACCTTTATGGCGGTGATGGTGATGAAGGCGACCGGCTTCAGTTTCAACAGGCTTTTTACCGAGGCGATGGCGGTGCATCCGAAAGGCATCGCGATTATGCGCCCCGGCGGGCTGGTCCATGACCCGATTTCCGCTCTGTCGCTCGGTCTGGGACTAATGTTCGGCACCGCTGGTTTGCCGCATATCCTGATGCGTTTCTTTACCGTCTCCGACGCGCGCGAAGCGCGGAAAAGCGTATTCTGGGCCACCGGCTTTATGGGCTACTTTTATTTCCTGACCTTTATCATCGGCTTCGGCGCGATCCTGCTGGTGGGAGCCAATCCAGCGTTCAAAGACGCCAGCGGCGCGCTGATCGGCGGCACCAATATGGCGGCGGTGCATCTGGCGAACGCGGTAGGCGGCAGCACTTTCCTGGGCTTTATCTCCGCCGTGGCTTTCGCCACGATTCTGGCGGTAGTGGCGGGACTGACGCTGGCGGGCGCCTCGGCAGTGTCGCACGATCTCTACGCCAGCGTGGTGCGTAAGGGCCAAGCGACGGAGCGGGAGGAGCTGCGGGTATCGAAAATCACCGTGCTGGTGCTGGGGGTGGTGGCGATTGCGCTGGGAATCTTGTTTGAGAATCAGAACATCGCCTTTATGGTGGGCCTCGCCTTCTCGATTGCCGCAAGCTGCAATTTCCCGATTATTTTACTGTCGATGTACTGGTCGAAGCTGACGACGCGCGGCGCGATGGTCGGCGGCTGGATCGGCCTGCTGACGGCGGTGATGCTGATGATTCTCGGACCTACCGTTTGGGTGCAGATCCTGGGGCACGCGTCGCCTGTCTACCCGTACGAATACCCGGCGTTGTTCTCGATGCTGGCGGCCTTTATCGGCACCTGGCTCTTCTCCGTGACCGATCGTTCTGAGCAGGGCGCAACGGAGCGTCAGCGTTTCCACGCGCAGTTTGTGCGTTCGCAGACCGGTTTCGGCATCAGCCAGGGCAAAGCGCATTAAACGAAAAAGGGCGACTCGCGTCGCCCTTTCCGCTTCGCTCAGGCGTATCAGAAACGCAGCGAAGCGCCGACGTACGGGCCGTCCATCAGCACGTTATCTTTGCGGCTGCCTTTGTTGTTCAGCTCAATGTACTGATAGCCCACATGCAGGTTCAGCAGCGAAATGGGCGTAAAGCTCAGGCCGCCGGACGCTTCCTGATAGCTGTCGAGGTGATCGGAAAAGGCTTCCGGCGCGTAGTAATATTCGCCGTACAGGCCCCACATGCTGTTAAAGCTGTACTGGGCACCTGCGCCTACCGCAACGGCAAAGCCGTCTTTGCCATCTTCCGGGTGGGTATAAAGCGCTTTGGCCGTCGGCGCGACGCGCAGCGGACCGACATCAACGTTATAACCCAGGCCCAAACCGTAAGTGCTGCCGTCATCGTTGCTGCGCAGCCAGTTGCCTTTCAAAAACAGTCCCGGCGAAGTAGTGCCCAGACCAAGGTTAAGGTTGGTGCTGTGCTCGCCCACGTCCACACTGCCTTCAATCGCCTGCGCTGCGCCGCTCAGCAGCACCAGGCCTAACGCGCTTCCCGTAACAAGTTGCTTAATCATCATTCCACTCCGTAAAGGACAATCGTTTCGGCGGAAAGGGTAAACAGCAAGGGACGATGAGACAACCTGTTTTGGCAAGCTTTACGTAAGCAGAGATGTTTCAGGCCAGCGCGCAAAAGCGCCGACCCGGGTTCGCCAGCGGACGATGCGATCAGGAGACCGCCCACATCAAATGGCCTATCACCGGCGCCAGCACCACCGTAACCACGCCGGAGAGCATCATCACCAGGCTGGAGACTACCCCCTCCTGCTGCCCCAGTTGGTAGGCGCGCGCCGTGCCGGCCCCGTGCGAGGCCGCGCCGAAGCCCGCGCCTTTGGCGACGCCCTGTTTGATGGCGATGCGCAAAAACAGTACATCGCCCACCGCCATGCCGAACACGCCGGTAATCACCACAAACAGCGCGACCAGATCGGGCTGTCCGCCGACCTGCTTCGCCGCCGCCAGCGCAAAGGGTGTGGTAATTGAGCGCACCGCCAGGCTGCGCTGAACGGTTTCCGGCAGGGTGAGCAGCCGCGCCAGCCAGACCGAACTGCACACCGCCACCAGCGTCGCGGTGATTACGCCCGCGCTCAGCGACATCCAGTGCCGCTTGATAATCGCAAGGTTTTCATACACCGGCACGGCAAACGCCAGCGTCGCCGGACCTAGCAGCCAGAGCAGCCAGTGGCTCTCGGCGATGTAATCCTGCCAGGAGACGTGCGTCGTCAGCAGCAGCGCCACCAGCAGCAGCGGCGTCATTACCAGCGGCATCAGTAGCAGCGTGCGCCAGCGGCGGTAGAGCCGCTTATTGAGAAAGTAGATCAGCAGCGTGATCGCCAGGCAGAGCAGGCTGATAGCAAAGTCATTCATCTCGGGCCTGCTTACGCGCCGCGCGCGCTACTTCGAAACGGTAGATGCGATCCACCACCAGCGCGGTGGAGGCCAGCACCAGCAGCGTGCTGACCGCGATCACCAGGCAGATGCGCCAGCCTTCCACCCGCAGCAGATCGCCATAGTTCACCACCGCGACTACCGCCGGAATAAAGAACAGCAGCATTTCGGCCAGCAGCCAGTTGGCGCCGCTGCGCACCCAGTTCAGCGGCATGATGCGCGTCATAATCAACGCCAGCAGCAGCAGCATACCGACAATATTGGCCGGCAGCGGCAGATGCAGCCACGCCACCAGCTGTTCCGACGCGACATACAGTCCGATATAGAGCAGCAGCTGAAGCGGCAGCCAGATACGTTGCAACTTGCCCGTTCTTTGCGGACTGAGCGCTAACGCCATTTTTATTCTCCCCGTCGAATTCCGTGACGCAGAGTATAAAACGCAGGCAAAGGGTGAAAAAAATGAATTAATATTATTTAAATCATGCCATACAGGAATAGTTTATGGACGTCCGCGTCTTGCGTTACTTCACTGAGGTGGTGCGCCAGCAGAGTTTTACCCGCGCCGCGCAAAAGCTTTTTGTGACCCAGCCGACCATCAGCAAAATGCTGCGCCAGCTGGAGGAGGAGTTAGGCTGCACCCTGCTGTTGCGCGACGGACGCAAACTGCACCTTACCGACAGCGGCCAGGCGGTTTATCAGCGCGGTCTCGCTATCTTGCAGGAGTTTCACCAGCTTGAGGCGGAAATCGGCGACATCAACCAACTCAAAACCGGCGAGCTGCGGCTGGGCATACCGCCGATGGTCGGCATGCAGATCGCCGGTTCCATCTCCGCCTTTCGCCGCCGCTATCCCGGCATCGAACTGAATATCGCCGAATTCGGCGGGCTGACGGTTCAACAGGCGGTGCTGGCGGGCAGCCTCGATATCGCCCTGACCGCGCTGCCGGTCGATCCCGAACTGCCGCTGAATACGCTGCCGCTGATGCGCCATCCGCTTTGCGTATTGCTGCCGCGCAGCGCGCCCTGGCTGAACCGCACCAGCGTGGCGCTGGCGGAGCTGGCGACGCATCCGCTGTTGATTTTTAACGAGGAGTTTTCGCTGAACCGCCAGTTAATGAAGGCGTTTCAGCGCCTCGGCCTGACGCCGACGGTGGCGGTGCGCAGCGGACAGTGGGACTTTCTGGCGGCGATGGTGCAGGCGGAGATGGGGCTGGCGATCTTGCCGGAGCCGATTTGCCAGCGGCTCGACAGAGAATCGCTGCTCTGGCTGCCGCTGGAATCGGAGCTTATGTGGAGTCTGGGATTGATCTGGCGCGAAGGGAGCTACCTGTCGCGCAGCGCTCAGGCCTGGATAGCCTGCTGTCGCGAGCACTGGCCCGGCGAGGCGCCGCGCCTGTCGGTGTAAGGCCGCGACGCGCTGAAGTCGCGGCCTTGCGCGGATTACTCCTCTTTCTCGATAAGCAGCGCTTCGAGCAGGTCGAGATCGCGCAGCAGCTTCAGCATCGTCTCATTAGAGATCTGCTGCGTCGCGCGCAGGTGGTAGACTTCGGCGCGCTCGGCGCGCAGCGCCGTCAGACGGAAGCGGCGCTCCAGGTTTTCCACGAACAACGCCTGCTCCATATTCTCTTTGCCGTCGACGCGGCGGCGCAGGTTGTTGATGACGCGCAGGCTGACCTCTTTCAACAGCTCAGGATCGAGATTCTCTTCGCTGTCTTTTTCCAGCCGCTCTTCCATTTTATGCAGGCTCTCGATGGCGACGCCCGCCATCACCGCGCGCGCATGCTGGATTTCACGACGGTGGCTGGATTTGTCGATGCCGTCGATGCCGCGCAGCAGCAGAGGCAGCACGATCACGCCGACGAACAGCGAAAACAGGATCACGCCGGTGGCGATAAATATCAGTTCATAGCGCGCCGGAAACGGCTCGCCATTCGCCAGCAGCAGCGGAATCGACAACACGCCCGCCAGCGTAATGGCGCCGCGCACCCCGGCAAACGAGGCTATCAGTAGCTCGCGCAGCGAATAGCTGGAAAACTCCAGCGGGCTTTTCTTCAGCAGGCGCAGGCTGATGCGCTTCATCATCCAGAGCCAGCCGAAGCGCACGATCATCAGCGCGCCGTAGACCAATACGATGTCGGCGAACAGCACCCAGAGTTCGACGTTGGGATCGGCGGTCGCCTCGCGAATCGAGGTTTCCAGAATTCCCGGCAGCTGCAGGCCCAGCATCAGGAACACCATGCCGTTAAATACGAACTCCAGCATCTGCCAGACGCTGTTGGCGCGCAGTCGCATCGCCAGCGGCGCCTGACGAATAATGCCCGAACGGGTGATGGTCATCCCTGCCGCCACGGCGGCGAGAATGCCGGAGACGCCGAGGTGTTCGGCGACCAGATAGGAAGCGAACGGCAGCAGCAGCAGCAGCACGGTTTGCGTCGCCGGATCGTCCCCGCTCCAGCGGCTAAGCAGACGCAGCGAGCGGCCGTAAAGCCAGCAGATGGCAAAGCCCGCCACCAGACCGCCTAGCGCGACCTTCAGGAATTCGACGCTAGCGCCGCCCCAGGTGAAAACCATAGTGCCCATGGTCACGGCGACGGCGAACTTCAGCGAGACCAGACCGGAGGCGTCGTTCATCAAAGCTTCGCCCTGCACGATCGACATGATTTTTTTCGGGATGCGGCCTTCGCCGACGATGCCGGAGAGCGCCACGGCATCGGTAGGCGACAGCACCGCCGCCAGCGCAAATGCGGGCACCAACGGGATGCCCGGCACCATCCAGTAGATCAGATAGCCGATTCCGACAACGGTGATCAGCACCAGCACCAGCGCCAGCCCGATAATTTCCCGGCCGTGGTTGAGAAATTCGCTGACAGGCGTTTTCCAGCCGTCGGAGAACAGCAGCGGCGGAATAAACAGCACCAGGAACAGCTCCGGATCGAAATCGACATGCAGACCAAAGGTCGGCCAGGCGAGCATCGCGCCTGCGGCGATCTGCACCAGCGGCAGCGGGATCTGAAAGGGAAGAATACGGGCAGCGACACCTGAGAGCGACACCACCAAAGTCATGATGAGGATGGTAAAAAAGATTTCCATGCTTTCCTTAGGCGTTTAGGCTGCGTCACGGAGCGCCTTGTGCGTGCGGCTGACGCTGATCGCGTCAGTACTCTGCCTGATGACGGGACACAGCCTGGTTATCATTAGTACGAAATATCGGCCAGCGAAAGTGTAAAGCAAAACGGCAGGGAAGTGCGACCGGATGTGCGTTCAGGCGGGGAAAAAGACAAATCCGAGTGAGCAGGCGCTCACCCGGTAATAATCAGATCGCCCAGCCGCCAGCGTAAAAAGCCACCAGCGCAATGGCGATAACCAGCGTGCCGAGGTTCAGCTTGCGCCATTCTCCGGCGAACACCCGGCCGATAACCAGCGTGCCGAAGCCCAGCATAATGCCGGTCACGATGTTGCAGGTCAGGACGATAAAGACCGCCGTCAGCAGACCGGCCATCGCGTCGACGAAGTCGCTGAAGTCGATTTTCGCTACGTTGCTCAGCATCAACAGGCCGACATACATCAGGGCCGGCGCGGTGGCGTAAGCCGGTACCAGATAGGCCAGCGGCGACATAAACAGGATCAGCAGGAACAGCAGTCCCACGACGATCGCCGTCAGGCCGGTTTTTCCGCCCGCCGCCGTGCCCGCCGCCGACTCGATGTAAACCGCCGCAGGCGAGGCGCCGACCAGACCGGCAAACAGGCTGCTGATGGAGTCGGTAGTCAGCGCGCGGCCGCCGTTGATGATCTGCCCTTCTTTATCCAGCAGGTTCGCCTGACCCGCCACTGCGCGGATGGTGCCGGTGGCGTCGAAAACCGCTGTCATCACCAGCGCCAGCACGCTCGGCAGCACTGCCGGTTTCAACGCGCCCATGATATCCAGATTAAACAGCTGCGAATGGCCGCTGGCATCCGTCAGGCTGGGCATCGCGAACAGCCCATGCCAGGTCACGGCGGGATCGAAAATCAACCCGAGCGCGGAGATGCAGAGAATCGTCAGCAGAATGCCGCCGGGCACCCGCCGTTTTTCCAGACCGAAAATAGCGCCCAGCCCGACCAGCGTCATCAGCACCGGAAAAGAGGCGAAATCTCCCAGCGCCACCGGCAAGCCCGGCGCCGGGTTTTTCACCACCAGGCCGATGCCGTCAGCGGCGATCAACAGCAGAAACAGGCCGATGCCGACGCCGGTGCCGTGCGCCACGCCCATCGGCATGTTACGCAGGATCCAGGCGCGAATGCCGGTAGCGGAGATCAGGGTAAACAGCAGGCCCATCAGGAAAACGGCGCCCAGCGCGACCGGCACGCTGATCTGCTGGCCCAGCACCAGGCTGAACGCGGTGAAGGCGGTCAGAGAGATGGCGCAGCCGATCGCCATCGGCAGATTGGCCCACAGGCCCATGATGATGGAGCCGAAGCTGGCGACCAGGCAGGTAGCCACAAACACCGCCGTCGGCGAGAAGCCCGCTTTCCCCAACATGCCGGGCACGACGATCACCGAATAGACCATCGCCAGAAAGGTCGTTAATCCCGCAAGAATTTCCTGCCGCACGCTGCCGCCGCGTGCGGAAATGTTGAACCAGGCGTCCAGTTTTCCACTGGCCGGGCGAGATTCGTTAAACATAGTAAGCCTCTGAAATGATTTTTAGTGTGGTGCGCCATGCGGCCTTCGCCTGTTTTCATTCCCTGGTTCCGTTACGATCGCATTGAAATTTCAGCGCATTATCGCAAGGCAAACGTTTACCTGGCCGCAGATAACAGGCCGTCTGCGGACGGCCCGGTAAAAAGGCAAACGATTATCCGGCCTTTGCCGGCATATTTTCAACTGCTGTTTCGCGTTTGATCAGGATAAATCGTATGGCTCGCCGGTGAGGAAGCGTGTTTTCACTGCGGCCGACGATGGTCGGACGCGCACTGCGCCAGGTTGCGCAACGCGGCGAAGCGTGCGTTGCGCAACGCAAGAAAGGGGTTCAGCCGGCAAGGTTAATCGGACCGCCCTGCTCTATGGCGCGCTGCCAGGCGGCGCGCTGCTGCACTTTATGCAGCCACTGCCGGGTGGCGGGCATCGCATCCAGCCCGCCGCGCGAGGCGAGCGCTAGCAGCGGAAAACTCATCTGAATATCGGCGATGCTGAAGCGCGGGCCGGCGAACCAGGGCTGAGCGGCGAGCTGTTTCTCGATCATCTCTCTGTGCGGCGTGAGTTGCTTGTCGATGTAAGCGCGCTGCACGCCTTTGCCGAGCGCGGCGCCTATCGGTCTGATCAGCCAGGGAACCGGCGCCTTGCCGAGACGGCCGAAAACCAGCTTCATCACCAGCAGCGGCATCAGCGAACCTTCCGCATAGTGCAGCCAGTATTGAGACTGCAACCGCGACGTTTCATCGGGAAGCTTAAGCCGGTTTTGGTCGTCATACTTCGCTTCCAGATACGACAGAATCGCGCCCGATTCGGCAATCACGCGATCGTCATCGGTAATCAGCGGGGATTTGCCGAGCGGATGGACTTTTTTTAACGATTCCGGCGCCATCATGTTTTTTTCCCGCTGATAGCGTTTGATCTGATAGGGCAGCTCCAGCTCCTCCAGCAGCCATAGCACGCGATGCGAGCGGGAATTTTCAAGATGGTGGACGGTAATCATAGCGGCTCCGGTGGCGGGTTTTTACACCAGTATAGTCGGCGCTTAAAAAGGCCCGTGCGCGCCTCAACGATCCTCCTCCGCTTTTTCATCGCGCTTTGGATCCAGCAGCACTGCGCCCGATCCCTGTTGCGCCAGACGATCCCCCGGATTGCGCAACGGACAATCGCGCATCGATAAGCAGCCGCAGCCGATGCAGCCATCCAGGTCGTTGCGCAAGCGCGTCAGGGTTTCGATGCGTTTATCCAGCTCTTCGCGCCAGTGCTGCGTCAGGGCGTCCCACTCCTGCGTCGTCATACGCTTATCGGCCGGCACATGCATCAGGCTGTCGCTCACCGTCGCCAGCGGAATGCCGATGCGCTGCGCGATTTTGATGATAGCGACGCGTCTCAGCACGTCGCGGCTGTAACGCCGCTGGTTGCCGCCGTTGCGTGAACTGGATATCAGCCCTTTCGATTCATAAAAGTGCAGCGCCGAGACCGCGACGCCGCTGCGCTTCGCCACCTCGCCCGGCGTCAGCACCGGCTTAGGGTAATTGCGATCTTTTTTCATTTGGCTCTTTACCTCAAGTTAACTTGAGGAATTATACTCCTTCACCATCAAAACCACGAATCCCACGCGACACTAACCAGAAAGGATGAGGCTATGGTGCAACAGGAAATAATTCATTCTTTAACCGACTGGATTGACCAGAATCTGGATAAAAGCTTATCGATCGATGAAGTGGCGGCGAAGTCGGGTTACTCAAAATGGCACCTGCAACGTATGTTCCGTACGGTCACGAAACAGACGTTGGGCGGCTATATTCGCGAGCGTCGCTTAACGCTGGCGGCCGAAGCGCTGCGCCAGACGCAGCGGCCGGTGTTCGATATCGCCATGCAGTACGGCTACGATTCACAGCAAACTTTTTCCCGCGTTTTTCGTCGGCAATATTCGCAGACGCCTACCGCCTATCGTCATACGATGCGGCGTCAGGCGATCCAGCGCCCGCGCCTGGTCAGCTTCGACTGTAGCGAAAACGTCGCCAGCTTCGCCCAGCGCACCATCGGCGAGTGCTGCCCGGTTCGCTAAGGTTCCGCGCTCCCTGTGGGCGCGCCTTTATCGCCTCCCTACTCTTCCCCCTCTCTTTTTGCCGCGCTCTGCTGCGTCGATAAAATTTTCTCTACCATACCAGGTATAGATTTTGTTCAAATTTTCAAATCGAGTGATATAATGTGACCCATGTCACACTATTCTGCTCTGTGTTAACGACGTAGAGACGCCCCCTGACCTTCTTTTTACGCCGTCGTTGTGCCCGAAGTGTCAGGGATGATCACAGCTTTGAGGTTCGTTGCAGATGGCTACATTAACCACTAGTTTTTTGATTATGCGTTGGGAATTGCTCAGCGCCGTAATGATGTTTTTCGCCAGCACCCTGAAGATTAAATGTCGTCAAACCAGCCATAACGTCATGGCGTTTATGTTTGGCAGCATCGGACTGGGCATGTCCTGCTGGTTTGTCACCGGACTGCTGGGCATTACGCTGAGCATGGATAATCTGCATAACTTTATGGAAATATCCAAAAACGCGTTTGTCGAGGTGATGAGCCAGACGCCGACCGAATGGCCGATGCCCTGATAACAGGCAATAAAAAACCCCGCTAAGCGGGGTTTTTTACATTGCTGAGTCAATCAAACTTTCTTCAACATGGCAGGAATATTTACATCCTGCACGGTCACACCCGGTCTCTGCGTTCCGCGGCGGTCCTGAATCCACATATCTCCCATCATCTGATTAAGCCCACGATCTAGCCCGGTTACCAGACCCGCCCCGGGGGTAAAGGTCAGCTCGCCGAAATAGATGTGCTCTTCATGGATATACCAGTCGACGCGCACATAGTCGAAGTCGCTGGCCAGCGTTTTGCTCAGCTCAAGAGCATGTTGCAAAGAGGCCATCTGCGGCGTGATATCCAATCCCGTGTCGCGGATCTTATGGAAAGCTTCGCACAGGTTGTTGACGTAAAAGTTCATCGACAGCGCCGGATTGGCGCGGTTGTAGATCACCTGCAGCACATATTCGAAGTTGCCGTCGCGCTTGTTGAACATGTGAAACTTATAGTCTATCGGCGCGCTTTTGCCGTCGCCGATATATTTCTCCACCAGAATGCGCGGCTTGATGTAGCGATAGTGGATCTCGCGCGCCTCTTTGGCGAAATCGGTTTTCAGCCATTTGTAGCAGTTGTTGATAATCCGCTGCTTTTTCAGCGCATCCGGCTCCTCCAGCAGAATCTCTACCATATTTGAGGCGTGGTTAGGCTTGATTACCGTGTTCTTCCAGCTGCTCAGGGTGTTCAGCATGGCGGGATCGGTGGTTTCATACACCAGCGGGATCAAATACTCATCGCCGACCTTTTCCGCGATATATTCGCGTACCGAGTACTTATCCGACAGACGGCCATAGCTCTGGTAATCGCCATAGACGAATTTGCGGTACAGCACTTTTTCGTTAAACACTTTCGGCTGACGCAGGTTCGGCAGCTTGCGGAATTTGTGAAAGTAGTAGATGCGATCCTGATACGACCAAGGCATCTTCCTAATAAAGTACTGTACGCTTCTTCTGAGTTCATCTTTCAACTTAAGCATATCGGACCTCATTTGTAGGTTTTGTAGTTGAGTGAGGAAACTTGAATTTTTTTAATGACGCCGTTTTTAAAGAAGTAATTCATTACGGTCAGGGAAAGAAATTCTGAAAGAAAAACGCTCCATGCAGCCCCCATGATGCCGTACCCCTGGATCAGCCACCAGGAGAGCGGCACGCTGATAAGCATCAGACAGATAATCTTCTTCAGCAGGTAGTTAAAACCACCCTCTTTAACCATGTAGCGATACGCTACGGTTCCCATCGCCGAAAAGCTGGTCGCTATCGACAGTAACGTAATGAGACTTCCGGACTGTGTGTATTCTTGACCATATAAAGCAATCACAATTTTCTCTCCATAAAAGGCGATGAAGAGAAGCATCAGTAATGAGACTCCCATAACATAACCATTCAGCCGCGCAGCCAGCTTCACGGCCATGTCGCCACGCTCTCTGAAAATTTCAGTAAAGCAGGAAGTGATGATCGCCACGGGGATGAAGATCCACGAAGCGGCAATGGTGTTGGCTGCGGCAAACAGCCCAAGATCACGCGCCGAGCCGACGCCCGCTAAAAACATCTGTGCGGTTTTCACCTGCACCGAGATGAAAATGCTGGATATCGCCAACGGCAGGCCGGCATACATCAGATAGCGAAAATAGGCGCTGCGCTTCTCCTGAGGCGGCGCCATATCCTGATTGGCGCGGTAGAAGTTGTAGCGCTTGATGACGTAAGGCACCAGCGTGACCGCCACGATAGAGAGCGTTAGCCATAGGGGATTAAGACGAAACCAGGCGATAACGAAGCTGATGGCGAAGCTGAGCACCATGCCGATGGAGTTCGCTACGGTGTTGAGCCGCGAGGCCAGGCGCGCGTTGTTGTAAACGCTGAAGGTATCTTGCGTCACGAAAACCGATGCGACAAAGGAGGCGAGCGCGAAAGCGAGAAAGTTTTCCTGCATGTTGTACCAGACCCAGATCAGCACCGGTACCGAAGTGAGCAGCAGAAGCACCATGCGCAGCGTGCGCGCCACCGTCATCAGGCGCAGCCCTTTCGGCGCGCTTTTGCTGATACGTTTAAAAAGGATGGTTTCGGTGCCGAAAATCGCAACGGTTTGCACCATTGAGAACAAGGAGGTAGAAAAGGCCATCTGACCAAAAACGGTTGGTCCGAAAGATTTCGCCACGTAGGAGGTCACAAATATGACGCCAAAAACTGAGACGATTTTTTCTGACATCATCCAGGCGGCATTAGACATTACGCTAAGTTTCATTAACTCATCCTTTGTATTACTGACTGCTACTGCGTTCGGTACAATATCCCTGTATTGAATAAACAAGCGCACAATGGGCCTGGCGATAATAAAAGACTTCAAACTAAGCTGGTTCGAAAAGTGAGATTAAGCGCTGGACTCTAAGAATATTTTCAGGATAACTCTGATTATATCTGGCTAAATTTTGTCGCCTTGTAAACGATTTCAAGCTTTTAAACAGGGTAAAAGCTACTGGCATATCCTGCGAATTTTGCAAGCAGGTTATGCTGAAATTCCAATGTAAGTAGAACTTTTTGCATTTGGGATGTGAAGAATTTATATCAAAAATCCCAATCCAGGAAGGCGTGCTAACCTGATCGGAATAAAATAAGATTTATCCCATGATGATATTTATTCTAAATATCTTAATTTAACCTTCGCAATTCAAATCGCGCACTTTAATACTGCATTAATTCTCTTTTTGCAGTACCAGAAATTAATACAGTTATTCTCATCCATTAATTGATAAGAAAGGTAAGAGCATTTATGAGAAAGTCACGATATAGCGAAGAGCAAATCTCCAACGCCATTAAAGCTTCTGAATCAGGAGTTAAAGTGAGGGAGATTTGTGAAGAGTTAGGCATCTCTGAAGCTACCTTCTATAGCTGGAAAAAGAAATTTTCCGGGCTTTCCTCTGAAGAGGGTAGAAAAATCAGGGAGTTGGAAGAAAAACTACAGGCCGCTACCCGCGAACTGCAAACGCTCAGTTCTGATAAGGAGATGCTGCAAAGCGTGCTTAAAAACTTCTTTACCACCAATGAAAAACGTCAGGCGGTGAATTTCTTGCAGAACACCTTCGACATCGGCACACGCCGCAGCTGTCGCCTGCTCGATATAAGCCGCAGCGTTTATCATTATCCTTCAAACGGTGAGAATCGATGAAACGCTAAGACCAGCTTTTTTTGCTTTATGTGTACCTTTTGTTCTTATCTAATGAAAGGAAGATCGTTAACCATAATTTTTATGATCTGACTTTTCGTACCATTTTTTCCTGATGTATTTCGTCAAGGAAACTCCTCTTTTGTGCGGTAAATGTGATTCACAACAGCAAAACTCTCTCTATCTAAGCCAGTTAACAAATGCCCAATCTCAATTCGGGGAGATTGGGCATTTGTGCCTCTTGTTATTCATTTCATGCCACGGCGCTTTTAAAGGAGCGGGCTGTTCAGAAGTGATGAACAAACGCACCTTGATGTGCGCACAATATAAGCAGATATGGCTGGATCTGAATGACATTGTGCGACCGTTAACAAAATTATGCTGTAGTTAACGGTTCAGAAAGCCTCTCCAGGAATCATCTGGAAATAACAGTTAATAATTTCTTATAGCTTACAGGAAAACAACTTACCATCCTGTTGATAACATCGAGTGAAATATTCGCATGGCTAATGTTTTTATCCGCACCCCATCTGAGGTTTATCGCAACAACATCGTTACATATTCAACAAAATCTGGTTCCCGCAACCGAAAATGCAGTACCAAAATCCCTTAGTAAGCTGGCAAAAATACATTTTAACGAAAAAATTTGATTAAATATCCAGCGAATCGGTTCATTAAACTGAATGAGAAAGACAAAACAGCAGGCTGCTGCTTTATTTATCGCCTGAAAACGAAGGTAGAAAATAATGGATTTGCGTCTTATCTGCGGAGGTAAACGACAGGTTTATAGCGAAGCGGGTAAATTTTGCGCTAAAAAAACGGCCTGTTGTTATAAAGGGGAAACCCTGGCTCCCTCTGCCAGCAAAATATGCCGGTTGAGACACCTGGTCATATTCTTAAAATACGGCAAAACAGAGGGATAGGAATGTTTTAATCGCTTTTACGGTCGCGTCGGATTTTCATTTTTTTCACCAGCGGTTGAGGCTTAATACGCATCGCATAAATCACGCCGACTATCAGGCAGGTAATGCCGCTGAGCGTCAACAGCGGCGGCCAGTTTTCCTGCCAGACAAAAGTCCATAAAAGGCCGAAAAGCGTTTCGAAAACGATAAGCGGACCCAGCAAAACGGTCGGCAGCCGCTGGCTGGCGGCGTTCCAGCAGAGCGTCCCCAACCAGGAGCAGAGCAGGCCAATCATCAGCATTAATCCGGTAAAAACATACGGGCGCGGGCCGAGCGGTAAAGCGAAATCGGGCCGTTGCCAGACGAGCTGCCCGCTGACCAGCAGCCAGGCCAGCAGCGCCAGCGGTAAAGTGACGACCCCCTGCGCCGTGGCCCAGGTTGAAGGTTTAGTCTGCGGATGGCTGCGCAGCCAGCGTGCGTTGCGCAGGGGATACCAGGTCCAGCAGGCCACGGCGAACAGCGCCAGTAAAATGCCGCCCAGATAACGCTTTGTATCCAGCGCGGGTCCCAGCGTTTGCAGTTCGGCTCCGTTCACGCAGAGCAATCCCAGCGCAATAAGCAGCAGCGCGGGCGTCAGCCTGCGCCATGAAAGCCGACCTTCAAGATGGCCATAACAGAGGTTCGCCGTTACCGAGATCACGACCGGCAAGGTGCCGATAATCATGGTGGAAACTGGCGCGCCGGTACGCTGGATGGCGCTTGCCAGGCAGGCGTAATAAATCAGGTTGCCGATCAGCGACAGCTTCAGCGCTTCCACCCAGTCAGCCGCACGCAGCCGACGCAGCTGGTGCCGCGCGTGCCAGGCCAGCGGCATAGCGATCAGCCCGAAAGCCACGTAGCGGCCCGCTGACTGTAACGCGCCGGGATAGTCCGGCACGATCAGCGGTCCGACAAAAATAAGTCCCCACAACAAACCTGCCGCCAAAGCAAAGAGTACGCCTGCTAACATGTTTTCTTCCTTTATTGCCCGATGCGCTCAGTCTCCCTGAGCCGACGGCGATATTCTTGTAGCAAATTGCGCTCAGCCCGGTCATACCTGCTTTTGGTAACGCACCGGCGTAATACCGTAGCGGCGGGAAAAGGCGCGAGTCAGATGCGCCTGATCGACGAGGCCGACGGCGGCGGCGGCAAAGCCGCGCGCCAGCATCTGCTTCGCTTCATAAAGACGAAAGGCCATCAGCATCTGGTGCGGCGTCACATGAAAGTGACGTCTGAAGGCGCGCAAAAAATACCAGGGCGTCAGTGACGCCTGCGCGGCCAGCGTCTCCAGCCGCAGTTCGCTGTTGAGGTTCGCCCGGATAAAATCGCGCACGCCGTCAAAACGGTGCGTTTTTTTCTCCCGCTCTGACGCGGCCATACGGGCGAAAGGCCGGATCAGCGCCATCAGCTCGACCAGCAGCCCTTCCCGCTCCAGCATCGTTTCCGCCTGCCACAGCGCCGCCAGTTTTTGCGACAGCGGCAGAGCGAATCGGGGATCGGTGCGCATCGCTTCGCTGAACCACCATCCTTCTTCGCCCGTCAGCCGCGCCATCGTTTCCGGCTGTATATAGATCATACGGTAGCGCCAGCCCTCTTCGCAGGCCGACTCGCCGGTATGCAGCTCATCCGGGTTCATCATAATCAGCGACTGCGCCGGCGCGACATAGTTCGCCCCGCGATAACGAAAGCGCTGCGCGCCGGCATCGATAGCGCCGATGCCGAACGCCTCATGAGTATGCGGTTCGAAGGCGTAGCGAGAGATGTGCGCCTGGTAAAGCTCGACGCCCGGCAGCTCCGGCAGCGAACGAAACTGGGCGCGGTCTTTTTCACACGGAAAAACAGAGGGGACAACGGACACTATCAACATCCTCACACGCAAATCGGCAGCGGCTCAGAATGCCCTTTTTTGTCTGTAAAAGACAAAAGAGAGAGCAGCATCGCGGTGTACTGCCCAAACTGTCAAAGAACAGATAAAAGAAAGGCGGGTCATAACCCGCCTTCTTTTATTCTCTGACATCCTGACGGAAAGGTGCTTCCGCAGCGACAATAGCCGCTTAGAACGGAATATCGTCGTCGAAATCCATTGGCGGTTCGTTGTTCGCCGGCGCGCTGTTCTGCTGCGGCTGCGGACGCGACTGCGCGCCGCCGCTGAACTGGTTTCCGCCCTGCGGCTGCTGCGGCTGACCCCAACCATTGTTGTTATTGTTGTTGCTCTGACCGCCCTGGCTCTGACCGCCGCCCATCGGCGCGCCTGCGCCCTGCTGGCGGCCGCCCAGCATCTGCATGGTGCCGCCGACGTTGACTACGACTTCAGTAGTGTAACGATCTTGGCCGCCCTGATCCTGCCACTTACGCGTACGCAGCTGGCCTTCGATGTAAACCTGCGAGCCTTTACGCAGGTATTCGCCCGCGACTTCCGCCAGTTTGCCGAACAGCACGACGCGGTGCCATTCAGTAATCTCTTTATTCTCGCCGGTCTGTTTGTCACGCCAGCTTTCCGACGTGGCCAGCGTAATGTTGGCGACGGCGCCACCATTCGGCATGTAGCGGACTTCCGGATCCTGACCCAGATTCCCGACAAGAATCACTTTGTTAACGCCACGACTGGCCATGTTGGTCTCTCCCGATGAGTTTATTGCTTCAAGTCTAAACCGTTAATTCTACCACGTCCCGACTCGCGAGTCCTGGTTTCGAGCTGGGTTCCAATTTTGATCCTCTCGCCCCCGCTTTGCAAGAGAACTACTGGATATTTATTCAGGTTATTTTTTATGCCATAATAACCTGTTTATTCTGGCTGTGTCGGCAAGGCATGGCGAGTGCTGCTAATCCGGGAAATGTGAATGGATAAGATAGAAGTTCGTGGTGCCCGCACCCATAATTTGAAAAACATCAACCTGATCATCCCACGCGACAAGCTGATCGTGGTCACCGGCCTGTCGGGATCCGGTAAATCTTCGCTGGCTTTTGATACGCTTTATGCCGAAGGTCAGCGTCGCTATGTTGAGTCGCTCTCCGCCTATGCCCGCCAGTTTCTTTCCTTAATGGAAAAACCGGACGTCGATCATATCGAAGGGCTTTCTCCCGCCATTTCGATCGAGCAGAAATCGACGTCGCATAACCCGCGTTCTACCGTCGGCACCATCACGGAGATCCATGACTACCTGCGTCTGCTGTTCGCCCGCGTCGGCGAACCGCGCTGCCCGGATCACGACGTGCCGCTGGCGGCGCAGACCGTCAGCCAGATGGTCGACCAGGTGCTGTCGCAGCCGGAGGGACGCCGCCTGATGCTGCTGGCGCCGGTGGTGAAAGATCGCAAGGGTGAGCATACCAAAACGCTGGAGAACCTTGCGGCCCAGGGCTATATCCGCGCGCGTATCGACGGCGAGGTGTGCGATCTTTCCGATCCGCCGAAGCTGGAGCTGCAGAAAAAACACACCATCGAGGTGGTCATCGATCGCTTTAAGGTGCGCGACGATCTCTCGACGCGTCTGGCCGAATCCTTTGAAACTACGCTGGAACTCTCCGGCGGCACCGCGATCGTCGCGGATATGGATGACGCCGACGCCGAAGAGCTGCTGTTCTCCGCCAACTTCGCCTGTCCGATTTGCGGCTACAGCATGCGCGAGCTGGAGCCGCGCCTGTTCTCCTTTAACAACCCGGCCGGCGCCTGTCCGACCTGCGACGGCCTGGGCGTGCAGCAATATTTCGATCCTGATCGCGTGGTGCAGAATCCGGAACTGTCGTTGGCGGGCGGCGCCATTCGCGGCTGGGATCGTCGCAACTTCTACTACTTCCAGATGCTGCGCTCGCTGGCGGAGCACCTGAAGTTCGACGTCGAAGCGCCGTTCAACACCCTGAGCGATAAGGCGCAGCAGGTGATCCTTTACGGTTCCGGCAAAGAGAGCATCGAATTTAAGTACATTAACGATCGGGGCGATACCTCGGTGCGCCGCCATCCGTTCGAAGGGGTGCTGCATAACATGGAGCGCCGCTATAAAGAGACGGAATCCGCGGCGGTGCGCGAAGAACTGGCAAAATTTATCAGCAACCGCGCCTGCGCGACCTGCGAAGGCACGCGCCTGCGCCGCGAAGCGCGTCATGTGTTTGTGGAAAACACTAACCTACCGACCATTTCCGATATGAGCATCGGACATGCGATGGATTTTTTCCGCAATCTGAAGCTCAGCGGCCAGCGCGCCAAAATTGCCGAGAAGGTGCTGAAAGAGATTGGCGATCGCCTGAGCTTTTTGGTCAACGTCGGTCTGAACTATCTTTCCATGTCCCGCTCCGCCGAGACCCTTTCCGGCGGCGAAGCGCAGCGTATCCGTCTGGCCAGTCAGATCGGCGCCGGTCTGGTGGGCGTGATGTATGTGTTGGATGAACCCTCTATCGGTCTGCATCAACGCGACAACGAACGCCTGCTGAGCACCCTGATCCACCTGCGCGATCTCGGTAATACCGTGATCGTGGTTGAGCATGATGAAGATGCGATCCGCGCGGCAGATCACGTAATCGACATCGGGCCGGGCGCGGGCGTGCATGGCGGGCAGATCGTCGCAGAAGGCACCGTCGAGGAGATCATGGCGCAGGAAGATTCGCTGACCGGCCAGTTCCTGAGCGGCAAGCGAGAAATTTCCGTGCCTGTCGAGCGCGTCAAGGGCGACCCGAGCAAGGTGCTGAAACTGAGCGGCGCGCGCGGCAACAACCTGAAGGATGTGACGCTGACGCTGCCGGTTGGTCTCTTTACCTGTATTACCGGCGTCTCCGGCTCCGGTAAGTCGACGCTGATCAACGATACGCTGTTCCCAATCGCGCAGCGCCAGCTTAACGGCGCCACCAGCGGCGAAGTCGCGCCCTACCGCGAGATCAGCGGCCTTGAACACTTCGACAAGGTGATCGACATCGATCAAAGCCCGATCGGCCGTACGCCGCGCTCCAACCCGGCGACCTATACCGGTATTTTCACGCCGGTGCGCGAGCTTTTCGCCGGCGTGCCGGAAGCGCGTTCGCGCGGCTATAACCCGGGCCGCTTCAGCTTTAACGTACGCGGCGGACGCTGCGAAGCCTGTCAGGGCGACGGCGTGATCAAGGTCGAGATGCACTTTCTGCCGGACATCTACGTGCCCTGCGACCAGTGCAAAGGCAAGCGCTACAACCGTGAAACGCTGGAGATCAAATACAAAGGCAAAAGCATTCACGAAGTGCTGGAGATGACTATCGAAGAAGCACGTGATTTCTTCGATGCGGTGCCGGCGCTGGCGCGCAAGCTGCAAACCTTGATGGATGTCGGCCTCTCCTATATTCGTCTCGGTCAGTCGGCGACCACCCTCTCCGGCGGTGAAGCGCAGCGCGTGAAGCTGGCGCGCGAGTTGTCGAAGCGCGGCACCGGCCAGACGCTTTACATTCTGGATGAGCCGACCACCGGTCTGCACTTCGCCGATATTCAGCAGCTGCTGGCCGTCCTGCATCAGCTGCGCGATCAGGGCAACACCATCGTGGTGATTGAGCACAATCTGGACGTGGTGAAAACCGCGGACTGGATTGTGGATTTAGGCCCTGAAGGCGGCAGCGGCGGCGGCGAGATTTTGATCGCCGGTACGCCGGAAACCGTCGCCGAATGTGAAAAGTCCCATACGGCGCGCTTCCTTAAGCCCCTGTTGAAAAAGTAGTTTTCTGAGGCCGACATCATGTCGGCCTTTTTTTATCGCATGCCGCTTTCGCCAGAAAATTGCAGAAACAGGCAAGATTTTGGCAAATTCAGGCATATGCGCTGCCTCTTTCTCTGTCTATCCTTAACGCTGTTTCGTTGCTACGGGCGCAAGCCTGAAGCGCTTCTTTGGCGCGCCGCTGGCGCAGCCTTATACGCACGTTCCTTTTGTGCGCTTCTTTGAATAACCACTCACGACACATCAATAACTGGAGACACCATGAATATTACGCATGCCTATGCCGCTCAGGACGCGAAATCGAAACTCGCGCCCTTCGACTATAAGCCGCGCGAGCTGCGCGCTCATGATGTGCAGATTGAAGTGCTGTTTTGCGGCGTTTGCCATTCCGACCTGCATCAGGCGCGCAACGAATGGCACAACACCATCTTTCCGGTAGTGCCGGGGCATGAAATCGTCGGCCGCGTAACGGCGGTCGGCGCGCATGGCCAGAAATATAAAGTGGGCGATCTGGTCGGCGTCGGCTGTATGGTCGACTCCTGCCGCAGCTGCCCGAGCTGCCAGGAAGGTCTGGAGCAGTATTGCGAAAATGGTTTCGTCGCCACCTATAACGGCGAAGATCGCGAAACCGGCGCAGTAACCTATGGCGGCTACTCCACCAGCGTCGTGGTGCATGAAGATTTCGTTCTGCGCGTGCCGGAAAATCTCGACCTGGCCGGCGTTGCGCCGCTGCTGTGCGCCGGCATCACCACTTATTCTCCGCTGCGCCACTGGAACGTCGGCCCGGGTAAAAAAGTGGGCATCGTCGGCCTGGGCGGCTTGGGTCATATGGGCGTGAAGCTGGCGCATGCCATGGGCGCGCATGTGGTGCTGTTCACCACTTCCCCGTCAAAAATCGACGACGGCAAGCGTCTCGGCGCTGACGAAGTGGTGGTTTCCAAAGACGTGGATCAGATGGCGCAGCACGTTAACAGCTTCGACTTCATCCTGAATACCGTTGCGGCGCAGCACGATCTCAACCCCTTTATCGCTCTGCTGAAACGCGACGGCAATATGACGCTGGTCGGCGCGCCGGAGCACGATCATCCGGCTCCGCAGGTATTCAATCTGATCTTCAAACGTCGCAGCATCGCAGGCTCGCTGATCGGCGGCATCGCTGAAACCCAGGAGATGCTCGATTTCTGCGGCGAGCATGGCATCACTTCAGATATCGAGATGATCGCGATTAATCAGATCAACGAGGCTTACGAGCGTATGCTGAAAAGCGATGTGAAATACCGCTTCGTGATTGATATCAATACGCTGCGTGAAGAACCGGCTGCCTGAAAAGCAGTGACTGCCTGACGCGGCTGGCCGGGTCAGGCAACCAGAGTATGGCGGCTTAATCGCCGCTGTACCCGGTACTGGCGGCCTTGGTGGCGTCGGCCTGCTGATAAGAGGCGTCCACCAGATAGTAAATTTGCGAATCTTTCAGCGATCCGTCCAGATAGAGCGTGCTCCAGTGCGATTTGTTCATATGCTCGCTGGGAAAGACGTCGCTGTGTTCGTCGCGCAGCAGTTCAGCCAGCGCCGGCGTCGACTTCAGCGATACCGCCGGACGGCCTTTCACCTCATGTACCATGGCGAACAGTACGCCATCGGTTTTAATCTGTGTCGCTTTCCAGTCGTTATGCACGCTTTGTTCGGCGCCCGGCTTATTCATGCAGTAAATCAGCAAATCCGATGTGTTCATTGTTACTCCCCTTGTAGCGTAGCGACAATATGTCGCGAGCCGCCATGAATGCGATGTTCGCCGAGCCAGATGCCCTGCCAGGTGCCTAAAACCAACCGTCCGCGACTTACCGGCAGCAGCAGCGACACGCCCAACGTGGAGGATTTAATATGGGCGGGCATATCGTCAGGCCCTTCATAATCGTGCTGATAAGGCGCGTTTTCCGGGACGTGGCGCATGAAATGTCGCTCCATATCGCCACGCACGGTGGGATCACAGTTTTCATTCAGCGTGAGCGAGGCCGAGGTGTGCTGCAACAGCAGATGCAACAGGCCGGTCTGTATGTCCGCCAGCCGGGGAATTTGCTCCACAATCTCTTCGGTGATCAGATGAAAACCCCGCGCTTTAGCGCCGAGCGTTAACCTTTGTTGATACCACATGGTTCCTCTTTTCCAACTAACAAACCTCTCTTAAGTGTGCAGCATGTTGCGCAAAGGTAAACCCTGCGGGAAGAATAGATAAAAAAAGCCGCCGGATGCGACATCCGGCGGCTTTTCACAGCGGGGGCAGAAATCAGATGACGGCAGCGAACGCTTCCGCGACCTGATGCACGTTGCGGCTGTTCAGTCCCGCGACGCACATGCGACCGCTGGCGATCAGATAGATGCCGAACTCATCGCGCAGGCGATCGACCTGCTGCGCGCTAAGGCCGGTATAGCTGAACATGCCGCGCTGCTTCAGCAGGTAGTCGAAATTTTTACCCGGCAGCGCGCTGCTGAGCACCGCGACCAGCGACTGACGCATTTCCAGAATGCGCAGGCGCATCGACTCGACTTCCGCCAGCCAGCTCGCCTTCAGCGCCTCGTCGTTCAGCACGCAGGAAACCACCTGCGCGCCGAAGTTCGGCGGGCTGGAGTAGTTGCGACGCACCGTCGCCTTCAGCTGGCCCAGCACGCGTCCCGCTTCTTCCGCGCTGTCGCAGCAGACGGAGAGGCCGCCTACGCGCTCGCCGTACAGAGAGAAGATTTTAGAGAAGGAGTTGCTCACCAGCGCTGGCAGACCGGCAGCCGCAATGGCGCGAATAGCGTAGGCGTCCTCTTCCATGCCTGCGCCGTAGCCCTGATAGGCGATATCCAGGAAAGGAATCAGCTCCTGCGCCTTCAGCACCTCGACGGTTTTATCCCACTGCGCGTTGGTCAGGTCGGCACCGGTCGGGTTATGGCAGCAGGGGTGCAGCAGTACGATGCTCTGCTTCGGCAAGGATTTCAGCTTGTCGAGGAAAGCGTCGAACTTCACGCCGTGAGTGTCGGCGTCATACCAGGGGTAAGTGCTGACTTCGAAACCGGCGCCGGCGAAAATCGCCACGTGGTTTTCCCAGGTCGGATCGCTGACCCAGACGTTAGAATGCGGAAAATAGCGTTTCAAAAAATCGGCGCCCACTTTCAGCGCGCCGGAACCGCCCAGCGTCTGAATCGAGACGATGCGGCCCGCCTTCAGCATCGGGTGTTCGGCGCCGAACAGCAGCGGCGCGATCGCGTTACGGTAGGCCGGTAGCCCTTCCATCGGCAGATAGAGCGACGCGTTGTGCGGCTCGGCCTGCAGACGGTCTTCCGCTGCGGCGACCGCCTGAAGCTGAGGGATGATGCCCTGTTCGTTATAGTAGAGACCGATGCTCAGATTGACTTTGTGCTCGCGCGGATCCTGTTTAAAGGTCTCCATTAAAGAAAGGATCGGATCGCCGGCATAGGCATCAACGTTTTGAAACACGGTGCAGATCTCCATAATTGTTATAAAAGTCAGGTTGCGTCATCAGACCATGTAGCGTCCGGGACGGTGATTCATGGCGATGATCAGATTAAGGATCACCGCACCCGCCACCGAGGCGAGCAGCATAGGTAACGAGACGACAAACAGCGATGCCAGCACCACGCAGGTGTCTACCGCCATTTGCAGCTTGCCGGCGCGCAGACCGAAGCGATCCTGCAGCCAGAGAGCCAGTATATTGATGCCGCCAAGGCTGGCCTTGTGGCGAAACAACACTATAAACCCAATCCCCATCACGACGTTACCGAACAATGTCGCATAAAACGGGTTTAACGCCGAAAAGTGAACGAAAAGCGGATGCAGATGGGTGAACAGCGAAACTAATCCCACGGCGCAGAAGGTTTTCAGGGTAAATTCCCAGCCCATGCGGCGCGCCGCCAGCCAGTAAAACGGCAGGTTGATCAGGAAAAAGGCGCTGCCGAACGAAAGCGGCGAAAGGTAGCTGATTAAAAACGCGATGCCGGCGGTGCTGCCGGTCAGCGCACCGGCCTGTTTCAGCATAATGACGCCAAACGAGACCATCAGCGTGCCCATCACAATCGCCAGCGCATCTTCAAGACGCGAGTGAGGAATTTTTACAGGTTGAACGACGTTATCCATGGGGGGTATCTCATTGCAATTGACGCGATCCAAATGCAAAAAACGCACCAAAACAGCGAAATTCCAATGCCGCCGAAGTGCGTTTACCCTTATCCCGTTGATAACTAATAATCTTTAATTGCAAAATTCATGCATTAACTGCGGAATTTTCCGTTGCTTCATGCGTTAATCAACGGAAATATGCGTAACCTTTGCATTGCCTGTCAATTTAATGCACCAAAAAAGCGCAGCCTGCCCCTTTTTAGCGCATTTTCTGCGACGGGATCATCAGGCCGTTCTCTTTCAGTCGGTTCAGCACCACGGAGGTTTTTACATGCGCCACGCTTTGATGACCTGCGACCAGCTGGCTGATCAGCGCGCTGAGCGAGGCCAGATCCGCGACCGCGACTTTCAGCAGGTAATCCGCATCGCCGGTGGTTTTATACGCATCGACAATCGCCGCTTCCTGCTCAACCATGCGGTGAAAACTGTCAACATACTCTGAGGTGTGGTTAATCAGACGAACCTCAATCAGTCCCACCATGCCGAGTCCGATGGCGTCAGGCGACAGGCGCGCATGATAGCCCAGGATCAGATTAAGCTGTTCGAGGTTGATACGTCGCCGCGAGCACTGCGAGGCCGACAGGCCGACAAGATCGCTCAATTCCTGGTTGGTAAGACGGCCATTAGATTGTAATAGCGTCAATATTTTAAGATCGTAATCATCAACTTGAGTCATGCTGTTTCCGGCGCTTTTGCTATCGCTTTGACTACAGATAACCCTATTGAAGCGACTGTTGTCCAACACTATTTTCTGATGACGTGAACGACATGCGCAGATTGCGCATGTCGTTTGCCGAAGGGTTCAGCGAGACCTTATTCGTCGTCGTACTGCGGACCGGCGTAATTATCGAAGCGCGACCACTGCCCGTTAAAGGTTAGACGCACGGTGCCGATCGGACCGTTACGCTGCTTGCCGATAATGATTTCGGCGATGCCTTTCAAATCGCTGTTTTCGTGATAAACCTCGTCGCGGTAGATGAACATGATCAGGTCGGCATCCTGTTCAATCGAGCCGGATTCACGCAGGTCAGAGTTCACCGGGCGCTTGTCGGCGCGCTGCTCCAGCGAGCGGTTAAGCTGCGACAGCGCCACCACCGGCACGTTAAGCTCTTTCGCCAGCGCCTTCAGCGAGCGGGAAATTTCCGCGATTTCCAGCGTACGGTTGTCGGAAAGCGCAGGCACGCGCATCAGCTGCAGGTAGTCAATCATGATCATGCTGAGGCCATCGTTTTCACGGTAGATACGCCGCGCGCGCGAACGCACCTCAGTCGGCGTCAGGCCGGAAGAGTCATCGATAAAAATGTTCTTTTTCTCCAGCAGGATGCCCATGGTACCGGAGATGCGCGCCCAGTCCTCGTCATCCAGCTGGCCGGTACGAATACGTGTCTGATCGACGCGCGACAGCGACGCCAGCATACGCATCATGATCTGTTCGCTGGGCATTTCCAGGCTGAAAATCAGCACCGGCTTTTCGCTCAGCATGGCGGCGTTTTCGCACAGGTTCATAGCGAAGGTGGTTTTACCCATTGAGGGACGCGCCGCCACGATAATCAGATCGGAGCGCTGCAGGCCCGCCGTTTTCTTGTTGAGATCCTGATAGCCGGTATCGACGCCGGTTACGCCGTCGTGCGGCGTCTGGAACAGCGATTCGATACGGGAGACGGTGGCTTCCAGGATCTGCTCGATGTTTTTCGGTCCGGTATCTTTATTGGCGCGCTGCTCGGCGATTTTAAAGACGTTGGATTCGGCGAAGTCGAGCAGATCTTCGCTGCTGCGGCCCTGCGGATCGTAACCGGCGTCGGCAATCTGGTTGGCGACGGCGATCATCTCGCGCACCACTGCGCGCTCGCGTACGATATCGGCGTAAGCATTAATGTTGGCGGCGCTCGGCGTGTTTTTCGCCAGTTCCGCCAGATAGGCGAAACCGCCCGCCATCTCCAGCTCGCCCCGCGTCTCCAGCGATTCGGACAGGGTGATCAGGTCGATAGGCTGGCCCGCTTCCAGCAGCCGCTGCATCTCGGAAAAAATCAGCCGATGCGGACGGTTGAAGAAATCTTCCGCCACGACGCGCTCAGAGACATTGTCCCAGCGCTCGTTGTCCAGCATCAACCCACCGAGCACCGACTGCTCCGCTTCCAGCGAATGGGGCGGCATTTTTACGCCTTCCAGCTGGCGATCGCGGGTTTCGTTCGATTTGTTGGTGGGTTTATTTCCTGCCATAGTGAATGTAATACCGATTTTCTGAAGGGACGCGCAAGTATACCTTGTTGTCGCGCGCGCCTCACCTCTCATCATGCATATTCAACAGGAGTGAAAATGGCAAAGCGTATCCAGTTCAATGAACATGGCGGTCCCGATGTCCTGCAGTGGGTTGATTTCGACATCGCCGATCCCGCAGAGCATGAAGTGCAGGTTGAGAACAAAGCGATTGGCATCAACTACATCGACACCTATGTGCGCAGCGGACTCTATCCTGCCCCTGCGCTGCCGTCCGGGCTGGGCACTGAAGCCGCTGGGGTGGTAAAAAAGGTCGGTTCCGCCGTCGCCCACTTCAAACCGGGCGACCGCGTGGTCTATGCGCAGGCGGCGCTGGGCGCCTACAGCGAACTGCATAACGTGCATGAGGATCGTCTGGCGCTTCTGCCGGACGCCATCTCTTTCGAGCAGGCCGCCGCCTCTTTTCTTAAGGGATTAACGGTTCAGTATCTGCTGCGCCAGACCTGCGAAGTCAAACCGGATGAAATCTTCCTGTTTCACGCTGCGGCGGGCGGCGTCGGATTGATCGCCTGCCAGTGGGCGAAAGCGCTGGGTGCCCATCTGATCGGCACCGTCGGCTCGGCGGAAAAGGCGAAGCTGGCGAAAGAGGCCGGCGCCTGGGCCACCATCAATTATCGCGAAGAGAATATCGCCCAGCGCGTCAGCGAGCTGACCGACGGGAAAAAGGTGCGCGTGGTGTATGACTCGGTCGGGAAAGATACCTGGGAGGCGTCGCTGGACAGCCTGCGTCGTCACGGTCTGCTGGTCAGCTTCGGCAACGCTTCCGGGCCGGTCACCGGCATCGATCTCTCCGTTCTTAACCAGAAAGGCTCGCTTTACGTAACGCGCCCTTCTCTTTTTGGCTATATCACTAACCGCAAGGAGCTGAATATGGCGAGCAGCGAGCTGTTTTCACTGATCGCCAGCCGGGCGATCAAGATTGAGGTGCCGGAAAACCAGAAGTTTGCGCTGCAGGATGCCGCGCAGGCGCATCGAACGCTGGAAAGCCGCGCCACGCATGGCTCAAGTCTGCTAATCCCCTGACAGCCGCAAACAAATAGGGCTTCCCGAAGGAAGCCCTTTTGCTTTTTTATCGTTCGCGCTGGTGTAGGGACAGCGGCGATGAATACATTCGACTCAACGGGATCCATCCTGACAGAAAAAATAAGTAAAAAATATGTTTAAATGCGCCTTTGTCATAAAAAATCACCAATAATGTGATCTTACCCGCACTTAAAAGTCGCGCCTTCTGTATAACCCTTTGATTTTACGTCTTGGCCGGTAGCGGGAACGCGGCTCACCCTGACGAAAGAAAGCGCGGTAAAGCCAGGCACCAACCACGGCCAGCACCAGCCACGGCAACAACTTTATAACAATAACAAACAGCCCGCCGACAAACATCACCAGCGTCGCGACAATCAGCGCGGCGATAACGCCGAGCAAAGAGACGCCGGTCAGCAGCAGCATCAGAAAAAATCCCAGAACGAATAAAATTTCCACGGTGCACTCCTCTGTTTTAGAGAGAGCTATTACAAGAAGCGTGCCAGGAATATGCCTGAACTATTCCGTTGATTTATCAGGAAAGACAGCAGCAGGCCGCAGATAATGCAGTGAATTTGACTAAATTGTGGTGAAAAGAAAACGATGTCATGCAGGAGAAGAGCCATTCCCCTTCTCCCGTTCAAACAAAAACTCAGGCTTCCTGCGGAATTTTATCCGCGACCAGCGCCAGCGCCGCTTCCAGCACGCGCACGTCCGCACCCGGCTCATGCGCATTCTCGCTCAGATGGCGGCGCCACTGACGCGCGCCCGGAATGCCCTGGAACAGTCCCAGCATATGGCGGGTAATATGGCCGAGATAAGTGCCCTTTGCCAGTTCGCTTTCGATATAAGGATACATGGCCCGCACTACGGCCACCGGATCCGACGCTGCCGCCTCGCTGCCGAACAACTCGCGATCCACCTGCGCCAGCAGGCCCGGATTTTGGTACGCCTCGCGCCCCATCATCACACCGTCCAGATGTTGCAGATGCGTTTTCGCTTCCGCCAGCGACTTGACACCGCCGTTGATCGCCATCGTCAGATGAGAAAAATCGCGCTTCAGCTGATAGACGCGGTCGTAATCCAGCGGCGGAATTTCACGGTTCTCTTTCGGGCTGAGGCCGGAGAGCCAGGCCTTGCGGGCGTGAATGATAAAGGTATCGCAGCCGCCCTGCTCGGAAACGTTCTGCACGAAATCGCAGAGAAAGGCGTAGCTGTCCTGCTCATCGATGCCGATGCGGGTTTTCACCGTGACCGGGATGCTGACCACGTCGCGCATCGCCTTGATGCAATCCGCCACCAGCGTGGCCTCCCCCATCAGACAGGCGCCGAAGCGGCCGTTCTGCACGCGATCGGAAGGACAGCCGACGTTCAGGTTGATTTCATCATAGCCGCGCGCCTCCGCCAGCTGCGCGCACTGCGCCAGCGCCGCCGGATCGCTGCCGCCCAACTGCAACGCCACCGGGTGCTCCGCCTCGTGGTAGCCGAGATAGTCGCCTTTGCCGTGAATAATCGCGCCGGTAGTAACCATTTCGGTATAGAGCAGCGTGGAGCCGGTCAGCTGACGGTGAAAATAGCG
This sequence comes from Enterobacteriaceae bacterium UBA2655, assembly GCA_002359495.1. Taxonomy (GTDB): domain Bacteria; phylum Pseudomonadota; class Gammaproteobacteria; order Enterobacterales; family Enterobacteriaceae; genus Pantoea; species Pantoea superficialis. The sequence continues at coordinate 36,916 of DENB01000038.1, forward strand.
GCAGTGACGATCGGTCCAGTCAAGCATTGGTGCGATAGAAAAACGTTGCGTAGAGAAATTATTGGTCATGAAGCGCAGCAAATCCGGAGTTGATTAATGAAGAAATTTTGCGCAATGATAACACAGGAAAGCCGGGCCACCCACCGTCGGTCCGGAGATGATTACGCCGTGCGGGCGAAGGAAGGGTAATTTCACTGTAGCGATTTCTATTTCTGCGCGCCGTTTCCTGTTTTCCGAAAAGCGATGATGTGCGCTGAACGTTTTAGAGTCAGCTTATACGGAACGACATCACAATCGCCCTAACGCTCGGGCCATTGGCAAGTCATAGGGATCTTGAATCGCGAACCTGCAATCTTTTGCAAGTTTTATTGGGTAAAGGTAAGATCAAAGTGATGAAACTTTAAACAGGCATGCATGAGGTGTGAAGTGAGCGAAGACAAAAAAGTTGAGTTCAGTACCAGTGATGTACTGAATGCGCTGCTGCATCGCGGACAGAACATGCAGCATTTAGCCACGCAGGAAAGCGTGGATAACCTGCGGCGTGAAAGCGAAGCAAATTTTAATCAGGTTAACAGACGCTTCGAGCAAGTCGATAAGCGTTTTGAGCAAGTCGATAAGCGTTTCGAGCAGGTTGATAAACGTTTCGACAAAATTGAAAGCAAGCTGGACCGTTTGCAATGGTTTATTGTTGCTGCGGCGCTCGCGCTTATTTTTAAGGATTATCTTTTTAACGCTGCCACAGCGCTTGCCCATTGAGTTGCTTTTAGCCTGATAACTCCGCCAATCGTTTGATGTGCCGCTACGCATCCTGAAACGGTAGCCGTTTCGGCTTCCTGCCGCGTGCGGCGGCTGACAGAGCGATTCCACGCGAATTGTCGCAGGAAAGCCGCGCGGGTTGCAGATTAAGGTTGGGTTCGCCTGATAACAGGCGGGCCGCCTGACGGTAGCCCGCAGAAGGGTTATACCGGGCGCGCGTGCGACGCGGCGCGCTCGCGGTAGCGGCTCTTTTTAACGCGCGCCGGCGCCGTTTCCCGCGTTTTAAAGGCGCAGAGCATCGAGATCACCCCCAGCAGAGAGAACATCACCGCCGGGCCGATCCAGCCTACCATGCCGTACACGCCAGTTGCGATAAAGGGCAACAGTCCCGCCACCAGCGAGGCGCCGTTATACCCTAGCGAAATACCTGAGGAGCGCACGTTAGCCGGGAACTGCTCGGAAAACCAGCTCGCCTCCACCGCAAAAATCGGATCGTGGCTAAAAAGCAGCGACATCGCCACCGCGACGATCACCATCATGACCGCGCCGGTATTGATCAGCATAAACATCGGGATGCCGAACAGAATGGTGAAGATCGCGCCGATCAAAAAGATCGGCCTTCTTCCCCATTTATCGCTCAGCGCGCCATACAGCAGATGGCTGCCGAGACCCAGCGCCGATCCGATCAGGGTTCCCCACAGCACATGCCGCGTATCGGTGATCTCCGCCAGCACCACATAGGAGAGCATAAAGCTGGTGGTGATGTAGTAGCCGCCGGTTTCCGCCAGGCGCAGGCCCATGATTTTCAGGATGGTTCGCCAGTCGCGGCGGATCGCTTCCAGCGCGGGCTGTTTGACGATCTGCCGATCCGCTTTGGCCTTTTCAAACTCGGGCGATTCCGCCACGCTCATACGGATAAAGATGCCGATCGCCACCATCACGAAGGAGATCAGGAACGGCATGCGCCAGACCCAGTCGCCCGTGAACAACACTTCCGACAGCAGGAACGCGCCGTTCGCCAGCAGCAGGCCGAGCGGAATGCCCAGCTGCGGCACCGCGCCGAAAAAACCGCGCTTTTTCTCGGGCGCATGTTCGAAAGCCATCAGCACGGCGCCGCCCCACTCCGCGCCGAAGCCGATCCCTTGGATCATGCGTAGCAGGATCAACAGGATCGGCGCCAGCACGCCCGCCTGTTCATAGGTCGGCAGCGCGCCGATCAGCACCGTCGCGCCGCCCATCGCTAAAAGCGACCAGAACAGCACGGCTTTACGCCCATAGCGATCGCCGAAATGGCCGGCCAGATAGCCGCCCAGCGGACGCATCAGGAAACCAACCGCCAGCGTGGCGAAGGCGGCGAGGATGCCGACGATCGGCTCTTTGGTGTGAAAGAAGATCTTGCCGAACCAGGCGGCCGCCGCAGTGCCGTAGATAAAGAAGTCATAACTTTCGACCGCAGAGCCGATCATCGAGGCGAAGGAGACTTTGATCGGATTATCGCGAGAGGTTGCAGGTACAGTTGTAGAGTTCATCTCTTACCCCGGTGTCATTTTATAATCGGGTAGCCAGAGCGCGGGCGTTCAGTCGCTATCGACCTGCCGCCAGGTTTCGATCACTTGGCTGTCGTCACGTAATCCCAGGCCTGCGTCAGCCGCAGCCTGATATCGGGAATGGGCGACCTGTAAAAGCGGCACTTCCGCATGGCAGGCCGCCGCCGCTGCCGCCACCAGACCGCTGTCTTTAACGAAAATATTAATGGCGCTGGAGACCTCCACCTCAGTGCTTTGCAACATGCGCGGGCCGCGATCGGAGAGCATCCAGGAGCCTGCCGCGCCTTTTTCCACCAGCGCCAGCACCGCCGCCGGATCCAGCCCTAACGCGCGCGCCAGGCTGAGCGCCTCGGCCGCCGCCACGATATGCACCGAGCACAGATGCTGGTTAATGACCTTAATGCCCTGCCCGTCGCCCGGCTGGCTGCCGACCCGGGCCGGCGTTCCCATTGCGTTTAATACCGGCTCGACAAAGTCGAGCTCTGCGGCTTCGCCGGCGGCGAAAATAACCAATTCTCCGGTGCTGGCGCGCGCCGTGCCGCCGGTTACCGGCGCGTCAATCACCTTCGCGCCGGCGGCATGCAGCGCGGCGGCCGCTTCGCGCACCGCTTCCGGCCCGACGGTAGACATAATGATCCAACGCTGTCCCGCGACCTGCGGCAGCGCCTGCTCCACCAGCGCGTGCAGCTGCTGAGACGTCGCCACCATCACCACTACCGCGTCAGCGGCCGACGCCCGGCGGACATCGTCGACCGCCTCGATGCCTGCCGCCTGCGCCCGCTGGCGCGAGCCTTCCGACACGTCCACGCCCAGTACCTGATGGCCTGCCTGCTGAATCTGACGCGCCATGGGCAAACCGATGGCGCCGACGCCGACAAAAACGACTTTCATGCTGTGACTCCTCATTTGTCATCAGGTCAGCCAGCGCTTGATCGCGGCGACCATCGATTCGGTGGAAATGCCGTAGCGATCGTGCAGGGTCGGCAGCGCGCCGGCGGCAAGAAATTCATCGGGCAGCGCAATCTGCCGGAACGCCGGGCAGATCTGCGCGCGCAGTAAAGTGGTCGCGACTGCTTCTCCCAAACCGCCGACGGCGCTGTGGTTTTCCGCCACGACCACCAGCCGACCGGGACGACCGCAGTGCTGGATAAGGGCGGCCTCGTCCAGCGGCTTGATGGTGGGAACATGCAGCACCGCGACATCGACGTTTTCGCCCGCCAGCACTTTGGCGCTCTCCAGCGCGCGCATGGTCATAATGCCGCTGGAGATCAACAGCACGTCGCGCCCGTCGCGCAGCAGCTTCGCTTTGCCCAGCTCAAACTGGTAATCATATTCATCCAGCACCAGCGGCACCTTGCCGCGCAGCAGCCGCATATAGACCGGCCCCTGATGCGCCGCGATCGCCGCTACCGCCTGTTCGGTATCGAGCGCATCGCAGGGATCGACGATAGTAAGGCCCGGAATGCCGCGCATCAGCGCGATATCTTCCGTTGCCTGATGGCTGGGGCCGTAGCCGGTGGTTAAGCCCGGCAACGCGGCGCAAATCTTGACGTTCAGATTCTCCTCCGCGATGACCTGATGAATAAAGTCATAGGCGCGACGCGTGGCGAAAACCGCATAGGTAGTGGCGAAGGGCATCATTCCCTCTTTCGCCATGCCGCCTGCCGCGCCCATCAGCAGCTGTTCCGCCATTCCCATCTGAAAATGACGTTCCGGGTAAGCCTGGCCGAAGATATGCAGGTCGGTATATTTCGAGAGATCGGCGGTCATGCCGACGATTTCAGGGCGTTTCGCCGCTTCTTTTACTAACGCATGGCCAAACGGCGCCGCCACGGTTTTTTGCCCTTCCGCCGCGATCGAGGCGATCATCGCAGAGGTGGTCAGGCGCGGTTTTTTGGCGCTGGTTAAGGTCGTCATGTCCGGTTCTCCTCTGCCTGGTCCAGAATAGCGATAGTCTGCTGCCATTCGTCAGCATCCACACGAATAAAGTGATTTTTTTCACGCGCCTCGAGGAAGGGGACGTGTAGCCGCGAAAATTGTTTGATACTGATTTGAAGGGTATTTGATTCACGGTGATACCCCTCCAGCGCATATCAAATACCTTTCAAACAAACGCAGTTTTCAACCGATAAAAACACTTCTAATCTTCTATATTTCCTTCCACTGGACTGTCCGATCCCGTCGAGTTAGTGTGCGTCGCACTACAGGCCTGTAGATTTCTTAGTCGCTTAGAAAGAATTGAACATGAATTTTTATCAGCTCCGCCAGACTATGGCTGACGATGCGTATGACGTTATCTCAGCTTTCGATCAGACGGCCTCACTGAGCCTAAAGGCCATCGCCTACGTAACTGGACAACGTGAACACGCCACCCGCTTTATACTTGAGCAAATGGCGGTGTTTAATGTAGCCGTCGAAAATAACGGCCTGTGGTGCCTTACAGAAGGGTTTAAAGTCTCGATACATCAATCTCAAGGCTGAAGTTGCATATAACCAACTCAGACGCCTTATGGCCGTTATTACTGCCTACTGAGTACGTTGTATTAACCGCCATCATCTCCAGCCCTTCAAACACCCGGCGCATGTCCGGGTGATCGTTAACTGAGATAATCATCTTCCCCTGGCATTTTCGTGCCAGTTCCGCCATCGCAGTATACTCTTCAAGCCCGAACGGTACGCCGTAACCTTGCGTTTGCCAGTACGGCGGGTCAACGTAAAACAGCGTGTCTGGCCTGTCGTAACGGGTTATGCACGTTTTCCAGTCCAGGTGCTCTATTGTTACCCGGTTCAGGCGCAGCCAGGCCTCTGAGAGCGTTTCTTCAAGCCGTAGCAGGTTTAACTTCGAGGGGCCTGTAGCACTAGTGCCAAATGTTCGTCCCTCGGCCCTGGCCCCAAAAGATAATTTCTGTAGATAATAAAATCTGGCTGCCCGCTGTATATCAGTCAGCGTTTCAGGGGGAGTATCCTTGAGCCATTGGAATATTTCTCGGCTGGTTAAAGCCCATTTAAACTGTTTTATAAACTCTTCCGGATGATTCTGGATCACCCGGTAAAGGTTAACGATATCTCTATTGATATCGTTCAGCACCTCAGCTCTTGAAGCTTCCTTCATGAAAAAAAGCGCGGCACCACCACAGAACGGCTCAACATAGCAGGTATGCGCGGGGAACATGGGTAAGAGGTGTTTAGCCAGTTTTCGTTTTCCCCCAACCCAAGGAATGACAGTATTCATCGTATTTTATACCCTTCGTTATTGATCTGTATTTTCGATCAATCGAATGTGATTGATCGGTCTAATCAATATTAGAAAGGGCTAAAAACAGGATAAAGCCTCATGTCTGTAGCAGTTAATTTAATGTACATGAAGCTCGTAACAAAGTAGTTGAAATTGTTGTTTATTTATCTGCTAAAGATTGTAGTATACGTGAATATAACAGGATGAAAATTTATTAGTATGATAATTATTTCCAAGGATTACAGATGATTTACGATTGTTTTTTGTACTATGATGAAGATATGTTACTTGAACTTCGGCTAAATATGCTTTCACAACACGTTGATAAATTTGTAATAGTTGAATCTACCCATTCTTTTACCGGGAAACCAAAGCCTTTAAATTTTAATAAGGAAAAGTTTTCAAATTTTCAGGATAAGATTATATATATTGTCTTCGATAAAGAACCAGTCGGTGACCCTTGGAAAAACGAAGCTGATACTCGCAATGCTATTATGCAAGGTCTGGCGTCAGCTTCTGATGACGATCTTATCTTTATTTCTGACGTGGATGAAATTTATACCCCTTCTGTTATTAGTCGTGTTAATCCACGGCGTCTTTGTACTGTGCTCTATCAAAATTTCTATAATTACCAGTTTAATTTACAGGTTTTTAACAAGGACGGTACTCCACGCCTCTGCAAGCTTCCAAAGGCTGTCAGCTTTAAGGCATTACGAACGTTTTTCAATGGTGAGCCTGAGACATTGCGAAATGTTAAGCGCTCACCAATCAAACAAAACTGGTTCAAGTGGAACTGGTTAAAACTTAATACACATGTCATAACGGATGCTGGCTGGCATTTTTCCTGGATTATGACTCCTGATCGGATATCAGAAAAAATGTCTACGATCTCTCATACTGAATATGATACGCCTGAATTCAATAACCCTGAGCACATTATGAATGCGCTCAGTAATGCCGAGGATATTTGGGGTAGGGACAGAAATCTAGTTAAGCAGGCTTTAACCAAGCCCACTTTCCCAGATTATCTTGTAGACAATAAAGAGCAGTACAAAAATTTTATCGTTTAATCCGCAGGTCGATCCGGCCAGACGATGTCTGGAGCTTTTTCCACATCGACGCGGTTTAGCAGCACTGTGTACTTTTTCCATGCTGTTAGCCGCGTTTTTTCTTCATCTGTTGCCATGCCGAGATCTACAGCGTTTTGTAATGGCGCTATTTCATTATTCGCCGTATTGATTAACTCCGCTTTGGTTCTTTGGGCCAGCTCAGATGCGTCTGGGCGGATGTCGCAATATACACCATTAGTGTAAGTAAAGTTGCCGATAACATCTTCTGGTACAGTAGCTGGGTCAACCTCATACACCGTATGGTTTTCTATCATCGTCATTCTAGTGACATCCTCTTCAAAAGCGCATACTAAGCCAGCAGGATTGACAGAAATTGCCGCAGACCAGTTTTTTCTTGTTTCGTACCAGTCTCGGCCCTTTTTATCCTGAAAAAATAGATAATTCAATACGGAACCTTCTATTGGTTCTTTTTTATACAGTTTTACATTCGAGAAAATATCCATAATTTAATCACCTATCTCCCACCATCCACCTGTTTTATTCATTAATTGAAATCGCCTGAAATAAACACCCATTCCACGACCGTCTTTTACGTTAGTATCAATACCTGTCAGGAAGCAACCTGCTGGACTTTCCCATGTCATGCCCTGACCTGTACCCGACCCTGCCTGGTATTGTTGGCCACCACGACGGGCGCTATAAACGGCATTGTTCCAGTTGCTGGCAAGAAAATTACTGAGAAATCCTCCCCATACTGAGCCATATATATTTCCATCTGTCTCAAGGCGTCCAGTTCCATTTCCCGCCTGGACATTTCCACCAGCAAGAAGACTTAAACCCGCTGTTACATTTCCACCCGCGCGAAAGTGATGATTTGTGGATAAGTCCCCAGTAGAAGCATTGGCAGTCAATGGACGTAGACTATTATATCCCCCCTTTGCATCACCTTTATTAGTGAACATGAGGTATGCATTGCTTCCGTCGAAACGCCAGAATGCGCCTGTAGAATCAGAGACAATCCTGAAATTATTTACCACCTCCGACCATATCTCACCATTGACTTTACCGCCCGTGACAGGATAGGCCCCACACTGACTGGCAGTAGGAGGGTTATTTTTATAAAAAATATCCCCAAGAGCAGTATTATCCACCTGCGCGATCAGTTTTGCCCCATTCCACCCGACATAGAGCTTATTTGTTTTCATCTCTGTGCCACCACCTTGCTGTATGGCACTGTAGTTACCTACCTTGTCCAGACTCAGTGCTTCCTTTGCAGCGTTCTTATCATTTAAATCAGAAAGATTTTTATCTTTCTGAAGTACGCCATCGATACGCGGGTCTTCATTCCCCAAAAACAGCGCCTTCAGCGCCGTAATCAACTGGTTATTCTTCGACGAATCAAGCTTCATTTTTGCTTCAGCCAGAATATTTTTATTCTCTGTCTGAATATCAATAATGCCGCCCTGAAGCGCATTCATGATTTTGGCGTAAACGATGGTGCCTTCCGCGCCGGTTGACGGGTCGCCATCGTGAAATAATCCATCGTCGGTATCGACCGGCTCGATAATATCTTTCATTACGTTTTATTCTCCATGTAATTAAATACAACCTGCGTATGAGCGGGTTTTAAATCGCGGAATATGCTCTCCAGCATATTCTGACCAAATGACATCAGGCGCTCACCTGTGGCCGAACTGCCGCAGCGGAAGCGGTACACCGGCACCTGCCCGTCCTGAATATTCACAATCCACACCCAGACAATTTCCGGTATCCAGAGTCTGTCCCCGCAACGGTTGCGGCCACAGCGGAACGGCTCCGGCTCGTCGATGGTGACGTCATAGCCCAGCGACTTCGCCAGACGGATAAAGTAGCTGCGGCTGAGTCCTCCGGTTTCATTGAGTTTCGCCATAATCTGCTGGCGGCGGGCCTGAATGGTCATGCCGTTGCTGACAGACAGACCCAGCACGCGCTCCCAGTCCGACAGCAGCGCCACAGCGGTAAAGGGTGTTATGCCGTTCAGCACGTCCTGAGCGCTGCGCTCGACGCTGGCCAGCATGTTTCCCTCGGCCTGCAGTTCAGCGTTCAGCCGCTTACCCTCGCGTGCATAGCCATCGGGTAGCAGCAGGTACAGCAGTTCGCGCCAGTCGTTCCCGGTCATTTGAGTTCATCCACGGTGATGGTACCCGGACGTATCCACTGCACGGTCTTCTCGCTGACCTCCGGCACGACGTTACCGGTCGGCGCGGTCAGCTCGTAGTCCACCACGCCGGTAATATCGGAGATAAGCGCCCCCATCTGGGTTCTGACTGCAATCTCACCCGGAGCCAGACGGCTGAAGTAATCCGTCAGCGCCAGGGTTATCTGCGTTCTGGCTTCATCAAGCGAAAGCCCGCTGAGGATGACTTTGACTGAGATATCGATACTCACTGGCTCCGGGGCCATCACCAGCGTGTCTTTTGCCGTCACCGGGCGCTGGTCGTCGATATGGGTCTGCACTGCCTTGAGGGTTTCATCAGAGGGCAGACCGCCGCTGGCGGTAATCACCACGTCCACGGTGCCGTACCCCCGGCGCAGGGGGTACACATACGCCTCCGATACGCCGCTGACCTCCATCGCCCAGCGGCGATAGTCGTACTTATTGCCTCCGGCTGGCGGGCGGCGCATCAGCTCCAGCAGACGCGAAAGCAATGAGGTATCACTCTCGGCATCTGTCCCTCCGCGCATGGTTTTTATCGTTACCGCGCTGTCGATGCCCTGCGGCGCACTGAGCAGCGTGGCAGCGGTGTTGTCGCTCAGGTTGCCCACGACGCCAGTAGTCATGGCGCTGGCGCTCACGGTAACGGTGCCTTTATCGCTGAGCGTGGCCTCTGCCGAGGTCTGGTACAGGACATTGCCGCCGCGCGGACGGAACTGCAGACCGCTGGCCACCTTCAGGCCCGCAGAGCCGGTGAGCGTGACCTGACCGCTTGCCGCGCTGGCGGGTTTAGGGGAAAGACCACGTGAGCGGGCGTGTATTACCAGCCAGTCATGATCGGCGGTGTCGGGAAATATCTGGCGCAGTATCCAGCTCTGGTCGTTGTACAGACCCTGCGCCACGCCGGAGACGGCGTTCGCCCGGATGGCGTAATCACTGTCACCGGATACGTCCGCATCCGGGAGCTGGTTGCGAATATCCCGTAGCTGTTGTTGAGTAATGTCGGCGAGTGCCGGTACGCTGCGAGCCATAATTCCCCGTTTAAACCACTTTGACTGGATGTCTGAAGGTCAGCACATCCCCGCCCGTGCTGGTGACCGTGATGGAAAGCCACAGCCAACCGGTTTCCGGCGAGGAGACGTCCACATTCACAGCGGTCGCCCGTTTGTCATCAATCAGCGGCTGCAGCGCCTGTTCGGCATACTGGCGGGCCAGCGCGCGGGTCTGCGGCGTATCCTTCGCGCGAGCCAGCTCGTGCAGGCGAGACCCCATCTGCGGGTCAGCCCAGTACGTGCCCTTGCGGATACGCAGACGCAGCCAGACCGCGTTATGCAGGTCGGTGCAGCGTTGTCCGGTGTAATCGCCGGTGGTGTGATCGATATAGGCGTCCATAGCGGGCAGAATGCCGCAGGGGCGATAAGGCAGGAAGGTACGGAGGTGAAGCGGTTAAGTCCGGGGCGATGGTGCCCCGGCAATAATCCTAGTTGCGTGGTTTACCTGACGGGCCATGGGGTGTCGTGGATATGCGTCCCAATCTGCACACCGTTGATAGTGACCGCAACCGAGGTGATGGTGCCGCCCGTATGGCTGATATTACCCTCAAACGAGGCCGTCACGCCACCGTCACCGCCTTTGATGGCCATACCGCCGTTGCCACTGATAAGCCCCTGTGCGGTCAGCTTCGCAGAGGTACTCAGCTCCGGCGTGGTGAACGTTACAGACTCCGACGCGTTAACCTTCATGCGCTTGCAGTCCAGCTCCCAGTCGTCGCAGGTGACAGCAATAATGCGGTTACGCTTCAGGACGATGCTAGCTCCTTCATCGGTATAGATGGCCACCTCGCCGGACTCCAGCCCCTGCAGACGGTAGCTGCTGTGTTCGGTGGCAATCACGATCCCGTGGCTGGTTCGTCCGCCCAGCGGCAGCACAATCGCCATCGCCCCCTCTGGCGGTACGGTGGTGAAACCGTACTGCTGGAACATCTCAATGCCTTCCAGCCCTTCAGGGGCCAGTCCGGCCACCTGCGCGGTCTGTACGCCGCCCGTGGTGTTGATACGGGTCAGCACGCCACGAAAGGCCAGACGTATGCCGCTGAGCGCCTTGCGGATGCGCTTATCCACCAGTCCGGAAAAATCAGGCATTGTCGACCTGCTCCCATGTTGTCCACAGTCCCTTGTCTTTTGTGCCGCGCCGGTGCCCCTTGCGGTGGCCGGACTTCGGATATGCATCCGGCAGCCAGATACCGTCCTCACGCAGCAGCAGCGAGGTTTCCTGCCGCTGGCCACGTCCGCCCCGGAAGGTGCGCCGCATGATGAAGTAAACGTCGTCGACCCCGTGGACGTCGCTTTTAACGTAAACCCGCTGACCTGGTGCCCACAGCGTGCCGTTCGCGGTGGTGAAGCCCCGCAGGGTGGCCGAGAGCGCAAAACCGTTCAGCCTCGCATCCGCCTGCAGCTTGCGGGCGCGGAACTGCACCTCTTCATCGCTCTGCGAATCACCCTCCACCACGATACGCGGACGGTAGAGCGTCATGGTGGTGTCTTTCACCGTGCATTTGCGGTTGGCCTTGCCGTCTTCATGCCCGGTGCCATGACCCTGCGCCAGTACCGTGGTCTGAGAGTAACGCCCGCTCATATCGGTACGCTTACCCAGTCTTAGCAGATTATTGTTCTCTCCCTCGCGATGCATGATGAGCGTGTCAACCGGTGTGGCGCTGTAGTCCGGCCCGCCGATAATCAGCGTACCGTCCGGGGCCATCCACGGCCACAGGCCGCTCATTTCAGCGACGCGCTTCAAAGCATCCCACGCGCTGTCACCCGGCTCGATGCTGACCTTCTTCACGCTGCCGGGGTTCTCAGCCTGCATGCGGATAGCGGTCACACCCAGCGGCTTAATCACCTGCGAAATAACCTCCTGCAGCGTCATTTCCTGCGCGGTAAAAATGGGGGCCGAACAGTCAACCAGTACCGCCGCTGCGTCGCGCCCAGTCAGCTCCAGCATATGCTGGCCACGGCTCACGTCATGGCTCAGCTCGTCAATCATGCCGGTCATTATGGTGCCGCCGCCGTAGCGCAGCTCAGCTCTGGCTCCGGCTTCCACGTTCGTGGGCAATACCGGCTCGGCGGTGCCGACCGACAGCTGCCAGCCGCCTGCCGGGGTCAGCAGGCCAGAGTCCACCTCGAAGCGTTCCCAATCGTCATGCGACCGGCCCCCGATACGCAGCGTCAGGCGCTGCTCATCTTGCCCAGGCATACAGCACATCCCCCGGATTCAGGTTATTTGACTGGCGCAAAGATGGATTGAGGCGGGCCAGCTGCGTGGCGCGGGACGCGTCGCCGTACCACTCAAATGCCAGCAGGGGCAGATTACAGCGGCGCGTCACCTGACGCTGCACCAGCGGCGGCAGCGCCAGAATCAACCCGCGAGCCTGCTCCTGCAGGTGCCAGGCGCTTTCCTGCAGCGCGGCAATGATGGCCTGATCCTGACGGGTATCCGGCGTACCCGTCTGTGCGCGTTCGGCGGTGGCCATACGCGCCGAGACGGACGCCCGCTGGGCCGCTATGGCCTCCACAATCAGGGTGCGCACGTCGCCGGTGATGCGCTCAATATCGGTGGAGGATAGCGTCGGGGAGGCGGTCTCATTCACAAAAATATCGCTGGCTGTATCGGTCATTTCGCTCACGGCCACCAGTCGGATGGCCTGGTTAATCATCTCCGTATCGTTCTGTGGCATCACGCTGGCGCGGCGCAGGGTGGAGGCGAACACGCTGCCGGAAGACATGGTCTGCTGCGCGGTGGTGCGCTGCGCCGGTAACGTCAGCATGGTGTCCTTCAGTCCGGTCAGCGCGTTCCAGTCCGACAGGCGGGAAGCTTCGCTCAGTGACAGCCGGTCAGTGAATGCACCAGTCAGGTGCTTCAGGTCGGAGATAAAGGCGGTCGGATAGTCCAGATAGTTGAGGGTGCTGCCGATGGTGGACTGCACCTCGCTTGCCAGGGTGTTTACCACGTATTCTGCTGAGGCAATGATATTGGTGACGCGGGCAATATCCTGCTGAATATCACGCAGGGTATCCATTGCGTCACCAAACCAGCTGATCGCACTGTCGAAAATGCTGTCGCCATCTGCTTCGTAATGGGCGGTGGCAAACAGCGCGTCGGGCTTACCGCTCTCCACAAAGACCAGGTCGACGGTGACAGCGTTAACCGGCTCCACCTCATGGAATACCCCGGCCTCCAGAAACTGCACGTCCGGCACCGAGCCGTATACCGGGTGAACCAGCTCGCCGGTGCCCGCCGTTTTAAGGGCGTTTAAAAAGGCTTTAAGCTGCGTCTGGTAGCGGTTGCCCCAGAAGATAGCCTGCAGACGAAAGTTCATCGCCTTCAGCCCCTGGTCTTCCACCTCTTCACCATCCCGGTACGGGTAAGCATAGGTCACGGTGTCCTTTGCCAGCGTGTCGCGGGTAAACAGGCAGTCAAACTCCACGCCCCGGAACGAGGCAGGCATCAGTAGGTCTACCCCCAGCGCTGAAGCAATCTCGTTAATCTTATCCGCCACTATTTCCTCCTCGAATCAACATCAATCCGGCGCAATACCGTATCTGTCACCTCGCGGCTGTCGAGGTAGATATTAGCCACAATCGGTTGCTGCGGCCCCTGAGACGCGTAGGGAACATTTGCATCAGCAGGCGCAGGTTTTGCGATACTGTTCTGCGAGAAAAAGCTCTTGATTTCATCAAAGGCATCCAGAAAGCCAACTGGCTTAGGCATGTTGTCCGGGATGTTGTAGCCATCCTCTTTCAGCCTTTTAACCTTATCGTCACCGCGCTCCAGGAACTGATCGTAAAACTGGCCCGCAGCCATGTACCCTTCAGCCAGTGGGGCGCGGACGACCTTGCTCAGCAGGACCCCGCCTTTACTCAGGAGACCTCCGCCTTTTGCGGCTGTTTCGGCAGCTTCTTCAGCCACCGCTGAGCCACCGCCCCGGAGACGTTTCCACAGCTTCTGCCCGCCCGCCAGCGCCAGTGCCCCCAGCCCGGCACCACCTGCGGCCCCGATGCCCTGAATGGCGGAATAAGCCCCGCTGATCGCGGTGGTCAGTTTGGGAAATTCTTTCGCCAGCTCAGCCGCTTTATCAGCCGCTTCCCCGACCCACTTAGTGAAAGGTGAGGCCGTGTCATTGGATGAAAAAGCCGCTTCGTTTTTGGCTTTGCTGACCTGAAATGCCGGGCTGTCCTTCACCAGCTCAAAGTCAAGGTCAGCTGAGGTTTTCCCGGCAGGCATATCAAACTGCTCGTTACCTTCCCCGACCAGCTTGTGGTAGTAGTCCTTGTTACGCTCCCAGTTCAGGAAGCCCATGCGGGAATATTCATTGGTGAAGATTCTCCCCACGCTCTGGCCGTGGATCTGGTCGCGTCGTGCCTCCAGCTGCGCTCTGGCTTCACCGGGAGCCGTCCGGGCAATCTGCTTATTCAGGTCCACGAACTGAGGATCGTGCTCATCCATGCTGCGAATGGCCCGGTCGACAGTATCCAGCGGGGTCAGCCCCTTCGCCGCGTCAGCACGCATTAGCGCACGAATATCAAGGCCACGCTTGCCGACTTTGATTTGCTTGAAATTGTTGGCCAGCGTCGGTGAAGACAGCTCAGAGAGCAGGTTGGTGGTGAACGTCGCCGCTTCTTCAGGGGAGCCAGCACCGCGTGCAGCCGCCTCAAAAAGTGCAGCAACCTGTGAGAAGCCGGTGCGACCGTGCAGGCCAATGGACTTGGCAGACTCCAGCGCCTTTGGCATCTCTTTGGCCAGCAGTGGCACATCCACCATGCCGTTCTGCGCCATTGTGGTGGTGACACTGAGGCCTGCTCGCGCATCCTTCTCGTTAAGCCCAAAGTTAAACGCGCTGGACTGCAGGCTGGCGACAGAGGCCGCATCGGTTTCGGTTGCGGTGGCGTTCTTCATGACGCCAGGCAACGTCCGATAGGCCTGCTCTCTGGTCATGGTGCCGGAGCGGAGCATCACCTCCAGACCATGAAAAGCGCCATTGATATCGCCGCCACCGCCACGCAACGCGGCTTTGATCGCACTGTCGATATCTGTCATCCCCGACTGTCGTCCGGCGAGATTGTCATGCTTGTAGGCGAAGTTGGCCACCTTGCGCAGTTCGGAATCGTACTCCATCTGATTCTCGATGGGCTTGCGCATCACCATCGCACCGGCAACCAGACCGCCCCCGATGGCGCCCACGGTTTTGCCCACACGGGCAAGGCGCAGATAGCTGCGCTCGGTTTCGCCCAGCTCGCGTTTAAGCCTGGCAACGGTCGCCTGCGTCTGGTTCCATGCGCGGGTCTGTTCGCTGGCGCTCATGGTGCCGCTGCGGGACAGACGGTTGTACGCGGCGAGCGTCTGGTTAATCTCGCGCCGGATGGACTGCTCGGAGCGAATACCCAGCGTTTCGCGGGCCTGCGCCTGTCGGCGGTACTCCTGCAGGGCCGGGTTCATCTTCTCCTGGACACGCAGCGTCTCACCCATCTCCTGTCGCAGACGGGAGACCGTTGACTGCATGCGCTGGTAAGCCCGTTCCTGCTCCCTGACCGACAGAACGCCGCTACGCTCAAGTCGGTTATAGGCCGCGACCGTGCGGCTGATTTCCCGCTGGATGTTATGCTCTGAGCGTATTCCCAGCGTCTCGCGGGCGCTGGACATGCGGCGGAACTCTTCAGATAACGACCGGATTTTGGGCGTGGCGTTATCCTGCACGCCAAATTTAATCTGAGTATCAAAATCACGGGCCACGGGGCAGTCCTCTTAGCGGGAAGCAGCGCTGCGTGCCCTTTTACGGGGGCGACGCAGGCTGATAACGGTGCGGTTTTCCTGCCAGGCTTTGGGGTTTTCCCGGCGGGTGATGGCATCCAGCCATCCGGCCAGCTCTACAGCGCTGGCGCGTCGGATTTGCTCTTCTGTGATGCCGTATCGTCCGAGCCGGATGACTGTGTACCGGTATTCGGTAAAGCGCTGCTCATGGATTTGAGCTTTTTTTTCACCTCATCGCGCAGGGTGCGCAGGTAGGCATAATCCTCGGAGACCAGATTGTCGCAGAGCAACTGATAGGTAATGCTCTCAGCGGGAATGTCGCCAATCTTCGTCAGCGTGCGGGCCAGCACAGCAATCGGCACGCCAGCGTCAGAGACGCCGTCTTCAATCACGGCAATCTCGTCTCCGACCGTTGCCAGACCCAGCTCCACGTTTTGGTGGAGCTTGCCATCAAACAGAATGCCGACAGGCAGTGAACCTGTGCAGGTAATGTTCCCGGACATCATTATTCCTCAATTTTATTAAGTGCAAAGGCGGTGATGTTGATACGCGCCTCGTTATCCACGGTGTACTGCTCACCGACCTGCGTGACAAACACATCCTGATAGGTGGTGCGTTTGCCGCTGCCGAGCGGCGTCTGGGTCAGTTTTGCCCCGGCAATCTGCGCCCAGTTGACGGTGGGATCCTTTGGCACCACTGCCGTGATGGCCAGCTCCCATGTGGCGATACCCTGGGTATAACCTTTCGCGCGGCCAGTGCTGTTCATGGTCTTGACCAGCTTTTTCCCGGTTGTCTCGGTGGGGTTGAAGTCGGTGACCTCAACCTCCACGCTGTTAACGTCCAGGACAATCGAGCCTACGTATTCAAGGGCCATTGTCGTCTCCTTACATCAGATAAATGACGGCGGCGAACACATGCAGACCCCGCACGATTGCTGCCGGAATGGTGGCCTCCGCTCGCGTGTCGTCCTGAAGGCTGCGGGTGACGGTAAGCTGGTCTTTAAGCGCATCGACGTTCTCCACAATCTCCAACTGCTCCAGCGAATACAGCACATCAAGCAGCTCGGAGCGGATACGCGCCAGACGGGCGTCCGTGAGCTTTTCTCGCGGGAAACGCTGGGTATAGCGGGTGCGGCATGCCAGACGCACATAGTCGAGTGAGCGGATAATGGTGATATCCATAAGCGACCGGTCGGTCACGCCAGCAGCATTCTTCACATAAGTGCTGACCGCGCGCACGATACGCACCACGCTGCCGTCCACCTCAAACGGCGTCAGGCCGTTCATCAGGGCATTTTCCTGCTCGGTACGTCCCGGCCAGTTGTCCTGCGGCGTGATATCCAGCCCCTGTAGCGTCAGGGTGTTCAGCGGGCGTGCAGGATCGGATTCACTGGCCATCACCGCGCCGTAAATTGCCGCCAGCTCGCCGTTCGGCAGTGCCGAACCGGCATGCCAGCCGCAGGAAATGCGCGGTGCGTTAACCTTGCTGGTCAGCGTGGTGCCGCTGGCAAGCGTCCCGTTCCAGCCGGTAATACCCACAGCGCCGCGCTGCTCAAGCGGCCCGGAAACGTTATCCAGATACGCGGACAGCTTCGCCAGCGAATCATCGCTGGTATACGGCAGCATAATCATCGTGTGCCCGGAGGCGAATACCGCGCTGAATGCCGCATCGAGAGACGGGTCTCCCTGACCACCGCTCATTGGCGTCAGCGTGGCCGTGAGACCACTGGCGGTGATGGTGCAGGTCAGGCCGCACTCATTACCGGTACTGCCCTTGTTGCGGGCGGTCAGCACCAGCGCCTTGATTTTTGTGGGATTACCTTCACCGTCGTCAGGGCCATCAATCTCACCCACGGTGGCGCTCAGGGGCAGATCGTCCTGCAGCGTTATTGCGCTGGCCAGTGAGGCCATCACGTCATCGGCTTTGTCTCCCTGGCTGACAGCAACAGCAACGGTGGTGCCACAGATAGCCAGACGAACCTGACCGGAACCGCTGGCGGTGCCGTTAACCACCACCGAGCCGGTTGCCGCCACGCCCGCCTCAGCATCATCCAGCCCGACTACGGTCAGCTGAATGTACTGGTTTGCCTTGATCGCCGCGCGGGCCATACGATGCGCCTGTGAGCCACGCCCGAAGTACAGCGCCGCCTCATCGTCGCTGAAGACATTCACCGGGGTGAGAACTTCAGCAGCGGTTGTCTGCGTCAGACGCTGGGCAATAATCAGCAGCTTCTGGTCGTTGGTGGCCAGCGCACGTGAGGCCAGCGTAGTGTTGAACGCGAAATAAGCGCCGGGCTTATAAATCGGGTTCGGAATAGTTGTAATATCCATAGTCATTTATCCGCCTTAGCTGCCGAAGCAGCAGGTTTATCTGCGGTTTTATCTGCGGTTTTATCGGACGGTTTTGCGTTAGCAGCCTCGGTTTCAGCGGGTTTAGCTGGCTCGGCATACGGCAACAGATCGCCATCCCTTAGACGGCGCAGCCAGTAGGCCGTCTCCGGTACGTCCACAGCCTCTTTGTCCGTGATGTAACGGTCAGGTCGGCCTTCCACCGGCACCTGAATACCCTGGCGGGCAATTACCTTAATCATCGTTGTCAGTCCTGTTATGCATGATATCTTCGGCGACCGGGTCAGCCACGCCGGGCTGGAAATAGGCCATGCGGGTGCTCTCATGCCACGGCAGCGGTTTTTCGATGCGCCCCTTCCAGCGAACAAAGTCAGCGTCGTCATCGGTCGGCAGCTCCGGTGCAGGCCAGTGGCCGTTATCCAGTGCATCCTCCATCCACTGCGTGCTGAATACGCACTCGTAGAGCGCCACGCCTTTATCGTTAAACGCCTGCCCGGCTACGGGGCGCACGCCTTCAGGCTTCAGATAATCAATCTCCAGCCCCAAATCCTGCCCGGTGAGCAGGCGGCGCACGCTGCGAATGAGGCGATAGCATCCCGGCTCTTCAGCCCCCGGTCCGCCGTGGCGGAGCGCCTCATTGCTACGCAGGTTGTAATCCACGACAAAGACGCTGAAGCGACCGGTGACGAGGAAGCGGCGGCGGGAGTTGTCATGTGCCCGGCTGTTAGTGATGCCTGAAAACACCACGCACACGCCGGGGAGCTGCCGCAGTGCCACGCCGATGTCGGTGGCCAGCACGTTCCATGTCACTACAGGGTTGTTGACCATCCGGCCCAGCCCCTGCTGTAGGCGTTCACACAGCACTTTTTCGATGGTGGTAATCATCAGTACGCCCCTCCACCCGTGCGGTTACGGCTCCACAGATCGTCGCCACCGGAATAAAACTCGACGGTCGGTGTCGAGGCGTCGACGGTGCCGCCGTTCTCCGGGTTTGAGCCGATACCGGCTTTGCCGCTGGCAACCAGCTTCAGCCAGCTGATAGCATCCTCGTAGCGCAGGCGGATCACTTCGTTGCAGGTATGCTCGTTACCGGTCAGCAGATAACGGGCAATATCGCAGCAGTAATCACGCAGCGCATCGGGCACCTGCCGCAGCGGAAGGCGATAACGGGCACCGATATACGCATCAATCCTGCCGCTCGCCGACCGGAGGTGGCGGGCGAGACGCTCATCATCCGCCTCATCACTGTTCCATGGCGCTGAAACGCTGACCGCATCACGCTCTGTGAAATAGGTTTTGTAGTCCTCCGGGGTGGCGTAGCTCATGGTCAGTTACCTTTGCCGTTAGAGCCGTAAGCCATCTGCCAGTAACCGAACGCAGCGGCACCGCGAGACTCAACACCGTATTTATACTCAGCCCGCATAAAGACGTCGTCCGAGTCCATATTGGTATGGGAGACAAAGTCCGGGGATTCACGCTCCTGGAAGATAAGCGGCTTTAGCACCTTGGTGGTGTCAAGGAGATACCACTCGGTATCGGTTTTCAGATCCTGAATCACCAGCACTTCCGCAGAGCCTTTGTAGAGGTTTGGCTTACCATCTTCCAGGCGTTCAGCAGTCATCAGCGTCCTGGCGACATCTTCCAGCGCCGGAGGGACAACCAGGACATCCGGGGTGATGTTCAGCGGACGGTCGTGGCGGTCTTTCAGCTTTTTCATACTGGTGCGGGCCGCACCAAAGGACGCTTTCGCTTCAGCCTGAGACGCAACGGACAGCGGTGCCTTGCCCATGTTGCTGTAGGTTTTGTCACCAATAACGTGTTTATCACTGAAGAACGGCTGACCATCGTAAGCCTTCTCGGTGAAACCTTTGGTCAGTAGCTCAAAGACAATTTCATGCGGCCACATCGCCGCGCTCTCGCCAGCACCCGCAGCCTGAATGCCGTAGATACCCAACTGGTCATCCTTGATGTGGTTGCGCTTGACGACAACCGTGGCCTCAAAATCCTTGTTCGGTACGGTAAAGTCCTGTTTCAGCAGCTTGGTCAGTTGCTTCTCACCAATCCACTCGCGCATCTTGGGGAACATCTCCAGCCACGCGTAGTAGTTCGCCGCCCCCGTGGAAGGGATGCGGGTTGCCACGCGCTGCCACTGGGGCTTACCCAGCGTCAGGCCGCCCTGAAACGACTTTTTGAGGTTCAGAAATAGCACGCTGAGATTGGCTTTGTTGATTGCAGCCATAATATTTTCCTTATAAATCAGTAAATCCAGACGCCGTCACTTTCGATCAGGATGATTTTCCCTGCGCTGCTGCGGGTCGCTTCACCTGCAGGCGTCTCGCCTTCAGCAGGCGTACCGCCATTTTCAGCAGACAGCGTCTGGTTATCGACGATGTAAGCGCGGCTGAGCAGACTAGCCTGAGTGATGGTGCCATCGCTGGCCCACTTGAACGCTTTGTTGGCGCGAACGTTGATAAGCTGCGCCCCGTCTTCACCGGCGCTGTTATCCACGGACTCGTCGGCACAGCCCGCATATTTCAGGGTGGCATCCTCCTTGCCATTGACGGCAAAGCCGGCCGCGTTTACACAGACGATGGCTCCCATCGGGATAACTTCGCCTTTGGCAACGGGCACCGGCACCAGAATGCAGTCGCGCCATGCCGTGTCGCGGGGTTCAGTGATAGCGGTCATTTTTTCTCTCCGGTCAGGTCTTCAGCGGTATTACCGAACTGGCTGCAGATAGCCAGCTGCTCGGCGGTCAGTTCGACGCTATTGTCCCGGCCACCCTCAAAAGTCATACCGTCAGACTGCAGCTGTGACAGAGCTTTGATGGGCTTACGGGTGCTGATCATCTTTTCCATCAGCGCATAGTTGCTCTTGCCCAGTTCGCGCAGGTTGTCTTCATCCGCACCTTTCATCACGCGCCCGTCACTCAGGGCGGCGGTCAGCAGGGTCTCGACCTTGTCGCCCTGAATCTGAGAGGACAAAGAGGCCAGTTCATTACGGAGATCGTCCACCACGGCCACAGGCACAAATTTGGTGGGGTCAGGCGCACCGGTCTGTGCGGCAGACAGGGCGGCAATTTTCGTCTGACCTTCCTGAATGGCCTGGTCTTTTGAGGTCAACTGTGCCTTATGAGCATCAATCAGCGCACCGATGCTGGAGCAGTTGGCCTCCCTGAGCTGATTGTTCTGCAGGTCTTCCAGTGCGGTCTGAATAGCCGCCTCATCAGCCTCCTGCTTCAGCCCCATGATGGCGCAGAGGGCGAGACGCAAATTTTCGTTCATCGGTTTTTCTCCGTTATCAAAAAACATTAAGGACGCCGCCACCTGACGCATCCCGTCCAGCACCGGCATATTAGTGAGCGCGGCGTTGACCAACTCCCGCACGTTTCCCTGCTCGTCATAGCGGAAGGTCGGCGATACATAGCGGTATTCATCAGCCTGAATCAGCGAGGCGGCACGTTCAGTCCACTTGACGTCAGCAAACAGGCCTTCACCCTCCACCCAGGTCAGAGACTTGAACCAGCCTGACGCAGGCACCGGGCCACTGGCCTGTGGGGCATTCAGGGACTGGTGCTCATAGTCAAACTGGTAGTCATTCACCCGGCTGTTGGCGGCATCAATCAGACGCTGTGCCAGTGAGGCGTCCAGGAACCAACGCTGACCACCTGACGGCGCACCAAACCAGCCAGCCGGAAACAGCTGAATGCGAGCGGTGTTGTCCTTGTTGATGCCTGAAAGTGAGGCGGTGGCGAGCTTCCACATCGGTGTATTGCGTCCTGAAACTGTCAAAGTGAGGACAGGATAGGCTGCAGGCTAAATGCCCGACAGTTACAGGGGTGAAGCGGTAAGAACAGGGGGAGGAATCAGGGGATTAAGACAGTAACACCGTGGCTGCATGGCGCAACCCCGTTTAAAACCCGTTTAAATCGCGCAAAATGGCGATAAAACAATGCAGAGGTATACGTTACCCCCGAAAGCGGAAAAACGCCACAACGGCCTTTTGTGGGCTTATCAGCCCTCCCCGCCAAGATGGTCAATGACCGCCTGGCGGATGGCGTCGTTATCATCATCCGTCAGGCTGAGGAAAGGACGGGCCGGAATATCTGAACCAGGGTGGTTAACCTGACTCGCAAAGCGTCCGTTAAAGTACAGCGCTTTTTTGTTTCGGGGCCGGATGATGTGAGGGCGGGTTTTCCCGCCCATCTGGTGGATTCGGGCATAGACCACATTGGTGCCCACCACCGCCTGATCGTTATCGGCGAACGGCTCAATTGAGCCGTGCAGGCGTCCGGTCCTCATCAGCGGCTTGCCGTCTCGATATTTAAGCGGCTTCCACGCCGGACGCCCGCCCTGAACAAAGTTCTCATCCACCGCATCGAGCATGATACCCGCGACCTTATTCATCAGCGGCTCACGGTGCTGGCAACGTGCGGCCAGCTTGTTGAGCCAGTCGCGGAACTCGTCAGAAATATCGATATCGAGCTTCATGCATTCCCCTCCGGCAGCGTACCATCAATCAGGCGGGCGCGTGCGACAGCTTCAGGTGACCACGGCACTGACGATACCGATTCAAAGCCATCAGCGCTGCGGGCAAGCGTGACCACGCTGTAACCGGTTAAATCCTCCACCACCATCAGCAGAAACTCGCCGCGCTGCAGCACGGCCAACGGGTAACGAAATGCCGATGCCAGACGTCCAAGCCACGACGCACCAGCTTCCCGCAGGCTGACAGCCGTCTGTGCCGGTAAGGTGATCACCGGCGATGGTAACGTCGCGCTGTCGCTGATTGCCGCCAGCACCAGCGGCGATAATGCACCAGCGCGGCGAAAATCCCTGCCGGGTCGCGGAGGCAGCGAGCGCACCCAGCTATCAAGATCGCGATTCATTGCCGTGGCCAGCCGGTTATTGCGCAGCGTTTCATACACTGCCTGTGCAGCAAGGCGTGGAGGGGCATCAACGCTTTTCTCCAGGAGGGACTGACCAAGCCCGGCCAGATACCCACGCCCCGGATTGAGGTTAAAACCTGCATCCGGCACCATCATCCGCCCGGTCTTCGGATCACGAAACGCTGTCACCGGGCGCATCTCCCCGTCAGTGCCGTAAGGTTGCTGGATTGTGGTCATGTACGCTTCCGAGGATTCAACACCAATCGGATGCGCATCAACCTGAGCCTGCGTGAGCGCCCTGACAAAGCACCGGCAGTTATAGCCATTCGGCGGAAACAGCACATTCCAGATAGGATCGTCCCAGCGGAATATACGCCCGTGCAGGGCTGCATGCGCAGGCCGGGTGCGACCGTCCATGATGGCGTTGTACTGCCAGTAAGGGCGCTCTTTCGCATTCGCTACCATCCACTGATAGCGGCCCGCTGCATGCGCCGACTGGATATTGGTGCGAAAAATGGTATCCAGCCGATACGGCATCAGCTTTTTGCCCTGCAGCACGCCATCGTCATCGGCAACCAGCCCGCGTCCCAGCCAGCCCTTACGCTGCAACAGCGGCTCCAGTTCATCCTGGAACTGGCGGAAACTCATCCCCTCCGTGAGCGAGCGCGTCAGGCTGTTCTGGATATCTCTGAGGACGTCCAGCTTAGTGATACCGGCCACCGCAAACTCCACCGCGTGAGTCTCGTCCTGCATATCCTTCCAGCTCATGGTGGGCGTTAACCCTTTTGACTGGAAGTACGCTATCGCCCGCGCCGGTGGCAGGGTCATGGCAAAACCTGCATTAATCTCAGGCATTCTGCTGCCCCATGAAGTCTGCGACAAAGACCGCCTGACCTACCAGCTCGCGCAGGGCCATATCGTCCAGCGCTGGATAGCTGGCTGCAAGAAGCTCGTAAACCTCATCCGGGCTTCGTGCGGCTTTTACCTTCGTAATTAGCGGTTTCAACATTGCTTCAGCAGCGGCAGTGGCCTGAATGGCCAGAAGCTGCGGAGCGGCATCCAGCTGCAGCTGTACGTTGTCAGTTCCACTCTGCGGCAAAGAGAGGGCAGCAAGGCGGGCCTGCATTACCTGAGACAGTGCGGCGTCACCGGCCTGCTGGCGGGCCAGCGGTTTCAGGATGGTCTGTCCCACCTGAGGCAGCGGGATACCGCTTTTCTCCGAGACCCAGTCAGCGGTAATGTCAAAGCCCGCCTGCTGAGCAGTGTTCACTACCGTCATCAGACGCTCAAGGTCAACGGACTCGCGGGCATCAAATTCCAGATACGGTGCCCGCTCCGGGTTAAAACGCCCGTTTATCGCCAACACTGGCCACAGCAGCTGCTGGGTCAGCGTCTCCGCCGACATCCATGCATCACCGACGAGGAGATCGTGACGGATTTCGTTATGCACATTTCCGAGCGCATTGGTCGACGATTTGCCGTCAGCCTGGCTGGTCAGCGTCCCGCCGAGAATGACCTTTGACTGTACCTTCTCGCACCAGCTCACCATATCCAGGAAAGGCGCACTCTGGCCTGCAGACGGAGAGACCAGCGAAATTTCAGCATTAGACGGAATGATGCCGCCGCCTTCGCGGGCCAGCATGCGGATACCGCGAAGCAGATTCAGTCGCTCCCTGTCGGTCATGGAGGCATCATACTTACCAATACGGAATGGCAGGCCGTAGAGGTTCAGGAACTGCGCCCAGTCGCGGGCAGACAGATTCTTGAACAGGTACGTCCAGACCAGCACGCGGAACAGGCCACTCTGCGCCACCGGGCCGGATTTGGACTTGTGCTTATGCACGATCCAGCCCATATCCCACAGTTCCTCGCCGCCCACGCCGCCACGGTTCAGGCGGATACTGTCAAGGTCGTTCTGCGGCATCGTGAAGGCCCGCGCCGGTCGCTTGTGGAACGCTGACGGAAGCCAGAGTGACCCTTTACGGCCCCATTCGATCTCGATGCACGAAAAGCCGTGGCCGATGGCATCCAGCATATCCATCAGCATCTCGCGGAAGCCCGGCAAATGGCGCAGCCACCAGTCGCCCTCCGCCGCGACTTTCTTCTCCGCCTCGGTCGCATCCGGGGGCGGTTTGACGGAAAACGGCAGCGTCAGCAGCGCACGCTTACGCTTTGACAGCTCGGCGAACAGGTGGCCGTCGCGCTCTTCCATATCGGTAAACAGGTCGCTCTGCGCCTGGATGTCGCCCTGTTCGGCAGCGCTGAACAGGGCATACACCCGCTGAATATCCAGCCCGGTGGACGGGTGGCTGACGGTATCGCTGTAGAGGAAATCGTCGCCAGCGCTCTGCATGGCCTGTGTGCTATCGCGGGAAAAAAAGCGTTTAAACGCGGTTTTAATGTCCATTTACCATCCTCCAGACCCGAACCCGTCAGAGCCATAATCGTCGTCATCGTCATGCCTGCGGCGCGAGGGAGTATCTGACTCCACCGCCTCCAGCTGGCTGACGGGAATAAATTCAAAGTTACCCACGCTGGTCGACGCGATGGCAAACAGCATATGCAGCGCATCCGGGCCGTCATCGTGGTCAGCCATCGGGAAATGCATCAGCTGTTCACGCAACGTGGCGAGTGCACGGGCGATCAGAATGTGCTCGCTCTCCATAAAGGGCTGCAGGGATTCAATACGTCCGGCCTTGTCGGTGGAAGGGATTACCGAGCGGGCCGGAACGGGGACGCCCGCCTTCAGGGATTCTTCTATCAGCGTCTCGCGCAGGAAGTCTTGGAACTGCACCGACTCAAACGCCCACGCTACGCAGCCAAACTCACGCTGCAGCTGGATAACATCGGTGATAATCTTTTTAGGGCGGCGCACGCGAATATCGGCACGGACGACCTTCAGCACTTTTTTGATGCGGTGCCATCCGCCAATCAGCAACGCGCTGGGGTCGTTGCCCCGGCTGTTGTGCTTGCCGAGCGATGGGTCGCAGGCACCAAAGTAAATCAGGTCAGGCTCCAGCTCCCGCCATTCATGGATACAGCCGTGGAAGATGGCATGCTCGCCGCTGACTGGGTCATTCTGGTATTCCGCGTCGAAAGCGCGGGTGCCTACGCGCACGCGGATCAACATCAGCGCCAGCAGTGGGCGAGCGGCCCAGGAAACGCGGGAGCCTTTCAGCAGCGCTTTTTCATGGCGGTTATAGAACGCCTTCGCAGCATTTTTACCCTTACCGCGCAGTACCGCTTCCCACTCATCCCACAGCGCCAGATTCTCTGACCACGCGAGGATTGCCTGGAAACGCTTCGCGTTCCACAGCGGGTTTTTCATGGTGCGGGCCAGCACGGAATCGTAGTGCAGGATTGACCCGACGTAGATAACATCGAGCTTGACCCCGGCCCCGCCCAGCGGCAGCACAGTGCTGTTCAGCCACTTCTCCAGCTTGTCACGCTGCTTTGGCGTCACCACGTTTTCGTCGTTCTCAAGGTCATCGAGATGAACGAGATCCGGACGATACGCGCCATGCTTACGGCCACGCAGACTCTGCCCCTGGCCAGCGGATTCAATTTTGATACCCGACGCAGTCAAAATGCAGCCGATACGCCATACGCGCCCCTGTCCACAGGCTTCCGGGAAGTCCAGCGCCAGACCGGCGTTATAGAGCAGCTCAGCTTTGATAACCTCCAGTGACTCCGCTGACTGAGCAGACGTGTCAAAGGCGATAATGATGAATTTCTTCAGCTCAAGAACGACGCACCACAGGTCGAACAGCTGCTGACCGAGGGTGGTTTTTGCTTCACCACGCGGGGCGGCAATAACGTCATTCTCACTCTCAGGGCTGGTGACAATCTGCGGCAGGCGCTCATACAGATACTCGTGCAGCGCACTGGTTTCCGGGTGATGGAGGTGATGCTTAAAGTAGGTGTTTACGAAGAAGCGAAACCCTGTCACCGGATCGCTGACCTGTAACCGGCGAGCCTGTATCGCCTCCGGGCTGCTGTCCAGACCACAGCTTGCGCTCTCAATACGGTCGCGCAGCTCCCCCTGAATGCGGGCAATCTTCTCGCGAAAGGCTTTAAGCGATGATTTGGACGACACTTATCTGCCCTCAGTCCTGGCTGCGGTTCGCCAGCGCCGCCTC
Organism: Enterobacteriaceae bacterium UBA2655; assembly: GCA_002359495.1. Lineage (GTDB taxonomy): Bacteria > Pseudomonadota > Gammaproteobacteria > Enterobacterales > Enterobacteriaceae > Pantoea > Pantoea superficialis. The sequence continues at coordinate 63,897 of DENB01000038.1, forward strand.
AATCTGCTCCAGCAACGCGGATTTTGCGTGCCACACCGATTTTCCATAAAGACCATCGGCCTGGTGAATCTCGCCATCTTCAGTCTGTACCATCAGATAATCGCTTTGCACGTATACGCGAACGATGGTATCGGCCCGCACAGTATTGCGATCGTTCAGAGTAATAAACTGCTTAACGGGTTTGGTAACTTCAGCCATATTTCTTCTCCACTAACTGCTGAAACTCAGGTAATACGTCCAGAAAGCCCGCCATCAGCGCCGGGTGCTTATCGCTGAGAAAGGCGGCTAAATCCTCCACCACACCCGCCGCGACGATCAGACGGTCGGTCTCCGGCAAAATGCTTTTACTGGCGGCTATCATCTTGTTAAAGCCGTCCTGCAGCTTTGCCAGCAGGCTGGCGTAATCATCGGCTGGCAGTGCCGCCTGACCGTCTGCACCTTCACGGGCCTTGCGCAGCTGTTCCATCGCATGCTTATGGTGCTCAAGGAACTCCAGCAGCAGGTCACGGGTGATATCCTCCGGCACGCCGGACGACAGGCGACGGGCCGCACGCTGTTTGTCCCAGTCGTCGCCGTTCTCCCGCGACTCACGCCGCCAGCGGATAACCGACGCCACGCTGACCCCGTGCATCGGCCCCAGCACTTCGGGGGCGATCCCCTGTGCAATGTAATCGCGCCTGACGACATCCCTTACCGCTTTCGGGTGCGCCATTAGCGGCCCCCCGTGGCATCGGTGCGGCGGTCTATTCGATCGTTCATGCGCTCAATCGACTGCTTAATTTCCGAGAGCATGGTCATAATCTGCTCCTGATCGCGGAGTGCATCTGATTTGAGCTGAAACACCGTGTACATCTGCCGGTTCTCTTCCCACAGGCGGTTAATTGTGGAGTGCAGATTCTTTATCCAGAAAGTAAAGCCGAACGAAAAAACGCCCAGTAACGCGGTTTGCCAAAATTCCACAATGTGTCCTGCGTCCATTTATTGGTCCTCCTTGCCTGGCCAGAAAAACGCCTCAAGAGCCTTGAGTTTTGCGGCGTTCGTCTGGCACCAGGCTCCGTAATCTGCTGCATGTCGCAACAGTGCATCCGGGGGTAGCCCCGATGAGCCACCGGCATACGCTGACGGTGCAGGTGGCATCGGGGCCACCGTGACCATCGCCCGTGGGGGCTTACTGTCCTGAACTATCACCGGCGCGGGCGTTACCACCACCGGCGTATCCGAGGGCTTTGGTGTAGAGCTGCAGGCTGTGAGGCCCAAGCCCGTTATAGCCACAGCCAGAAGTCTGATTGTCATCGCTGACCGCCTTATTGATACCCAGCTGCAGCAGGCGGTTCGTCTGCGTCAGCTCAAATTCTTTATCAGCCAGCTGCAGGGCGAGCCGGTCAGCCCGCTCACGCTGCTGGCGCTCGTCATCCCTTGCCTGCAGCAGTGCCTGCTGCCCGGACTGAGCCAGCTGCTGGCGTTCATCCGCACGGTTTTTTTTCTCATTGGCCAGCGCGGTATCGCCGTCCGCCTTAGCGTCTTTATGCCCGGAGTCATAGCCAGCGCTGTGCAGCCACCATCCGGCTCCGGCCAGCGCCGCGCAAAGCACGGCGCCGGGTAAAAGGCGGGTTAAAAGCCATTTAGCTGCGCTATTCATCCTTGCCTCCCGCAGGTCGGGCAACAGGCACCTTCAGCTTCTGGTGAACCTGCACGCCTGCATGTGTTACCCAGGCACCGAGATACAGGCCCAGCGCAGCATCAGGTTGCCTGTCCATCACCACGCAGATAAGCAGCGCCAGCGAGCTGACAACCAGCGCGACCATCGTGGCGGCGTCGGTAGTGGACAAGCGCCCCTGCGGGTTGGTGACAAGTTCGCCAAGGCGGTTAAGGAGTGCCATCAGTACGATCCCCCGGAACATCACGCGGCTGTTGCCGGATATTGCGCAAAGGGAAGCTGAAAGTGCGGGCCATCCTTCAGCGTTTTCCAGTCGCCACCCCACACAACGGGGATGGAAAGCTCAACTGAAGCCTGTTTGAACGCCTGCGCAATCTGCTGATAAAGCGGCATATCCCACGAAATATCACTACCGACATACACCACCACGTCGACCGCATGCCCGGTAAGGTGGCGGCTGTTCATGGTCTGGCTGCTGCCCTGAGCGACCATCTGTTTCTGGCGTTCCTGAGAGCGGAGGCCTTCGGTAATACCAAAATCAACAGGAGACAGTTCCAGCGCACGGCGGGTCACTTTCACCAGGTCAGGGTGAACACCCTGCAGGCGGGACTCGCTGCGCTGACTGAAGCGGAAAGACGACATAAAAAAACCCTCACAAAGTTTGTGAGGGTTATTGTGATGGGTGGCGTAACTCAGGGCATGATACGGGGGTGAAGCGGTATGCCATCAGAACAGCGCCCCCTGTGCCGGGGGAGAGGTTGCCTGTCGGCGGCTTGCCACAATGGCCCAAGCGCGGGTGTTACCGATGCCGTATTTGGGGCCGAGTACCGTGAGCGCCATGCGCAATGATTCGCCAGCGGCCAGCATGCTGTCAACCTCGGCGATAAAACAGCGGTTACGCCACTCGCGCAGCGCGTCAGCGCAACGTGGGATGACCAGTGAACTGTCACCGCCGAAACGCTTAACGAGCTGGCGGGTATTCTCATCGCCGATAACGTCCCGCAACATGGCCAGACGGCGTTCACCGGTGCCGCGCAGACCACGTCCAATCGGGAAACAGGCACCGCCAAAATGCTCAATCAGCCGCTGCGTGGCAGGAAAACCTATCACATCGGCTATCTGACGGGCGGTATCCGGCAGCAGCGCTTCGAGGGATTCAAGATCAAACTCGCGCATATTACAGCCTCCCGTGACGCTTCGCGTCAACAATCAGCATCTGCATGACCCTGCGCACCTGATCGTCACTGAGCCACTCTACCGGCTTTTTCTCGCCAAGCATCCGCTCAATGACGCCATCAAGATAACCCCAGGGGCGCCCGGCCTCGGCTAGCAGTGCCTCAATCTTCGACAGCATCCCCTTACGGCCTGCCGCCACGCGCGGACGGCGGCCCCAGGATGCAGAAGGGGTAAAACCGACAGTACGCATGTAGGTCACCACTTTTTCCAGCTCAGTCTCACTGCACTCACTGGCCGAGCGGTGCCCGGTCAGCCGGGCCAGCACATCGCGATAGGTCTCATCGTCCCAGCCCAGGCGAGATTTGCCGGTATGGACGATGCGGATAAGGTTGCGCTTCATGAGATTATTTCCTGGAGGTTTTCACAGAGACGGGTGGCTAAAGCAACTCAAACGTTTTGTACTCCAGCGGGCATTCTTCACACAGAGCCGCCGCCTGATTAGCAGCCTGCAGAGCCGCACGCATCTCTGTATCAGCACGCCGAATTTTTTCCAGCAAGTTAGTGAATTCAACAGAATAAACAGGCTCTGACAGGCAAGTGCGCAGCGCATCCGCCTTATCTGACAGGACGGTGAGATATAATCGCCTGACTGAGGCATCCTGCGCCTGCCTTTTGAAAGCTGTATATTCACCAAGTTTTGAGTAATTAATCATAGAAAATTCTCCGGGGCTATAAACGAAAAAAGCCCCTCAATGAGGGGCTTTTCAGGGCTGATTCAAATTGTCACACCAGTACTGCAGGTGGACATTGGATCACAGCCGGAGAGGATTGTCAATTCAGCGATGGCGGCGAATATGTTCGCGCAGCTCCCATGTGATCCATAAAACAATCACAATAAAGGCGCATGCAGAGAATATAGCTTTCATGATTTAGCTTTACTCTTATCGCTATTCTCAGACCAGTCAGTGCATTGCACCTTGACTTCAGTACCTGGTAAGTTTTCATGCTCAATAGACTTCTGAGAATCGACGAACCAGACCATAACAGCAACCCAAAGAGTGGAGCCTATAAATAACAATGAGCAGTTAATTTGCTGGGAAATATCGTCAGCTGCATATTCACCGCAAGCTAACCCAATCAGAAGCAGAACCAATACAGCAACAGGCTTTTTTCCGCGAACCCTCATTCCTAACATACCTTGCCTCCCTTATGCTTGTTATTTAATACTGCGCTATCAACTGGCAACCACCGCACAACGTACTGCGAAATATCCCGCCCGGTATTGCGGCAAATCATGCCTGCGTAATCAACATCCAGATATGCTCAGACCAGCATTGGAAAACCTTCACCCTGCAGCGCTTCATCAACCTCGCACACTGCGCAGATCGCCTTACCTGCGCCTGTCTCATAAGCCGCGCTCAGTACGTCAGTGGGGATATCACTATTCCCCTCAACCCATTTATAAGATTTCAGCATTTTCAGTCCTCCCATTCGGCATCGCGCCGCCAGTCAGTCATTAACTCTTTGATCTCACCAGACAGCGCATCAATGCGCTCGGCCTGATGTTCAAGCTCAGTCAGGAGGCAGGCGTCAAGCTCACCCCAGCACTCTGACATTTCCAGCAGATGCCGCGACATCGTGGCCAGGCGGCGCAGGTGCGCTCTTCCGGTTTTAACGTGCTCAGCATAGGGATTTGAACCCGCCATAATCATGTCCTCCCGATTGCCAGTGATGCGCTGGCCGCGCCGTTCACACCATGACTCAGCCTTGCATTCATACCGGACTCATAGCCCGCATGCACAGCGTCATCGCTGCCACCACGCGTATTACCGGCCTTGCGCAGTCTACTTTCACTGATGTCACCTTTGCTTCGGAGGTGAGTCCGGTATGCTTCCATCAGCGTCTCTTCTTCTTCCCTTGGGTTGAATGCATCCAGCACCTGCCAGACACCATTCACCCAGCCCTCACATAAGAGATCGGCCTTGGCCGTTTTGGTAGAGGTTTTAATGCCTTTACGAAGCGAGGCAATAAACTCTTTACGGGCTTTGATCATCTGTCGGGAAAGCACATCAAACGCATAGGCGGCAACCTCCGAGCGTGAACCCGGAACGTAGAACCGGACGCAACGACGTGAAACCAGCCTGCGCACGTCATAACGCCAGGTAAACAATGCCCGTACACCAAAAGACTGGCTGACAACCTGAACCAGATAGCCCATATAGTTAGGCGGCCTGCTGGCATCTGACGGCGCGCCCTTGCTGCAGGCTTCGCTGATGTCACAGAAACCTGCCTCAACTTCACTGATGTTATATTGGCGCATCAGGCTTTGCGCCATGCTGATAGCGTTTGCCGCCTCATTGGCATTCGAGGTCTTGCGCGCAAGATTCAGCAGCTTCTTAATTTTGGCGAGATACTTTTTTTTATTCACCACACACCTCCATTTCATTAATACGCACAAAGTCATTAAAGGTCGTTTCGCAAAAGTGGCATTTCACAACGACCATCAATTGCTGCGGATCATACATTTCAGGCATGACTTTCAGCTCAAACACCGCCGTGCGTTCACAGCAGGGACAAGCAGAATCAAGAAGAGCATTCTCAGGATTAATAATCACATTTGACTCCTCATTTACCCTTGCGGCAGAAAGCGATGACCCTTGCCACGGTCTACTCAAGCATCATGCAAACCCCGGATATCAATAACACCAATCAGGTAAGGGGCCAGAGCAAAGAAAGGGTTACTAATGTGGTCTCACTGTCACCCTCATCATAGAAATGGCGAACAACCACCCAAAATGTGACAAGGCCAAATGCTATATAGGAAATGATTAAAAACCCCGTTCTTGTTTCCATAAATAACCTCTCAGCAAATTTTTGGCGTGAGCAGTCTCCTGACGGTTCACGCCATATTTAAATAATGATTAATGTCGGTTTAAATCAGACGGCTTTTATTTATGTCGGGGTCAGAGATTTAATATTTGCGAAATAAGGCTCCACGCTGATTTCGACCACCGTTGAGGATTTTAAATCACGCGCAACATCCACCGTTTTCACCACACTACCACCACGAAGTAACTTACAGGGTTGAAAGATAAAGTGGCTGCCTACCGGGTAACGTGCGTTAAACTCTTCAGCCTTCATGACATTCACCCCATGAACGCGACTCCGCATGCAGGCAAAACTTACGACGCATTTTCGCCCACCCCAGATTTACTGCCATGCAGGGTGCCTGCGCCGCCTTCAGCCAGAGCGCAGCTGCGTCAGCATAACGGCCCTCACGCTCAGCCCTCACCGCGCCAATGGCATAGCCTGCATAACGGTTAATGTGATTAATACTGTCAGGATTGCGCATATCACACCCCGGCAATATCGAGTGATATCGGCACATACTGATCACTGTCACCAACCCGCTCATAAATACGGATGTAGCTTTTGCTGCTGACAACCTGTACAGCCTCAGCCAGCGCATCCATAGCACGTAACCAGCGCGGGTCGGTGATGTCATGACGACGCAGCTGCAGCACACGGCCCGGATTGATATCACCCTCTTTATCTGTGGAGAAGGCCCGGTCAATGATGGCCAGCAGCTCAGGGCGTGCATCCTGCGTCCACTCAGCCACGCAGGCGTCGATAAGCTCTTTAGCGGCCTGAATGCGCTCATCAAAAGCGATTCTGTCCTGCATGGCCCGCTGCAGCTTGTACCGACCGTCATAGGTGTACAGCGTGACGTTCCCTTTTTTACCACCGATAGTGGCCCCGTACTGCTCAGCTGAGAGATCAACCAGCGCCTGAATATCGGCAAAGGTGTCCTGCTTAAAATCACGCAGGGAATGGCTGAGCGGAACGGCGCGCGCAACGATGGCACGCACCAGCGCATCACGCTCTTTATCAACCGGCTTAACCAGGCTTTCAGGAGTCAGAACGCCACGTGAATCTTTCCAGTATCCTGCAGGGATTGTGTTTTCTTTCACTTCACTGGACATAATTACTTTCTCCATTAATACATTTTGCTTTCAGATGCACCTGATTAAATTCCGCCGCCAGCTTCACTGCATAATTAACGGTACTGGTGGCAATAATCATTTCAGATACGGTGTGATTATTGGGGTTGACTTTAATTTCCGGGTTAACCACAAAACCCGATTCATCATACTCAATGTCAATGTAAATTCTGACGCGCATAATCAGCCTCCCGCTCACGTCTCCGTTGGCATGCAGGGCAGTTACAACCATCTGCAACCTTTTCGAAATCTTTCACCGCAGCCTCAATTGCGGCAACTAATGCCACCAGGTGTGCATCTTCACGCGGTGAGCGCTTGCCCGTCACTTTGAAATCAAATTCCATCCGCCCACGATGTTCAGTAATGAGCACTTCAAGTTTTGCCGACATAATTAACTCCAGATAACCGTACAGCCCTGAATAACTGATGTACGCACCCACTGGCGCACGCCACCCACAACCTCCAGCACTTCCTGTACCGGCCATAAACCGCCGCCGCATGGCGCAGTGGCATACACAACCGGCATCGCGCGATTACGTGCATAGCCTGTCACCCGGCCACCGAAAGAGTGAATCTCAACTTTTGCGCGTGAGCGTTTACAGGCAATAACTGCTAAATCAGCCATATCTAATCCCTCAGTAAATAAATTAATGAATTAACATTCCGGCATAGCGCTCAATTAAGCCCACGCTGATACCCTGATTATTTATGCCGCTTGAGCGCACAACGCCCCGCGCCAGTTTAAACATGCGACGATAGTTGCCCTTTGAGTGCTTCAGGAAAGCCTCAACAACCTCCCCGGATACGCTTTCACCAGCAGGCAGCAGGCTGGATAAAATCATTCTGAAGTCGCTGTGCGACTGGTCGTCTTTGTAAGTCGCAAGGTCCATCGCCATACCGACCCGGCTGTATAGCTGCGCATATTCGCCCCGCGACCCTTTGAGGTTAATCAGCAGGCGCGGCATACCCGCCAGCACAATCGACACACCGGAACGGTCATGAATACGACGCAGAACCTCAAGCGCCCGGTAGGGCAGTAACTCAGCCTCATCAACCAGCACTATCCAGCCCGTACCAGTGAGCGCCTGAATACATTCCTCGCTCAGTTCGTGAATATTGCCGGTCTTTTTCACGCCCAGGCGGGAAGACAACTCCTGCAGCAGCACCTTAGCGGTGTAGCCTGGGTCAGCTTCAATCAGGATCACGCCTTTGTTCTGCGCAACGTACTCGCGCAGGATCATACTTTTGCCCATGCCTGCCGGGCCGTATATCACGCCTATGTCACCATCCATGTGCGTGTTACTGATAAGCCCCAGCGCCAACGTGGCCAGCTGAGTAGGAACAAACCGCTCCGTCACCGCGCGATGTTTAGCGCGATCCTCTTCGCGGCGGAAGAAATCGGCCAGCGCCGCCTCAACATTGCCGATATTGCCGTTGTAAACTCCCTTCAGGTACTGCGATATAACCGCCGTGCTCAGGCCGGTTTTAGTGGCCACCTTTTTCTGGGTGTAGCCAGTCCCCTCCAGTAACTGGATTAATTTTGCTTTAATATTCATTTAAAATTACCTCAACGGTGATTACCGGCTTTCTTTATATCCTGCTGATATTCTGATTCGAATAAATAAACTTTCTCAGGCTCTTTATTAATGACAGGTGCATTAAAGAGGCTGTAATCAAAGTCCGGCTTATGTGCAATAACAGGCTGAATCTCTTCTTTCCTGCGGCGTACCTTATCTTCAAGATTTTTAACGCTGTTTTTAACGCGTTTCTCTTTAAGCTGCTCGATACGTGCTTTCGGGAAGGCGTCCACTTTGTTGCCGTTCCAGATCGCATCACATATCCAGGAGCCATCCATGCGGCGCACAATCACGCTTTGCGGATCGTGAATGTCATAACAGACCCGGACCTCTTCACCCTCAACGCAGGCCAGCTCTGTGCTGAAATAAAGGTTGTTAAACAACCGTATCTCGCCGCGTCTGGCCGTACACACCTGCTCTGGCCGGAACATCTCATGCAGTTCAGAACGGGTCAGATACTGGATCTTTTCCTCTTCCTGCTTAATTACATGATTCCGGTAAGCCAGTGGTGACCAGTGCGTACCGCTGTCGCGTTTTGGCAGGCTGGTGTGCGGGCGGGTATTATGGCGCTCAATCTGGCGCTCAATTTCTGCGACCAGCTCCGGCATCGTTGGCACCTTACGCATGGCTGACGCTTGGGCCTGATTAAGCACCTTGCCTTTCTCTATAGCATTGACCGCTGAATCCACCGCCTTACGGTATTTGCGTTGTGTTTCCCGGTCACCCGATTTACCCACCCAGGAACCGAAGGTCATCGCGGCGCGCTTCGGTATTTCCTGATTAAGACGCTCGATGATGCCGCGCCCCTGTGGATTACCCGGAATCCCGGTCGGGTGCTCAATACCCAGGCGGGAGAAAATACCTGTAATCTCAGCATCAAAAACCCGGTTTTTCTCACCGCCGCCATTATCGGAGTAATACATCAGTGGCAATCCATACTGTGAGATGCCATGACGTATCGCATCGCCTACGGCTATCTGGCTTTCTGACATCGCCAGACTCCACCCGACCACCACGCGGGTACGTGCATCAATAACGAGCGTGATCTCCGGCTTAAACGGCTTGCCCGTAACCGGATTGATCACCTCCATTTTCATGCCGTGGCCATCACCGACCCAGACACCATTAACAGGAAGCGCTGACCAGTCGCGCCGGACAAACGGCAGATATTTTTTATATTCCGATCCCGTCACACGTCCGCGCTCACGCTCTGCCGCTGGGAGCTTATCCAGCGCATACCGTACCGTGTCGACCTTCGGCAGCATGGACAGCATGATTTCGTTACCGGCATGCTCTGACTGCCACCAGTGCTCAAAACGTTCGTAAGCCATCGTGACGGAGGGCTGGTTTGTGTCGCGCCAGAACCGCAGGAAATCAGGCATCCATGAATACTGGAAAACCTCTTTTTTACAGACCTTACCCGGCGCGAGCAGGGCCATACGCTCACCTACAGTATCGGCCGCCATCCAGCAGGATAACCATCGCTGAAGGGTGGGAGCGCTGATGCCTGCGCGGGTAGACCCCTTGCGTGCATTGGCAATCCCGGCTGCACGCTGCACATGATCGGGCAACGTACCTTCACGGGAACTCGCAGAAATGAACGCTATAGCCTGCCTGCGCGTCATATTCAGCCCGCCATCCTGGCTTTTGCTCATCAGTCGCAGGACCTCCTGAACCAGCACCATACGCGCATCACCCACAGCCTTCTGATTCATGGTCAGGCTACGCAACCCCTTATCAAGCAGAGCCGGGCATTTTCGATACAGCCCCAGCACCTGCTGAACCTTTTCACCACCCGCCCTGGTAACCAGCCCACTCTTTGCAGCACCACCAGAAACAGAAGTACCCGCAGAGCGCTGTAATAACTGACGCGCAACACGCGCCCGGACAATATCCTGCGCAGCCTCCGGCAGGCAATCAATGTGATACTCATAAGCCTTTGTACCTGCGCGACGGCGTACCATTTCAGGCAAACCTGCAGCACGCTTGTTCAGAGTGAATCTCAGCCCCTGAAGCGTACCCGGCAACCCCGGCAGGCCCATTAACTCATTCACTGTGACAAACATATCAGGACACCTTGCGCATATAGCTTTCAGTTTTATAACGGCTGGGCCAGATGAGTTCTGGTGACATACCGAGAGCGTCCGCAACAATTTGCTGCTGGGGCTTAGAAGGTGTACGCAAAACTGACTTCAATGATCCGGCTGAATACCCATTCCGGCGCCCAAGTTCAGCAAACGACAACCCGCGTTTGTGGATCTCCGCTTTGATGTCTTCAGGGTGCATATCGACATACAGTTCTTCTTTTCGATTCATCATTCAACTATCCTAAAAAGTTATCCCGAGGGATAAGCCACAGGTTCTCTCTTCGGATAAAAGTATTGATCCACATAAAGATCATGTAAAGCAAAAACTTCACTTTCTTTGCGCCTTATTTGAATTGATAGGCGCAAAAAACTTGAAGGTTTTTTAATTCAATGTCTTACGGGGAATGGAAAATGAGTGAGGGTAAAGAAAGCGAACTTTCTTTGGAGTCGGATGGAAAAGAAAGTTTCAAGCAGAGATTAAGAGAGCTGATAGGGTCCCGAAGTGTAAGGTCCGTAGCGCGCGCTTGGGGGCTTTCTTTCTCGACGCTTAACAACTACCTTAACAGAGGCACGGACCCCTCGCTTAGCGCCGTCAAGTCCATAGCAAAAGCTGAAGGTGTAAGCATCGACTGGCTTGCGTCAGGTGAAAATCGCACTCAGATGAACTCTATTGAGATCAGAGCGACGGAGGGTGTAGGTGAGATCAACTCAAGTGATAAGCTTTCGTCTGCATGGTTGATGGTGCTTGAATCTATTGAACCTCACGAGGCATTCAGCCTAATAAAACTCATTCACCGTAAGGGCATCGAAAGGGTTATCTCCGAACAAATAGAAGCAGTAACTGAGAGCCATTTAACATCAGTTGAGAAGGAGCTATTAAAGCTTCCCAAAGAAGAAAAAGAGCGCCTAATGGCGTTACACGAAGCTAAAAAAGGGGCATCTGAGGGAGGTGAGGTAGGCAACACCGCAAGCCCAGCATCTGATAAGAGGCAGGCTAGCTAGTTGAGCATAGGCTGGTACTAATCAGTTTTTAATAGTTTTGGCTTATGCTTAATTTGACTTAAGCCAAGCGAGTGGCGGGTTTTTCAAAATCGGTTTAAACACCTTTCAAACCTGGGCAGTCTGAAATCATTCCTGTATCAAATACCGTTCAAAAAAATCACTTTTCAGTCATTTTTCCTTGACGAGTATCAAATCCAATTTTTCACCCAAAGCCGCGCCAGTAAAGGCCCGACGGCTTGTCAGAGGTATGCACGATCAGTATCAAAATGATTACCACCCCATAGACGCCTTTCCCCATTAAGGTGTCCAGCAGGATGACGCGCGGCACCGGATGCGGCAGCGCGCGCGCCCGATCGAACGCGGCCTTCACCGCCGCGAGATCGTTGCCGTCGACGCGCTCCACGTGCCAGCCGAACGCCTGCCATTTATCCGCCAGCGGCTCAAAGCCCATCACTTTTTGCGAAGGACCGTCGGCCTGCTGTTGGTTGATATCGACCAGCGTAATGAGATTGCTGAGCTGGTGATGCGCGGCCGACAGCGCGGCTTCCCAGGTGGCACCTTCGTCGAGTTCGCCATCCGACATCGAGTTGTAGACAAAAGCGGGATTGCCCTTGTGGCGCAGCGCCAGCGCCATGCCAACCGCAATCGTCATTCCCTGGCCCAGCGAGCCGCCGGAGATCTCCATGCCGGGGGTATAGGTCGCCATGCCCGACATTGGCAGGCGGCTCTCGTCCGAGCCGTAGGTTTCCAGCTCGGCTTCCGGGATCACGCCCGCTTCGATCAGCGCCGCGTAGAGCGCGATAGCGTAATGGCCGTGCGAAAGCAGGAAGCGATCGCGCCCTTCCCATTCCGGATCGTCGGGTTGATAGTTCAGCGCATGGCACCAGGCGACGGCCAGCGCGTCGGCCAATCCCAGCGCCTGGCCAATGTAGCCCTGGCCCTGCACTTCGCCCATCTGCAAAGCGAAGCGACGAATACGGTATGCGTGACGGGCTAACGCCTCCAGCGAGGTGTCACGGCGAATATCGGGTTCTGTAACTGTGCTCATCGTCTGGTTTCCTGGTCGGGTCCCTGTTGAAACGTAAGCGGAGATGGCGTGCGGGCTGGCGTTATGCCATGTTAAGGAATCTAAGGAGATTCACGCATGAATTTCATCTGTGATCGCCAGAAATACGCTGACCGGCTGCCGCTGCCCATTGCTTTACCAGGCTTCCGCATCGATAAAGCTAGCTTACGCGGCATCTGTGCCAGTCGACAAAAGCATTGCATGCATCCGCTATTGAACAGGATTCACGAATGACGCTGTTACGCAAAACGCCGCTTGCTTTGCTGCGCGCCTTTGAAGCGGCCGGGCGCAGCGGCTCTTTCGCCGCGGCGGCAAAAGAGCTCGACCTTTCGCCAAGCGCCATCAGCCATGCCATCCGCAAGCTGGAGGAGACCCTTAAAGTGCGCCTGTTTCAGCGCAGCACGCGGGAAATCGAACTCACCAAAGAGGGCGCGGTGCTGCTGGAGCATATCCAGCGCAGCTTTGATGAGTTGCAGCGCGGTTTCGCGCTGGTGACGGCGGATGAGGCGCGCCCGCTGCGGCTGCACACCGCCCCCAGCTTTGCGCATCATTGGCTGTTGCCGCGTCTGGGCCTGTTTATGCAACAGCATCCGCAAATCGATCTGCGCCTCTCCGCCAGCACTGAATATGTGCGTTTCGAGCAAGAAGATTTCGATCTGGATATTGTTTACGGCGAGCCGCGGCCTTCACCTTATGAGAAAATTCCGCTGGCGTTAGAGGAGCTTACGCCGCTCTGCACGCCGCAGCTGGCGGAAAAGATCCGCCAGCCTGAAGATCTTTATCACCAGACCTTAATTCAGTGCGACGTTCAGCTCTATCAATGGAAAGGCTGGTTTGAAGCCAACCACCTGACGCCGCCGCGCCATTACGGTCTGCGTTTCGATCGCAGCTTTATGGCGATCGCCGCGGCGGTGGACGGTCTGGGCGTGGTGTTGGAGTCAAAACTGTTGGCGGAGCGCGAATTGCAGAGCGGTAGGCTGGTCTGTCCGCTGATCGCCACCACGCAGGAGATCCATTACATCGGCCATTATTTGGTTTTTCCGCGTCATCAGCATCAGCACTACGCGCTGGATATCTTCAAAAGCTGGCTGCTGGAACAGCTCAACCTGGCCCAGCTGCGCTGATGGCGATCACATTTTCAGGCGGAAAAAGAAAACGGCAGCGGCGCGATGCCGTTGCCGTTATGTGAGGGGATTCACATCGCTGCGGAGGGGCTGGCCCTCCGCTGTGAAGCGGGCCGGATTAAAAATTAAAGCCCAACTGCGCCATGGCACCCCAAGTGTTGTTATCCCCTACGCTGCCGGCAAGATCCAGATGGACGCGGTTGCTAAAGGGCGACAGGCCGAAACCGGCGGTGAAGACATTTTCATCCGTTGATTTCATGTCGGCGCGATAGCCGGCGCGCAGCTGCAGCCAGTCCAGCACGCGATATTCGCCGCCGACCGCCGCATATTGGCTCTCATCCTGCGATTTAAACCTTTTCGTCTGGGTCAAATCCACGTCCGCCGTGGCGGTAAACGGGCCGCGGTTCCAGGCAAGGCCGGTCGTCACCAGCGGACGAATCTGGTACGTATCGCGATAGCCGTTCACTTCTTTGGTATCAAGATCGCGGGAAACCAGGTTTTGCCCCGTCAGGCCGAAGGTCCAGTTTTCCGCGAACGAGGTCGCCAGCCCGGCATCCACGTTGAAACCGGTATCGGAAGTGCGGTAACGGCTGCTGTTAATATCGCTTTTGTCGTAGTCGTAAAGGCTGTCGGTATAGTTATAAAGCCAGGTTTTCTGCACTTTCGGCGTGACGCCGATGGAAACCGGATGTCCGGCAATGCTGAACTCATGGGCGACCGCAACGCCGTAGTCGGTCACCAGCGCCGCCAGACCATTGGCTGAAGAACGCAGCCGATCTTGATCGCCCGGTACCGGAAAAACGGCGCCGTCCGCCACGCCCTGCAGGTAATCGATATCGCTCTGGGCAACGTTGGCGCGAACTTCTACCGTGCCGTAGGCTTTGGTAACGAAGGCAAAAGGCAACGTTTCGTTGGGAATGGTCACCGCCAGCGAGACAGCCGCATTAGCGTGTGCTTCGTTGTCGCGTAAATCACGCAGATGGCCTGCCATATCGCCTGCGGCGGCGCGTAACTGCGGAGCGCCGGATAAATAATCAAAAATGGTCAGGTTATCAATAACGTCCTGGTAGCGATCGACGGTGTTAGAGATGTCGTCGACTTTGTCGACCAATTTGTCTTTATCCGTAATCTGAACGCCGGCTGAAGGGAAGATAATGCTGACGTTATCATCCGGCTGCGCTTTGGTCATCAGCGCCGGGTTCGCCAGCACCGCCGAGCCATAGGTTGATGAAGCGACGCCGGTTCCGCCCATGGCGTCGTTGCGGGCGTCATACCAGGTTCCCGCAGCCATGACCGAAGAAGAGACGAAAAAGGCATTAATGACAAAAGAATAACTAACCGTACGACGTAAAGGGAAATTTTTAACCATGTGCCTGCCACCACCTTAAAAGGGAGTCTTTAGAATATTCAACGACGGTAATAAAATGCTGACTGCATAATGAAGGCAAAATCAGCGCGTTATTGCTGTGAATACAAAGTAAACAGTAGGGCTGTTTGCAGGATTGAACGGTTTTTATACAAAACCGCATTGTTATTATTCAGAACGGCAAAAGTAACTTCATTAGAGCCAGAAATTACTTAAGCCTGTCTAAACCATAACCGGTAAAACCGTGAGTTGCAACGCAAAATCAGTGGGATAAGTGCAAGAACGGTCTCGCTTATTGGGTGGGACGACAGTTTGGCTATTCAGTGCGGCGGCGCGCTTCGGGGAATTTAAATTAAATAATTATAAATCAACAAGATAATTGATTTTCAATATCCGCGCGCGCACTCGGCACAAGCGTTAGTTGTGTGATAAAATAACATCTCACGCACAGCGGAGAACGCACATGACGACCTTGACGCCCCACCAAATCATGTCCCAGGCAGAAAAACTCTGTCTGCAACGCGGCGTGCGGTTAACATCGCAACGTGCCGAAGTGCTGCGCCTGATGGCTGAACAGCAGAACGCCATCAGTGCTTACGACCTGCTGGATCGCCTGCGTGTCAGCGAGCCGCAAGCTAAACCGCCAACCGTTTATCGCGCGCTCGATTTTCTGCTGGAACAGGGCTTTATTCATCGCGTGGAATCCAATAATAGCTACGTGATCTGCCACCACTTTGAAGCGCCGCCGCATACATCGATTATGCTGATTTGCGACCGCTGCGCAGCGGTTGATGAAAATCAGGCGGATAGCGTAGAAAACAGTATCGCGCAACTGGCGCAGCAAGCAGGATTCGTCTTACGCCATAGCGTGATCGAGGCACATGGGCTTTGTCAGAATTGCGCTGAGATTGAGGCCTGTACGCATCGGGAAAACTGCGAACACGATCATCAGGCTGAAAGTAAAAAACGTAGCAGGAAGGGATAACAGGCACATCCTTGTGCCGCGCCGGACGGGATGTCCGGCGGTCAGGAGTCAGACTCCTGACATGGCATTACCAACGGTAATCTTTATTTTGGGTTTCCCAGGTGCTGACTTCTTTCTCAGCTTCGTCCTTAGCGTACCCGTAGCGTTCCTGAATCTTGCCGACAAGCTGATCGCGTTTGCCTTCAATGACGGTCATATCGTCATCGGTCAGCTTGCCCCATTTTTCTTTCACTTTTCCTTTGAACTGCTTCCAGTTACCACCCGTTTCGTCTCTGTTCATAACAGCCTCCACGTTGTCCTTCGTTGATTATCTTGTTTGCCCTTTTTATGAAGAAAGGCAATATAAAGCACTGCTAACCAGTGTCTTTGTAAGATAATTGTAGTAGCTATTCAGAGAGATGCGTGAATTTTACGGAATTTTCTGTATTCAGTGACGGGTATCGCAAACCGAAAATGCTGCGGTCCGGCAGTTAAAAAGCTTTAGCTTCGCCGCTCATTACAGCGCAAACCAGGTATCGCGCCGCCAGTGCCTGCGCCAGATAGCCCAGAGCGTCAGACCGCGCAACAGCAGAAAAACCATCACCGCCAGCCACAAGGCGTGGTTACCCAGCCAGGGCAAGGTAAACAGCGTCAGGCCATAGCCCAGCGCGGCGACCGCCATGCCGTTACGCATTTCGCGCCCGCGCGTGGCGCCGATAAACATGCCGTCCAGCAGGTAACACCAGACGCCGGCCAGCGGCATAATGACTTGCCAGATTAAAAAGCGATCCGCCATGTCGCGCAGGGAGTCGAGCGAGGTGAGCAGCGAAACGATCCACTCGCCGCTCAGGGCATAAAACAGCGAGAAAAGCAGCGCGACCAGGCCCGCCTGACGGCAGGCGGCGTGCCAGACCTGACGCAGCCGGCTGGCGTCCTGCGCGCCGTACGCCTCGCCGGAGAAAGCTTCCACCGCATAGGCGAAGCCATCAAGCGCATAGGCGGTAAAGGTGATGAACATCAGCAAGACGGCATTCACCGCCACCACCTGCGGCCCGATGCGCGCTCCCAGTATCGTCAGAGAAGCGAAGCAGAGCTGCAGCAGCAGCGAACGCAGCATAATGTCGCGGTTCAGACGCAGCAGGCGGCTAAAGTCGCCGCGCCAGCTCTGCTTCAACAGCGCGCCGTTAATGCCGCGCAGCTTCAGCACGCGCCGGACCAGCAGCAGCCCCACCGCCAGCGTGACATATTCCGCCAGCGCCGTGGCCGCCGCCGCGCCGGCGACGCCGAGGCGAAGCCCCAACACCAGCCAGAGATCCAGCGCGATATTGACCAGATTGCCGACAACCAGCAGCAGCACCGGCGCGCGCGCATACTGCACGCCAAGCAGCCAGCCGAGGATCACCAGGTTCGCCAGCGTGGCAGGCGCGCTAAGCCAGCGAATATGAATAAACAGCGTCGCCTGCCGCAACACCTCGCCATCGCCCCCGACGATACGGACGGCGAGCTGGCTAAGAGGATCGCGCAGTAGAATAAATACCAGGCCGGCGGCGAAGGCGATGATTAGCGGCTGCACCAGCGCGCGCGCCAGCGCCGACCTGTCTCCGGCGCCGAATGCCTGCGCCGTCAGGCCTGTGGTGCTCATACGCAGGAACAGCAGCAGCATAAACAGAAAGCTGGTCGCCGTCGTGCCGATCGCAACGCCGCCGAGGTAAACCGCGCTGTCGAGATGGCCAATAACGGCGGTATCCACCAGGCCCAGCAGGGGAACGGTAATATTAGAGAGGATCATCGGCAGCGCCAGCCGCCAGAGATTTTTGTCGGTCGAAGAGAAAAAACGCATCAGCAAGTCCATGCCTTGGGGCCGCTGCGTCTGGTTAAGAGGTTATGACGGCGGCAGTTCAAGCGACCGATGCGGCATGCGGGCAGTTACCGCATCGGTACGGAGAGTACAGCCTTCAGAACCATTCGCCGTTGCGGACGATGCCTACCGCCAGACCTTCAATCGTCAGAGATTGCTGGCGGGTATCGACCACGATAGGCTCAAAGTCGCTGTTTTCCGGCAGCAGCTGTACGATCGAGCCCTGCTTTTTCCAGCGTTTTACCGTCACTTCGTCATCGATGCGCGCGACCACCACCTGGCCGTTGCGGATATCCTGGGTTTTATGCACCGCGAGCAGGTCGCCGTCCATAATGCCGATATCTTTCATCGACATACCGCTGACGCGCAGCAGAAAGTCCGCGTTGGGTTTAAACAGATTAGGATCGACCTGATAGTGGCCTTCAATATGCTCCTGCGCCAGCAGAGGCTCGCCGGCGGCGACGCGGCCGATCAGCGGTAGTCCCGCGCTCGGCTCTTCTTCCATCAGCAGACGGATGCCGCGCGACGCGCCTGAAACGATCTCGATCACGCCTTTGCGCGCCAGCGCTTTAAGGTGCTCTTCAGCCGCGTTAGGTGAGCGAAAGCCCAGCTGCGAAGCAATTTCCGCGCGCGTCGGCGGCATGCCCGTCTGGTTAATATGGTCGCGAATCAGGTCATAGACCTGCTGCTGCCTGCTGGTTAATGCTTTCATCCCGCCCCCTGGTTGTTTATACAGTCGCTGTGAGTATATACAGGTATTGGCGAAATGAAAACTGAAACAGCGGGAAAAAGCAGCGGTTCGCCCGGTTTCGGAAAGCCTATCGCAAATGCGCCCAGAGCAGCGTGATCCAGACGAAAAGCGCCAGTATGATGCTGAGCAACACGGCGGCGGATCCCATATCTTTCGCCCGGCCGGCAAGCGGATGCCGCTCCTGGCCGATGCGATCGACCACCGCTTCGATTGCGCTATTGAGAATCTCGACGATAATCACCAGCGCCACGGCGCCGATCATCAGAACACGGGAAATAACGTCTACGTCGAGCCAACAGGCGACGATGACGGCAGCAATCGCGGCAAGGAGCTCCTGACGAAACGCCGCTTCATGCCGCCAGGCGGCGCGCAGGCCCTTCCATGAATAACCGGCGGCATTGATGATCCGCGTCAAGCCGGTAACGTTATTTGCCATAATATAGGAACCCTTTGAATGAATTGACGTCAATGTCTGAGCGGCGTGCTTTTGGTGCCCCCACAGATCTTCGCTGCGCTTTCTGGTATGCTTGCGGCGCTTTGCTAACAAGAGGCTTCATGTTGTCTATGTCAGGTTGGCGTAAACTTTATTATAAATTGCTTAATTTACCACTTTCTGTTTTGGTGAAAAGTAAGGCCATTCCCGCCGATCCCGTTTCCGAACTCGGACTGGATTCGACCCGGCCTGTTATGTATGTATTACCCTACGATTCCAAAGCCGATCTACTGGCGCTGCGTGCTCAATGCATCCGGCACCATCTACCCGATCCGCTGGAGCCGCTGGAGATCGACGGCGCGCTGATGCCGCGTCATGTTTTTATTCATGACGGGCCGCGACTTTTTCCCTATTTCGTGCCCAATCTGGAATCGGTGAAAATCTTTCACGAGTACCTCGATCTGCATCGCAGCAATCCGCAGCTCGACGTGCAGATGCTGCCGGTGTCGGTCATGTTCGGCCGCGCGCCGGGCCGTGAAGTTCAGGGCGAGCAGACGCCGCATTTGCGTATGCTGAACGGCCTGCAGAAGTTCATCGCCATTCTCTGGCACGGCCGCGACAGCTTTGTGCGCTTCTCCGCGACCGTTTCCCTGCGCCGTATGGCGACGGAACACGGCACCGATAAATCGATCGCGCAAAAGCTGGCGCGCGTGGCGCGTATCCATTTCGCCCGTCAGCGGCTGGCGGCGATCGGTCCGCGTCTGCCGGCGCGTCAGGATCTGTTCAATAAGCTGCTGCAGTCGAAAGCCATTGAAAAAGCGGTGGAAGACGAAGCGCGCAGCAAAAAAATTTCGCACGAAAAGGCGCAGCAAAACGCCGTCGAGATGATGGAAGAGGTGGCCGCCGACTTCTCTTACGAGGCGATCCGCGTGACCGACCGCGTGATGGGCTGGCTCTGGAGCCGTCTCTATCAGGGCATCAACGTCAACGGCGGCGAGCGCGTCCGTCAGCTGGCGCAGGATGGCCATGAGATTGTCTATGTTCCCTGCCATCGCAGCCATATGGACTATCTGCTGCTCTCCTACGTGCTTTATCACCAGGGGCTGGTGCCGCCGCATATCGCCGCCGGCATTAACCTGAATTTTTGGCCCGCCGGTCCGATTTTCCGTCGCCTGGGCGCCTTTTTTATTCGCCGCACCTTTAAAGGCAACAAACTCTACGCGACCGTTTTTCGCGAATACCTCGGCGAACTTTTCAGCCGCGGCTATTCGGTGGAGTATTTCGTTGAAGGCGGGCGCTCGCGTACCGGACGTCTGCTCGATCCGAAGACCGGCACGCTGGCGATGACGCTGCAGGCGATGCTGCGCGGCGGCAACCGTCCGATTACGCTGGTGCCGATCTATATCGGCTACGAGCACGTCATGGAAGTGGGCACTTACGCCAAAGAGCTGCGCGGCGCGGCGAAGGAGAAAGAGGGGTTCATGCAGATGGTGCGCGGCCTGCGCAAGCTGCGTAATCTCGGCCAGGGCTATGTCAACTTCGGCGAACCGCTGCCGTTGATGAACTACCTGAACAAGCAGGTGCCGGAGTGGCGCGACGCGATCGATCCGATCGAACCGCAGCGTCCGGGCTGGCTGACGCCGACCGTCAACGATATCGCCCAGCGCCTGATGGTGCGTATTAACGAAGCGGGCGCGGCCAACGCCATGAACCTGTGCGTGACCGCCCTGCTGGCGTCGCGCCAGCGCTCGTTGACGCGCGAGCAGCTGATTGAACAGCTGGAGTGTTATACCCAGCTGCTGCGCAATGTGCCCTATTCGCCGGACGCGACCGTGCCGGATCTTTCCGCGCAGGCGCTGCTCGACCATGCGATGAGCATGAATAAATTCGAGACCGAGCAGGACAATATCGGCGATATCATCATCCTGCCGCGCGAGCAGGCGGTACTGATGACCTACTATCGCAACAATATTCACCACATGCTGGTGATGCCGTCGCTGATCGCCGCCATCGTGCAGCAACATCGTGAAATCAGCGATGAGGAACTGCTGCGTCAGGTCAGCCTGATCTATCCGATGCTGAAGAGCGAGCTTTTCCTGCGCTGGGACCGCGCAGAGCTGCCCGGGCTGCTTGACGCGCTGAGCGCGGAGCTGGCGCGTCAGGGATTGATTACCCGTCAGGAAGGTTTGCTGAAGCTGGCCGCCGCGCGCTATCGCCCGCTGCAGCTGCTGGCTGCCGGCGTTCGCGAAACGCTGCAGCGCTACGCCATCACCTTCTCGATTCTCAGCGCTAAACCGACGATTAACCGCGGCACGCTGGAAAAAGAGAGCCGCACGCTGGCGCAACGCCTTTCCGTGCTGCATGGCATTAACGCGCCAGAGTTCTTCGACAAAGCGGTGTTTACTACTCTGGTATTAACGCTGCGCGATGAAGGTTATATCAGCGATACCGGCGATGCGGACGTCGCGCGCACTCAGGGCACTTGGGAGATACTGGCCGATCTGGTTACCAGCGACGTGCGCCTGACGATTGAGAGCGCGGTGGCGCATGAATAATCTGCGGAATCTGAAATAAGCAACAGGGCGGCCATTTGGCCGCCCTGTTGCTTATTTAAGCCCTGATTTACAGCGGGTTACCGCTTTACAGCAGAGCGACAAAAGGCTGCGCATTCAGCGCGACGCCGATAAACAGCGCCAGGCCGACATAGTTATTGTTGAGAAAGGCGCGAAAACAGGCGCTGCGTTCCCGCTGGACAATCAGCTTCTGCTGCCAGACAAACAGCGCCGCCGCCGCCAGCAGCGCCAGATAAAAGGCGCCGTTTAGCTGCAGCAGCACCCCCACCAGCGCCATCAGTCCCAGTGTCGCCAGCTGCAACAGGCCGATAATCAGCTTGTCGAAGCGGCCAAACAGAATCGCCGTCGATTTTACGCCGATCTTGATATCGTCATCGCGGTCGACCATGGCGTATTGCGTATCATAGGCGACCGTCCAGCACAGGTTGGCGATAAAAACCAGCCAGCAGACCAGCGGCAACGTCTCGCTTACCGCCGACCAGGCCATCGGGATCGCCCAGCCGAAAGCCGCGCCCAGCACCACCTGCGGCAGATGGGTGTAGCGTTTCATAAAGGGATAGACCCAAGCGAGCGCCAGCCCCACCACCGACAACATAATCGTCATGCGATTCATCGTCAGCACCAGCAGAAAGGCGGCCAACGCCAGTCCGACAAACAGCAGCTTAGCCTCTTTTTCGCTGACGGCGCCGCTCGGCAGCGGTCGTCCCTGGGTGCGTTTGACATGACCGTCGACCTTGCGATCGGCGAAGTCGTTGATCACACAGCCCGCCGCGCGCATGACAATCACGCCCAGCACAAAAACCACCAGTATCGATAAGGGCGGAATCGCCATATCGGCCAGCCACAGCGCCCACAGCGTAGGCCACATCAACAGTAAAGTACCAATGGGTTTATCGATGCGCATCAGGCGGCTATAGGCCTGAAATTTGCTCATCTGTAAGCTATTTTGCACGATGTTTGCTTCCTCAGATCGGACTGCGGTAGAGCGGCGAAGCCGGTAAAAAAAGTTCGGTCAGCAGCAGCGGTTTTTCGGACAGACGCAGCCGTGAACGGCGACCCCAGAGCTGCTCGACGCACCCCGGCTCGATAAAATCACGGCTCAGGGTGGATGAGGAGAAAAGATAGCGGCCCAGCGGGCGCGTGCCCAGCTGTCGCAGCATCGCTTCCGGCCCGTTCAGGGTGCTTTCCGGCACCAGCGTGCGGCCAGCCAGCCAGGGCTCGCCGTCGCCGTAAAGAATGATCTCCCGCAGCCAGTAACGCCTGTCATCAGGCAACAGGGCAAACTCGTCAGGGATATCCGCGGCGTGAACAAAGGCTTCACGCACCGGCTCCACCGTTACCCGCTGGCAGTGGCGCTCGAAGCGCCGGGTCATGGAATCCTCTTCCATCAGCCAGTCCAACAGCGGTGCGCTCAGCGCGGATGAGGAAGGCGGCAACCAGTGAAGTTGACGTAACAGGGTGAGCGCGTCTTGCGACATTTGGCCTCTCCGGTCAAAACAGGTGCCATAGTGTAACGCAGAGGCGATGGCAGAACACCTGCGCGCTGTCCGCCATAAGCGTTATTCCCGCTTCAAGCGTTGGCTGTTGGCCAGCCAGAGCGTAACCACCAGCATAAAGATCGCGACGGAGTAGCACAGAGTATCGAACGGGTTTTTATGGTCGACAATGATCAAACGAATAATGGCCGTAATGCCGATGTAGACGAAATAGCGCAGCGGGAAGTGATAGCCCGACTGGAAATATTTCACGATTAACGCAATGAATTCAAAATAGAGAAAGTAGATCACGATGCCTTCGATCAGCAGATAAGAGGAAGCCTGCTCGCCGCTGTTTAGCAGCACGTTCGCCAGATGGATCGTCTCTTTACCCAGAAAAATCACCAGAATGACCGCCAGCATCAGCAGCCCCAGGTTCAACACCCATTGCAGCGCCGTGGCAATATGTCGTCCCGCCGTGGTTTTCGCGTTCATCTCTCGCCTCAGAAAATAAAATATCATTGGCGATATCATGCGGTAGTGTGACGTGAATCACAATATTCAGCCATCACGGGCGGTGATGGTTAAACCTCAACGTCGACGCACAGCGCATCGTAGCGCCAGTATTCGTAGTCGCAGTCGATCACCCGACCATGCTGATCGCGATTGATGCGGGTAATCAGCAGTCCGGGCATACCGGCCGCCACTTTCAGCATCGGTGCCGCGAAATCGGGCAGCGGGCCCGGCAGAATGGTAAAGCGCGCGCCACCGTAGCGGATGCCGTAGCGCTGGTCATAGAGATCGGTCAGCGAACGGGTCAAATCTTCATTCAGCAGTCCGGGAAACCAGACGGGATTGAGATAATGCTCCACGTAAAGCACGGCGCGGCCGTCAATGCTGCGCAGCCGCCTGATGCAGTAAACGGACGAGCCTGTCGGCAGCAGCAAATCCTCAGCCAGCCGACCGCTGACCCGCACTTCCTGCGCGGCCAGCACTTCCGTTCGGGCGACACGTCCCTGCTCCGCCGCCATGGCGTGAAAATGGCTGTGGTGTAAAGGGTTATAGATCAGGCGCGGCGGCGCGATAAACCAGCCGCGCCGCAGCTCGCGATAAATTTTCCCCTGCGCCTCCAGCTGGCTCAGCGCCTCGCGCAGCGTAATGCGCGTGGTGGATAATTGTTCGCTCAGCGCCCGCTCCGACGGCAAACGCCCGCCGGCAAATTCACCGTCGGTGATGCGGGCCAGCAGCACCTCGCAAATCACGTCCACGGTTTTTACAGCTGTCGATACCACAACACGAGCCTCTTTTTAGGGCGAAACTGCACTATGACAGTTCGATGACGGCACGGTCGCCGCCGCATTCTGCCCGCAGGCTGGAAAAGCATAGCTGTGAGCAGCCTCGCCTGGCCACATTTACCGCGGCGGTCATAAAACCTTCATCTCAGCAAGCTACATTGGCTCGGTTCTTGCTGGTCTAGTCCAACAGGCCATTTAACCTACACCGGGAGCATCTGAGATGAAAGCTTTTATCGCCACTCTATTAAGCAGCGCCGTTATGCTTGCGCTGCCTGCCGCCCATGCGACCGACAGCGACCTCGCCGCGCTGGAAAAAGCCGCCCGCGGCGAAGGCCAGATTAACAGCGTCGGCATGCCGGACAGCTGGGCCAACTGGAAAGATACCTGGAACGACATCAACAGCAAATATGGCCTAAAGCACAGCGATACCGACATGTCGTCCGCTCAGGAATTGGCGAAGTTCGCGGCGGAGAAAGAGAACGCCAGCGCCGATATCGGCGATGTGGGCGCGGCTTTCGGCCCAATCGCAGTCGCACAGGATCTGGCGACGCCGTGGAAAACCGCCTATTGGGATCAGGTGCCGGACTGGGCGAAAGACAAAGCGGGCAACTGGATGCTGGCCTATACCGGCACCATCGCTTTTCTGGTGGACAAACAGCAGGTGAAAGATATTCCCCACAGCTGGGCCGATCTGAAAAAAGGTAAGTATGTGGTTACTATCGGCGATGTCGGCGTCGCGGCTCAGGCGGCAAACGGCGTACTGGCAGCTAATTACGCGCTCGGCGGCGACGAGAAAAACCTGAAGCCGGCGCTGGCCTTCTTCGCCGACCTGGCGAAACAGGGACGCCTGGGCGTAACCGACCCGGTGATCGCCAATATCGAAAAAGGCGAAGTTCAGATGGCGGTGGTCTGGGACTTTAACGGCCTCAACTACCGCGATCAGATCGATAAAAATCGCTATGAAGTCGTTATCCCGTCAGACGGTTCGGTGATCTCCGGCTACACCACCATCATCAATAAATACGCCAAACATCCGAACGCCGCGAAGCTGGCGCGCGAATATATCTTTTCTGACGCTGGTCAGATCAACCTGGCAAAAGGCTATGCGCGCCCGATCCGCGCCGAGCATCTGACGCTGCCCGCCGACGTGCAGGCCAAACTGCTGCCGCAGTCAGAGTATAAAAACGCCCGTCCGATCAAAGATCAGGCTGCCTGGGATAAAAGTTCGAAAATGCTGCCGCGCCTGTGGCAGGAAAACGTAATCATCAATATGCAGCAGTAAGGAGCGAGGGATGAAAACGATCCTGGTGGTGCTGGATGGCTTAAGCAATCAGGTGGCGCAACATGCGATGGGCTACCTGCACGCTGAATGCGCGCAGGGCAACGGCCATTACTATCCGCTGACCTGCGAGCTGCCGTCGCTGTCGCGCCCGCTGTATGAATGCATTTTTACCGGCGTGACGCCGGTAAAAAGCGGCGTCATTCATAACGGCGTCAGCCGTCTGAGCACGGAGCGCAGCGTGTTTCACTATGCGCGCGCGGCAGGGCTGAAAACGGCGGCGGCAGCCTATTACTGGGTGAGCGAACTCTATAACCGCACTCCTTTCATTCCGGCGCGCGACCGTCATACCGACGCGCCGGAGTTGCCGATTCAATATGGTCATTTTTATCACGACGACAGCTATCCCGATTCGCATCTGTTTGAAGATGCGGAAAGCCTGCGGCTACGTCAGGATCCTGACTTTCTGCTGATTCACCCGATGAACGTCGACGACGCCGGACACCAGTTCGGCCTCTCCTCGTCGCAATACCGCAACCGCGCGCGCATGGCCGACGGCTATCTGTCGCACTGGATGCCAGGCTGGCTGGCGGCGGGCTATCAGGTGATCGTCACGGCCGATCACGGCATGAACGACGACCGCTCCCACGGCGGAATGCTGCCGGAAGAGACGCAGGTGCCGCTGTTCGTCTTTGGTCAGGCGTTTTCGCGACAGCCCGATTTGACGCCGCGGCAAACCGAGCTGTGCGGCACAATTTGCGAGCTGCTTGGCGCGGCGCATGATAAGAGCCTGTGCCGCGACCTGCTGGCGGAGCCGCGTCGATGAAAGGAAAAGGCGTTGCGCTGTTGTGCCTGCTGCCGTTCGCGCTGTTCTGGGTTGCGTTTCAGCTGGCGCCGCTGCTCTGGATCGCCATTAACAGCTTCTATAGCGCGATGAATGAAAGCTGGGGCTGGGATAACTATCGCGATATTTTGACCTCGCCGTTCTATCTGCAGGCGTTTCGCTTTTCGCTCGACATCTCTTTCTGGTCGAGCATTTACGGCCTGCTGATCTCGCTGCTGGCGGGCTACTCGCTAAACCAGCTCGGCAGCGGCCCCCTGCAGCGCTTCCTGACCGCGTTTACCAATATGACCAGTAATTTCGCCGGCGTCCCGCTGGCATTTGCTTTCGTTATCCTGCTCGGCCTGAACGGCTGCCTGACGCTGCTGCTGCGCGAATATGGCCTGCAGAGCTTTAAGCTCTTCTCCCGCGACGGCATGGTGCTGGTGTACACCTGGTTTCAGATCCCGCTCGGCATCCTGCTGCTTTTTCCCGCCTTCGACGGTTTAAAAAAGGAGTGGCAGGAGTCGGCCGCGCTGCTGGGCGCCAGCCGCTGGCGCTACTGGCGGCATATCGGCCTGCCGGTTCTGTTTCCGGCGCTGCTCGGCACCTTCGTGGTTTTGCTGGCCAACGCGCTCGGCGCTTACGCCACCATCTATGCCCTGACCACCGGCAATTTCAATGTGGTGCCGGTGCGCATCGCGGCGCTGGTTTCCGGCGATATTTCTCTCGATCCCAATACCGGCAGCGCGCTGGCGATGCTGCTTGTGCTGCTGATGGCGCTGATTACCGTGGCGCAGCAGTATCTGGTGCGCCGCAGTTACCTCAACGCGAAACAGCCCTGACAGGAGAGAAGCATGTCGCGCGCGGAAAAATTTTATCATCGACTGGTGGTCTGGCTGCTGTTCGCCATTCTGGCGCTGCCGCTGGTCGCGACCCTGCTCTATGCGCTGTCGTCGCAGTGGAGCGCCACTATTCTGCCGCAGGGCTATACCCTGAAATGGTTTATCGTGCTCTGGAGCGATGCGCGTTTTCTTACCGCGCTGGGCCATTCGCTGCTGATCTGTCTGGGCGCCTTGCTGTTCTCGCTAGTGCTGGTGCTGCCCACGATGTTTGTAATTGCTTACTATTATCCGCGCCTCGACCAGGTGATGAGCGTGCTGATCCTGATGCCCTTCGCCATTCCGCCGGTGGTCTCCTCAGTCGGGCTGCTGCAACTTTATTCATCGTCGCCGTTGATGCTCACCGGTACGCCCTGGATTTTGATCGGCTGCTATTTCACTATCGCCCTGCCTTTTATCTATCGCGCCATCGCCAACAATATGCAGGCCATCAACCTGAAGGAGCTAATGGACGCCGCGCATCTGCTGGGCGCCAGCACCTGGCAGGCGGCGCTGTTTGTGGTGTTGCCGAATTTACGTAAGGGCGTGTTTATCGCCGTGCTGCTCTCTTTCTCTTTTCTGATCGGCGAGTTTGTGTTTGCTAACCTGCTGGTCGGCAACCGCTACGAAACGTTGCAGGTTTATCTCTATAACATGCGCAACGGCAGCGGCCATTTCACCAGCGCGCTGGTGATCTCCTATTTCTTTGTGGTGCTGCTGGTCACCTGGCTGGCTAACGCCCTGAACCCTGAACGAGGCTGACCATGGCGTATCTTGAGGTAAAACAGCTCTATAAAAGCTATGGCGCGACGCAGATTTTCCAGCAGATCGACTTCAGCGCGCAGGAGGGAGAATTCGTGACGCTGTTGGGACCGAGCGGCTGCGGCAAATCGACGCTGCTGCGCTGTCTTGCCGGACTGACGTCGCCGGACAGCGGCCAGATTATGCTGCGGGGCGAAAATATCGTGCCGCTGTCGCCGCAGAAGCGCGCCATCGGCATGGTGTTTCAAAGCTACGCGCTGTTTCCCAATATGACGGTAGAGAAGAACGTCGCTTTCGGATTAAAAATGCAGAAGCTGCCTGCGCAGCAGATCCGCGAGCGGGTGGAAGAGGCGCTGGCGCTGGTCGAGCTGACCGACTTCGCCCGCCGCTATCCGCAGCAGCTTTCCGGCGGCCAGAGCCAGCGCGTGGCGCTGGCGCGTTCGCTGGTGACGCGCCCTCGCCTGCTGCTGCTGGATGAACCGCTTTCGGCGCTGGATGCGCGCATTCGTCGTCATTTGCGCGATCAGATTCGGCGCATTCAGCAGGAATTGAAATTAACCACGCTGTTCGTGACGCACGATCAGGAAGAGGCGCTGACCCTTTCCGATCGCATCGTGCTGATGAATCGCGGCAGAATTGTGCAGAACGGCGACGCCGAGGCGCTTTATACCCAGCCGGCGGACCTCTTTGCCGCCGGGTTTATCGGCAATTACAATCTGCTGAGCGCCGAACAGGCGACCCGGCTGACCGGACAGCCCTTCCAGAGTCAGGTGGCGATTCGTCCCGAGTCGATCCGGCTCTGCGCGCCGGAAGCCGGTATTCCCGCCCGCATTCTCAGCCACAGCCTGTTAGGTAATGTGATTCGTTACCGCATGCTGGCGCAGGATGTTGAATTGTCGGTGGATGTATTGAACCGTTCCTTGGCGGATTTACGTCCCGCCGGTACGGAGATTGGTCTACATTTAGAAATGTCGGCCCTGCGCCAGGTCGCTTAACGCGGTCGAAAATCAGCCGCCCGGGCCGACGAAGCCCTCTGCAGGTTGCTCTTTCCGTCAGGCTGGCACTCTGTGCATTAATCGGGATATCTGTTCACAGGAGATAGCCGCAAGCCTGACGGTTGAGGAGCCTCTATTCGTGCTGACTTTGCTTGATCTACTTTCCGCCGTGTCGCTGCTGGTATGGGGAACCCATATCGTGCGCACCGGCATTATGCGCGTCTACGGCGCCGATCTGCGGCGCGTGCTGAGCCGCAGCGTGGAGCGCAAGCCGATGGCCTTTCTGGCCGGCATCGGCGTGACCACGCTGGTGCAGAGCAGCAATGCCACCACGCTGCTGGTGACCTCTTTCGTCGCCCAGAATCTGGTCGGCTTAACGCCTGCGCTGGTGGTGGTGCTGGGCGCCGACGTCGGCACCGCCATCATGGCGCGTATTCTTACCTTCGATCTCTCCTGGCTGTCGCCGCTGCTTGTCTTATTCGGCGTCATCTTTTTTCTCAGCCGCAAACAGACGCGAGTGGGCCAGATTGGCCGCACGCTGATCGGACTCGGTTTGATTCTGCTGGCGCTGCAGCTGATCGTGGCGGCGGCGCGTCCCATTACCCAGGCCGCCGGCGTGCAGGTGATTTTCTCCACCCTGACCGGCGATGTTATGCTGGATGCGCTGATCGGCGCGCTGTTCGCCATTATCAGCTATTCCAGCCTGGCGGCGGTGCTGATTACCGCCACGCTGACCGCAACTGGCGTCATCTCTTTTAAAGTCGCGCTCTGTCTGGTGATCGGCGCCAACCTCGGCAGCGGTCTGCTGGCCTGGCTGAACGCCAGCGGTTCTAACGCGGCAGGCAAACGCGTGGCGCTGGGCAGCCTGCTGTTTAAGCTGATTGGCTGCATGATTATTTTGCCCTTCGTTAATCCAATCGCGGAGTGGCTTGACCCGTTGCCGGTCAACGACGAAGAGCTGGTGATCTTTTTCCATGTCTTCTACAACCTGATTCGCTGTCTGCTGATGGTGCCTTTCGTCGGCGCCATGGCGCGTCTCTGCCAGCGGCTGGTGCCTAAGGACGCAGAAACCGATCCGCGTCTGAAGCCGAAACATCTGGATCGCAGTTCGCTGGATACCCCGGCGCTGGCACTGGCGAATGCCGCGCGCGAAACCTTGCGCATCGGCGATGTAGTCGAGCAGATGCTGGAAACCTTCAGCAAAGTGTTTCACGGCGAGCCGCGCGAGGAGCGTACCGTACGGCGACTCGATGACGACGTCGACGTGCTCTATACCGCCATCAAGCTCTATCTGGCGCGAATGCCGAAGGATGATCTCGCCGACGAGGAGTCCCGCCGCTGGGCCGAAACGATCGAAATGGCGCTGAACCTCGAACAGGCGGGCGACATTATCGAACGCATGAGCGGCGACGTGGCCGATAAATCGCTGGCGGCGCGGCGCGCTTTTTCCGTCGACGGCGTGAAAGAGCTGGAAGCGTTGCAGGAGCAGTTGCTAAGTAATTTGCGTCTGAGCCTGTCGGTGTTTCTCTCGCGCGATGTTAACAGCGCCCGACGGCTGCGCCGCGCCAAACATCGCTTCCGCATTCTCAACCGACGCTTCGCCCATGCGCATGTCGATCGCCTGCATCGCGAAAATGTTCAGAGCATCGAAACCAGTTCGCTGCATCTGGGTTTGCTGGGCGATATGAAGCGTCTGAATTCGCTGTTTTGCGCCATCGCCTATAACGTTCTGGAGCAGCCTGACGACGATGACAAAGAGCAGGCCCTTTTTGACTAAATCCGCATTTTTAAATTCTTCCTTCTTTTCGCTGTGGATCGTTTTTCGCCATCGGCTTTAAACGGTGGTGAAACGTCGTTTTAACAGTCATGGTCAAAGAAAAATGAAATATTTCCTGGCTGGCGGAAGGAAAAAACAGGCAACTAAGACGAAAAATATCGATTGATAAAGATAACTTTTTAAAATCAAAAGAAATCAATATAGCCATTAATAATTTAATGCATATTATTAACTACCTACATATTAGTCACGATTCTATTTAACAACTTATTATTATAACCACAATTGAGTTAAGCGCCTAATTAAAATAGAATTATAATTCAATCATAAAACATTAAATTCTATAAATGAAAATAATACCGGGCCAAAAATTTTAATGTAAAATAAAATGAACACATCCTTTCTCGCCCCCCGTCAATTGTTATCATAAAAAAAATTTCTCGAGAAATTACTGTAAAAAATGGAAATTTTTATGTGATGTAAACTGTTACTGAAACTTGTTTGTAAAGCCACTGCTTTTAACAAGTCAACTTATGAACAACAAGCGCTATTAATGGATTATGCTATGAACGGAACCATCAAGAATAATTTTCTTCGCTTAAATGCGATAACCCTTATCTGTTTTTCCCCCAGTGTGCTTGCTGTATCCCCCTGGAAAGTCACGGATGGCACCACACTCAACGTAACCAGTAATTATACGGCTCTGGATCAAGGAGACTTTTCGTTATACGCAGCAGGAACAGGCAGTCACCTCCTTGTTAATCCAGGATTAATTTTTAGCAGTAAACAAAATGGATTAGATGTTGCGCAAGGAAAAGATGGCGCGCTTCTCGAGTTAAATAACAATACAATTATTGCGAATAACAATAATTCAAAAGGCATTTATTTATCTGCTAGCCAGTTAAACATGACGGGCGGCTCTATTGTTACGCTTGGTGAAAATAGTCCGGCTTTGGACGCTGTTGAGGGGTCTGTCATCTCGTTAGATGATGTTCAACTTAACACAAACAGCAATATATTAACCGATACGTTACTCATTAACGGCAGTACGCTGACAGCAAATAGTACACTTATCCAGTCAGATGGCACAGGAACCGGAATACGCATTACAGGCGACAGTGATGTGAACCTTAATGATACAGAAGTCAGTATGACCGGATTGAATTCCATCGCTGCTATCTATATTGAGCAGGGAAAGCTTAATGCTGATGATTTAAGAATTTACGCCTCCGGCAGTGCGGGCCTGCAGACGAAAGGATCAGGCGAAGCCACTATGCCGGATATTACTCTTAACCAAGGTATGATAAATATAACCAACGGCATCGGCGTTAATATGGAAAATAGCCATGTCACGCTGAATGAAACCAAGGTTGCCACGCTGGGCACCGCCGAAGGCGCGCATGCCGTAAATATAAAAGGCAACGCACAGGCAGAGATCGCTGGTGGACAGTATGAAACCAGAGGTAATGCTTCTCATGCCATTACCGTACAGGATGCTTCTGCATCCGTAGCGGTTAAGGAAGCGAAACTCTATACCTATGGCACAAACGCTTATGGACTGAATGTAGTTCAGGGTCAGGCCGAATTTGCTGATGGACAAATTAAAACCTATGGCATCGGTGGACACGGCATTGTCAGCCAGGCGACCGATGTGCTGATAGAAAATAGCAGCGTGTATACCTTAGGCACCAACGCAACCGCCGCTGGGGCAACGCATGGAGGCTCAATCCATATCGCCGACAGTAATTTTACAACTTTGGCTGAAAACGCTTATAGCATGGCGGTGGATACAAACTCCAGCATCATTGCCAACAATGCTAATATCATGACCTCAGGTAAATTTGCGCACGGTTTGTACCTCGAAGGGGGTGACATCAGCCTGCTCGACAGTAGAGTAAATGTACAGGATGACACCGCATCCGCTATTTACGCCAATGGCGATAAAGAGACAGGCATCAGCCAGGTTACTGTGGATAACAGCACTCTGACGACAACAAACGCAACGGGAATTGTTGCTAACGGAGCCAATCTGAATGTCACATTGAAAAATGGTTCTCAGCTAGAGGCTGGCAATGGCATTTTAGCATTAAGTACCCTCCGGCTTAAGGCTGACAACGGCCTTATGGATCTGAACAACAGTCCGGTTAAAGAAGAAGACATTGTCAGTAACCTTAATCTGGTGGCAGATAATAATGTCTTGCTGAACGGCGATGTTAAGGCTGCGTTTTCCAGCACACTCAATCTCTCACTGCGTAACCAATCGGAGTGGAATGGTGCGGCTTACCATGCAACGGACGTTGATGTTGACAGCACCAGTCGCTGGAATATCAGTGGGGATTCTGACGTGGCGAACTTGAATAATACTGGTCAGGTCGCCTTTACCGCTAAAGAGGATGCGCAATCAGTATTGACGGTGCATCAGAATTATACCGGCAACGGCGGTACGCTGGTGTTTAACACCGTCTTGGGCAATGAAAATTCAGAAACAAACAAGATGGTGGTTGAAGGTGATACTGCGGGCTCTACTAATGTGGTGGTTAATAACCTGGGCGGTAAAGGCGATTATACCCAGGGCGACGGTATTGAAATTATCCGCGTAGCGGGTAACTCTGCTGGTGAATTTGTGCAGCAAGGACGTATCGTTGCGGGGGCCTACGATTATAGCCTGACGCGTGGTCAGGGAGATGCGCAGCCCAACTGGTACCTGAGCAACCGCATGCCTGATCCTGAACCAAACGAGCCGGATGATCCGAATAACCCTGATAATAACCCGAATAATCCTGATAATAACCCGAACAACCCTGATAATCCGAACAACCCTGATAATCCGAACAACCCTGATAACTCGGACAATCTTGACGAGCTGGAAGATTTGGATCTCTCTGATGGCACCGGCAATTCTGATAATCCAGTTAACCCCGGCGATAATAGCGGCGGCAATAACAACGAAAACCCCGGTAAGGGTGGTTCAGAGCAGGATGGCGCTGGCGATTCGGCAGGCGGTAAGACTCCGCCTCAGGTGATGGATGAAAAAAGCAGAAAAGCATTGCGCCCTGAATCTGGCGTTTACCTCGCTAACTATGAGGCGGCCAACAACCTGTTCACCACCCGCCTGCACGATCGTCTCGGCGAAACCCAGTTCACCGACAACCTCAGCGACCAGGGCCATGCCACCAGCCTGTGGCTGCGTCAGGTCGGCGGACAGAACACCGGCTACGACGGCAGCGGCCAGCTAAAAATGGTGAGCAATCGCTACGTTGCGCAGCTGGGCGGCGACCTGGTTTCCTGGAGCCAGAACGCGCAGGATCGTTTCCATCTTGGCGTCATGGCAGGCTATGCGCACAGTAAAAACAAGACCCGTTCCGCGGCTTACGGCTACCGCGCAGGCGGTGAAATCAACGGCTACAGCGCCGGGATTTACGGCACCTGGTACGCCAACGAGCAGGACAAAACCGGCACTTATATCGATAGCTGGGTGCTCTACAACTGGTTCAAAAATAGCGTCAACGGTCAGGATCTGCCGGAAGAAAATTACCGTTCCAAAGGTCTTACCGCATCGCTCGAGGCGGGCTACACCTTCAAACTGTCAGAGTTTCACGGCAGCAAGGGCGGCGTAAACCAGTGGTTTATCCAGCCGAAAGCCCAGGCGGTATGGCAGGGCGTGAGAGCGGACGATCATCGCGAGCTCAACGGCACTTATGTGCAGGCGCAGGGCAATGACAACGTGATGACCAGCGTGGGGGTAAGGACTTTCCTCAAAGGCAGCCATATTAAAGACGCCAACACGCCGCGTCAGTTCGAGCCTTTCGTCGAGGTGAACTGGATACACAATACCGAAACGCCTGCGATACGCATGGACAAGGCGCGAATTGAGCAGGCCGGCGTCAGCAATCTGGGTGAAGTTAAGCTGGGTATTGAAGCCCGTCTTAATACAAACCTGAAAGGCTGGACCAACTTTGCCCAGAAAGTGGGCGATGCGGGCTATAACGACAGCCAGTTCATGCTGGGCATTAATTACCACTTCTGATTATGCCGGCATGAAGCCTTCATTCTGACTCCTGCAGTACTTCGGGGCCGTTCGCGGCCCCGTTTTTTTGCTTACTTCTTCACGATCGGCTTGCCGGACCAGTAACCCGCCAGCAGCGAGCCGGAAAGGTTGTGCCAGACCGAAAACAGCGCGCCCGGCAGCGCGGCCAGCGGCGAGAAATAGAGTTTGCCGAGGGTCGCCGCCAGGCCGGAGTTTTGCATCCCGACTTCCAGCGCCAGCGTGCGGCAGGTCGACTCGTCGAAGCCGAAGAGTTTGCCGCCCCAGTAGCCGCCCAGCAGGCCGATGGCGTTATGCAGGATCACCGCCGCGATCACCACCAGCCCTACCGAACCGATAAAGCTCTGGCTGCCCGCCACCACCGCGCTAATGATCAGCAGAATGCAGACCATCGAAAACGCCGGCAGATAAGGCTCGACGCGTTTCACCAGGCCGTTCATCGAATGATGAATAATCAGACCGAGACCAATCGGAATCGCGACGATTTTTATGATGCTGAGCAGCATGCCAACCACATCGACCTGAATATGGGTATCGACATAGAAGCGCGTCAGCAACGGCGTGGCGAACACGCCCACCAGAGCGGAGACGGAAGAGATGGTTACCGAGAGCGCTACATCCCCTTTCGCCAGATAGATCATCACATTGGACGCCGTGCCGCTGGCCACGCTGCCGACCAGAATCATGCCGGCGGCCAGATCCGGCGGCATCTGGAACAGTTTCGCCAGCGCCCAGGCGGCCAGCGGCATGACCAGATAATGTAAAAACGTGCCGGCGATAACCGGCGCCGGGCGCACCAGCACGCGTTTAAAGTCGTTGATGTTGAGCGTCACGCCCATGCCGAACATGATCAGCATCAGCAGGTAAGTGACCCACGGACCGATCGGGAGAAAGGTGGCGGGCGAATAGTAAGCCGCGACCGACAGTAGCACGGCCCATAGCGGGAACAGGCGAGTAATTTTGGCAAGCATAGCCAGACTTCCTTATAAGAATGTTGTGTTTTTATAGCGTTGCGCCACAGAAAAAGCGCACTGCGCAGGAAACGACTGCGGCAGCGGACGCGGACGCGGACGCGGACGCGGGATCATAACATTTCGTTACCGCTGCGTAAGGCGCGGAAGGAAGGAGACGGGAAAATGCGGATCGACTGCTGCCGATCCGCTGGAGAATTACGGTATTACTCTGCTTTTCCCAGCAGGTAGCGATAGATTACACCACCCAGCGCGGCGCCGATAAGGGGCATCAGCCAGAACATCCACAGTTGAGAAATGGCCCAGTCGCCCTGAAACAACGCGACGCCGGTGCTGCGCGCCGGATTGACCGAAGTGTTAGTGACCGGGATGGCGATCAGATGGATCAGCGTCAGCGTCAAACCGATGGCGATCGGGGCGAAACCCGCCGCCGCGCCTTTGTCAGTGGCACCCAGGATAACGATCAGAAACAGTGCGGTCAGCACAGCTTCAATCAACATGCATGACAGCAGATTGTAGCCGCCGGGCGAGTGTTCGCCGTAGCCGTTGGAGGCGAAGCCGCTGGCGGCGGCGTCGAAATCCGCTTCGCCACTGGCGATAAGGAAAATCACGGCGCCTGCCGCTACCGCTCCCGCCAGCTGCGCGATGACATAAGGCATTACCTGCGCCAGCGGAAAACGCCCGCCCACCGTCAGGCCCAGTGTGACCGCCGGATTAAAGTGGCCGCCGGAGATATGACCGACCGCAAAGGCCATCACCATGACCGCCAGGCCAAACGCCAGCGCGACGCCGGTGAATCCGATGCCCATTTCAGGAAAATCAGCAGCCAGCACGGCGCTGCCGCATCCTCCCAGTACCAGCACAAACGTGCCTGAAAACTCCGCCATAAGTTTACGCATAGTGTTCCCTCACAAAGATAGTTAATTCCGGTTGGCGATTATCTTCCGGGGAAACCAAAACACAATCAGGCGATCGCCATTCTGTACAGAAAGCGAACGGCTTTATGCGGAAAGCAGACAGGTCTGGCGTAGTCTACACGTCGGAAAGAGAAGGCAGAAAAAAGCCGGACCACAGGTCCGGCTGATACGAAGCAAGAAACGCAGCGCTTTTACTCAAACAGGTTTCGATGCAGCGCGCGTACCACGCTTTCCGCATCGTTGCCCGGCACCAGGAAGCAGAGGTTGTAGCTGCTGGCGCCGTAGCAGATCAGACGCAGATTGAACGGCTCCAGCGCGCCGAACACCTCTTTGCCCACGCCGCAGGCTTTCGACAGGTTGTTGCCGATCAGTGCGATCAGCGCAAGGTTCTCTTCGACCTCGACGCGGCACAGCGACGACAGTTCGGTTAGCAGCGCCTGCGTCAGCAGGCTGTCGCCGGTCGACGTGGAGCCGGTGGTATCCAGCGTCAGCGCCACGCTCACTTCGGAGGTGGTGATCAGATCGACGGAGATATTATGGCGCGCCAGGATATTAAACACCTCGGCGAGAAAACCGCGCGAATGCAGCATATTCAGGCTGTGCAGCGTCAGCAGCGTTTGCTTGCGGCGCAGCGCCAGCGCGCGGAACAACGGCGGGTTCGGCGTCTCGTTGCAGACGCGGGTGCCGCCCGCCGCCGGATCTTTGCTCGAACCGACGAACACCGGGATGTCGTTGCGCACCGCCGGCAACAGCGTGGCGGGATGCAGCACCTTCGCGCCGAAGGTGGCCATTTCCGCCGCTTCTTCAAAGGTGATTTCATCGATACGCTTCGCGGTCGGCACCACGCGCGGATCGGTGGTGTATATGCCCGGCACGTCGGTCCAGATATCGATGCGCGCGGCGCTTAAGGCTTCGCCCAGCAGCGCGGCGGTGTAGTCGCTGCCGCCGCGTCCCAGCGTCGTGGTGCGCCCTTTGCTTTCGCTGCCGATAAAGCCTTGGGTGATCACCAGCGCCTGGTCGATGCGCGGCGCCAGCAGCGTTTTCGCCTGTTCCGCCAGCGCCGAAATGTCCGGCTCGGCGCGGCCGAAGCGATCGTTGGTGCGCAACACCTTGCGCACGTCGAACCATTCGACGGCGATTTGACGCTCGCGCAGGATCTCGACGAACAGCAGCGTCGACATCAGTTCGCCATGACTGACCAGCTCATCGGTCAGGGCGTTCGAGGTCGCCAGCGCCGCCGCTTCGGAAAGCATGGTAATGTTTTCCAGCATGCGGTCGATTTCATCGCGGATCACGTCGGGCTGCTGCAGGCGATCGATAATCGCGTACTGAATACGACGAATCTCATCCAGCAGGTAAGCGCGCTGCGCCTGCTCCTGACCTTCGGATAAAGAGACCAACAGATTGGTGACGCCTGCGGAGGCGGAAAGCACCACAAGACGCGTAGCCGGATCGGCGAGCACGACGTTGGCGCTGCGGTTCATGGCATCAAAATCGGCAACGCTGGTGCCGCCAAATTTCGCCACAATAAGGTTTTGAGACATGTACTACCTCGTGTCAGGTTATATAGCTCCCCAGGATGGATGCTGGCGCATACACTAAACGGGAGTTGCTTCATCAGCCTTGGCACAAGGAAAGAGCAGAAACGGGCGAACCGGATCAACAGACGAGTCCCCCAGAAGCGCTCCACCTTGCAAAACGTCCGACTGCGAACGTTTCTGGTGACAACTCAGGGGATTCAGCCCCTGCAGTCGACAGCGCGACATACCGTGTGTCGCCCCGCCTCGGCGTCGCTCCCCCTGATGTGTTTTCTGCGGATACGGTTCCTCCAACACACTGCCTGGGCGACGCGCCTCTTCTGGCTTGCGCGCGGAGGCGCAAGTTGCCGACAAGAAATACCGGCTAATCGCTTCGCTGTCAACGATTGCCGGCTAAGAAATTTCATCCTGTACCAGGGCGATGAGTGTGCAAGGCAGCTCAGGCGCGGCGTCTGCCTTGACGGCCACCAGTTTACCATCCTCACGCTGGGCAAAAAGCGGAATCACGCCCTGATGTTTTTCCAGATATTCCAGCCAGCCGAAATTTTCATTCAGGCGCGTCGCTTTAATCACCGCGCCGTGCGCGAGCAGGCTGCTCAGATGGCTGAAGGTCTGATTCGGCGCGAACAGCGTCTCCTGACGGCGAAAGCGCGGGCTTTCCGTGGCGCGCCGACCGCGCAGCGCATGTCCGGTACGGATGGCGGCCACGTTTTTCTGCCCGAAGATATGGCTGAAGTGATAAACCGCCAGCGCGTTCTGATGGCGGTTCGGCGAGAGCGCCAGCACCTGCGCCGTTTCGTTGAGATCGAGGAAGTTTTCCGCATGTTCCGACCAGGCGTAGCCGTAATAGGCCGGGATCCCTTCCATACGCGCCTGACGATAGTATTCCCAGCTGTTGTCGGTAAGCTGCACCGGGATGTCGATCTTCTGCAGCGTCGCCGCTAGCGTGCGGGCGAAGGTATTGGCGCCGACGATCAGCACGCCGCGCGGTTTGCGCTGCTGCACCCGCAGCCAGCGCGCCAGCGGCCGGCTGGTGAGGCTTTGCAACACCACAGTGCCAATGATGACCGCGAACACCACTGTGACCAGCCGCTCGGCGCCCTGATAGCCGTTGCGCGTCAGCGTTAGCGCGAACAGCGAACTGACCGCCGCCGCCACGATGCCGCGCGGCGCGATCCAACTCAGTAGTAATCGATCGCGCCAGTGCAGCGACGATCCGGCGGTCGAGACGGCGATACAGAGCGGACGGGCGATAAACTGCACCGCCAGCAGCACGCCCACCAGCGGCCAGCCCATGCCGATCAGCGCGTTGACGTCCAGCCGGGCGGCGAGAATGATAAACAGCCCGGAAATCAGCAGCGCGGAGAGTTCCTCTTTAAACGCGATGATTTCCGTCAGCTCTACGTCTCGCATATTCGCCAGCCAGATGCCCATCACGGTGACGGTCAGCAGCCCCGACTCATCGGCCAGGAAGTTGGAGGCGCCGAAGGCGGCGAGCGTGATCGCCAGCACGGCGAAGTTTTGCAGATAGCCCGGCAGCCAGACGCGCCGCAACGCGACGCCGAGCAGCCAGCCGAACAGCGCGCCGAGCGCCAGACCCACCGCCAGCGTCAGCCCGAAAGTCCAGAACAGATGGGTTAACGACTCCGCCTGCTGACGCAGCACAATGAATTCAAACACCAGCAGGGTAAAAATAGCGCCGACCGGATCGATGATGATGCCTTCCCAGCGCAGCACCTGGTTAATGGCGGCTTTCGGACGCACCACGCGCATCAGCGGCGCGATCACCGTCGGCCCGGTGACGACGGTGACCGCCCCGACCAACGCCGCCAGCTCCGGCGGGAAGCGGAGCAGCGTCCAACAGGCCAGGCTGACGACCAGAAACGTCGTCAGCATGCCGATGGTCACCAGATTACGTACCACGCCGCCCAGTCCGCGGATCTCATCAAAGCGAAGCGTCAGGGCACCTTCGAACAGAATAATAGCGACGGAGAGCGAAACCAGCGGAAACAGCAGATCGCCGAACAGCGCATCGGGCTGCAAAACGTGCGTTAGCGGACCCAGTATTATGCCGAAAATCAGCAACGGCAAAATGGCGGGCATCCGCAACAACCAGGCGACCCACTGGGCCGCAAGGGAACTTAATCCGATGATGACCAACAGCAGCGGGGGCGTTAGCTCCATAAAAATTTTTCCTTTCGATAGCAAGAATGGTCATACTGAAACGCGAAGCGGCCTGAAGGCCGCAGCCTGAATGATAACGGTCTCCGGGCATTACGCGGGGGAAAATTTCCCCGAGCGGCTCTCGACGACGCGGCAGGCTAGCCTAATCATAGTCGTAACTCGTCGCATGAAACGGAATGCGTCAGGCCGCGAGCAGGCAAGATGGCGCCCGGAAGGAGTTAGGGTTTTTAAATCAACAAGAGTGTTGCCATGAAAAATATCAATCCGACACAAACCGCAGCCTGGAAAGCGCTGCAGCAGCATTTTGAACAGATGAAGACGGTGCAGATCGCCGACCTGTTTGCGCAGGATGCCGATCGTTTTGCGAAATTCTCCGCCACCTTTGATGATCAGATGCTGGTGGATCTCTCAAAAAACCGTATTACCCAGGAAACCCTCGACAAGCTGCAGGCGCTGGCGAAAGAGACCGATCTGGCCGGCGCGATCAAATCCATGTTCTCAGGCGAGAAGATTAACCGCACCGAAGAACGCGCCGTACTGCATGTCGCGCTGCGCAATCGCAGCAATACGCCGAT
Organism: Enterobacteriaceae bacterium UBA2655; assembly: GCA_002359495.1. GTDB lineage: Bacteria > Pseudomonadota > Gammaproteobacteria > Enterobacterales > Enterobacteriaceae > Pantoea > Pantoea superficialis. Next base: position 105,046 of record DENB01000038.1, read on the forward strand.
TCTGGTGGACGGCAAAGACGTGATGCCGGAAGTCAATGCGGTGCTGGAGAAGATGAAGGACTTTTCCGAGCGCATTATCAGCGGTGACTGGAAAGGCTATACCGGCAAAACGATTACCGATGTGGTCAACATCGGCATCGGCGGCTCCGATCTGGGTCCTTTTATGGTGACCGAAGCGCTGCGCCCCTATAAAAACCATCTGACGATGCACTTTGTTTCCAACGTCGACGGCACCCATATCGCCGAAACCCTGAAAAAAGTGGACCCGGAAACCACGCTGTTCCTCGTCGCCTCTAAGACCTTCACTACTCAGGAAACCATGACCAACGCCCACAGCGCGCGCGATTGGTTCCTGAAGGCCGCCGGCGATCCTCAGCATGTGGCGAAACACTTTGCCGCCCTCTCCACCAACGCCAAAGCGGTGGGCGAATTCGGCATCGATACCGACAACATGTTTGAATTCTGGGACTGGGTGGGCGGTCGCTATTCGCTCTGGTCCGCTATCGGCCTCTCGATTATTCTTTCCATCGGCTTCGATAACTTTACCCAGCTGCTGAGCGGCGCGCATGCGATGGATAATCACTTCGCCACCACCGCGCCGGAGCAGAATCTGCCGGTGCTGCTGGCGCTGATCGGCATCTGGTACAACAACTTCTTCGGCGCCGAAACCGAAGCAATTCTGCCTTACGATCAGTATATGCATCGCTTTGCCGCCTACTTCCAGCAGGGCAACATGGAGTCGAACGGCAAATATGTCGATCGCGACGGCAATGCGGTTGATTACCAGACCGGCCCGATTATCTGGGGCGAACCGGGCACCAACGGCCAGCATGCGTTTTACCAGCTGATCCATCAGGGCACCAAGCTGATCCCGTGCGATTTTATCGCGCCGGCGATCACGCATAACGCCCTGGCGGATCACCATCAGAAACTGCTGTCCAACTTCTTTGCGCAGACCGAAGCGCTGGCGTTCGGCAAATCACGCGAGACGGTCGAGAAAGAGTACGCCGATGCGGGCAAAAGCGCAGATGCCGTGGCGCACATCGTGCCGTTCAAGGTATTTGAGGGCAACCGTCCGACCAACTCTATCCTGCTGCGCGAGATCACGCCTTACAGCCTGGGCGCGCTGATTGCGCTCTACGAGCACAAAATCTTTACCCAGGGCGCGATCCTTAACATCTTCACCTTCGATCAGTGGGGCGTGGAGTTGGGCAAACAGCTGGCGAACCGTATTTTGCCGGAGCTGGAAAACAGCAGCGAAATCAGCAGCCATGACAGCTCGACCAATGGCTTAATTAATCGCTATAAAAACTGGCGCTAACTGCGGGTTTCATAAAAAAGGCGGCCCGGCCGCCTTTTTTTATTGGTTAATCCGCGTCATAACCAAGGTTAGGCGCCAGCCAGCGTTCAACCTCGCCTGTCGTCATGCCTTTACGCGCCGCGTAATCTTCTACCTGATCGCGCTGAATCTGCGCCACGGCGAAATATTTGCTGTCAGGATGACTGAAATACCAGCCGGACACCGAAGCGCCGGGCCACATGGCGAAAGATTCCGTCAGCTTCATGCCGATTGCCGCTTCGACATCCAGCAGCGTCCAGATGGTCGCCTTCTCGGTGTGTTCCGGGCAGGCCGGATAGCCGGGCGCCGGGCGTATTCCCTGATAATTCTCCCGGATCAACTCTTCGTTGCTCAGGTTTTCATGCGCCGCGTAGCCCCAGATCACCTTACGCACCCGCTCATGCAGATATTCCGCAAAGGCTTCCGCCAGGCGATCCGCCACCGCCTTCACCATGATTTTGTTGTAGTCGTCGTGCTGCTTATTGTACGCCTCCGCCAGCGCATCCTCCTCCAGCCCGCCGGTGACGGCGAAGGCGCCGAGATAATCCGCTTTGCCGCTCGACTTCGGCGCGACGAAATCCGCCAGGCAGTAGTTGGCGAAGTCGGTTTTTTCCGTCTGCTGACGTAAATGGCGGCTGACGGCGATAACCCGATCGCGCCGTTCGTCGCTATAGATTTCGATATCGTCCCCAACCCGGTTGGCGGGAAAAATCCCTGTGACGCCGCGCGGCTTCAGCGTGCCCTGCGCGCTGAGCATGTCCAGCATCGCATTCGCGTCGGCAAACAGGCGCTGCGCCTCTTCGCCCACCACCTCATCCTGCAGGATGCGCGGGTATTTGCCCGCCAGCGACCAGGTCATGAAGAACGGCATCCAGTCGATGTAGTTGCGCAGCGTCTCGATGCTGGCCTCTACGGCGCTGACGCCCAGCCGGTGCGCAACCGGCGGCGTATAGCTTTCCCAGTCGAACGACAGCGCGTTCTCCCGCGCCGCCTGCAGCGTAACCGGCGGCGTGCGCGGCTTTTTCCGCGCATGCTGAATGCGCACCGTGTCGTACTCTTTGCGCGTGCGCGCCACAAAATCGTCTTTTAACGTGGCCGACAGCAGCGAAGAGACCACGCCGACGGTGCGCGAGGCGTTCTGCACGTAAACCGTCGGCCCGCTGTAGTTCTGTTCGATTTTCACCGCCGTATGCGCTTTCGAGGTGGTCGCGCCGCCAATCAGCAGCGGCAGGGTAAAGCCCTGACGCTCCATCTCTTTCGCCACGTTGACCATTTCGTCCAGCGACGGGGTGATCAGCCCGGAGAGACCGATAATATCGGCATTCTCTTCACGCGCGGTCTTCAGAATCTTCTCGCCCGGCACCATCACGCCGAGATCGATGATTTCATAGTTGTTGCACTGCAACACCACGCCGACGATGTTTTTGCCGATGTCGTGGACGTCGCCCTTCACCGTCGCCAGCACGATTTTACCGTTGCTGCGGCCCGCCTCCTTGCTCGCCTCGATAAACGGTTCCAAGTAAGCCACCGCCTGCTTCATCACGCGCGCCGATTTCACCACCTGCGGCAGGAACATTTTGCCTTCGCCGAAGAGATCGCCGACCACGTTCATCCCCGCCATCAGCGGCCCTTCGATCACCTCGATCGGTCGGGCAGCCTGCTGGCGCGCCTCTTCCGTATCCTGTTCGATAAATTCGGTGATCCCTTTCACCAGCGAGTATTCCAGACGCTTCACCACATCCCAGCTGCGCCACTCCGCCTGCTGCTTATCTTCGGCGCCCTCGCCTTTGCTGCCGCGGTATTTTTCCGCCAGCGCCAGCAGACGCTCGGTGCTGTCGTCGCGGCGGTTCAGAATGACGTCTTCTACCGCATCGCGCAGTTCGGCGGGCAGATCGTCATAGATCGCCAGCTGACCGGCGTTGACGATCCCCATGTCCATGCCGTTGCGGATCGCGTAATAAAGAAACACGGCGTGAATCGCTTCGCGCACCGGATCGTTGCCGCGAAAGGAGAAGGAGACGTTGGAGACGCCGCCGGAGATCATCGCGTGCGGCAGTTCGCGTTTAATATCTTCGCAGGCGCCGATGAAATCCATCGCGTAGTTGTTGTGCTCTTCAATACCGGTAGCGACGGCGAAAATATTCGGATCAAAGATAATATCTTCCGGCGGAAAGCCGACCTGCTCGGTAAGAATCTTATAGGCGCGGCGGCAGATCTCGATTTTGCGCGCGCGCGTATCCGCCTGGCCGGCTTCGTCGAAGGCCATCACCACCATCGCGGCGCCGTAGCGGCGCACTTTACGCGCGTGCTCGATAAAGGCGTCCACCCCCTCTTTCATCGAGATGGAGTTAACGATCCCTTTGCCCTGGATACATTGCAGGCCCTTTTCGATCACTTCCCATTTCGAGGAGTCGATCATGATCGGCACGCGGGCGATATCCGGCTCGCCGGCGATCAGGTTGAGAAAGCGCACCATCGCTGCTTCGGCGTCGAGCATGCCTTCATCCATGTTGATGTCGATGATCTGCGCGCCGTTCTCCACCTGCTGACGCGCCACGTCCAGCGCCTCGTTATACTTTTCTTCTTTAATCAGGCGTTTGAACCTGGCCGAGCCGGTGACGTTGGTGCGTTCGCCCACGTTGACGAACAGCGATTCCGCGCCGATGTTTAGCGGTTCAAGGCCGGAAAGACGACAGGCGACCGGCAGTTCAGGCAGCGCGCGCGGCTTCACGTCGGCGACGACGGCCGCGATCGCGGCGATATGCGCAGGCGTGGTGCCGCAGCAGCCGCCGACGATATTCAGAAATCCCGATCGCGCCCATTCGCCGATCTGCTGCGCCATGACGTCGGCGTCGAGGTCATACTCGCCGAAGGCGTTTGGCAGCCCGGCGTTCGGGTGCGCGGTCACGTAGCATTCGGCGATGCGCGACAGCTCCGCCACGTACTGGCGCAGCTCATCCGGCCCCAGCGCGCAGTTAAGCCCGAACGACAGCGGCTGCGCATGGCGCAGCGAGTTGTAAAAGGCTTCGGTGGTCTGGCCGGAGAGCGTACGGCCGGAGGCGTCGGTGATGGTGCCGGAGATCATCAGCGGCAGATCGACGCCCAGCGCCTCCATTTCGCTCTGCACGGCATAGGTGGCCGCTTTGGCGTTCAGGGTGTCGAACACCGTTTCAATCATGATGAGGTCGGCGCCGCCTTCAATCAGCGCGCGCGTCGATTCGCGGTAGGCCGCAACCAGCTGATCAAAGGTGATGTTGCGGAAGGCGGGATCGTTGACGTCCGGCGAGATGGAGCAGGTACGGTTCGTCGGACCTAATACCCCGGCGACATAGCGTGGGCGCTCCGGCGTTTTCGCGCTCCACTCGTCGGCGCAGGCGCGCGCCAGCTTTGCCGCCGCGTAGTTAATTTCTGCCGACAGCGCTTCCATCTGATAATCGGCCATGGCGATGGTGGTGGCGTTGAAGGTGTTGGTTTCCAGAATATCGGCGCCGGCGGCGAGGTAAGCGTGATGGATTTCGCTGATGACCTGCGGCTTGCTCAGCACCAGCAGGTCGTTATTGCCTTTAAGGTCGCAGGGCCAGTCGGCGAAACGTTCGCCGCGAAAATCGTGCTCGTCCAGTCGGTAACTCTGGATCATGGTGCCCATGCCGCCGTCCAGCACCATGATGCGTTGCGCAAGCTGCTGATGCAGCGCTGTCGTTCTGTTGCTCACTCTTGTCTCATCCACGTCAATCGCCTGGCTGAAGTGCCGGTCAGACATACTGGCACAACTTCCAGGCGGGTAAAAGCAGCCTTACCTGAGGCTTGATCAGTCGAGGGTAGGATTCATATGACGCAGGTCGAACGGCGTGATCTGATAAACGTAATAGTTCAGCCAGTTGGAGAACAGCAGGTTGCCATGGCTGCGCCAGGCGGCGCGCGGCGGCAGTTCCGGGTTGTCCTGCGGGAAATAGTTCCAGGGCACTTCCGGCTGCAAACCCGCCTCGTAATCGCGGTGATATTCGCCGGAGAGCGTAAGCGCGTCATATTCCGGGTGCCCGGTGACGAAGACCAGACGCTTGTCTTTGCTTCCCATCAGGTAGGCGCCGGTCTGCTCCGACTCGGCGAACAGTTCGAGATCGGTGAAATCGCGGATCAGCTGCGACGGGAAATCGGCATAGCGCGAGTGCGGCGCCAGAAAATTGTCATCGAAACCGCGCGTCAGCAGGGCGTGAGGATGCAGTATCTGATGCTCATAAACGCCGGAGAGTTTGTTCGCCCGCGTCTGTTTAGGAATGCCGTAAAGAATGTTCAGCGCCGCCTGCACCGCCCAGCAAACAAACAGCGTGGAGGTGACATGCTCTTTCGCCCAGTACAGCACGCGCTGGATCTGCGGCCAATAAGCGACGTCGTTGAAATCCACCAGCCCCAGCGGCGCGCCGGTTACGATCAGGCCGTCAAAATTATCGTGCTGGATATCCTCAAAGTTACAGTAGAAGTTATTGAGGTGCTCCATCGGCGTATTACGCGACTCACGGCTGTCGATACGCAGTAGCTGAATATCGATCTGCAGCGGCGAGTTGGAAAGCAGGCGCAGGAACTGGTTTTCCGTCTCAATCTTCTTTGGCATCAGATTAAGCACCAGCACCTTCAACGGACGGATTTCCTGAACACTGGCGCGCGACGACGTCATAACAAACACATTCTCGTTACGCAAAAAATTCACTGCCGGTAATTCGTCGGGAACCCTGATTGGCATAGCCTGCTTACCTCTTTGTAACCGTATATACGTTTAGACATCCAGATGCCCAACCTTAGCCTGGCGCTTCGGCGATGTCGAGCCTTCATGCAGAATATGAAAATGTTTCAGCTTAAATCGGCAAACATCTCGATAAAAGGAAGGATCACCGAGGCGTCGCGGCTGCCGTGACGCCAGAGCAGCCAGGTCCGGCTTTTCAATGCCTCGCCCGCGACCTGCAGCGGCATGCTCCAGAGTCGATCCGACAGCGGCTGATAGCTGGAGACGATGGCGTACCCCAATCCCCGCTCCACCATCGCCAGACAGACCTCCAGCTTGTCGACCTGCATCGCCACGCGCGGCGCCAGCTGATAATTGGCGTTCCACCAGCGCTCGATCAGCTGGGTAATATGCCCGCCGTGGTTGATGCGTATTTGCGGCAGCTGAGGCAGCAGAAGCAGATCGAGCGGATGCAGGCTGACCAGCCAGTAGTCGTCGATCTCCACCAGCCGTTTGCCGTCGCGCCAGTGATAGTCGTCCTTGACCAGCGCGGCGTGAATTTCATCGCGCTGCAGCTTCTGATGCATCTCTTCGCTCAGTCCGCTGACCAGGTTGACGCGAATGCCGCTGTGCTGCTCGCTGAAGCGCGCCAGTATGTCCGGTAAACGATAGGCCGCGTAGTTGCTGGTAACGCCCAGCCGCAGCTCGCCCTGACCCGACTGATTCAGGCTGTGCAAAGTCTCCCGCAGCTGCTGCGATTCATACAGCATTTTCTTTGCATGCTGCGCCAGGTAACGCCCCTGCGCGCTGAACGTCAGGCTGCGGCCGCTCTCCTCAAACAGCAGAATGCCGAGCTTGCGCTCGATCTGCTTCAGTCGGTAACTGAGCGCCGGCTGCGAGGTAAACAGCTGTTCCGCCGCGCGCGTAATGTTCTGGTATTGCCAGACGGTATAGATAATCAACCAGTCTTTTTCGTTCATCAGCTCTCCGCCCTTTTTCGCCTCATCCATAAAATAATTTTTGCCTGCGCGGCGCAAGTCATAAAAAGGCTGAATTGGGCTTTTCGATGAAAGCGGTTTATACCTATTTTATCCATTTACTTTCAATAAATTAGATGCACAAAGCTGGTGAAAGGAGCCGTACGGACGCACCATGAACGAGCAAAAAGATAAAATTATTTATTCCATCGATCGACTCGCTGACGAGATGACGCGACTGGCGCTGGCGATTCATGCCCGGCCAGAGCTGAGCTTTGAGGAACATCGCTCCGCCGCCGCGCTGATTGCGCCGCTGCGCGAGGCGGGATTCAGCGTCACCCAGCCGCTGGCCGGGCTGGAGACGGCGTTTCGCGCCACGCTGGATAGCGGCAAACCTGGCCCGCGCATCGCTTTTCTGGCGGAGTATGACGCCCTGCCGGAATTAGGCCACGCCTGCGGGCATAACCTGATCGGCACCGCCTCCGTGACAGCGGCGCTGGCGCTGGCGCAGAATCCCGACGCCTTCAGCGGCGTGATTGAAGTGATAGGCACGCCGGCTGAAGAGGAAGGCGGCGGCAAAATTATCATGGCTGATAGCGGCGTGTTCGCCGGGGTGGACGCGGTGATGATGTTCCACCCGCGCGAAAAAAACATGGTGGCGCGCGGCGCGTTAGCCTGCGTGGATGCGGTGTTTAAATTTTATGGCAAAGCCGCCCATGCCGCCTCGGCGCCTCATCTGGGCATCAGCGCGCTGGACGCCGTGATCCAGACCTTTGTCGGCGTGAATGCGCTGCGCCAGTTTTTTACCGACGACGTGCGCGTGCATGGGATTATCACGCACGGCGGCAGCGCCACCAATATCGTGCCCGCCTATGCCGAAGCGAAATTCCTGCTGCGCGCCGCCACATCAGGCGGATTGCAGAGCGTACGGCAAAAAGTGTTCGCCGCCGCCGAAGCCGCCGCCGGGATGAGCGGTGCCCGTCTCGCTATTGAAGAGGGGCTGACTTACGCTGAACGCAACAACAATCTGGCGCTCGCGGCTCTCTATCAGAACAACCTGGAACAGCTCGGCCTGACGGTGGAGGCGCCGCCGGAGCGCGGCGGCGTCGGCTCATCTGATATCGGCAACGTCAGCCAGATCACCGCCGCGATCCATCCCTATCTGCGTATCGGCGACGTAATCCCGCATACCCCAGAATTCGCCGCCGCCGCCGGTTCTTTCGCCGGCACACAAACCATGCTGAACGCGGCGAAAGCGCTGGCGATGACGGCGCTGGATCTGCAAATTTCCGCTCATTTACAGGCTGTTCGCGACGAATTCGACGCCTGGAAAGCCTGCCGCCCTTCCGCTGGAGAAAAGTGATGAAAATATCGTTAACCCTGTTAGCTTTGCTGACCATGGCGACCAGCGTTCAGGCTTTCGCTGCGGGAGAAACGCTGCGCGTGGGGGCGGACTTAACCTACCCGCCTTTTCAATACCGCGATCAGAACGGCGTGCCTACCGGCTTTGAAATTGATATCACCAATGCCGTTTGTCAGGCGGTACAGGTGAAGTGCGAATATGTGGTCAGCAGCTTCGACGCTGAAATTCCGTCATTGATGGCGAAAAAAGTCGATTTTATCTCGCCGCTAGGCGCGACCGCTAAACGGCGCAAGGCGATCGATTTCAGCGACTTTATTTATCACATCCCGACCAAGCTGGTGGCGCGCAAAGGCAGCAATCTGACGCCCGATCCGGCTTCGCTGCAGGGCAAGCATATCGCGGTGCAGCAAGGCTCTATTCAGGAGATGTACGCGAATAAATACTGGGCGCCGAAAGGGGTCGATGTCGTGATGTATCCCGATCAGGATGTGATCTATCAGGATCTGGCGGCGGGTCGGCTGGATGGCGCCCTCAGTCCGGGCGTGGCGGTTACCTACGGTTTTCTCACCAAGCCGGAAGGCAAAGACTTTGCCCTGACCGGCCCGGAAGTACGCGACGATCTGCTGTTCAGCATCGGCTCGGCCTATGGCGTACGTAAAGGCGATGAGAAAACGCAGAAGCTGTTAAACGCGGGACTGGCGAAAATCATGGCGGACGGCACCTGGGAGAAAGTAAAGCAGCGCTATTTCGGCGGGCTGGAAATGAAGGTGACGCGCACGGAGCCGGCCAATGCTGCCCAGTGAGTTAAAAAGGGTAATGCGGCAGATGCTGGAACAGTTCCAGCATCTGCATCGTTTATCAGGTTCGCCGGATGCCGAACGCAGCGTCGACATTCTGTGCGAAACCCTGCCGGCCCGGCAGATCCCGGTTAAACGCGAGCGCTGCGCACTTTATCTTAGCGATCCGCTCGCCGCATCCGTGACGCTGGCGGATGAAACTGAATGGCGCATCGCGGCCAAAACCCGCTCTTTCTCTGCTAACTGCCCGCAAGGCGTGGAAGCGAAGCTGGTCTATGACGCCCGCTCGCTGGCCTTTATCGCCGAGAATGCATTTCCCGCCTGGGCGGCAGAAGTACACGGTAAAATCGTCGTCGCCGATCAGGGCTATGAAGAGTATGTTCAGCGTTTAATGCGCGCGGGTGCGTTAGGGCTTATCCATATCTGGGGATCAGCAGAACAGGCGCTGCACGAAGAGACCGTTGGCCCCATCTGGGGAACGCCGGTGCCGGACGATCGGCTGCGCTATCCCACCCTACCGGTGGCGGCGATCAATCAACAACAGGGAAAAATGCTGCTGCAGCGAATGCATCAGGCGACGCAGACGGCACGCCTGACTACCGAAGTGCGTGAACATGTGGCGGCGTGCTCGCTGCCTGTGGTTGAGATCGCCGGCGAATCAGAAGAGTTTATCCTGCTTTCTTCTCACTATGACTCCTGGCATGAAGGCGTGACCGATAACGCTACCGGCAATGCGCTTTGTCTCGCTATGGCTATCTTTTTCGCGCAGCAGAAGCAGCCGCTAAAACGCGGTCTGCGCATCGCCTGGTGGCCGGGCCATTCCAATGCTCGCTACGGCGGCTCGACCTGGTATGCCGATCGTTATCGCGCCGAGCTGATGAAACATTGCGCGGCGCATATCAATGTCGATTCGCCGGGCTGTCGCGACGGTTCAGAATTAGTGATTAACGCCAGCGGTGCGGAATCGGTCGCCTTTCTGAATCAGGCACTGCTTAGCGAAACCGGCAGGCCAGCCAGCCGTATTACACCGCTGGGCAAAGGCGGCGATCAGTCATTTTGGGGTACGGATATTCCGCTGCATTTCGCCTTGCGTGAAGAGCCTGAAGTGCGCACCTCGCTTTCACCTGGCAGCGGCGGCGGCTGGTGGTGGCACACCGAGGAGGATACGCTGGATAAAGTGGATGAGGCGAATCTTTGGCGAGCGGCGAATATCCATGGCCGCTGGCTGAACAGGTTGCTGTTTGAAGAAGATTTGCCGCTTGATACGGTTCACTATCTTGCTTCGCTGCGCGATGCGCTTATACAACTGCAAGGCGAGCTGGATCCGGCATTCGATTTGCAACAGCTTATACTGAAGCTGACCGAGCTGGAAAAGGCTTTACGACGAGAAAGGATCGCGACGGAGCAGCTTGAGCGGATAGTTGGGCTGCTGCATCGGGCGCGTTATCGGGCCAGCGACGATTATCATCCGGATTTGAGTTACCACGGCGGCGCTTTCCCGGGGTTACAGCTTTTACGTGGGCATCGACGCGAGCAAAGCGACAATCTCTGCTGGGTAATGTTGGAAACGCAATATTACCGGCAGCGCGATCGTGCGCTGGAGCTGCTGGAAAAGTGCCTGTTGCTGACGGCAGAAAACGCATCGCTTTAAAAAGTCGTGCGAAATTGCCGGTTCGGCATACCGCTTAAAGGTTAATTTTGCCGATCGGCAGACGTGAAAAAG